>DATMLM010000039.1:0-142912 GCA_035570055.1 Gemmatimonadaceae bacterium
TCTATTTCACGCTTCCGATCGCGTTGCGCACGGCCGCGAGCAGCTGATGATCGTTGAATGGCTTCCGGAAGCAGTCGAGCATCTCGTCGGTCACCTCGTGGCCGGTGATGAGGATGACGGGCAGCCCCGCGCGACGGCGACGGACGATGCGTTTGAGCTCCAGGCCATCCATGACGGGCATGCCGATGTCGGTCACGAGACAATCGATCCCGGCGAGATCGACCTCGCTCAGCAGTGACGCGGCTGACGGGAAGAGACGCACCGCGTACCCCGCCGACTCGAGCAGATCGCCCAACGACTGCAGCATGCTGGTATCGTCATCAACGACAGCGACGACGGGGGTCATCCGATACCAAGCCGGGCGCTCATCCGCACCAGTTCGGCGACGGATCCCGCCTGCATTTTTGCGAAGACCTGGCGGCGGTGAAACTGGAGGGTGGTCTCGCTGATACCCAGCGTGGCCGCCGCCTGCTTGTTGAGCAATCCCTGGACAATGAGCGGCAGCACGTCGCGCTCTCGTGGCGAAAGCGTGGCGAACCGGCACTCCAGCACCTGCGTATCCGCCCGCGCGAGTCGCGCCTCGCGGTCGCGCGCGATGGCCGCATCGACCGCTTCGAGGAGCGCCACATCACGGCACGGCTTGGTCAGAAAATCCACGGCACCGGCTTTGAGAGCGCGCACGCTGCTAGGGATATCGCCATACCCCGTGAGGAACACGATCGGTGGATGCGTTCCGTCCGCGAGTTGAGACTGGAGTGCCAGCCCATGTATGTCCGGTAGGTCCAGGTCCAGAACGAGGCACGCGGCCACATCGGGGCGTGGGAACGCCAGATACTCGCTCGCGGAGCCAAAGGTGACCACATTGCGCTCGGCCGCGGACAAGAGATCGGCTAAGGCCTCACGCATGTCCGTGTCATCATCGACCACGTACACGAAATGGGTCATCCCCAATTAGTATAGCGGCCGGATCGCCGGGCAATAATGGATTTCCATTAGTCCTCCTCCACGGAAAAGCACGATAGCCCGGGGTACTGGTCTGATGTACTCATGGTGCCATGAGCTTCGAGAGCGAGACGCTCCAATGGTTCGATGATGTATACCGGTTTGCCTGCGCTCTGACACGGAATCGGGCCGACGCAGAGGACCTGGTGCAGGAGACGTATCTCCGGGCGTATCGGTCCTGGCACACGTTCATCCCGGGCAGCAACGCGCTCCGCTGGCTGTTCACGATCTGCCGGCATCGCCACATTCACGAGGTCCTGCGGACGCGCCGGCACGCCGAGTATGAGAACGATGAGGTTGCATCGACGCTGGATATCCATGAGCAAACCGCGGAACGCGATCTGGTTGCCGTGGTCTCCCGGGCCATCGATCGTTTGCCCGAGCCCTTCCGGTCCACGATCGTGTTGGTGGACGTCGAGAACCAGACGTACGCGAGCGCGGCGGCCATCTGTGGCGTTCCGGTCGGCACGATCCGCTCGCGGGTGTTCCGGGCGCGACGGCTGATTCGTGGCATGATCGCGCATACTTTCACGAGTTCAACAGGCGAGATCCACTCATGAGCGCGCACGTCAGCATATCCCCCACCGAGGCCGCCGACCGCCTCGCCATTCGCGAGCTGGTCGAGGCGTACGCGCATTGCGCCGATCGGCGCGAGGCGAAAGGACAGATGGCGCTTTTCACACCAGATACCCACTTTGTGGTGTACATGAACGCCAAAGACCCGAAGCCGACGCAGGAGCTGCACTCGCGGGAGGCGCTCGCGCCCGTCTTCGCCGATCTCAACCAGTATGCGGCAACCATGCACTTCGTTGGCCAGAGCACGATCCTGACGCTCACCGGCGACCGGGCGACTGGGGAGGCGTACTGCATCGCGCATCACCTGACGGTCGACGGCACAAAACGACGGGTGATGCTCGCCTATCTCCGCTACTATGACACCTTCACGAAGACGGATGGCGCCTGGCTGTTCGCGGAGCGTCTGCTCTACGTCGACTGGATCGAGGAGCGTGCGCTGTCATGACGCGCTTAGCTCTGGTGGGTGCGACCGGTATGGTGGGCGGCTACGCCCTTCGCTACGCGCTCGACGACCCGAACGTCGAACGCGTGACAGCCATCGGGCGCCGAACGCTCGGCCGCTCGCACCCGAAGCTCAACGAGGTGCTGCATCGAGACTTCGCGGATTGCTCCGCGCTCGCGCCAGTCCTCTCGGGTCAGGATGCGGCGGTGTTCTGCCTCGGCGCCTATACCGGAGCCGTGCCGGACGCGGAGCTTCGGAAGACCACGGTCGACTACCCGATTGAGTTCGCGCGGGTGCTCCACGGCAGCAGCCCCGGCGCGACGTTCGCGTTCTTGAGCGGGAGCGGAGCGGATCCGACGGGTCGCAGCCGGATCCCTTTCGCCCGGTACAAGGGAGAGGCCGAGAAGGCGCTCCTCGCCATGGGGTTCCCGCATGTGTACCTCTTTCGACCCGCGTACATCTATCCCGTGGAGCCGCGAAAGGAGCCGAACTTCGGCTATCGCCTGCTGCGCGCGATCTACCCGGCGTTTCGGATCGTATTCCCGAACCAGGTGATCCGCGCGGATGATCTGGCTCGCGTCATGGTGAACGTCGCCGTGCAGGGAGCAGGGAAACGCCCGGGTCCGGTCTTCGAGAACCGCGACATCATTACCTTGTCGCGGTTGAAGTGAGCAGCGTCTCCTCCAGCAGCGCCCGAGCGAGACCACTCAGTGCCGAGTCGAGCTCGGCGACCGCTCCCTTGGGCATGCGCCCCGCGACGGACAATCGAATCTCGCACGTCTCGCCGTGCGGCTCGATGACAAGCGTGATCTCGCGCACGCGTGCGCCGAGCAGTGACCAGAAGGCGCCAGGACTCAGGTGACCGGTCGCTGAAGGCAGCGCGAAGCGAAGCGTGCCGCCGCTCGACCCGGTCAGTGTGAGGAGGTACGGACGCTCGCGCAGTACGCGACCCAGGAGTGGCAGCATCCGATTCGCGGGCGCATCAAACACCCGCGTGACCGTCGTCACCATCACTGGGCCTCCACGAGCACGCGATCGTGCAATCCGAGCTTGTCCGCGACGCGCCGTCCGTAATCGGCGTCGGCCTTCGCGAAGTGCGCGAGCTGCCGGCGCTGGACCTCGAGGCGGGCCTGGCCGAGCGCTCCCGCGATGCGCGTCGTGAGGCGGTCGCGGTGGCTGTCATCGAGCAGCCGGTACAGATCACCCGCCTGCGTGAAATCATCCTGACCCGTGGAATCGAACCGGTCAGCGACGGCCGCGGCAACCTGCCATGCGGGATCGCTGTACGAGGCGTCGGGCGTCGGCGTCCCGGCGACGCTATTCGGCCAATAGTTCGGGCGATCTCCGTACGGAGCCATCGCGAGCGCACCGTCGCGAATGTAGTTGGCGGGACTCTGGCGCGGTGCGTTGACCGGCACCTGATGGTGATTGACGCCAAGGCGATGCAGGTGCGCGTCGGCATAGCTCACGAGCCGCGCTTGCAGCATCTTGTCCGGACTCGGCCCCACACCCGGCACGAACGCACTCGGCTTGAACGCGGCCTGCTCGACTTCGGCGAAATAATTCTCGGGGTTCCGATTGAGCTCGAGCGTGCCGACCTCGATCAACGGAAACTCGCGGTGCGGCCAGACCTTCGTCAGATCGAACGGATTCCACCGGAACGCCTCGGCCTCGGATGCCGTCATGACCTGGATGGACATGCGCCACCGCGGATGGTCGCCGCGCGCGATCGCGTCGAAGAGGTCCCGCTGGTGACTCTCGCGATCCTGCCCGATGATCGCCGAGGAGTCCTCGTCGGGGATCGTGTCGATGCCCTGCAGCGTCCGGAAATGGAACTTGCACCAGACGCGCTCGCCGTGCGCGTTGACGAGCGAGTAGGTATGACTGCCGAACCCGTGCATGTGCCGATAGCTCGTCGGAATGCCGCGGTCGGAAAAAAGAATGGTGACCTGATGCAGTGACTCGGGGCAGAGCGACCAGAAGTCCCACTGCATGTCCATGTCGCGCAGGTTCGTCTTCGGATGCCGCTTCTGCGTGTGGATGAACATCTGGAACTTGTACGGATCGCGCACGAAGAAGACGGGCGTGTTGTTCCCGACGAGATCCCAATTCCCCTCATCCGTATAGAACTTGAGCGCGAATCCGCGCACGTCGCGCTCGGCGTCGGCCGCGCCACGCTCGCCCGCGACAGTCGAGAATCGCGCGAACACCGGCGTCGACTGGCCGACGCGCGCGAAGAGCGCCGCACGGCTGTACCGCGTGATGTCCCGCGTCACCGTGAAGGTGCCGTAGGCGCCGGACCCCTTCGCGTGCACGGGCCGCTCGGGAATCCGCTCGCGGTTGAAGTGCTGCATCTGCTCGATGAGCTGCACATCCTGCATCAGCACCGGGCCGCGCGGACCAGCGGTCAAGGCCTGCTGGACGCCGATCGGGGCGCCGTTGGCGGTCGTGAGTACGGGCGGTTTCTCCATGTAGCGGAGCCTAGTCGCCGAGTATATAGTTGTCCAAGATGGATTATCTCCAAGATCGATAGGTACAAACTATGGAATTGCACCAGCTGCGCTACTTCGTGGCCACGGCCGAATGCGGCAGCGTCAGCCGTGCCGCCGAGCGGTGCTTCATTGCGCAACCGTCGCTCAGTCAGCAGCTCAAGAAACTCGAGCAGGAGTTGGGGGCGACGCTGTTCGACCGGCTCGGCCGCGGCGTGGCCCTCACCGATGCGGGGCGGGCGCTGCTGCCGCGCGCCCGCCGCATTTTAGCCGACATCCGCGAGACGGAGACGAACCTCAAGCGCGAAGCCGAGGACGGTCCCGGGACGCTCATCGTCGGGGCGATTCCGACGATGGCGCCGTATCTCCTCCCGCCGGCGTTGCGCGCGCTGCGCCGTGCCTATCCCACGTGCGCCATCTCGGTGCGCGAGGATCTGAGCGAAGCGCTCGTGGACGCGCTCGAGAACAACGAGATCGATTGCGCGCTCGTGAGCACGCCGCTCGATGACGCGTTGCTGGACCTGGAGGTCATCGGCGAGGAGGAGTTGCTCGTCGCGCTACCGCGGCATCATCCGGCCGCCGCGCGCGCCGAGCTCCGCGTATCGGAGTTGCGGGGCGAGCCGACGGTGGCGCTCGCCGACATGCACTGCTTGAGCCGCCAGATCGATCACTTCTGCTCGACGCGACACATCGCGACTCAGGTCGTCTGTCGCACGACCCAGCTCTCCACGATTACCGAGCTCGTCTCCCTCGGTCTCGGGCTGTCGCTCGTGCCAGAGATGGCGGCGGCGGCGGATCGCTCCGACCGCTGTCGCTACCTTCGTCTGCGGCCAGGCAAGCCGGTCCGCCAGATCGCCGTCGCGTGGCGCGCCGGGCGGACTCGGCCGGTAGCGGCAGTCCGTTTCATCGCGGCACTCACCGCGCGCCTCGGGGCAGGGCGTCATGCCAGCCCGGTGCGATAGCACGCACTCCCCATTGCGGGAATTACCGCGCTCGTCCCACCCACGCATCATTCACGCTATGAAATCCACGCAGAATATCGCGGTCCTGGGCGTCGGTACGATGGGATCGGCGTTTGCCCGGAGACTCCTCGGTGCGGGAATGCGGGTGACCGTGTGGGACGTGTCACACGCCGCGGCCGAGCGGCTTGCGACAGCCGGCGCCCGGGTCGCGGTGACGCCAGAAGACGCCGTGCGCGACGCCCGTGTCGTGCTCACGATGGTCCCGACGATCGCCTCGATCGAAGAGACGATGCCACGAGTACTGGCAGCGATGCCGCCCGGCGCGACGTGGTTGCAGATGAGCACCATCGGCGTCGACGGAACCGAGCGCGCCATGGCGCTCGCCCAGGCGCATCGAAGCGACGTCGTGTTCGTGGATGCGCCAGTGTCCGGATCAAAGGGCCCCGCGGAAGAGGGGAAGCTGCTGATTCTCGCGTCCGGACCTGCCGCGGCGCTCGATGCGTTGGCGCCGGTGTTCTCGGTGCTGGGTCACAAGACGATGCGATGGGAACACGCCGGTAGCGGCTCGCGCATGAAGCTCGTGCTCAACACCTGGCTCGCCGTGCTCGACGAAGGCATCGCCGAGGTGGCCGTGCTCGCCCAGTCCCTCGACGTGTCCTTGAGCGACGTCTCGGCGTGCATCGGATCCACCGCGCTCGATGCGCCATGGGCACTTTCGAAGCTCGACAAGATCGATCGCGAAGCCTTCGATCCCGACTTTTCGCTTGCGCTGGCCTCGAAGGATCTGCACCTTGCCCTCGACGCCGCGAACCGCGCCCACCGGCGGCTCCCGATGACGCAGTCGATCGCGACGCAATGGGAAAGCGCCCTGCAAGCCGGTTTGGGCGACCGCGACGTGAGCGGCGCGTACCTGGCGCTCACCACTCCACCTCCGTCCACAGACTAGCCATGACCCACCACGGTTCCAGCCACCATCGGGAAGCAGCCGAGCACTACGAGCAGGCCGCGCGGCACCATAAGGAGGCCGCGAAATACCACGACTCGGGCAACCACGAGAAGGCTGCCTACCACGCGTACGTCGCGCAGGCGTACCACTCGCTGGCGACGGAACAGGTGGAGGAAGCGATGAAGCACTACGCCACGGCGCACGCGCCGCCGTTCTAACGTCGAGTGCTAGTGCGCCAGGCTGTCGGCGCTCGCGTAGACGAAGGACCACTGGCCCGACGACTGGCCGAGCCCGACCAGCGCGTGAGCGTATTGCTGCTGCGCGTCGTACGACGCGATGTACACGTCGTTCGCGGCCTGCTCCGCGGTCAGCACGTCGAGGAGCGACGCGGATCCGTGCTGGTAGCTGTACAGTTTCGCCCGCCGCACGCGCTCGGCGTCGAGCAATACCGTGCCGCGAAATTCCGACAGCGTTGCGACCGCTGTCTGATAGGCGGCCCACGCCGTTCTGACGTCGATCTGCGCCTTCCATTCCGTCGACAGCACGGTCTTGTCGGCCTGCTTGGCGGTATACCGTGCCCCGTTCAGTTCGCCGTGCGTGAAGTTCGACAGCGGAATGGGAAACGACAGTCCGACGTTGAACGACGAGAACACGGGCGTCGGATCGATCGCGCTCGTGCCGCGCGAGAAGTACGATGTCCCCACGGTGATGTCGACATCCGCCCACCGATCGCCGCGCGCGACGCGGACACCGGCTACCGCGGCATCGCGCAGCCGCCGTGACGCGATCACGTCGGGCCGCGAGTTGAGCGCGGCGCGTGTCAGACTGTCGAGGTCCAATCCGGGTTGCGGCGTCGTTGCCGCCGCGGCCGCACCTGCCGGCGCACGCAGGCCGCCAGTCAGCGTGTCGGTTGCCCGTGCCGCGGAATCACGATTGGCCACGGCGGCGAGCAGCGCCGGCGTGATTGGTACATCAGGTCCCACGCCCGGCAACGACACCAGCTCGAGCGGTGCCGCGGGGGCGACGAGTGTATCGGGCCGGCGCGGACTCAGGAGCCCGGTGAGCGCGAGACGGGCGGAGCGGACATCGTTGGTCGCCGACAGCAAGTCGCCGCGGGCCTGCGCAGCGTCGACGCGCGACTGCGCCAGGTCGATCTCGCCGATATCGCCCGCGTGCACGCGGTGCTCGTTGAGGGCGACGAGCCGGTCGAGGTCCTCGGCCGTCTGGCGTTTGCGCGCATAGACCTGCTCGGCGTGTACCGCGTCGACGTAAGCGGTCGCCGCCGTCCCGCGCAGCGTGCGCAGAAAATCGTCGAGCTGGGCCTTGGCCGCGTCGAGTTGCCGACGCGCGACGTCGGTGCGCGACCCGCGCTTCCCACCGAGCAGGATCGTCTGTGTGAGGCCGACGTCGTAGGAGGTCGCCTGGTGTTGCCCCGACACATCGAGCGCAGTCCCCCACGCGATCGTGGGGTTCGGGTACAGGTGCGCCACCGACACCTGCGCGTCGGCGATCGGCACGCTGAACGTCTGCGCGGCGTAGTCGAGGTTGAGCCGCCCCACCTGGGCGATGTACTCGGCCAGCGACAGCCGGACCACGGGCTCCGCTTCGATGAGTGACGCCGCCGGCAGCGACACTGGCGTGACCGGCGTCGCGGGCTCCTGCGCCGCGACCGGCGCGGCCAGGACGAGGGCGCATCCAGCAAGCGTCCGTCTCATGCGCGTGCCCCGCGGCGCGCGCGCGCCGTTTCCAACATCACGTAGAGTGCCGGCAGGACGACCAGCGTCAAGATCGTCGCGGTAATCAGTCCGCCGACGATCACGGTGGCGAGTGGCCGCTGCACGTCGCTCCCGACGCCGCGCGCCAATGCCGCGGGCATGAGCCCGAGCGTCGCCACGCTCGCCGTCATGAGCACGGGCCGCAGCCGTTCCTCGGCTCCGTCCAGGACCGCGTCGACAAGAAACACGCCGGCGATCGTTCGCCACCGGTTCAGGTTCGCTACCATAATGACGCCATTCTGTACGGCGACGCCGAAGAGCGCGATGAAGCCGACCGCACTCGACACGTTGAGCGTCATGCCGCGCAGGTGCAACGCCAACACGCCGCCCAGCAGCGCGAGCGGCACGTTGAGCAGGATCAGCCCGGCCTGAGCCACATCCTTGAACTGAGCGTATAGCAGCACGAAGATGAGCGCGAGTGCCGCCGGCACGATGACGGCCAGACGCGCCTGCGCGCGCTGTTGGTTCTCGAACTCGCCGCCCCACGCGATGTCGTACTTCTGGTGATCGTATGGCACGCGTGTCTCGATCTCGCGCTTGGCCTGCGTGATGAATGTGGCCAGGTCGCGGCCGCGAAGGTCGAGCTTGACGGTCAGGTGCCGCCGCGCCATCTCGTGGGTGATCGTGCTCTCGCCCGCGTCTTCCCTGATCGCCGCCACCTGCGAGAGTGGAATGCGCGCGCCCGATGCCGTGACCAGCTGCAGATCCCCGATCGCGGCCGGGCTGTTCCGCGAGTAGTCGGCGAATCGCACCGTGACATCGTACCGCCGCGCGCCAATGAAGACTTGGGAGAGCGCCTGCCCGCCGACCGCGGTCTGAATCAAGTCGGCGATGTCGGAGACATTGATGCCGTATCGCGCCGCGGCGGCCCGATCGACGACGATCTGCAGCTGCGGGAGCGGCGGCTCCTGGTCGATCGCCGGGTCGGCCGCACCCGGTATTGCCGCGAGCACGTCGCGCACATGCTCGGCGATCGAGCGCGTCTCGCGGAAATCATCGCCGAATACCCGGACGACGAGCTGGCTGTGCGCGCCGGCGATCATGTCCTGCACGCCATCGATCATGGGTTGCGAGAACGCGACCTGGAACCCGGGCATCTGTTGGAACCGCGCATCCATGCGCCGGATGAGCGCCTGCTTGTCCCCACCCCATTCGTCATAGGGCTTGAGGCCGACCGACGCTTCGATGTGCGACGGCGTCCATGGGTCCGTGCCGTCCTCGTTACGTCCGAGCTGCGTGACGATGTAGGAGACTTCGGGGAACGTGCGCACGACCTGCCGGAGCTGCACCGCCATCTCGCTGCCCTTGGCGATCGAAATGCCGGGCGGCATCTCGACCTGCAGCCAGATCGAGCCCTCGTCGAGATACGGCAGGAAGTCGCGCCCGAGCGTCGCCAGCAGCACGAGGGCCAACACGGCCGCGATGGCGCCGGGGATCGCGGCGCGTCGCGGTTGCGCGACGACGTACTCGAGCAGACTCCGGTATTGCTCGTGGACCCATTCGAGCGGGCGGTTGTGGAAGATGCGGCCGGGTTTCCGGTAGAGCATGTACGCGAGCCCCGGCATGAGCAGCAACGCGGTGCCGAGCGCACCGAGCAATGCGAATCCGACCGTGAACGCCATGGGCGTGAAGAGCTTGCGCTCGACCCGCTGGAACGCGAACAGCGGCAGATAGCTCAGAATGATGATGAGCGTCGCGAAGAAGATCGGCCGCGCCACCTGGAGCGCCGCGGTGCGCGCGGCATTCTCCGTCAGCTCGACCTCGGGGTTCGCCTCTCGACGGCGGAGGATCGTCTCGACGAGCACGATGGATCCGTCGACGATGATACCGAAGTCGATGGCACCCAGCGACAGCAGGTTCGCCGGGATGTTGAAGAAGTGCATCAAGACGAACGCGAACAGCAGGGCGAGCGGGATCGTGAGCGCGATGAGTATGGCGCCACGCACGCTGCCGACGAAGAGCAGCACGACGAGTGTGACGAGCGTCAACCCTTCGAGCAGCGTGCGCCCGATCGTGTGGATGGTCGTGTTAATGAGCCGGGTGCGGTCGAGATATGGTACGACCTTGACGTCCGGCGGCAGGAGTCCGCCGTTCAGCTTGGCGACCTTCTGGTGGATGCCCTCGAGGACCGGGGAGGGATTGACGCCGCGGAGCAGGAGAACGATGCCGGTGACGACGTCCGGGTTGTCGTCCTTGCCGACGATCCCTTCGCGCTGCAGCGTACCGAGGTGGACGAGCCCGAGATCCCTGAGGAAGATCGGGACGCCGCCTTTCTGCGTGACGACGACGTTGCCCAGGTCATCGAGCGACGTGATGAGACCGATGCCACGCACCACCACGCCTTGCTCGCCGGTGACGAGGATGCTGCCGCCGGCGTTGGCGTTGTTGGCCGTAATGGCGTTCTCGACGTCGCGCAGCGCCAGCCCGAACTGCGTGAGCTTCGCGGGATCGACGACCAGCTGAAACTGCACGGTCTCGCCACCGAACAGCGTGACATCGGCCACGCCCGCCACTTGCTTGAACTGCGGGAAGACGACCCAGTTCTGAAGATCCTTGAGCTCGCGCGGACTCCGATGTGGCGACTCCAGTGTGTAGCGGTAGATCTCGCCGATCGGCGACGAGATCGGATCGAGACCGGGCGTCGCCCCGTTCGGCAGCGTGACGTTTTGAATCCGTTCGTTGATGCGCTGCCGCGCCCAATAGTCGTCGACGCCGTCGCGGAAGACGAGCGTGATGAGCGACAGCGCGAACGTGGTTCGGGAGCGCATGACCTGAAGGCCCGGGGTGCCGGCCAGCTCGCGCTCCAAAGGCATCGTGATCTGCTGCTCCATCTCCTCGGCCGCGTGGCCGGGGTACTGCGTCACCACCTGCGCCGTGGTATCCGCGATGTCCGGGTACGCTTCGAGCGAGAGCTGGGACCACGAGTAGATGCCGCCGGCCACCAGCAGCACGAACAGGAAGACAACGGTCCACCGGTTCTCGATGCACCAGCTGACGAGGCGATCGATCATTGGAGGAGCACCACTTGCCGTGACACGATGCGCTGCCCGGACGAGAGACCGTCACGCACGATGATCCCGCTCCCGACCATCCGACCGATCACGACGGGCCTCCGCACGAGCGTCCACGGCTGGGTCTCGACGAAGACGTAGTTCGAGTCGCGAACTTGGAGAAGGGAGGTCGCCGGCACGACCACGCGAGGCTCGGCGCGCGCGGCGAACGTCACCGTCGCGTACATGCCGGGCTTGAGGCGCTCGCCGGGGTTCTTGAGTGTGACACGGACCTTGGTCATCCGCGTCGCGGTGTCGACCACGTCGCTGACCATGGAGACGATGCCGTGCACGGTGTCGGTCGGGTAGGCGCTCAGGACCGCCGCCGCGCGATCACCCACCTTGACGATGTGCACATCCTTTTCGGCGACATTCGCCGTCAGCCAGACGGACCCGAGGTCAGCGACGGTCATGACGGGGACCGTGGGGTCATTGTGGAACTCGCCGACGCCGACGGACAGATCCGTCACTCGCCCGGCGATGGGCGAGCGCAGCACGAGGGCTTGGTCCTTGAGCGCCATGCGCGTATCGATGCCGAGGAGCGTGAGGTGCGATGCGGCCCGATGGTAGTCGCCATCCGCCTGCGAGAAATCGGTCTCGGCTTGCTCGACATCGCGCGTGGCCGCGATGCCGTACTTCGCGAGGTCGCGCTCCCGCGCCAGGTTATTCGTCGCTTGATGGAGAGCAGTGACCGCATGCGCGTAGTCGGCCTGTGCCGATGTGAAATCCGGGGAGTCGAGTGTGATCAACGGCTGGCCCCTCGTGACGGCGTCGCCGAGCTGAACGTGCAAGGCGACCACCCGACCGGCCATCGGGGGATAGAGCTTGACCGTTCGCTCCGGCTCGGACTCGACCGACGCGGTCGCGAGCACGACATCGCTCACGGCGACGGTACGGGCCGTGTCGAACGAGAGCGCGGACCGGAGTGGTGATGACTGCGGGATTGTCACTTGGCCGTCACTGCCGCTGACGGACGCAGGTGTGTCGGCGGGGGGTGCTGAGCGCCCACAGGCACCGAGGGTCACCGCGACCGTAACCGCGGCGACTTTCCGGGTGTGGCGGCTCAGCGAGCGAACGGGAAGCATGGGTCCATCCTCGTAGACAGGCTGGCACTATATCCTACCCAGGTATATAATGTCAAGCAGTCGACGTCACTGTTCGGAGACATAAAAAAACCGTAAATGTTCTCACGACGGACCATGCCTCACACGCTCCGCGAACGCCAGAAATTGCTGAACCGCGTGCGGCGGATCGCCGGCCAGATCACAGCGGCCGAAGACCTGCTGGAGGCTGACGCCGAGTGTGAGCGGGCGTTGCATTTACTCGCGGCCTGCCGCGGAGCCATCAGCTCTCTCATGGCCGAGATTCTCGAAGATCACATCATGTCCCACGTCGTCGATCCGGACGCCGCCGGTAATTCGCCTGAGCGCGAAGCGGCGGAACAGCTCCTCGACATCATCAAGAGCTACCTGCGTTAGTACTGCCGGGTGAATCGCGGGATACGCACGCTGTTGGCCACGACGGCGAGGACGTCTAGTGCGATGTCGTCACAGGGGGCAGGGAAATCCGACGGGTGAGCGCTGTGAGCGGATGGACTGACCGTACGCGACGACGAATGCTCAGTGTGTGGCATCCGTCGGAGCGCGTTAGATTCGCGCGGTGCCGAAGAGAATCCTCGCTCTTTCATTGATGCTCCACGCTGCGCGACTCGCGGCGCAGACCCAACCCTCGCCACCCTTAGAGCCAGCCATCACCGCTCAGGGTGGGCGTCCGGTCCCGGGACCCGTATACGAGATACCGGAGTACACGCGCGCAGTCACGCGAGGCACGCGAACCCGCACGGGAAGCCCTGGCGCTGGCTATTGGGTCCAACATGCGCGCTATTCGATCCGGGCACGGCTCGATGTCGCGACCGACCGAGTCTCGGGGTCCGAGCGCGTCGTATATCTCAACAACTCGCCGGACGCGCTGCAACGCATCGCGGTCTACCTACGGCAGAACGCGTTCGCCGCTGGGAACCCGCGGCGACAGCCAGCGCCGATCACAGGCGGCGTCGCGCTGACGCGCGTCGCCGTCAATGGGCGCGTGATGACGGCAACGTCGGCGGGCGTCACAGCGGTTCCCATCACGCAGGCCGGAAGGACGCCGGCGCCGAGTGTGCAGGGATACACGGTCGATGGCACCGTGATGTGGATTCCGCTCACCGTGCCGCTCGCCCCGCACGACAGTCTGACCCTCGAATTCGCCTGGTCGTACGTGCCGCCGCCATCACCATCCGATGGCCGCGAGGGACGCGAAGGTCACTCAGTGTATTTCATGGGATACTGGTATCCGCAGATCGCCGTCTATGATGACGTCGAGGGTTGGGTGACCGATCCGTACCTGCTGGAAGCCGAATTCTACATGGACCCGGCGGACTACGATGTCCGCGTCACCGTGCCGCGAGCGTGGTCGGTTGGTGCGACCGGGACGCTCGAGAACGCGGGCGATGTGCTCTCGCCGGCGGCGGTCGCGAGACGGGCTGAAGCGCGGCGCACCGGACGCGTCGTCCATATCGTCACGCCGGACGCAGCGGGCGCATCCGCGTTCGCGAATCACGGACCGACCGCGACCTGGCACTTCCGCGCGACCGACGTCCGTGATTTTGCGTGGGGGACGAGTGCGCAGTACGTGTGGGATGCGACCCGGGCACTGGTCGCCAATGATACGGTCGACATTGATTGCTTCTACCGCATCTCCAAACCCGCTGCAGCGTGGGCGATCGGCGGCGCGCGCTATACGCGCGACGCGATCGAGCAGCTATCGGCGTACCTCTGGCCGTATCCGTGGTCGCGGATGACGTCCATGGAGGGCGTGCTGGATGACGGCGGGATGGAGTATCCGATGCTCACGCTCATCTCCCCGTGGGCCGATACATTGTCGCTCGCGGGCGACTTGATGCACGAGACAGGTCACATGTGGTTCCCGATGCAGGTCGGATCGAACGAGACGCGATATCCGTGGATGGACGAGGGGTTCACCCAGTTCGATGTAGCCCAGGCGATGCGGGCGATCTATGGAGAGCCGCGCACGGGCGGTCGGCCGAACGACTCCGAGCAGGGGCAGCGCGCGCTGTACCTCGCTGCGGCGCGGGCGGGTGACGACATGACGCTGATGTGGCCGGGCGATCTCTATCCGCAAGATTTCTATTTCACGATGTTTTACGACAAGACCGCGCAGGTACTGGCCACGCTCCGCGGTATCCTGGGCGAAGACACGTTCCACCGCGCCTATCGGGAGTACGGTCGACGGTGGGTTGGGAAGCATCCGTACCCGTACGACTTCTTCAATGCCATGAGCGACGTCGCGGGGCGGAACCTGTCGTGGTTCTGGACGACGTGGTTCTACGAGCCGTGGCCCTTGGACCAGGCGATCGCTTCAGTCGAGCCACAAGGCGACTCGACCGCGATCGTCATCGAGGACCGGGGCATCGCGCCCATGCCAGTTCGCCTCGCCGTGACCCGTGCCGATGGCAGCGTTCAGCGCCTCGATGTGCCGGTCGACGTCTGGCTCGCGGGGGCCCGGCGACACGTTGTACGCGTGGCGTCATCGCCGAGCGTTGTTCAGGTGCAGATCGACCCGGATGGGCTTTTCCCCGATATGGACCGCGACAACCAGGTCTGGCGGAAGTAGCACACCTGCCGGCGGTCAGTCCTCCGGCGCGCCGGGCGGCCGGCTAACCTGGCGCACGGGATCGGGAATCGTCGATGGCGACACGTAGGTGAGAGGAAGCGCGACAGGTGGCCGTACTTGGTCACGATGCCATTGCCGTGGTCGATCTCCAGCACCAGTCCGCCAACCCGGATCACCGTGCCGGCGGCCGGCGCCACCACAGTCGTACCATAGGGCGCGGCGACATCGATGCCCAAGTGCGGCAGGTACTTGTGGAGAATGGGATGAAACCGGCTCAGCGAGAACTGGCTCGTCAGCCATCCGGCGGTGGGCATGATCGATGGCGTGCGCGCCACCTTGTCCGCATCAGCATGCAGCTTTGCCGCGACGCGATCGAGGTTGACCGATAGCTCATCGGCGCGGTGGATCAAGAGGTCGACGGAAAAGCGCGACCGCCGTCGCGGGATCGGAAGGGACGGCGCCCGCACGGAGAGCCTGAACGTGTCGTCGTCCATACGCCATGCCGATCGTCACCGCGAAGGCGACGACACCGGCGAGTCCCGCGCCGACGAGCCAGCTCGATCCGGCAATCATGTGCGACGACACGCGAAGCGTGCGCGGCGCAGCCGTGTCCTCACCGACAATCACCACCGTCCATCGCCGCGTGCGCATATATTGGGCGACGACTGGAACGTAGCGCTGTCACCAGTGCACCGTTCGTCGCCGATTTCCGGCAGTTCATCGTGTCCTAATGCCAATCCCCTATCCGCGCATCCCGCCCGACATCATCCACGTGGGGCCGTTCCGCCTCCGGTGGTACGGCGTCATGTACTTCGTTGGGTACGTCGTCGGAGTCGCTCTGGCGCGCCGACGCATCGATCGTGGCCGGTCGCTGCTCACCCGGGAGCAGATCGACCAGCTGATCGCGTATGTCGTCATCGGAATGCTGATCGGCGCGCGGCTCGTGTACGAGCTCGTCTACAGCCGCGCCGATCTCGCGCATGACCCGATCGAGATCGTCCGGGTCTGGAATGGTGGCCTGTCGTTTCACGGCGCCATCTTCGGCATGGCGCTCGCCAGCGGCCTGTTCGCGCGACGTGCGAAAGCGCCGTGGCTCGGAGTGACCGATACGATCGCGGTATGCGGTACGCCGGGACTGTTCTTCGGACGCATCGGCAACTTCATCAATGCCGAGCTGTACGGGCGTCCGAGCGCCGTGCCGTGGGCGATGATCTTTCCTACCGACCCGACGCATCTGCCCCGTCATCCATCGCAGCTCTACGAGGCGGTCGGTGAAGGCATCATCGTCGCCGCGATCGTATGGTGGGTCGATGTCCGAAGCCACGCGCGGGGCTGGTATCGCCCCGGGACGCTCACGGCGACGTTCTTGATGGCGTACGGTGTGGTCCGGTTCGGTCTCGAATTCACCCGGCAGCCGGATGCACAGCTCGGATTCGTGCTCGGCCCGTTGAGCATGGGACAACTGCTCTGCCTCGCGATGATCATGCTCGGTGTGGCCGTGGCCGTCTCGACGAGCCGTCGTCGTGGAGAGCCGTTCGTGGGCTGATCGAGACCGTTCGTCGTATTTCGATGGACGCCCGCTCGCGCCACCATGAGTATGAGGCATGGTGCGGCGGGATGCGTGGATGGTCGGTGCGCTGCTCGTGCTTGCCGCGGGCGTGATCGCGCTCCTCGAGCACGCGCGGGAGAGGAGATACACGGTCTATCATGGTCGATCGTTGGCGGAGTGGCTCGTCGCGATCGGTGACGCGCACGCGGGCGTACGGGACACGGCGGCGTATGCGTTGACGCGACTCGTCCCCGCGTTCCCGGCCGCATTGCCCTCGGTGATCAGAGCCGAGGCGGACCTCCTCGGCGACGCGGATGAGGAAGTTCAGGCGGAAGCGACCGCGGCGCTCATTGCCGTGGGCCCCGGTTCTGATAGCACCGTGCCGATCATGATCGGGGTGATCGCTCACGACCGGAAGGCGCCCGCTCGTGTGCACGCCGCGCAAGTGCTGGGCGCGCTTGGCCAGCGCTCTCGTGCGGCCATCCCAACGGTCATCGGCGCGCTCTCTGATTCGAATGTCTCGGTGCGGCTGGTGGCGGTGAATGCGCTCGGTCGGATAGGCCTGCCCGTTGACCAACTCCGCGCCGTCGCGCGGGTCTCCACCGACAGCGACGCCGCCGTGCGCGCCGGGGCGGTCGAGGCCTTGATCGCGCTGCATGCACCAGCCGAGACGCTCCGCGCGATCGGCGAGCGCGCCGCTCGGGATCCGGATGCGGTCGTCCGGGTCGAGGCCGCGTATGCCTTGGCGAGCAGCGGCAGCCCCGCGTGCGTCGTTCCGCGCCTGGTTGCGGCACTGGACGACGTCGATCCCTCGGTGCGCACCGCGGCGGCGACAGTGCTCGGGCGCCTGGGACCTGAGGCAAGCGGTGCGACGGTTGCACTTGAGCGCGCCGCGACCGACAGTGATCGCGAGGTGCGTGCCGTCGCGACACAGTCCTTGCGTGCTGTGCGTCGGACGCCATGACCAGCGACAGACTGACGGTTGTCGTTGCTGACGACGAGCGCCCGGCGCGCGCGTTCCTTGCGGCGACCGTGCGCACGATCGCCGAGGCGGAGCTCGTGGGCGAGGCGTCGGGTGGGGCAGAGGCGGTCGCGCTCATCGAGCGCGTCCGGCCGGACCTGGCACTGCTCGACCTCCACATGCCGGAGATCGACGGACTGGCGGTCGTGCGTCTCGTCAGACCCGAGTGCTTGCCGCTCATCGCGTTCGTCACCGCCTACGACGAGTACGCCGTGCGGGCATTCGAGTTGAACGCCATCGACTATCTGCTCAAGCCGGTCGAGCCGGAGCGCATTCGCCAGACCATCGTGCGGGCGCGTGAGCAACTGGCCATGCACGTCACCGATCGGACCGCACCGGGGCAGTATCTCCTCCGGATTCCCGTTCGGCACCACGATGACATCGTCCTGCTGCCGGTAGAACGGATCATCGCGATCGAATCCGACCGCGACATCGTGTATCTGTCCGGCCCGACGGGCGAGCAACACACGCTGCGCTACCCACTCAAGGATCTCGAGGCGCGGCTCGACCCGCGGCAATTCATCCGCGTGTCGCGCAGCGCGCTCGTGCGCGTCGACGCGGTTCGTCGCGCCAGCCCGTTGCCCAACGGGTCGTACATGCTGGTGCTGACGAACAACCAACAGGTCCAACTGAGCCGCGCTCGCGCGCAGGTGCTGCGCGATGTGCTGTTTCGGATCTGAATTTCGTCCGTTGATCTCGGCCGTTCGTGGGCCCGAAACGACGGATCATAGGATAGTGGTAGCACTAACCGCCGTACTCCCAGACACTTCCCGCCGTCGCTCTCTTGGAGATCGCTACATGGTCGCGCGCATCGCCCTCATCCTTGCCGTTCTCGCCAACCCCGCCGCCGGTGCGACGCCCGCCAATGGGGACGTGGCCGGCACCGTAACCGACAGCGCCTCCGGCAACCCGCTGCAGGGGGTCGAAGTTGTCGTCGAGAAGGGCACCGCGGTCGTCGCGCTGACGAACACCGACCCGTTCGGTCGATACCGGTTACACAACATCGCCACCGGCGACTACACGATCCTCGCACGCTTCATTGGCTACCAACAGCAGACGAAGCCTTTGACCATCTCCGGCGACCAGACCGTGGACTTCCACATGGTCGTCGCCCCGGCCTCACTACAACAGGTCGCCGTGACCGCCCAGGCGCCGGTGTCGGTCGATACCCGGAGCGGCGACCAGACGTTCAATCAGAACGACTCGCACTATACCCCGACGACCACGACATCGCAGGTCGTGCAGCAGGCCATCGCGGGCGCCGCGCGCGCGCCGACCGGCGAAGTCCATATTCGCGGCCAGCACGCCGAGTACACCTATTACGTGGACGGCGTCCCGGTGACGTCGGGCGTGTCCGGCAGCCTCAATGAGTTGTTCGATCCAGCGGTCGTGCAGCGCATCGACTTCATCACGGGCGGCTGGGACGCGGCGTACGGCGAAAAGAGCGCCGCGATCATCAACATCCAAACCCGAGTCCCCACCGGCGCCTTCCACGCGGATGAGTCGACGTATTTCGGGTCGTACAACTCGCTCGGGCAGTCGCTCAGCATGAGCTCGAACCAAGGAAAGTTTGCCTGGTTCGCCTCCGGTACGGCGCAGGGCACGGACATGCGGCGCGAGCCCGTCGAGGGCACCGTGAACAACGTGCCCATCAACTTCAGCAACCACGGGGACGACTACTTTGGCTTCACCAAGTTCCAGTATCTAGCGACCGACCGCGACATCATTACGCTCGACGGCAACTACTCGATGTCCTTCTTCCAGATCCCGTACGACTCGGCGATCGGGACAGTCCTGCACGACCACGAGACGGACGTCAACGACTTCATCAACCTGGCGTACCGGCACCGGTTCGGCGATAACACGACCACGAGCGAGCGCGGCATGCCGAACGAGTTGTTCCTCGGCGGCTTCTTCCGAAACGGCGGCCTGCAATATCGGCCGGGTTCCACGGATGCGCCCACGTACGTCGACGCCGAGGATCCGACGCTGACGCCGCGCAACGTCTTCGAGGACCGGAAATTCAGCGTCGTCGGCCTCAAGGCCGATTACGGGTTCCCGATCGCTCCAGGCCTCGTCGATGGACAGGTCGGTCTGCTCACGTCGCGTACGTTCGGTCACGAGAACTTTCAATTGATCGACCCGACGGGAAAGGAAGGCAACATCGGAGCGAACTCCGGGTTGTCGGGCGACGATTTCGCCGCCTACGTGGAGACGTCGATCCGACCGGCCGAGTGGTTCGAGCTGCGCACGGGCGTTCGGTTCAATAGTCACGTCGCCCCGTTCGCCGGCAATCAGGAGCAATGGAGCCCGCGCATTCGGCTCAACTTCTTCCCCGATCCATCGAACACCATCTTCGCGTACTTCGGGCGGCTGTTCCTGCCGACGAACATCGAAGACCTGCGATCGATCACGTTGTCGGATACCGGCGCCGGCAGCGTCAAAGCGACCGCGACCCTCCCCGAGCGCGACGCGTTCTACGAGGTGGCCTGGATCCACCGCTTCCCGCTCGGCTTCGTGACGAAGCTCGACGGTTACTGGAAGGACTCGAAGCCCGGCATCGACGACAACACGATTCCGGGTTCGGCGATCACGACCGACATCAACCAGAACGATTCGCACGTACGCGGTATCGAGGCGGTTGTCACGGCCGTACCGCCCGGCTCGCCGCTATCAGGCTACGTCAACTTCGCGCTCAATCACGGCTACGCGAACGGGCCCGTCACGGGCGGTTTCTTCCAGCTCGCTCAACCGAACACGACGTTCGACTTCGACCACGACCAGCGCGTCTCGGTTGTCGCCAACCTGCTGTACACGGTCGGACGAGCGTACATAAGCACCACGGGCATCTACGGTACCGGACTCACGAACTCCTACAGCCCTGACACAACGGCGAAGACGACGGTTGGGAAACCGGGTCAGCCGAACTACCAGCCTGGCTCCAACCTCTACTGCAACGGCCTCCTCTGCTTCAACTCGGCGTTCAAGGTGCCACCGAGCTACATCCAGCAATGGGACGTGGGGTATCAGTTCCAGTTTGGGCGGACGACCGTGCGGCCGGACTTCTTCGTCGACAACGCCTGGGATGCCCACTATGCGCTCAAGGGCGCGTTCTATAGTGGCCCATCGATCGGCCGTCCTCGCACCTACACAGGCCGGGTTAGCATCGGGATCTGATCCAACCCCACCCCACCCGGGGTGGGGTTGACAGCGTCGGCAGAGGTGTTATTATCGCCCAGAGTTTCTTTGGGCCACCTCTGCCACGCTTTCAGTGCTCCAAATCGACGGCAACTCTCTCACTGTTGATCAGGTCGCTTCGGTTGCAGATGGGACCAGTGGCGAGGTTAGGTTAGCGCCCGAGGCCGTGGCCCGAGTGAAGCGCTCTCGCGACTTCATTGAAGAGCTGCTCAGGGGCAATGAGCGCATCTATGGAGTCACGACCGGCTTTGGGCGCCTGGCGGAGGTGTTCATTCCGCCGGCGCGGCGCGCGGAGTTGCAGCTCAACCTCGTACGGAGCCACTCCAGTGGCTTTGGCGCACCGATGCCCCGCGAAGTGGTGCGGGTGATCATGCTGCTGCGGGCCAACGCCCTCGCCCGCGGCAACTCCGGGTGTCGGCTCGAGGTGATCCAACGGCTGCTCGATTTCCTAGAGCTCGGGATACACCCGGTCGTTCCGGAAGTGGGTTCGGTCGGAGCGAGCGGCGACCTCGCTCCGCTGGCGCATATCGCCCAGGCACTGGTCGGGGAGGGCGACGTCGAAATCGATGGCGTGGTGCGGCCGGCTGCGACAGTGCTCGCGTCACATGATCTCCTTCCCCTGCAGTTGGTGGAGAAGGAAGGGCTCGCGCTGATCAATGGGACACAAGGCACGACCGCGCTCGCGCTGTTGAGTCTTCTGAGCGCGGAGCGCACGCTCGAAGCGCTCGAAGTAGCCGGAGCGATGAGTCTGGAAGGTTTGCGCGGGACGCCGGATCCCTTCCGGCCCGAGATTCACGCCGCCCGACCCCATGCCGGACAAGCGGCGAGCGCCGCGCGTCTCTGGGAGCTCCTCGACGATTCCGAGATCCGCGAGTCGCATCGCTATGGCGATCCGCGCGTGCACGACGCGTACTCGCTGCGGTGCATGCCTCAAGTGCACGGAGCGTCGCGCGAAGTGCTGCGCTACGTGCGCGGGGTCATCGAGACGGAAATCAATAGCTCGACGGACAATCCGCTGATCTTCCCGGAGCAGGGGATGGTCGTCAGCGCGGGCAACTTTCACGCGCAGATCGTCTCGCAAGCGCTCGACTTTCTGGCGATCGCGGTCGCCGACCTGGCCAGCATCAGTGAGCGACGGGTCGAGCGGCTCCTCAATCCCGATCTGTCGGAACTGCCCGCGTTCTTGGCTCGCGATGCCGGTGTGCAGTCTGGATTCATGATCGCCCAGGTTGCGATCGCGGATGCACTCTCCGAGCTCCGCGTATTGGCGCACCCGGCGAGCGTCGACTCGGTGCCAACGAGCGGCAACAAGGAAGATCACGTGTCGATGGGATTTGCGGCCGGGCGCAAAGCGAGGCGCGCGGTCCAGCTGCTCGAGTACGTGGTCGCGGTCGAACTGATGTGCGCGGCGCAAGCGCTGGAGTTTCGGAAGCCCCTCAAACCAGGGCGCGGTGTACGCGAAGCCTACGCCATTGTCCGAGAGCATGTGCGTCCGCTGGACGGCGACCGCGCGTTGTCGCGTGACATCGAGCTGCTGCGTGACACGATTCGCTCCGGCCGGTTTACCGCGGTTGGACGGCTCGCATGAGCGGCCACGACATCAGGGCTCCGCGCGGACAGACGCTGTCGTGCAAGGGCTGGCAGCAAGAAGCCGCGCTCCGCATGCTGATGAACAACCTGGATCCGGACGTCGCCGAGCGCCCGCAAGATCTCGTGGTCTACGGTGGCACCGGGAAGGCGGCGCGGAATTGGGACTGCTTCGCGGCCATTGTCAAAGCGCTGCGCGCCCTCGAAGACGATGAGACCCTGCTGGTCCAGAGTGGAAAGCCGGTCGCGGTCTTTCGCACGCACACGAGCGCGCCGCGTGTCTTGATCGCCAACAGCAACCTGGTCGGCCGCTGGGCGACGTGGGATGTCTTCCGCGATCTCGAGCGCCAGGGCCTCACGATGTACGGTCAGATGACCGCTGGGTCGTGGATCTACATCGGATCCCAGGGCATCCTGCAAGGGACGTACGAGACCTTCGGTGCCGTGGCGCGAGCGCACTTCGGCGGCACATTGGCCGGACGGTTGGTCCTCACCGCGGGACTCGGCGGCATGGGCGGCGCACAGCCGCTCGCCGCTACCATGAATGGTGCCGCCTTTCTCGGCATCGATGTCGATCGTGCGCGAATCGAAAAGCGCGTCGCGACGGGATACTGCGATCGGATCAGCTCCGATCTCGATGAAGCGCTCGCCTTGGTGATTGGCGCTCGCGCGGAGAGGCGGGCTCTGTCCGTGGGCTTGGTCGGGAATGCCGCTGCTGTCTTGCCCGAGCTCGTGCGGCGTGGCATCACACCCGATGTGCTGACCGACCAGACGAGCGCCCACGACACATTGAACGGATACGTCCCTGCCGGACTCTCGCTCGAACAGGCGGCTGCGCTGCGTGCGAGCGATCCGTCGCGATATGTGCGGCAGAGTGTTGCCGCGATCGCCGACCACGTGCGGGCAATGCTCGAGATGAGGCGGCGCGGGGCGGTGACCTTTGACTACGGCAACAACTTGCGCACGGTTGCCTTCGACGCGGGTGTCGCGGACGCGTTCGATTTCCCGGGGTTCGTCCCGGCATATGTGCGACCGCTCTTCTGTGAGGGCAAAGGGCCGTTTCGCTGGGTCGCGCTCTCGGGCGATGAGCGCGATATCCATCGCACCGACGAGCTTGTGCTGGAGCTCTTCCCCAACGATGCGCATCTGCACCGGTGGATCGCGATGGCACGCGAGAAGGTCCACTTCCAAGGACTTCCGGCCCGGATCTGTTGGCTCGGCCAGGGCGAACGCGCACGGTTCGGCGTCGCGCTCAATGACCTGGTTGCATCGGGGGAGTTGTCGGCCCCGATCGTGATCGGGCGCGATCACCTCGATACGGGGAGCGTGGCGTCGCCCTTCCGCGAGACGGAGGCGATGAAGGACGGCAGCGATGCAATCGCCGACTGGGCGATTCTGAATGCCTTACTCAACGTCGCGAGCGGCGCGTCATGGGTGTCGTTCCATCACGGTGGCGGCGTGGGCATTGGCAACTCACTGCATGCCGGCCAGGTGATTGTCGCAGACGGTACACCCGAGATGCGCCTTCGCCTCGAACGCGTCTTGACCAACGATCCTGGCATCGGTGTCGCGCGACACGCCGATGCGGGGTACGAGACGGCGCAGCAAGCTGCCGCGACGCACGGCATCTGCTTGCCGATGCGCGCGAGCTGACGGCTCGCCCATGCCGGTCCTGCGGAACATTGGTGTCCTGGCCACCTGTCGCGGCGAAGGCGGGCAGGGCGAAGTGCATGAAGTGGCGCACGCCGCACTCGCGTGGACGGACGACACCATACGGTGGGTCGGGCCCGCGCACACGCTGCCTCCGGCGTATCGGGGTTGGGACGCGATTGACGCGGGGGGCCGCCTCGTGATTCCCGGCCTCGTGGACTGTCACACGCATCTGGCGTTCGGCGGATGGCGGGCGGATGAGTTCAGCCAGCGGCTGACGGGTCGGAGCTACCAGGAGATCGCGGCCGCCGGCGGCGGAATCCTCGCTACGGTTCGGGTCACGCGTGATGCGAGCGAGATGGAATTGGTCGCGCGCGCCGCGCGGTTCCTCGATGGCATGGTCGCGTTGGGTGTCACGACGGTCGAATGCAAGAGCGGCTATGGGCTCAGTCTCAACGAGGAGCTCAAGCTGCTGCGCATCTACCGGGCGCTGCAAGGACGACACGCCGTACGCATCGCACCGACCCTGCTGGCCGCGCACGCACTGCCGCCCGAGTATCGCGACGATCGGTCGTCGTACCTCGATCTCGTGGTCGACGAGCTGATTCCTGCAGTGGCGGCGGCGGGGTTGGCCGAGGCGTGCGACGTGTTCGTCGAGAAAGGGGCATTCACGGTCGACGAAGGGCGTCGAGTATTGCTCGCCGGGCGCGCGGGCGGTCTTGCGGCGCGTATTCACGCCGATCAGCTCAGTGTGTCCGGCGGCGCGCTCCTGGCTGCGGAAGTTGGCGCGCGGTCGGCCGATCATCTCGAGTGCGTGACGCCAACGGGCATTCGCGCACTAGCGGACGCCCGCGTGGTTGCCGTCAGCTTGCCATTGGCGACGTTGTATCTCGGACAACGGCCAATGCCGGCTCGTGACCTCATTGGCGCCGGCGTTCACGTGGCGGTAGCGACTGACTTCAACCCTGGCTCGGCGCCGACTTATGATCTGCCGCTCGCCATGATGTTGGCGTGCACGCTACAGCGGATGACGCCTGCCGAGGCGCTCAAGGGCGCGACATTGTACGCGGCCCAGGCGGTCGGGCGCATGGACGATATCGGATCTCTGGAAGCGGGGAAGAAGGCCGACTTCGCCGTGATCGACGCGTCGGATCCTACGCAGTGGCTCTACCATTTTCGGCCCAACGCGTGCGTCATGACCGTGATCGGTGGACGCGTCGCGTGGGCCAATGCGTGACGAAGATGTCAGAGCGGCTCGGCGCGGTGATCGGGACAGCTGTCCGCGCGGGTGCGGCGCCGCGCGCGGTCATCGTGGGCTTCCCGTGTGACGAGGGTGTGCGACGGAATGGTGGTCGAGTGGGCGCGGCGCGTGCACCGGGCGCGATCCGTGAGGCGCTCTACCGCATGCTACCCGACCCTCGCTCGGGCGACACGCACGTCGAGCTCCTCGCGCATACGCTCGATTTGGGAGACATGCCATTATCCGGGGAATTAGAGGTTGACCAGCTGTGCCTTGGCGCGATACTCGCGCCGTACATCGAACACGATGTGCTTGCCATCGTACTCGGCGGTGGTCACGAGACCGCGTATGGGCACTTCCTCGCGTATGCCGCCGTCGGACGCGCGGTGACGCTCCTGAATTGGGACGCGCACACGGACGTGCGGGAGTTGCGGGACGGTGAGGGGCACTCGGGTTCGCCCTTTCGCCAGGCGCTCAGTCATGTGAGCGGCGTGGCTCGCGGATATACGGTGGCGGGGCTGCAAGCGCACCAAGTATCGCCTGGAGCACTCGAGTTCATCTCCAGTCATGACGGCGACTGGGTCTGGCGTGAAGACGTAAGTCCTGCCACAGTCGACGGCGTGTACGCGGCCCTTACGGCACCGGCGTTGGTGAGCTTTGATATGGATGTGGTCGACCAGTCGGAGGCGCCGGGTGTGAGCGCACCCGCGGTCGGGGGAATCTCCGCCGACCTGTGGCTTCGCGCCGCCGATCAAGCAGGACGCTGCCCAGCCGTTCGCTCGGTCGATATTGTGGAGGTCAATCCCGCGTTCGATCTCGATGGTCGCACAGCGCGCCTGGCCGCACTGGCTGTGTGGGCGATCCTACGTGGTCGTGCGCTTTCCGGAGGAGTCGATGGTTCAGCCGCTCGGTAACAAGCGCCAACTCATTCATCGCGTGGCCGGTATCGAGGGGCACGTGGGGTCCCTCAAAAAAATGATGATGGATGATCGCGACAGCCTGGAGGTGCTCGAGCAGATCGCGGCCATTCGCGGGGCGATCGAACGGCTGTCGCACGTCATCTTCGAGGAGTATGTGGAAGGCGTCCTGCAGGACCTGCAGTCGTCGACCAGCGAACGACCCGCGGCGGTCGCGGAGATTCGGGCGGCGATAGAAACGCTGCGCTAGAACTGCTGGATCAACTGAGTACTACGTCGTGGGTGATTGCCATGTCACCCGCCAGCGAATGCACGACCGAACAATACTTGTCGAGTGCGAGCGCGACGGCACGGCGCACCTTTGCTTCATCCAGCCCCTCGCCGTGCACGGCGTAGATGAAATGAATACCGACGAGGCGCCTCGGCTCGGCCTCCCGCCGGGTGCCTGAGGCGTAGACCGTTAGGGACTTGAGTCCCATGCGCATCTTTTCGATCATCGAGACCACATCGGACGCCGAACATGCCGCGGCGGCGAGGAGCAGGGTGGGTAATGGCCCCGGTGCGGCGACGTTGTTGGCATCGATCGTCAGCGTGCCCGTACCCGGCGCGGTTCCCTCGAAACGGAGATCGCCGACCCAACGCAAGGTTGCCTGCTTGATTTCTTCTGTCATGCCATGCGCCGCACGCGGCGGACGAGCAGGTACGCACCGGTCACAGCGGACGTAGCGCCACCCAGGAGCAACGGCAGCACGACGGCGTACCACAGGAGCCGAGTGCTGTTCAGGGCTGGGTAGTCGAAGCTGTGAATCGCGTCGCGCGCCCAGCGCCACACGCGGATCGCGTGATCAGTGAAACCGACTGGCGTGCCGTTCACGGCGTCGAGGTACACGACCGAGCCGACGGCATCCGCGAATGTCACGCGCCACGCGGGCAGATGCCGCTCACGGCCCGGGCGCGCGTAGTAGTACGAATCGTAGCGCGTGAGAAAGTCCGCACGTGCGATCGGAGCGGACCCACCCATCACCCGAGACGCGATCCGATCGGCGTCGTCGGCGGCGAGTACGCTTCGCGAGTGTCCGGTCGTGGCGTCCACCCAAAATTCCCAACCATCGGCGAGATGGATGTCGTAGCCGGGCTGGTCCTCGAGTTGTACCAGATCGATGGCGACTGGTCGTGAGCGATCGCTCAACTGCGCCAGCGCGGCGGCTTCGGTGACGCGGATCTGGTCCCAGCGGAGGCGGTCCCCGCGCGCTCGCGCGACTTGCGCGCCGCTCGGGAAAGTCGAGGGGCCGAGGTTCTCGAGAATACCAGTGAACGTCCAGGTGAGAACCAGCAGTCCGAAAATGACGCCGGCGAGATGGTGCCACTTCGAAACGCCGCGGTAGGCGGTCGGACGCCAGCGTCCGCGCTTCCGATTGGGAAATAGCTGCACCAACCCCAACGTGATGCCGGTGAGTGCGATCAACACCGCGATCGCAGGCAGCCCCACGCTGAGCTGCTGCCAGAGGGATTCACGGTCTTGCAAGAGCCACTGGAAGTACATCCAATGCGGGACGGTGCCCAGCCAGGTCGTGAGGCGTGTCGTCGAGGTCGCGCGACCGAATGCGGTGCCGCCTCGCTGCTCGACGTAGATGGCGGTCGCGCTCGGGTTCGCGAAACGGACCCGATAGGCCGGAAACTCGTGCGCGTAGTCTCGATTCTCCATGTAGTGATCACCACGCGCGAGCAGATCGACTCCTTTGACCCGAGCGCCCGCCTCGACGCGCTCGGCCGCAATCGCCGATGCGGCCGCGGGGTCAATCGGCGACAGCACCGATCCCGTCCTCGCGTCCACGAGCGCGAGCGCCACGGGGTGGTACGCGAGCTCACCCCAGATCTGGTACGCCGGGCGGTCGCGCCACCAGAAGAGGCGGCCGCCGATCGGCGTGCGATCGGTCACCTTCGCCGGAAAGGTCAGCGAGGGAATGCGACCCTGTGCCGCGCGCGCCGCCGCGGCGAAGCCGACGAGGGAGTCCGTTGCATCGAACGGGGTGAGTTGGCTGAGCAGCTGCGAGTCGGTGTAGGCCGGCCAATCGTAGAACGCCATGGCGATGCCGCTCGTGAACCAGACGAACACCAGCGTACCGAGCACGATCCCAATCCAGCGGTGCGTGAGGTACAGCAGGCGCTTCCAGCCTAGCGCCGCCGGTGCCCGTTGCGGGATATGGCCAGCCACGCTGGCGATCTGAACTGCCATCTCCGTCACCGCCGCCTGTGCTAGAACTTCGCCCCGAGCTGAAAGATCACACGCCGCGGTGCCCCTGCGAACGCAAACTGTGCGGTGCTGAGATCGCCATCCGTCAGGTACTTCTCGTCGAAGATGTTGCTCACGACGACCGCCGCCGTGTATCGGCGGAACTGCCAGCTCAATCGGGTGTTGGTCACGAAGTACGACGGCATGAGGAACGTGTTGGCGTAGTCGAGGTAGGCCGAGCCGGAGAAGTGGCCGTCGATGTAGAACCCGAAATTGGCGGGCAAGCTCAGGTCCGCGCCGATATCGTAGTTGTCCTTCGGTGCGAGCGCGATCCGATTGCCGGTGTAGTCGTAGTCAGTTCCATTCGAATTGAACCGATACGAGCCGAAGTGCGCGCCGTAGTACGCGTACTTGGCGAACAGCATGATATCGGGCGTGATCTGGCTGTTCAGGCCCGCTTCGATGCCTGGAAATTTCTCGACTCCGCCATTCGTGGTGGCGAACGTGTTCCCGCTCGTGCGTATCTGAAGCTCGATCCCGTCGCGCTGCAGCCAGAACGCCGATGCATCGAAGCCGAGTAACCCTCGCAGGAGGCTGCCTTTGAAGCCGCCCTCGTAGTTGGTGATCGTCTCAGGCGTGGGCGAGGTCGGGGCGATGGACTGTGGGTCAACCGATGACGGTGGAGGTAGGAAGCCTTCCGCGTACTGCACGTAGACGCTCAGCTGGTCGTCACTCGACGATGCTCCGTTCAGTACCCGATAACTCAACCCGACTTTTGGAGTGAACTTCCGGTATGTCCCGTTCTGGGGCGCTTGGGTCCCGCCGAGGATCGAGTGTGACGAGATCTCGTTCAGGTCGTACCGTCCGCCGAGCGAGAGGCGCAACCGGTCGAAGAACGCGAGCTCGTCCTGGAGGTAGGCGGAATAGAACGTGGTGTAGTACGTACTGCCGCCGATGTCGACGGCCCGGAGATCGTAGAGGCCGGGGTACTGCGGGTGCCGATAGTCGACGTACACGCCATCTTGGATCGAGTCGGCCGTGGTCGGCCCATAGGGCAGGAGAGAATTGCGGTTTCCGGTGTTGCGTTCGAAGCTCACGCCGGTGATGAGCCGGTTCCTGAACTCCTTGGGGCCGAACCGCCCTTCGAGCTGCAGGTCATTGAAGTAGGCGTCCTCTTCGCGGTGTGAGGTGAACGGGAAGAGGAGCACATCGAACGAGCCGGCCGATGGCGGCGAGAGCACGTCACCATCGTTGAGGAAGTCGTAGCGGCTGTGTCGATAGCCGAATGTATTCGTGAGAGCGAACCCCTCGGTGAGCGCCCGCTTGACTCGGAGCGTCGTGCGCACGTCTTCTTGATTGTACTGCGCCTCGGGCAGGTTCAGATTGGTATAGAAAAGGGCAGGGTCGATGTTCGACAGCAGCTGTCCATTCTGAATCGGGATCGGCGCGGGCGTGCCGCCGTAGTTCGTGACGTAGTTCGCGGTCACCATGATGTTCGTCTTGTCATCAGGCTTCGATACGAACTTCCCGAACAGCGCTTCTGACTGCCGTTGAATCGAGGGGAACGCGAACCCGTCATGACGGTCGCCCTGCCAGGATACGACGTATCCATTCTGGCTGCCGAGTGGACCGGTCGCCGTCGCCGAGCCGCGGACATAGCCGAGATCACCGACTTCGGCGTTCGCGGCGAACTCGGGTTGCGAAGTGGGCTGCGGTGTCAGGATGTTGATCGTGCCGCCGATCGCCGTTCGTCCGTAGAGGGCGGAGCTCGGCCCCCGGACGACTTCGACCTGGTCGATCATGTTCACCGGGATGTTGTTGATCTGCGCGCTGTTTCGGGCGTCAGTCTGCGGCACTCCATCAATCAGAATGAGAACGGTCTCGTTCTCGTTGCCCAGTCGTGGGAGTCCGCGGAGCTGGATCGACTGGAAGTTCTCCCCGAACTGCGCCGCCGTCACTCCGGTGGTGGTTTGTACGACCTGCATGAGCGTCTGCGCGCCGCTCTGCTGGATGATCGTCGCCGGTACGACTTCGACCGGAGCAGGCACGTCGCGCACTTGAGTCGGCGCTTTCGATGCGGTCACGACGACTTGAGTCAATGCGCTGGGCACGGCGATCAGTTTGAAGTCCAGCGTCGCCTGCTGATCAGCGGCGATCGTAACGGACAGTGTCAACGCCTGGAATCCGATGCGCTGCACGGTGACGCGGTACGGTCCCGCTGGAAGACCGACGACGTGATAGCTGCCATCGGCGCCAGTGACGGCATGAGCCGACGTCTCGAGGACCTGCACCGTCGCATCGCTGATCGGCTCACTCGTCTGGGCATCGCTGACATGGCCCGCAAGCATACCTGTGGGCTGCGGCGCCGGGGGATCCTCCGGCGGGTCGCGCCGAAGCACAACGATATCGCCGGTGGGGTTCGCCACGGCGCGGAGGGGGCTGTCTTTCAGTACGGTGAGCAACGCCGTCGCCAATGTGACGCGACCAAGATGCGCCGTCACGTGCTGGGAGAGGCCTTGCAAGTCAGTGGCGAACGTAATGCTGACGTGGCCCAACCGGGCGATGCTCTGAAGGGCACTCGTGCGTGGCTGATCGGCGAGATCGACCGTTACCATGCGCTGCAGAGCGGGGACTTCGGAGACGTCGCGCTGGGCCGACGCCAGCATGGGCGTCGGCGTTGCCGCCGCGGGCGGTTGAGCCGCCACGCGAAGCACGAACATCGCAACCGCTGCAATCCCAAAACGCATCTACGACTTCCTCGGCGAGAGCAGGATGATCTGGCCTTCGCGGGTATAGCCGGCGTGTAACGCGACCGTGAGCGACCTGAGGACCCGCGCCAGGTCCGGGTCGGGGAAGACGATGGTCACGTGCCGCGCCGCGAGCGTAGAGTCGGTGATCTGAATATCGACGTCATACCAGCGTCCGAGGTCGGCGGCGACTGACCGGAGCGGCACATCATCGAAACTCAACTCGCCTCGCGTCCACGACAGATAGCGGGTGACGTTGACGCCGCGCAGCACGGCGATATCGCCGGCCGGGGTGCGCTGCGCGAGATCGCCGGGGTGGAGCGCGACTCGCGAGTCGCCGAATGCGACCTCGCCGCTCGCGACCACGACCTGCGCGCGATCATCATCCGCGTACGAGCGTAGCGTGAATGCGGTGCCAACGTCTCGCACCACCGCGCCCCCAGCCACGGCAGCGAAGGGCCGCGCGAGGTCGTGCCGGACGTCGAAGTATGCCTCACCGTCGAGAGAGACGTCTCGGCGCCCCTCGCCATAGCCCGCTGGCACGTGCAGCACGCTGCCCGGGCCCAACAGCACATGCGTGCCATCGGCGAGCGTGATGTCCGTACGATGACCGCGGGGGCTCGTGAACGTACGCTCTGTCGCGACCTCGCGTGCGCGGTCCGGGCGGTCGTTGATCGAGCGCACGAGTACCACGGCGCTCGCCGCGAGGACGACGGCGGCCGCGAGCGCCCAGCGGAGATACGGCGGGCGCATTGTCGAGGACCGCTCAACCGCCCCTGACGATCTGACAACGCGTAACGCGGGGCCGCGACGAATCCCCGGCGCGATGTGTTTCCAGGCGGCACCGGAGTCGAAGCGCCGCTCAGTCTGTCCCGCTTCGCTCCACGTTGCCTCGAGCTCTGCAAGGAGCTTCTCATTTTGCGGATCCGACGCAGCCCAACGACGGACCGCCTCGATCTCGACTTCACTGCACTCGCCAGCGAGAAATCGCTCTAACAGGCCCCAATCGGGGTCATGATCGCTTGTCATGTGAACACACAACGACCGAGCGACTCCAAACCCTTCATAGCCGTTGCCGTATTGTGACTTGCCAGACACGGCATTATCGTGCGATTGCCGAAGTGCAATCCAGCCTCACCCCTCATGACCTTTTCAGCGCGCCACGATCCGATCGTTCCACCGCATGTCGAGCATGCGGCGGCGCATCGGGATGCCGAGTTGCTGGCGCGCGCACGAACGGGCGATTCGGCGGCTTTCGAGGCGCTCTTTCACGCCTACTACGACCCACTGTGCCGGCTCGTCGATCGCTATGTGCGATCGGCGGAGACGGCTGAAGAAGTCGTACAGAGCCTATTCCTCAGGCTGTGGGAGCAGCGTGAGACGTGGACGGTGCGGGACACGGTCCGCGTCTACTTGTACTCCGCGGCCCGCCGGCGGGCACTGGATCATCTCAAGCACGAGCGTGTCACCCGCCGGTTTCGGGAGGCCGCCATCGCCGATCCGAGTCTCGTGGGCAACGATGCCTCCGCTCCGTCCGTCGTGGAAAGGCTCGAGACGGCGGATCGCGTCAAACGTGTCCGCGACGCGATCGATGGGCTACCGGATCGCTATCGGGCGGTGCTCGTGCTTCGCACTGAACATCATCTGACCGTCCCCGATATTGCGCGGATTCTCGGCATTCCGATCAAGACGGCCGAGACGCGCGCGGCACGCGCGCTCAAGTTGTTGCGTGCCGCGCTGTCTCGATGATCAAAAGGCTGCTCTGAGCTCGACCAGGACGCGACGCGGCGCGCCAGGGAACACGTACAGAGGTGCGGTGATCTCGCCATCGTAGAAGTTGAGCCGATTGAGAATATTCTCGACGGCGACCGCGAGGGTGTATTGATGCCAGCGGTAGCTCACGCGGCCATTCAGCGTAAAGCTCGGTGGTATCAAGTACACGTTCTCCGGGTCGAGGGCTTTGTTCCCCTCGTACAGGCCGGACATGACGACACCGAACGGTCCGTATCCGTAGTTCCCGGAGACGTTGATCATGTCATGTGGGGACAGGTTCACGCGGAGACCCTTCAGACTGACCAACGTGTCGTTTTGCTGGAAATTGAACCGGCCATACACGCCGTTGTAGTAGGCATAAAACGCGTGCAGCGCGAACTGCGTCACCGGTTGGAAGTCCACTTCAGTCTCCACCCCCGTGAACTTCTCTTGGCCGCCTGGAGAGGTCACGAACGTGTTCGGGTGCGGGCCCGGTAGCAGGATCTCGATGCCGTCTCGCAGCATACTGAACGCGGAGACATCGAACGCGACCATATCGCTCAGCATACTGCCTTTGACGCCACCTTCGTAGTTCGTGATGTTCTCGGGAGCGATCGGGTTGTTCGGGTTGACGGCGACCGTGATCGTCGTCGGTTCCGAGCCGGGTCGGAACGCGGTCGCGTATTGAGCGTAGACGCTCAGTTGAGGCGCTCGCGGATCCGCCGAGTCCAACACGCGCAAGGTCGCACCGCCTTTTGGGCTGAACTTGTGTCCGTCGGCGGCGACCAGACTCGGCGCCGAGCCCGGGACGAGGAACGTCGCATCAATGGCATCGTGATCGTACCGCAGGCCAGCGTTCAGTCGGAGGCGGCCGAAGATCGTGATCTCGTCTTGGATATAGGCGCTCAAGAACGTGCCCTGATAGTTGACCTGGCCGTTGTCGATTTCGAGGAGCTGCGTCGCGTTTGGAAACACGGGATCATGGTAGTCGATGGGCACACCCTCTGAGACGGGATCCGAGTACACCGTCTGCGTGCCCTCGGTGCCGGTGTTCCGGTCCAGCGTTCCGCCGAACAGGATCCGGTTCTGAAACGCGGACGGCCCGAAGTGCGCTTCCATGCGCATGTCGTCGTACCAGGCGTCTTCCTGACGTAACCGTGAAAACGGGTAGAGCGTGACGGTGTCGCCCCCGGGCGCCGATGGTCCAACGAGATAGTCGCCGTCGTCCTGGAAGTTGTACAGCGAGTGCCGGAAGCCAAAGACGTTGGAGACGTTGAGATCGTTGGAGAAGTCGTGTCGGATCGTGGCCATCGTCCGGATATGTTCTTCGTTGTATTGCGCCGTGGGAAGGTTCAGGTTCGTGTAGGGCGAGAAGGTCGGGTCGATCGAGGACAGCAGGTGCGTCCCCTCGACCAGCGGGAGACCGGTCGGCGTGCCACCCCGGTTGAGCGCGTAGTTCGCCTCGAGCGTGAGATGCGTCTTGTCGTCCAAGGGCGTCGTGAACTTGCCGAACAGCGACGCGGCGTGCTTGTGATACGGTCGCACATCCTGGAAGCTCTGGTGCTCGTCGCCCATGAACGACAGCAGGTATCCCGCCTTGCTCCCGGTGGTGATCGGTCCGGTGGCGGTGAAGGCGCCCCGGACGAGTCCAAATTGGCCGGTCTGCAAGTCGGCAGTGAAGTGCGGCTCGGGCGTCGGATCCTGCGTGAAGATGCTGACGACGCCGGCGATCGCCGTGCGTCCGTAGAGTGCGGAGTTCGGACCTTTCACCACCTCGACGTGATCGATATTATCGATCGGCGTCGTCAGGATCTGGGCACTGTTGCGGGCATCCGTCTGCGGCACGCCATCGAGTAGAATCAGCGTGCCTTCGTTCTCGTCTCCGAACCGGGGGACGCCGCGAAGCTGGATCGAGTTGAAGTTCTCACCGAACGACCCCATAGAGACGCCGGGCACCGTCTTGATCGCCTCGGTGAAGTTGGTCGCTTCCGTCTGGAGGAGCATGCTGTCCGTGAGGACGTTGACCGCGGCGGGGACATCGCGGATCTCAGTCGCGGTGCGGGATGCGGTGACGACGACGCCGGTGAGGGCGGTCGGTACCGGGGTCATGAGGATCTCGACCTGGGTTGACTGGCCCGTTTGGACGCTGACGCGGCGTTCGAACGGGGACTGGCCGAGTGCGACCACGCTCAGCGTATAGTCGCCGGCCGGAACGTCCGCCAACGTGAACGTGCCGGCGTCAGACGTTCGTGCCGTGGCGCCGGTCTCTTTTAACGACACCGTCGCTCGGGCGATCGGTGTGCCCGCTTCCTTGCGAGCGACGCGGCCTCGGATACTGCCGCTCGGCTGAGCGATCAGCCAACAGGGGGTGAGTAGAACGAGTGCGGACAGACGAAGGCGTCGCATGCTCGATCTCCGGTGTGAGCAGTCGATGGACTGATGAGGTGCATCCATCGACAACGACTCAACCGGTCACAACCCTTCACCGCGCTGCGCCCTCTTGTGTGGCATAGTCTAGGGGACTATGCTACCAGGATATGTCTCATGTGTTTCGCAATCGGAAGAAGCTCGGGCTTCGCGTGGCGCGCATCCGTGGACAGATGGACGCAGTCGCCCGGGCGCTGGAGGAGGGGCACGAGTGCGGCGAGGTGCTGCGGCTCATCGCCAGCGCGCGCGGTGCGATGAACGGGCTCATGGCCGAAGTGCTCGCCGATCATTTGCGCCACCATGCGTTTCGTGGGGTCCGTCCCGGGTCAGCTGATAACGAAGCTGCCGACGATGTGATCGACGTCATCCGCTCCTATCTCAAATGACGGAACAGGACCATGAGCATGGCGATGGCATCGAGTGGACCGAGCTCGCGCGCATTGCGTTCGTAGCGCTCTCGGCCGCGGCGGTCTGGTTTCGGCTGTGGGAGCCCTTTTCGCGGGTCAGCGTTATAGGACTCCTCGGGGTGCTGGTCGGCGGCTACCCGATTTTCCATGAAGCGTGGGAGAACATCCGCGAGCGGCGGATGACAATGGAGTTGTCGATGACGATCGCGCTGGTCGCGGCGTTGCTCATCGGCCAGTTCTTCACGGCGCTCGTCATTACCGTCTTCGTGTTGATCGCGGAAGTGCTCGAAGGGCTTACCGTGGGGCGCGGGCGGAAGGCAATCCATGATCTGCTCGATTTTCTGCCGCAGACCGCGACCGTGCGCCGCACCGGGGGTCCGCGAGAGATTCCCGCGAGCGAGCTGCGGGTCGGTGACATCGTTCTCGTCGCGCCTGGCGCGCGGATCCCGGTCGATGGCCGAGTCTCGAGCGGCCATTCGTACGTCGATCAGGCGACGATTACCGGCGAGTCCGTGCCGGTCGAGAAGTCCACGGGTGCGGCAGTCTACGCCGGCACCGTCAATCAGTCGGGTGCGTTGGATGTGTCCGCGGAACGGCTGGGCCGGGACACGAGCTTCGGCAAGATCGTGGAGGCGGTCGAGCGCGCCGAGCGCTCGCGGGCGCCGGTGCAGAAGACCGCCGATCGGTACGCCGGCTACCTCGTGTACTTCGCGCTGGGCTGTGCTGTCCTGACATACGTGATCACGCGCAACGTGACGTCGACGATCTCGGTAATCATCGTGGCGGGCGCTTGCGGGATAGCCGCTGGTACTCCCCTCGCGGTCTTGGGCGCGATCGGTCGCGCGGCCCGAGCAGGAGCGATCATCAAGGGTGGTCGGTATCTCGAGGCGTTGTGGGGTGTCGATACCGTGGCCTTCGACAAGACGGGCACGGTTACGGTCGGGACTCCGGAAGTGCGCAGAATTCGGCCCGAGGGCGTGACGGAGCGAGAGGTGCTCGAAGCGGCGGCGATCGCGGAACGACGGTCCGAGCATCCGTTGGGGAAGGCGATCGTAGCTCGTGCCGACGCCGCGGCGATCCCGGTGGTGGAGCCAGCAGGCTTTGAGTACACTCCCGGGCGCGGCGTCGATGCGACAACCGGTAGCGGGGACCACATCCTGGCCGGGACTGCGGCATTTCTGGCTGAACATGGAGTCAGCGTCCCGCCGACCGCCACGGTGTCGGGGCGAAATGGCCGGAGCGCGGTGTCATCGGTATTCATCGCTCGCGACGGCCGTATGCTCGGCTCGATCGACGTCGCCGATGCCGTGCGGCCCGAGGCGGCCGGAGCGGTGCGGGCGCTGCGGGGGATGGGACTTCGAACCGTGCTGCTGACAGGCGACGTCAGACCGGTCGCCGATGCCGTGGGCGAAGAGCTGCACGTCGACGAGATCGGCGCCGAGCTGCTGCCGGCCGATAAAGCCGCGATGGTGCATGGGCTGGTCGAGAGGGGCAAGCGCGTGGCAATGGTGGGCGACGGCGTGAATGACGCGCCAGCGCTGACCGAGGCGACAGTTGGTGTTGCCATGGGGTCGGGGACCGACGTCGCGCGTGAGAGCGCTGACGTGGTGCTGCTCGGATCGGACCTGGGTGCGTTCGTCGAGACGGTGCGCATCGCGCGCCGCTGTCAGGCGATCATCCGGTTCAACTTCATCGGCACACTGTCCGTCGACGCGGTGGGCGTGGCCCTCGCCGCGTTCGGGTATCTGAATCCCCTCCTCGCCGCGTTCATCCACGTCGCGTCCGAGCTCACGTTTATACTGAACTCCGCCCGACTCCTGCCGGCGATATCGCGCTCGACGTCATTCTCGGGGCGCGCAATGGCGCCGCCCGAAACCGATCTGCCTGTAGCGCGGCCAGGCCGGGCATAAAGAAATCGTTAAATCCATATCGTGAGTGGATTTTGAATGTGGCCACGGCTTGGATCATGCGATTGGCCGCAGCACACCGGACTGGGACCGCGGGTGATGATCCAGAGTGACGACCCCTTGCCTGAACACGAGAATAGACGGCGCGAGAGTGGCAGCAGTCTGCGAGCTCAGGTGGACACACTGCACGGCGCGTTGGTTCAGGCCCGGGAAGGTGGTGAGTACGACACCGCGCAACTCCGTGATGAGGTTGCGGCCGTCGCCACGGCAGCGCGAGACGAACACGTCCCGCCCGAGCGTCTGTTGGTTCTGCTCAAGCGCCTGACTCGAGATGATGCGCTGGACCGTGTCGGTGAATGGTGGCGGTGCGTGCTGGCCGACCGGTTCGTCCGATGGGGCATCGAGGCGTACTATGGATTGCCAAGCGACCACCAGGACAAACGGCGTGTGCGCCACCAATGCTAGCTATCAGTGATGCAGCAGCCCACCGTAGTCCAGCGTGAATGTTGCGATGCCGCTATTGCTCGTTCTGCCGAAGAGAGTCTGCACACGGCTTGACGCCATGTCGCGCACGTAGGCGAGATCCAGACGACAGGGTGCGATGCGGATTGTGAGTCCGGCGGTCGGGGACGTCTCGTCGACACCAAACCGCACCGCGAGATGCTTCTCGGCCAACGTCTGCTCGAAACCAAGGTTTGGCTCGAGCTCGCTGGTGTGCGTCGCAGTCCGAGTGTTGCTCTTCCTGAGCCACGTTCCACCCGCATCGAGCAGCGCCCCGGTCCAAGGGCTCGCCGACACACCGAGTCGGTACTCGTTGCTGCGAGCCGTCCCCTCGGTCGCGCCGGCACTGTCGCTCAGCCGATCGAGATCTCGGTTCAGCAATGCGCGGAATCCAATCAGGAGGATCGCGTTCGGTTGCCACGTCAAGCCGAACCCGCCCGATGGCCGCCACCGCGTTTCAAAGTGCAGGCTGTCGGCGCCTCCCCTTGGGGCCGCATCGAACGCGGAGGTCTCGTAGGAGAGCAAGATACCGGCTGAGAGGCCCGCGGCGATCGGCATAGCGATCTTCGAGAAGATCGCATGATCGGAGCCCGAACCCACGAGCGGCGTGGACTTCATATCGAACTGGACCTGGTTGGTTCCTTGAGCCAGGGCGACCACGTAGATCGCCAACCCGTGCCACAGCGGGGGTGACGTCAGGCCGACGGCCGCGAAATGGAACGCATTCCCGTTCCCGTATTGCGTGTCGCCAAAGTCGAGGAGCGCCGTTGAGGTGTCCTTCCAGACGAGCGCATAGTTGCCCCACGTGGCGCCGTCTCCGCCGAATCCGATGGAGCGAACCCCTTTCTTGATCTGACCGGAGGAAAAGTCGCGCATCGAGATGTCGGGCGACTGTGACGCGAGTGAACTGGAAGCGGCTGCGCTGATCAAGAGCGCCGCCATAACCGATCGACACACTGAACTCATGACCCTTTGCTATTGGTCTTGTCCAACGCGGCGCGGGGCTCCAGTCGCCGGACCTCGTCGTCGCGCGAGAGCGGGTGTGATGGTGACGCCTGGGTTGGGGGTGGGAAACTGGCGATCGTCGCGACGAGCGCGAGAGAAAGGCAAAGCATGAGGGTCTCCGAAGCGTCCTTGCCCTGGGCAAGGCAATATGATACAGTTGCATCATGCGATCTAGTTCACCTGCGATAAGCAAACGGCGAGAACACGGGACCGCAAGCTCGACCGCTCGCTGGGTGCTCTTGATCCACCAGATCCCACCGAAGCCGGACTACCTGCGGGTGAAGATCAGCCGCCGCCTCCAACGCATCGGAGCGGTGGCCATCAAGAACTCGGTCTATGTGCTCCCCGCCGGCGAGGCGACCCTCGAGGATTTCCAGTGGGTGCTGCGCGAGATCACGAGCGATGGTGGAGACGGGTCCGTCTGCCATGCCTCGTTTGTCGACGGGCTCACCGATGAAGAAGTCGAAACGCTGTTCCGCGCCGCGCGGTCACGCGACTACGAGGAGATCGCCGAATCCGCTCGCGCCGCGCTCAAGGCGTTGACGGTCGCCAAAGCGTCGGACGCTGATTTCCGCGCCAAGGCTCGCGGCGAGCTCGCACGGTTGCGGCGGCGGGTCGCGGACATCTCGGCCATCGACTTCTTCGGCTCGCCGGCACGTGCCCAGGTGGACGAGCTGCTCGAACGGCTCGAAGTCCGACTCCGCGCTGCCGCACCATCTGAGGCACCGGCCGTCACGCGGGCGCATGGTTCGCAAGGACTCGTGGACCACCGAGAAGTGCGGGGTCGCACGTGGGTCACCCGCGAGGGAGTCTTCGTCGACCGCATCGCGAGTGCGTGGTTGATTCGGCGCATCGATCCCGGCGCGCGGTTCGCGTTCGTCTCCGCGGAGGGCTATATCCCGAAGCCGGGCGAGCTCCGCTTCGACATGTTCGAGGCCGAGTTCACGCACGAGGGGGATCGGTGCACCTTCGAGACACTCGTGGCCCGATTCGGTCTCCAGGCAGACATTGCGCTCCGAGCCGTCGGGGAGATCGTCCACGATATCGACGTCAAGGATGCCAAGTTCGCGCGCGCGGAAGCCGCTGGCGTGAAACGTCTGCTGGAAGGGATCGCGGCCGCGTACCCCTCGGACGACGATCGGTTGGAGCATGGGGCGTCGCTCTTCGACAGTCTGTACGCGGCGTTCCGTCCCGCCACACAAGCGCGTACGGGGCGGCGCCGGCGCTCATGAGGCGACACGTGTGCAGTGGGTGACCCGACGCCACATCCGCGTGAATCGCGCGGCGACGGCGTGGTTCATCCGAGGCACTGGTCGCCGCCTATCGGCCGCGTGACCCGGCCCTGGCGGTCATGGCGCGGATCGTCCACGGAGCCGATTTCGCGGACGCCATCGACTGTACGCCGGAGTCGGCGGGATTGCGCGCGATCTCGCGAGGGTTCCCGCTGGTGGCTCACCACGACGATGACACCGTGGAGCGCGCCTCGTTTCTGTATGACGCGCTCTATGCGGCGCTGAGGGAGCAGCTCGTCCGATGATCCCGACGACGGTGCGCGCCGTACGGTGGTCGCGAATCTCGACGGATTCGAGCGCCTGCACGGCGTGATCGCGGTACCCGAGATGGGCCGCGTCTACGCGTCGGTCACCGGCCGGCGGCAGGTCGCGGTCGTTGATGCGAAGTCGCTCAGCGTCATCGCGCGATCGCCGAGACCCGCCCGCACCGTAGCCTCCTCGATGCGTGTGCGACTGCCAACCTCGCATCGAGCCGCTCGACGCGGCACTTCGACAGTTCGTCGCGCAATATCGGCTGTTCGCCGCAAACAGTCTGCGGCACGTCGTCCGGGCCGCTACCTTAATCCTATGTGGCTGCGCCGGTACCGCTCGATTGGGGGTGTGCTCGCGAGCCTCATGCTGGCAATCGTCCTTGCCGTTCAGAGCGGCATCGTGTGCCCGGACCGGACGCACCATCACGGCGACGCCATGGCGATGCACCATCATACGCCACGAGCACCCGTCGAAGCGGCGCATATCCCGCTCTGCTGCTGGGCGCTGGCCAACTGTACGTCCCCGGCTGCGCCGGCCGCCCGCACCTCAGCGGACGCTGTTGCATTGCGCACGCGAGACACGCCGGCCTTCGCGGTCGTGACGCCGCGCCCGCTCGCGTTCGCACCAGAAACACCACCTCCGAGAGTCTAGTACCCACCCCTCGTGGCCCATCCGCCTCGGCACAACGGCCGGGGTGGCGCGTGGCCATTTCAGGCGTGACTCGGAGACATCCGCTCAATGCGATGGTTTTTATACGCGCTGTTCGTTGCCGCGCCGCTCGCGGCGCAGGATACGACGTCGGCGCACCACATGATGATGATGATGCAACCGGGCCCGCTTGGGCTCCCGATGAACCGCATGGGATCGGGAACCTCGTGGCTCCCGGACGAGACGCCGATGCACGCCGAGCACGTGATGGCCGGCGGCTGGCAGTTCATGCTGCACTACATGGCGTTCGCGACCTATGACCACCAGGAAAGCACCCGCAACGTCGACGGCACAACCCAATTCAACGGGATCGATTGGTTCATGGGCATGGCGCAGCACGACGTGGGCGCCGGCCGTCTCAACTTGCGCGCGATGCTCAGCACCGATCCGTTCACGGTGGGGAAAGCGGGATATCCACTGCTCTTACAGACCGGCGAGTCGTATCGAGGCGAGCCGCTGCACGACCGGCAGCATCCGCACGATCTGTTCATGGAGCTGGCCGCGGTGTACGACGTGCCGGTGACGTCCGACTTGGGGCTGGAGCTCTACGCCGCGCCGGCGGGCGAGCCCGCGCTTGGCCCGGTCGCCTATCCGCATCGCCCATCGGCCGCGGGAGATCCGTACGCGCCGCTGGGGCATCACTGGCAGGATGCCACGCATATCTCGTTCGGCGTGATCACGGCGGGCGTGTTCACGCGCGGGATCAAGCTCGAGGGGTCGATCTTCAACGGTCGCGAACCGGACGAGACGCGCACGAATTTCGACTTTCGAACGCTCGACTCGTACTCGGGACGGGTCACAGTCAACCCGGCTCCGGCGTGGAGTGTGAGCGCGTCGTACGGCTACCTCAAGAGTCCCGAGCAACTGACGCCGAACATCGCGCAGCACCGGATGGGCGCATCAGCATTGTTCGACCAGCCGTTCAACGGCAAGGGCGAGTGGTCGACGGCGCTCGTGTACGGCGCGAACCTCTATTCCGACAGCCCGCAGATCTCGAACAGCGTCGATCTCGAGACGACACTCGACATCGACGGCACCAATAGCGTGTTCGAGCGCGTGGAGTACGTGAACAAGGATGCGTACGATCTATCGCTCGGCGCGGCGCCGCCGGCGGACCGGTTCGACGTGGGGTCGGAGACGATTGGGTATACTCGCGAGCTCATGCACGCGGCCGGTATCGCTATCGGGTTGGGGGGCGTGGTGACGGTCGATGTGATCCCAGCCAGCCTTCGACCCTATTACGGCACCCGCACGCCGTACGGGTTCGGGGTGTTCCTGCGATTCCGTCCAGCCGATCGCCATTCGCTGATGCACATGTAAGAGTTGCGAACGCCACGAAAGGATGCGAACGTAGATGGCACCATGGCCAACGAATCACGCAGGCTTAGACCCGACATGAGCATCGCGGAGCTCGACGACCGCATCGCGAGCGTGACGGATGACCTCCGCGAGTTATCCGAGCAAGCGGCCGCGTACTCCGGCGCGGCCGACGAAGAGCTGGCATCTGACCGCATCGCCGAGCGCGAAGCCGAGCTCGAGCGCCTAACCAAACAACGCGATGAGCTTGCCCGCATTTCCACACGCCGCGCTGACCCGCTCGCCTGAGGGCGTCCTCGAGGTCGTCCTCCACACGGATGGCGGCACGCTCCTGTTCAATGGCCACGTCCATGAAGAGCTCGTCGAGCTTTTTCATAGCATTGGCCAGGACGCGGACAATCGTGTCGTCATTCTCACCGGCGCGGGCGAGGCGTTCATCGATCGTATCGATGCCGATGGCTTCGACTTCTTCACGCCGCGCGGTTTCGACAAGATCTACCGCGAGGGCAAGAAAATCCTCGCCAATCTCATCGATATTCCCGTACCGGTGATCGCCGCGCTCAACGGCCCGACCACGGTCCACTCGGAGTACGCGCTGCTCTGCGACATCGTGATCGCGACACCCGATACGATCTTCCAGGACAAGCCGCATTTCGCGTTCGGCATCGTACCGGGTGATGGCATCCATTCCCTGTGGCCGGAAGTCATCGGCTCGATCCGCGGCCGGACCTTCGTGCTCACGCAGCAGGTCATCGGGGCCGAGGAGGCCAAGACCCTGGGCGTGATCAGCGAGATCGTCCCCCGGGAGCGGCTCTTGCCTCGCGCTCGCGAGATCGCCGGACGCATCGCGAAGCTCCCGCCGCTCACCATCAGTTACACCCGCGTCGCTTTGACGCAGAAGCTGCGTCGCATTGTCGACGAGAGCGTCGGCTATGGCCTGGCGCTCGAAGGCATCTCGGCCGCCGACGTCGCGAGAACGAATCAGTCGAGGTGAATGATCCCGCGCTGGAGCGCGACGGTGACGGCCTCAGTGCGGTCCGCGGCGCCGAGTTTCGCGAAGACGCTCTTGAGGTGAATCTTCACGGTCTCGTCCGTGCGCCCGATCGCCCGCGCGATGTCCTTGTTGCTGAACCCGCGCGCGACATACTCCAATATCTCGCGTTCCCGTTCGGTCAGCTCGACGCGTGGCGTGTACTCGGCGAGCCGGCCAGCGACGACGGGCGGGATCACTCGCTGGCCACGGTACACGGCGCGGATCGCATCGATGACGGCGGTCGGCAGCATCTCCTTGAGCAGATAGCCGACGGCGCCCGCCGCGAGCGCCCGGTGGATGTCGGTGTCGCCCTCATAGGTCGTGAGCGCGACGATGCGCGCGTCCGGAAACTCCGAGCGGATCGCCTTGATCGCGCCGACGCCATCCAGCACGGGCATCCGGAGATCCATCAGCGTCACGTCCGGCCGCTGCGCCCGGAACAGGGCCACCGCTTGCGCCCCGTCTCCGGCCTCGCCGACGAACTGCAGGTCGGACTCCTCTCCGATCACGGCGGCGAGGCCAGCGCGGACGATCGGGTGATCGTCCGCGGTCATGACACGAATGGTGTGAGCGCTCATGGGATGTAGTCTAGCGAATTGGCGCCACTCTTCCTGCTCCCCGAATGGGGAAACGCGTTCACTGCTGCGCCACCTGGGCGCCGGCAGCCGGGAACTTGGCGATGATCGCCTGCACGGTCTTGGCCAGCTCCGCGGTGTACGTCGTCGGGTCCTGCGAGACGTCCGCTTGCCCCTGTCCGCGCCACAAGAGCTCCTTGGTCGCCGGATCGATCACGTCGACAATGACGGTGCCTTGCGTGTATTGCTGAACCGTCTCGAGCGGATATCCGCCGTATCCGTGCCAGAACCGGTGATAGCCCCAGTACTGGTAGCCGTAATCCCAATCGGTCACATCCAGCTGTTGCTTCGCGCTCGCGTAATACGCCACGGCGAAGGTCGGTGACGCACTCGTGAGCGTGTAGCCTTTGGCCTGGAAGTCCGCCGCCAGGTCCTGGCGCAGCGCCTGATTGGCGATCGAGTTCGACAACATCGGATCGTTGTTGTCGCTCACCGCGTTCGCCTTTTTCACTTTCGGCGTCGCGATCGTGAACGTGCGCAGGTTGGCCAGGTGAGCATCGGGAGCCACCGTCGTGCGAACGGTGACGGGGTTGCAGGCGGTCGCCGCGGCGACCAGGATCGCGGCCACCATGGCCGGCATCTTCATGGACATCGGTTCCTCCTCGAGAGTGGTTGGACACATGCTCTCGAGTCTAGCGGCGCCCGCGAACACTTTGTCCTCCCCACTCGGGGAGAAAATAACTAGATCGTCCGCATCGCTCCCATCCACTCGGGCTGATGCGCCGTACCGTCGAACATCTCGGTGGTCTTGAACGGCTCATACTCCCCGGTCATTGCCTGCTCACGCGTTCGCGCGAGCAATGCGGCGATCTGCGAGTCGCTCAGTGGGGAGAACGTATCCACGGCCTGGATCGCCTGGTCGAGGCGCACCATGCTCTCACAGCCATTGATGACGACCGACGTCGGGAGAGTCAGCGCGTAGTGGAGGCACTCGATCGCCGTGACGGTGCCGGCGCGTAAGACGTTGCCATCGCCCAACGGTTTCATGCCGAGCACCGCGATGCCCTGTTCGACGAGTCGCGGGAGCACCTGCCGGCCGAAGCTCCGAAAATGCGCGTCCATGACATTCAGTGGCATCTGACACGCATCGAACGAAAACCCGTGGGCCGCCGCGACGTCCAGCATGCGCAGATGGACGACCGGGTCCTTGTGCCCGGTAAAGCCGATGTACCGCACCTTGCCGGCTTGCCTGGCGGCGAGCACCGCCTCGAGCGCTCCCTCGCGCGCGAAGAAGCGGTCCGGATCTTCCATGCGAATGTTCTCGTGGAACTGGATCAGATCGACGTGGTCCGTCTGGAGCCGCCGCAGCGACTCATCGATCTGTTGCGCCGTCGCCTGCTTGGTGCGTCCATCGAACTTCGTCATCAGGAAGACCTTCTGGCGGTATCCATCGCGCAGCGCCCATCCCATGCGGCGCTCGCTTTCGCCGTCGAAGTAATCCCACGAGTTGTCCATGAACGTGATGCCGCGATCGATGGCCGCGCGGATGAGGCGGATGCCTTCATTCGGGTCTCGCGGACGGCCAATATGGTGACCGCCAAGTCCAATCGCCGACACCCGTTCGCCGGTCTTTCCCAGTGTGCGATACTGCATCATTCAGGCTACGGCTGTGGCTCCAGCTTGTCGAGGATCACCAATCGAACGACGCGCTCCAGCTCGGCGATCTCGAATGGCTTGGATACGACGGCGGACCCGGTCGACGTCAGCGCGTCGCGCACCAGGTCGCTGACATCACCAGTCAGAAACACCGTGCGCCGTGCCAGGTGCGGCTGGATCGTTATCGCCCTCGCGTAGAGTGCATCGCCGCGCACGTCGGGCATATGAAAATCCATCAACAGCCCATCGAACCATTGGTGGTGGAGCTCCACGATAGCCGCGGCGCCACTGTCCGCGACGACGGTATCGAGCCCGCGTCGGCGGAGGAGCTCTGCAATAGGGCGGGCAACGCCTGGCTGATCATCGACGATCAGCACTGTTGGCGTTCGGTTTGGTGTGTGTTTCGTCATGCAAGCAGGATGCGCCGCTTGCAAATCGCGAAGGTATTCCCTGTCCGGGGAGGGCGAGGTATACCCGATGTGGCGATGACCGCGGCAGCAGCGCTTGGCTTTCGTTGGACTCATGATGACACGACTTCTCACTGTGGCCGCGATGGGGATCCTCACGAGCGTCGCCCGCGGTCAATCAGATTCGATCGGAGCAGCCCGCGCCGTGGGACAAGCCGAGGCAGCACTCGATTCCGCTCGCCGTTCAGTTGACGCCGTCGCCGGCCCGGTAGAGCTTGCCGCTCGCACGTACGCGGTCGCCGCCGCGCGACTCCGGTTGGGCGACTACGATGGCGCTCGCGAGTTCGCGAGCGTCGCGCTGGTCGAAGCCCGGAACGCCAGGAAGGGACCGGTCCGCGATCATTTCGACCGGGAACCCGTCGGCGCGGGGGCGCCTCCTCTGGCCGATTCCATTCCGTTCGGCGTCACGCCCGTACGTGCTCACCCGTAGGGCACCGTCAGTGAGACGTCGGTGCCTTTGCCCTCCTCGCTCATAACGCGCAGTGTGCCGTGCGCCTGCTCGCTCCGTTCCCGCATGCCAAGCAGCCCCCAGTGTCCGGCGTACGATCGATACGACGGATCGACATGGAAGCCGCATCCATCGTCGCGCACGGTCAACCGAACGACCCGTCGCTCATACATCAACGCCACCCACGCCCGGTGTGCGGACGCATGCTTGACGGTGTTCGCCAACGCCTCCTGGGCTGTCCGCAGCAGCACGCCCTCGACATCCGGCGAGAGCGCACGTTGCCGCCCGGATACGGTCCACTCCAGCTCAAGCCCGGAACCGGCGAGCGTCTGCCGCGCGGCGTGCTCCAGCGCGGTCGTGAACGAGCCTTCGGCCAGTGCGGGCGCTCGCAAGTCCCACACGGCCTGCCGCGCGTCGGCGATCGTCCGCTGCGCCAGCGCCAGGACATCGTCGAGTGGCTTCGTGTAATCGGCGGGCGCGTTCAGGCGGCGTGTGGCCGCGCGGAGCGACAGCGCGACGCCGGCAAATCCTTGCAAGAGCGTGTCGTGGATCTCGCGCGCCAACCGCGTCCGTTCCGCGAGCACCGCGGCAAACCGCGCTTCGAGCACGCGCGTCCGCGCCTGGAGCACCGTCGCGACGGCCAACACTGCAGCGATAGCGGCGGCGATCAGAAACCATGGCGTCAGATAAAATGGTGGCAACACGCGAAGCGCGATGGCTGCGCCGTTGGCGCTCCAGGGTCCATCGGCTGGCCGAGCCGCGACGGAAAACTGATATCGCCCCGGCGAGAGATTCGTGTACGACGCGGTGCGCGAAGCGCCGGCGTCGACCCACGTGGTGTCGAATCCGCCAAGCCGATATCGAAACCGCGTGTGGAGCCCTTCGCGCAGACTCACGGCGGTGTACTCGAATTCGACCCGGCGCGCGCCGGGGCTGACAGTCAGCGGCATGCCATCGGGCACCGCAACGCCGTCCACCGTGACGCGCTCAATGTGCACGACGGGAGGGTCTGTGTCTTCATGTACCCGCGTGGGATCGAACGAGACCAGCCCGCGTTCCATCGCGAACCAGAGCCGCCCATTCGCCGCCGTGGCGGTTGGCGGCTGCACACCGACCGCGACCTCCGGGCTCGGCAGACCATCCGCTGGCATAAACGTCGGCACGGACGTGAGCTGCGCTGGCCGGCCGCGGCCCACCGAGTCGGCGACCGCATTGAGCTCGGCCAGTGGCACGCGCCTGATCCCGCGGAATCCAGCCAACCAAAGGCGACCGCTCCCATCCTCGACCATCGCGGTCACGAGCTCCGGTACCAAGCCGTTCTCGCTGCGGATCGTGACCAATCGTCCGTCGACGATGCGAGTCAGACCGCCGATCGTGCCGGCCCACACGGTACCATCCGCGGTGCCGAGCAGTGAGGTGACGACGCTCGCGCCCAAGCCATCCGCGACGCGATAGCTCCGTATCTTGGGCAGATCGATCCGTGACAAACCGCTCGATGTCCCTGCCCAGATAACGCCGCGCCCGTCTTCCATAAGAGTAGAGACCACGCTGTCCGCCAGGCCATCGCGTTCGGTATACGTCGTCGACTGCTCGTGCCAGAGTCGTTGGAGCCCGGCGCTTGTAGCGATCCAGATTCCACCCGCGTGATCGGCGAGCACAGCTCGAGCGGCCCCCGTCGGGTACGCGCGCCACGACCCGGCGCGATAGCGCAGCACACCTGAGTCGCGTCGCCCGATCCATACCGAGCTGTCCGCCGCGACAGCGATCGAGGACACGATGTCCGCTGGCCGCATGGAGACGAACGCGCCACTGTCGGCGTGCGCTCGCCGATACAGACCACCCGTGCGCGGCGCCATCCAGAGCGCGCCGGACCGATCGATGGCGATCGCCCCAGGCGCCCCCGTTGGCAAACCGTTCAGTTCCGTGAGCGGCGACAACTCCACCGAGTGGAATCGATTGAGCCCGTGCCGGGTGCCGACCCACACGTTGCTCTGCGCGTCGACATAGGCACAGAGGATGTCGTCGTTCGTGAGCAGGCGCTTCTCCGCCGTGAGTTGGGTCAACCGGCCCGCGTCGTAGCGGTACAATCCAGCGCCCTGTGTGCCGATCCAGAGACCCCCATCGCGATCTTCGGCCAGGGCTGTCACGACCGCATACCGCGCGGTGCTGACGAGGGGCACGCGCTCGATGCGACCAGAGGCGATATGGACAACTCCGGTCGTGGTGCCAGCCCAAATCGTTCCATCGCGCGCGCGCAGAATCGCGCCGACGTTCTCGTCCGGGAAGACGCGCGTGGCGGTTCCATCGCGCGGACGGACATTGACCAGCCCATACCCGCCGAATCCCAGCCACAGCTGACCACTATCGCCGGCGACGATGGATTGCCCAGCCGCCCTCGGCAGTCCGTTGATCGACACGGGCGCGAGCCGTGATCCATCTCGCCGCAGCAGTCGACCGTGATCCGTCAGCCCCCACAGGGTGCCACTCGCATCTTCGGTCAGTCCGGCGATCGACTCGCCCACGACCGAATCATCGAGCGCGGCATCGCGGACGAAGCGCCCGTCGGCGTACCGCACCAACTCCCGATCGGTGGCGATCCATAAAACGCCACGCCGGTCGCCGAGCATCGGCTGGATCGCGTAGTCGATACGTCCGTGAAACGGCGGATCGTTGTGATCGAACGTCGTGAATCGCACGCCGTCGAATCGCGTCGCGCCGTTGGTCGTCGCCAGCCACAGATAGCCGTCGCCACTCTGGGCGATGCGCAAAACGACATTGACGGGCAACCCATGCTCGGCCCGCCAGACGTCGACCCGGTAGCCGTCGACTGCCGCTACGGTCTCCTGCGCGCGTGCTACGCCGGTGAGCGCGACCACGGCGAGTAGGGCTACGGGTCGCATGACCCCGAATATACCCCAGTCGGGGAGGCCCAAGACTCCGCACCGAGGGAATCCTATACGGTGCCTGGCGGAAGCAACGTACCCCCCATGACACGCGTTCTCTTATTGCTCGCGGCCGCAGCGCCGTGCCTGGCGCAGGAGCCGGTCACGCGGATGGGGCTCGATGAGGTGGTCACCGCCACGCTGCGCAATAGCCCCACCCTCGCACAGGCGAGCGGCACCGTGCGCTCGGACCGGTCATTGGAGCGCGTCGCGGTTGGCAATTTCCTTCCATCCGCCACGCTCAATTCCGGCTACCTCCAATCGAACCAGATTATCGCGACGGCCGCCGGTGGGTACAGCGCCCAGAACTATTCGGCCGGACTCGCCGGATCGCTCGACCTGTTCACGGGCGGACGGCGCCGCGCGCAAATCAGCGCCGCGCAAGCGACCACCCGGTCGGCCGACGCGTCTCTCATCTCGACGCGGTACGCGGTCGCACTCACCGCCGAGAGTGCGTTTTTTGCAGTGCAGCACGCACGCGGCATTGTCGATGTCGGACAGACCAGTGTGACGAACGCCGAGCGAGCGCTGCAGTACGTGAACAGTCAGCTGCAGAGCGGGACCGCGACGAAGGCCGATCTGCTCCTCGCGCAATTCAACCTCACCGTTGCGCGCCAACAGCTCATTGCCGCGCGCGACACCCTCGCGACGACGGGCTATGCCCTGGGGCGCCTCGTCGGCGTTGACGGGGCGGTCGACGCGGTCGGTTCCGACTCGCTCCCCAGTCCGACGCTGGCGCTATCGGATTCCGCCCTCCTCGCTCTTGCCGCGCACGACGCGCCCGTGGTCAAGGCGGCCGACGAGCTCGCGACCGCGACGCGCGCCGACACACGGGCGGCCCGCACGGAGTACATCCCGACGATCACGCTCACGGGCGGCTACGACTGGGCCACGCTGTCGCAATTCAACGGCGCGGTACGCCCTGGGTACTTCGTGGCGGTGGGCACGTCGTTCCCTCTCTTCAATGGATTTCAGCGCGAGAATAACGTCGAGCAGGCGTCCGTGACCGAGACGGTTGCCCGCGTGCAAGATCTCGACGAACGCCGGTTCGCCCGTGCCGAAGCGGCGCGGTTGCTCTCCGATGTCCGGGCCACCTGGGATCAGCTGACGCAAGCCACGGAGGCCGTGCGCGTGACGACCGAGGACGTGCGCGTGCAAAGCGCCCGATATCAGGCCGGCGTGGCGACGTTTCTGGACCTGAGCACCGCCGAGCTGAACGAAGCGCAGGCCGGCGTGACGTTGGCGTTGGACCGGCAGTTGTACCTCATTGCCCGTGCGTCGCTCGAGGCGCTCGTGGGCCGGAGTCTCTGACCATGATGAAGATCGTCATTCTCGCCCTGCGCCGTCCGTACACGTTCATCTGCGGCGCGATTTTGGTACTACTGTTGGGAATCTTTGCCATTACAAGAATGCCGGTGGACATCTTCCCGGCGATCGATCTCCCGGTGGCCACTGTGGTCTGGACGTTCAACGGCCTGGATCCAGAGCAGATGGAGCAGCGCATTACCACCATCACCGAGCGCATCTTCTCCAACTATGTGAGCGGGGTCGAGCACATCGAGTCGCGGTCGTACAACGGCGTCGCGACGATCAAAATTTATTTTCACCCTGGGACGAACACGGCGATTGCCATGGCGCAGTTGACCGCGTCGGCCCAGTCGATCGTCCGCATTTTGCCCACTGGGATCACGCCGCCGGCGATCCTCTTGTATAACGCGACGGACGCACCGGTGCTGCAGGTCGGAGTGGGCAGCAAGACGCTGAGCGAAGATCAGCTCAACGACATCGCGGGGACCACGGTGCGAACTCCGCTCGCGACCGTCGGCGGCGTGACGATCCCGCCCCCGTACGGCGGCCGGCCGCGGCTCGCCATGGTCGACGTCAACCTGAACGCCTTGTACGCCAAGGGGCTGAGCCCGGCCGATGTCAGCACGGCCATCAACAACTCGAGTGTGATTCTTCCCACCGGCACCGCCAAGATGGGAAGCAAAGAGTACACGATCGGACTCAATACGGCACCGGACACGATCGAGCGGCTCAACGACATTCCGATCAAGGTCGTGAACGGCGCGATGGTGTATGTCCGCGACGTGGCCAACGTGCGGCTCGGTGCCGGCGTGCAGACGAACATCGTACGCGAGAATGGCCGCCGCGGCACCTACCTGGCCGTGCTCAAGACGGGCGCCGCCTCGACACTGGCCGTGGTCAACGGCATCAAGTCCCTGCTCCCGCACTTGCGGCAACTCGTGCCGCCGGGCGTCGATCTCACGATCCAGGCCGATCAGTCGGTCTTCGTCAAGGCGGCGATCACCGGTGTCGTGACGGAAGCCTGTATCGCCGGTTGCCTGACCGCGCTCATGATTCTGCTCTTCATCGGCAGCTGGCGGTCGACGCTCATCGTGGCGACATCGATTCCGCTCGCGATCCTATGCTCGATCATCTGCCTCATGATCTTCGGGCAGACGTTGAATCAGATGACACTCGGCGGCCTGGCGCTCGCCGTCGGCATTCTGGTCGACGATGCGACGGTCGAGATCGAGAATATCAATCGCCACGCCGAGCTGGGCTCGGAGATCTTGCAAGCGATCGTCGACGCGGCGAGCGAGATCGCGACACCGGCGTTCGTCGCGACGCTGTCGATCTCGATCGTGTTCATGCCGATTTTCCTGCTGACGGGTCCCGCGGCGTCGCTCTTTCGCCCGTTGGCGATGGCCGTAGTCTTCGCCGTCCTGGCGTCGTATCTCTTGTCGCGGACGATCGTGCCGACCATGGCCCGCTATCTGCTGGCGGCTGAGGCGCACCGCTTCGCTGCCAATGAGAAGCCGACGAAGGCTCCCGGGCTATTCGGCCGAGTGTACCTGCGGTTCAATCACCACTTCGAGCAGTTCCGGCACGGGTACTTCGATCTATTGGGTTGGGTGATGCTGCGGCGCAGAGCGGTGCTGATCGTCGCCGGTGCGTTCTGCCTCGGCACGTTCGTCCTGCTGCCGTTCATCGGCGAGGACTTCTTCCCGTCAGTCGATGGCGGACAGTTCGACTTGCACGTCCGCGCGCCGGCGGGCACGAAGCTCGAGGAGACCGAGCAGATGTTCGAGCGGATCGAGGCCGAGATCCACAAGGTCATCCCGGCGAGTGACCTGGACCTGGTGTCGGACGACATCGGCCTCAACAGCAATCAAGTCGCGCTCGCCACCGGCGAGTCCGCGACGCTGACGCCGGCCGATGGCGACATTCTCGTCGGCCTCGAGCCGAAGCACAAGCCCACGATTCACTATATTCGCCAGCTCCGCGAAGTGCTGCCCAGGGAGTTTCCGGGCCTCACGTTCTTCTTCGCGCCCTCCGACCTCGTCAGCTCGGTGCTCGATCTCGGGCTGCCGGCGCCGATCGACGTACAGGTCTATTCAGGAAGCGTCGACAAGCGACCCGCATACGATGTCGCGGTGGCACTCGCCGACAAGATCAAGCACGTGCCGGGCGCGGTCGATGTGCGCGTCGGACAGGTGATGGACTATCCCCAGATCTTCTACAACGTCGACCGCGACCGAGCCCTCCAGCTCGGCCTCACGGAGCGCGACGTCGCGTCGGGCGTGCTCGTCTCGCTGTCTTCGAGCGGTCAGACCGCCCCGAACTTTTACGTCGATCCAAAGACCGGCACCAGTTACCAGATCACGGTCCAGACGCCCCAATACAAAATGACATCGATGGACCAACTGGCCAGCACACCGATTACGCCGGGCCCACAACTCTTCGGCAACCTCGCGATGCCCGTGCGCAAAACGGAGATGGCGGCGGTGGATCACTACAACGTGACGCCGGTGTTCGATGTCTACGCGTCGACCGATCGGCGCGACCTGGGCGGCGTCGCGACGGACATCGACAAGATCGTCGCGCAGGCCAAGGCGACGCTGCCCCGCGGAGCCCAGGTCGTGGTCCGGGGGCAGGTGCAGAGTATGCGGTCTTCGTTTCTGGGCCTCGGACTCGGCATCGCCGGCGCCGTCATCCTCGCCTACATCCTCATGGTGGTGAACTTCCAGTCGTGGCTCGACCCGCTGGTTATCGTGCTCGGGCTCCCCGGCGCGCTAGCGGGAATCCTCTGGATGCTGTTCGCCACCGGCACGACGTTCACCGTGCCGGCGCTCATGGGCACGATCATGGCGGTCGGCGTCGCGACATCGAACAGCATTCTGCTGATCGTCTTCGCCGAAGATCAGCGACGAGCCGGTAGCTCCGCGATGGACGCGGCGATGGAAGCGGGTTACACGCGACTCCGCCCCGTCTGCATGACGGCGCTGGCCATGATGATCGGCATGACGCCCATGGCCCTCGGCATGAGCGATGGCGGAGAGCAGAATGCGCCGCTTGGACGGGCCGTCATTGGCGGACTCATGGTCGCCACGGTCTTTACCCTGGTTATCGTTCCCATTCTCTACACCATGATCCGCACCGGTCCGGCTCCTGTCGAGACGGCCGTGCCGGAGGTCAGCGTCAATGAGCGCCACTGAGACGACCCCAACTCCTCGCCCGATCCCGAAGCGGCGGCTGGTCATGGGGGGTGCATTCATTCTGGTCCTGCTGATCGGGGCGACCATTGCGGGCACCGTGCCACGGATCGCGACGCAGCATGCCCTCGCGCGTGTCGCGGCGGTCGACACGATCCCGACCGTCAACGTCGTGAGCGTGGCGCGGGCCGGCGCCGCGTCTTCATTGACCTTACCCGGCACGCTCCAGCCCGTGCACCAGGCGGCGATCTATGCCCGGGCGACGGGCTACGTCAAGAAATTCTTCGTCGACTTGGGAAGCACGGTGCACGCGGGGCAGGTGCTCGGCATCATCGAGACTCCGGATCTCGATCAGCAGCTCGCGCAAGCGCGGGCCGTGCTCCACCAAGATGAGACGATGCTGGCGCTCAACCGCACGGAAGATCAACGTTGGCAACAGATGGTGCGCGACAGTGTCGTCACCGTCGAGCAGTATGACCAGAAGCGTCAGGCGTATCAGGGATCCCAGGCCGCGGTCTTGGGCGACCAGGCCAATGTGGACCGCCTTGCCGCACTCGTGGGTTTCGAGCGGATCGTCGCGCCATTCGACGGCGTCATCACCTCGCGCAACATCGACGTGGGCGCGTTCGTCACGGCGACGGGCGGCCAGAGTGCCACGTTACCCTCGGGGAGCAGCGTGGCGCCGAGCAGCCTGTTCGGGATAACGCAGACGGACACCATGCGCGTGTATCTCTCGGTGCCCGAGACCGACGCGCCATCGGTTCGCCCGGGCGAGACCGCGCAGATCTTGGTCAGTGAGCTTCCCAACGACACGTTTACCGGCCGCGTCGTGCGCACGGCGCGCGCCGTGGATCCGGCGTCGCGCACGCTCCTCACCGAGGTGCAGATCGTGAACACGACCGGCAAGCTCGTCCCCGGCATGTACGCCAGGGCGACGCTCGGCTTCGACCGCCAGACGCCGCCACTGACCGTTCCGGCGTCAGCAGTGCTCTTCCTACCGGCGGGGCTCACCGTCGCCGAGATCGATTCCAATCACGTCGTCCGTCGGCACGTGATCGATGTGGGTCGCGATTTCGGATCGTACTTCGAGGTCCTTTCGGGGGTGCGTGACGGGTCGCTGTTGCTCGACAATCCATCCGATGCGGTTCCCAACGGCACTCGCGTGCAGTGGCAGGTGCACGCGGACACGACGCGGGCCCAACCAGTCGCGGTGAGATAGTGTTGCTCGCATTCGTGCTCGCGCTCCAGCAGACGCCGCTTCCCGATCCGCCGACGGCGCGATCTCCCGTGACGATCACGGCGGCGACACTGCCGGACGGACGTGACGGATACGTCTACGACGGCAACCCTGTGCCACCCGTGATACGCGTCGAGCCAGGCGCGCGGCTCGACGTGACGCTGATCAACGCGATGGCGCTGCCGTCGCGCGAGCCCTGCGTGATGGACCCGTGCGTGCAGGCGACCAACCTCCACTTTCACGGGATGGGCGTGTCGCCCGTGGGACACGCGGACAACGTGCTCGGGCTGTCGGCTCGACCGGGCGACACGCTGCACTACGCGGTCGACATTCCGCGCACGCACATGCCGGGCCTTTTCTGGTACCATCCGCATCCCCACGGCGAGAGCGACCGTCAGATCAACGACGGCATGTCGGGCGCGATCATTGTCGAGGGAATCGAGCGGTTCGCCCCAGCGGTTCGTGGACTCCGCGAACGCGTGCTCGTCTTTCGTTCGGTGCGTGATACCGCCGCGGCCCATGCGGCACTCGACTCGTCTGGCCCAACGTGCGGCTCCGAGCCCGAAGCGCCGGAGCTTGCCTGGACGATCAACGGAGTCGCACAGCCATCGATCGACATCGCGCTCGGGGAGCGCCAGTTCTGGCGGATCGTGAACGCGAGTGGGGATGGGTTTCTCGATCTCGCGATCGACAACGCGTCGTGGGCGATCGTCGCGCTCGACGGCTCACCGCTGGGTGGGCCGCTGCATACGGCGCGGCACGTTTCGATCCCGCCGGCTGGTCGATTGGAGGCGATCGTCACCGGGCCGTCCGCGGGCGCTGCGTTGCGCACGCGCTGCGTCGACACCGGTCCGGACGGCGACCCGGCTCCGGCAATGGTCCTCGCCCATATAGTAGCGGGTACCGGCCAGTCGCATCCGCCGCTTTCGTCCGCGATCCCTCGCCGGCAACGTATTCCAGACGCCGCGCTTGCGGCGCTTGGGCGGCGGCCCGAGGCGGTCGTGATCTTTACCGAGGACGCGGGCGGATTCTATATCAATGCGCGCAAGTACGATCCGTCTGACACGGCGATGTTCACCGTGCGCGTGGGATCATTCGTCCATTGGCGGGTGGTGAACCGCACCCGGGAGGTGCATCCCTTTCACATTCACCAGGTGCATTTCCTGACGCCCGATTCGCTGTGGCTCGATACGGTCACCGTACCGCCAGGGGGTTCGTTGGATATTGTTCTCGACGCGAGGAACCCCGTGATTCGCGGGCTGTCAGTTTTCCATTGTCACATGATCCGGCACGAGGACAAGGGTATGATGGCCAAAGTGCTGTTCACTGGGTAAACCAGGACAGGATCTCCTTCGAGTACGCGTCGGTGGCTTCCTCCCAGGCGCGGTGGGCAGCCTCCACCAAGACAAGGCGACTCTGAGGCAATCGATCAGCGAGCAATTCATTGTTCGCGGGCGGAACGATCGGGTCGTTCTTGCCGGCGATGACCAGTACCGGCGTTCGGATCTGCCCCAGGCGCTGTTCGAGTATCGGCAGGTCCTCCTTATAGGCGCGGACATATTGCACCGCGTTCTCGAATCGCTGACCGGCGGACGCGTCGCGATAGTCGTCGATAATGTCGCGGGGTGTCACCTGGGCGGCTTGCTTCAGGTAATCCGCGACGGCGTCCGCTCCATCGATCGACGCGAACGCGCCTTTCGGTGATTCAATGGCAGCCTTGAGCACGGGTCCCGCCAGATCCACACGGGTTGCCGCGCCGCCAACCGCCAGGCGCGTAAATAACGTCGGATGGTCCGCGGCCGCGAACAAGAACGCCAACGCGCCAACGTCGGGACCGACTCCGTAGAGCCGCTCGAGTTTGAGATACGCCGCGACTTTGACCAGAAAAGCGCCCGTAGCCCTGGGCGACATCACGTCGGGCCGACTCTCGGAAAGTCCGAAGCCGGGGAGATCGATCGCAATAGTGAGATAGCGATCGGCGAAATAGGGAAGAACGCGATGAAAAGAGTAAAGGCTTTCAGGCCACGGGCTCGTGAACAGGACCGGAGGTCCATCCGGGCGACCGCCCCTCGACAATCGAATGCGGAGGCCGTCGATGACCTCGGTGGTGACGTTCATAACTCGGAGGCGAGGAACGCCTCGGCTTGCCGTGTGAATGAGTCGTGATACTGGAAGAGCGAGCCGTGTCCCGAGTCCGGATACGTCAGCAGTATGGCATTGGGCAGATTCTCACTGAGCCAGTACGAGTTCCGCACCGGGATCATCTCATCGTGTACTCCGTTCACGACGAGTGTGGGCTGGCGGATGCCTCTCAAGTCCGCGAAGCGCTCGCCCGTCCAACGCTCCCAGTCGCGAAATGCCGCGAGTTGCGCTTGTGCGACTGCCGGCCCGGACGCGGGCTCCAGATCCGCTTTCCGCTGGCCGAGCCGCTCGACGAACGCCGCGCCGGCCGCCTGGCTCGACGCCGTTGGCGCGAAGAAGATCTTTTGCAAGACCGCGTATCCGCGAAGCGTCGGGTCGCTCAGGGGTTTCGCGAGGCTGGGCTTATCGAGGTGCATGATGTCTTCGCCGCCACGCGGGCCGGTGCCGACGAGGATCATGCGGCGGAAGATCGACGGCCGACTGCGCACCATGTCCTGCGCGACCATCCCGCCGAGCGAGAATCCGAGGACGTCGCAGGTCGTGATGTGGAGGCCATCGAGAAACGCCAATGCATGCGTTGCCATGCCGGCGACCGTGGTCGGCACCGTACCGCTCGAGCGCCCGATCCCGGCACTATCGAACAGAATGACGTCATGTCCCGTCGCGAGCGCATCGGTGACGGCCGGGTCCCAGTTGTCGAGCGTCCCCGTGAAGTGTTGCAACAAGAGGAGGGGAAGCCCTGACCCCGCGCCGAACCGGCGATACGCGTATCGTTGACTGCCGACATCAAGAAACTGGGTGGGGGCGGTGACATTGCTTTGCGTCAGCGTCTCAGGCATGCGAGCTTCCGGAAAGTTGTTGAAGTTGCGCGCGCGCCATAGCTAAGCAACCCGCGGGCCAAGCGCTAAGTCTTTTGATGCCAGAGCATTCGATCGGCAGACATCTGCCGAGATTTCAGAAATTGCCGAGCCTTCGTCGTATTGTTCTCTAATGAGAGAGCGCGAGTTCGACGAGCAGACACTCGACGTCCGCCGGGCATGGCCGCTGTTCTGGCGCGCGATTCGTCTCCGGTGTCCGAACTGTGGCGGCGGGAAGATCTTCGCCACGTGGCTCACGCTCAAAGCGAAGTGTCCGACGTGCGGCATCGATCTCGATCGCGCCGAGGACGACTATTTCATCGGCGCGTATCTGTTCAACTTGATCGCGGTGGAGCTCCTGGTCGCGGCAGCGCTGACGGTCGTCGGCGTGCTCACCTATCCGCATGTGCCGTGGACGGCGCTCCAGTACTCCACGATCGTGCTCGTCCTTGGCGGCGCCTTCGCGTGCTACCCGTTCGCGAAGACGACGTGGCTCGCCTTTGACCTCATGCTTCGACCCGTTACGCCCGAAGAGATGGAGTGGTATCGTACGGGTGGAACGTCGGCCGGCCGCGATCTGCCCCAATTATAGAAGAGGAGAGGAGGGATACCATGAGGTCCGTCACGCTATTCCTGATGAGCACCCTCGCCCTGTCAGCTCAGAATGCGCCGCGCGGTGTTCGGAATATCGTTCTCGTTCACGGCGCTTGGGCGGATGGCTCCGGCTGGAAAGGCGTCTACGACATTCTGATCAAAGACGGCTACACCGTCAGCATGGTCCAGGAGCCGGAGACGTCCTTCCGCGATGATGTGGCGGCCACAAAGCGCGTCCTCGCGCTACAGGGCGGGCCGTGCATCCTGGTCGCTCACAGCTACGGCGGCTCCGTAATCACGGAAGCCGGGACGGACGCATCGGTTGCCGGACTCGTGTACGTCGCGGCCCATATGCCGGACGCTGGAGAGAGTGAGTCCGGCGATGGAAAACGATTCCCGAGTGATCTCGCGAAGTCCACCGCGATGAAGGTGACGCCGGACGGTTTCACCTACCTGGACCCGGCGCAGTTTCACGAGTACTTCGCGGCCGACGTGCCGGCCGAGCTGGCGGCTTTCATGGCGCGGTCGCAGGTGCTGAACGCCGCCGACAATTTCAAAGCGGTCATCACGACCCCTGCGTGGAAGGGCAAGCCCAGCTGGATGATCGTGCCGGGATCAGACCGGGTCATCAATCCGGAGCTCGAACGGTGGTATGCCGCCCGGGCCAAGAGCCACAAAGTCGAAGTCGCCGGCGCCAGTCACGTCGTCTTCATCTCCAGGCCAAAGGAAGTCGCCGCCGCGATAGAAGATGCCGCGTTGCACTCACAGTGACTCTATCGCGTCCATGAAGCGGTGAATGTTGCGCAGGACCGAGGCGCGGCTGTGCGCGAGATTGTGCTGCATGCTCAATCCGGCAAAAAAGGTCAGCACCATATCGGCGATGGATGCCGCATCCATGCGCGTTCTCTCGGCCTCGATATTCTGTGCGAGAAGATCTTTGAGGTGTGACATGTGTTGCGCCACGAGCGCGGCAACTCGTGGCGGCAGAATCGACAGGTCGCACAGGGAATTCACGCAGAAGCACCCCTTCCGCCCCTCGGCAGTGCCTGGCCCGAGCCGCAGAAACCGCTCGACGTTCCGCCAGCCCAGGGGCTCGGCCGTCAGAAGCCCTCTCTTGTTCTGCTCGTCGAGATAATAACGAAGACTCTCCAGGAAAAGATCTTCTTTGCCATCGAACTCGGTATACAGGCCCGACTTGTTGACGCCGGTGGCCCGTTCCAACTCCTGAAGGCTCGTGTCGGCGAACCCGTGCCGCCAAAAGACCGGGAGTGCCTTCTCCAACACGCCTCGCCGGCTGAACTGCTTCGGTCGACCCATGCCCGCAACATAGCGGGAACCAATGCGCGGTCGCCAGTCTATAATGAACCGAACGGTTCAAATAACCAGGAGCGTGACATGCCACACCCAGTCGTATTGGTCACCGGCGCGCTGACCGGGATCGGCCGCGCCACCGCCGTGCTCTTCGCGAAACAGGGCGCCGATGTCGTCGTGTCCGGCCGGCGCGACACCGAGGGACGCGCGCTGGCGCAGGCGCTACGCGCGCTCGGCGCCAACGCCGAGTTCATCCATGCCGATGTGCGCGTCGAGGAGGAGGTGCGCAACCTGATCGACCAAACGGTCGGGCGGTTCGGCCGCCTGGACATTGCCGTCAACAACGCAGCGACCGAAGGGCGCAAAGGCCTCGTCACCGAGCAGACCGCCGAAAGCTACGCGGCCACATTCGACACGAACGTGTTGGGCGTGCTGTTGAGCATGAAGCACGAACAACGCGCGATGGCCGCGCAAGGGAACGGGAGCATCGTCAATGTCTCGTCGGCCTATGGAAGCATCGGCGCCGCCGGCGCATCCGTGTACGTCGCGAGTAAGCATGCGGTGGAAGGGCTCACCAAGTCCGCCGCGCTCGAAATGGCGGGGACCGGTGTGCGCGTCAATGTCGTGGCCCCGGGTACCACGGATACCGGTATGCTCACACGCTTCACGAATACCGATGAGAACAAGGCCGCGCTCGTCTCGACCGTGCCGTTTCAGCGGCTCGCCACGCCAGAGGAGATCGCCCAGGTGATCGCCTTTGTGGCCTCGACGGACGCCTCATACATGACCGGCGCGTCCATCCCAGTGGATGGCGGCATGCTGGCCGCCTAGGAGTCAACGTGGATACCAACGATCAGGCCGCTGGCAAGACCGCCCTCGTGACCGGTGCCTCCCGTGGCATCGGCCGCGCGAGCGCTATCGCCCTGGCAAGGGCGGGGGCCAGGGTGTTGGTGCACTACGGCCGCGGTGCCGCTGAAGCGAAGGCCGTCGTCGCGGAGATCGGTGCCGCTGGCGGACAGGCCGTGGCTGTCGCGGCGGACTTGGCCGCCGTCGATGGCGCGCATACGCTGGCCGCGCGCGTCCGAGACATTGTCGGTGAGCGCCTCGACATCCTCGTCGCCAACGCGGGCGTCTCCAAGTCCGCTCGCCTCGAGGACACCACGGTCGACGATTTCGACAGGCTCTTCGCCATCAACGTGCGGGCCCCATTCTTTCTCGTACAGCAGCTGCTGCCGATCATGGGTCCAGGGAGCAGCATCATCCTGATGTCATCGCTCGGGGCGCGCGCGGCCGTGGGCACGTTGGCCGCCTATTCGGCGACCAAGGGCGCGATCGAGACGTTGGTCACGCACTTCGCCGCCGCGCTCGGCGATCGTGGGATTCGAGTCAACGCCGTCGCTCCCGGCGTCGTCCAGACCGACATGTCCAATTTCACCAAGACGGACGCCGGACGCGATGCCGCGCTGCGGATGCAGGCACTCAAGCGACTCGCGCAGCCCGATGACATCGGCGATGTCGTGGCGTTCCTCGCCTCTGACGCCGCACGCTGGATCACGGGTGACTCAATCCACGTGGACGGCGGCTCAAAACTCTGAGGTCGCTACCCGTTTGAGCATCACGCGCAGCTGACGCGCCGTGTCCTCGCCCATCGTGCGCGAGAACCGGCGCTGCGCCTCGACCCACATCGGCCTGGCCTCGACCAGCAGCGCGCGGCCCGCGGCGGTGAGCGCCACCTGCCGACTCCGACGATCGTGCGCATCCGTCGCGAGGGTCACGAGGCGCCGCCGCGCGAGCGGCCGTAATAGGTGGCCGAGCGTCGACCGGTCCATGACGAGCAACCGGGCCAGATCCTGGATGGCCACGGGGCCGACCATCTTGATCCGTGACAGGATGGAAAACTGGTTGAGGCCCAGCCCGCTCGGCGCCAGAGCAGCATCATAGAACTGGGTCACATGTCGCGCCGCCTGCCGCAGCGCGGCGCAACTACACACTTCGGGAGAAATAGACACGGGGAACCGTTCCATAGTGGATTGGATAAGATACGGGCAATTACCCATAATCGGAGCTGCCATGCAAGCACTGCGGATCGCCCGATTCGGAACGCCCGCCGAGGTTGTCCAGCTGGCTCACCTGCCCGAGCCCGATGCGCCCAAGGCCGGCGAGGTCCTGGCCGCGGTGGAGTACGCGCCGATCAATCACTCGGAGATCCTCGAGATCGAGGGCCACTATCCGCTGCTGCCGGCATCGTTTCCCGCCGGAGTCGGCAATGAGGGTGTCGCCCGTATTCTCGCGGTGGGATCGAACGTCACCGACTTAGCGATTGGTGACCGGGTGCTCATTCCGCAGACGCACTACGCCTGGCGCGAACGACTGGTCATGCCGGCCGCCGGCCTGTTCGCGTTACCGGCCGACGCCGATCCGCGGCAGCTCTCGATGCTGTCGATCAACCCGCCCACCGCCGCACTGCTGCTCTCGGAGTTCGTCGAGCTTAAGCCCGGCGACTGGGTGATCCAGGACGCCGGCAATTCCGGCGTCGGCCGCTCGGTGATCGCGATCGCCAAGCACCTCGGCCTCCGCACCGTCAGTCTCGTGCGTCGCCAGGAGCTCGTGCAGGAGCTCTGCGCTGCCGGAGGCGATGTGGTCCTGGTCGATGGACCGGATGTCCAGGCCCGCGTCGCGGCTGCCACATCCAATGCTGCAATCACATTGGCCATCGACCTGGTGGGCGGGGAATCGACCGCGCTGTTGGCCGGTTGCCTCGCCCCCGCGGGCGTGGTCGTGGTGTATTCCGTCCTCGGCAGTCGGTCCATTGTCGCCAACGGCCTCGATCTCATCTTCCGCGACATCGTGATCCGCGGATTCTGGATCTACGGGCCGCGGTATCGATCATCGCCGAAAATCGCCGCGGCCATGAAGCTCGGCGCGCGGCTCGTCGCCAACGGCAAGCTCAACATCCCCATCGCGCGCACGTACCCACTCACCGCGGCCGCGGAGGCGCTATCGCACGCCGAGGGAGGCGGAAAGGTGCTCTTCTCGATTTAGCCGGGCGGAGCCACCTCCCAGCTGCCCGTGATGTCGATCGGCCACTCGTCCGGTCGCTCTTCTTCTGGCAAATGAGGCCGATACATGATCACCTTCGCTCTCTCGAGGGTGATCAATCCTCCATCGATCATCGTGTCGAGCTCGGGGAGTATCGCCGCAATGCGCTCTTGAGTCTCGACACACTCCACGACGATCGGGAGATCGAACGAGAGATACTCGTGGCGGTCCGTGTGCAGCACCGCGCTGGCGCCAAACCCCATGACGCCACGGAACGCAGTAGCCCCGGCGTACTTCCGCTCCCGCAAGAGCTCGATGATGGCTTGGTACAGCAGACGCCCTTTGTAGTGATCGCGCTCGCCGATATGAATGCGCATGAGAACCCGCTCGCCTTTAAATCCGTGCATCGGCTCCTCCCGTTTTTTACAGGTCGAGCGGCCCCGGCGTATCCGTGGTCTGCCCAACTTCGATCAGATAGCCGTCCGGATCACGCATGTAGCACCGTATCTCCGTTTCGTGAACCTTCGGCTCGGTGACAAACTTCGCGCCGCGCGATGACCAGAGGTCATAGCAACGCTTGATGTCGGCGACGCGGAGATTCAGAAAATAGCTCAGGACGTTCGGATCGCGCGGCGGCGACGCCACGACCTCGGGCTTATCATCGGTTGGCCCTCCACCCAGGGCGATGATGATCCAGGTATTCCCCAGCTGCACGTACGTCGGCTCCCCATCGTCCACGACGGTAGCCCCCAGCACGTCGCGATAAAACGCCACCGATCGAGCGATATCGCGAACGATCACCGTGCTCGTCACTCTGAACTGCGGTTCCACTATCATGGCAGACCACCCTGTTCTTTCCAGGCCTTGAACCTCGCGCACGCCTCGGCACTCCACCGCGGCTCGCCAGCGCTCGGCGGAGGCATGTGCCCGCTCAGCACAGCCTCGTAGATCGCATCAGCGTGCGCGAAGACGCTGTCACGATTAGAGAGGTCCATGGCCTTCTTCATGTGGGCCACATCCATGTCCGTGAACATGGGACGGATATCCGATGCGAAACTCAGGGCTTTGTCTACCATTTGTCCAATTACCGTCCTTGACATAGGCTAGTCAAAGTAGTAGTATATGCATCTGTGGTTGGCCCGGAGGGCTGATGCATATTCGACGCTACGTCCCCATTCTCGTCGCGCTCGCGACGCTCGTGGTGGTTGTCTCCTGCAGCTCGATCAGCCAGCGGAAGGTAGCGCAGATCGGCCCGCAGGATCCCCTCGGCAGCGCACACTGGACCGGCACATTGACGATGCCGAGCGGACAGCACGGCGCGTACGACGTGTCCGGCACGGCGTCGCTGGTTCGCAACGGACCCGGCAGCAGTGTGGCGACCGTCGCGCTCAGCAACGCGGTACCCCGAGGATTGCATCCGTGGGAAGTCTACCGCGGTCAGTGTGGCAACGACGCGAGCCTGATCGGCGTGTTGAGCGCGTATCCGTGGCTCGCTGTCAAAGAGGACGGCACGGCGTCCGCCACCGCGACGTTGGCCTCCGAGCTGTTGGTCGGCGACTATCACGTCAACGTGAACGCGTCGCCGACCGACAAGGCGACGATCATCGCTTGCGGCAATGTTGCGGCACCCGCCGGTGCCTAGCCGCGCCCGCGAGCTGGCGCGCCAACTGCTCACTCGCGAAACGATGGCGCCGCCGGGCGCCGACACGACAAACGGGGCGGACCGCGTCTGTCGCCGCGCGTCCGACGAGCTGTCACGTTGGATCGGTAACGACGGATGTCGCGCCCTCTTCGCGCGCGCGCTGGCCACGGCTCAGGCCGAGGGCGGCCATCCCGTACTCGACACGGTGCGGACGAGCGCCCGGTCGGTGTACTGCCTGGACGGACTGAGCGACGCCGCGGCCCGCCATGGCGCGGCGGCCGCCACCGAAGGCGCGGCAGCCGTGCTCGCGGCTCTTATCGAGCTCCTCGGCCGGTTGATCGGAGATGATATGGCGCTGAGTCTTTTGGAACAAAGTGCGTACGCCCGTCCCCCGACCGCCGCACGTCCGCGTCGCGGAGGGGCGACCCCATGATTCACCTCGTGGGACGCGACGACGAGATACGCGAGGACGCAATAGAGGAAGGGTCCCTCATCGGATCCGTGCTGACCGGCGTGCCCGGTCTCGATACGGTGCTCCGCGGCGGACTGCCGGAGCTCTCGTTCAACTTGGTCGCCGGCGGACCAGGCGCCGGAAAAACCACGCTGGCGCAACAGATCGTGTTCAGCAACGCCACCGTCGAGCGCCCCGCGCTCTATTTCACGGTGCTCGGTGAGCCGACCCTCAAGATGCTGCGCTACCAGCGCCAATTCCGCTTCTTCCAGTCGGACCTCGTCGGCACCGCCGTGCATTTCATCAATCTGGCCGAGGAAGTGCTGCGCGACGATCTCGCCGCGGTCCTCCATCGGATCGTCGACGAAGTCGAGCGCATCGGCCCCGCATTCGTGGTCGTCGACTCGTGTCGCACTCTCGGGCTCCACGCATCGGGGCGGCAGGCGAGCGACGCGATGGGCATGGAGCAATTCGTGCAGCGGCTCGCGCTCCAGCTCACGACATGGGAAGTGACCTCCTTCCTGATCGGCGAATACGCCGCGCCCGACCTCGCGAATCCGCTCTTCACCGTGGCCGACGGCATTCTCTGGCTCTCACAAGCGCCGGAACGCAACTCGGTCGTCCGCAAGTTGCAGGTGGTCAAGATGCGCGGGCGCGCTCCGATACCGGGTCTCCACACATTCCGGATGACCGAGCGCGGCCTGCAGGTCTTTCCGCGCATTCCGGGGCACCAGGAAGCGCGGCGCCCGCGACGCCAAGAGCGGCTCGCCACCGGCGTCCCGGGACTCGATGCGATGACGGGCGGCGGCTATCCCGCGGGTGACGCGGTGCTGATCACCGGACCGGCCGGCAGTGGAAAGACGATGTTCGCCACGCAGTTCCTTGCCGATGGCCTCGTGCGCGGCGAGGCCGCGGTCGCGGTCGTCTTCGAGGAATACCCGGACGCGTACCTGGCCCGAGCGACGGCGTTGGGTCTCGACCTCCAGGCGATGACCGAGCGCAACAAGCTGGCCGTCATCTATCTGCGGCCGCTGGACCTCTCGGTCGATGAGACGCTGGCCGCTATCCTCGAGGAGGTCGAGCGCCTTGGTGCGACGCGCGTGGTCATCGACTCGCTGTCCGGGTTCGAGATGGCGCTCGCTCCGACCTTTCGCGACGACTTCCGTGAATCGCTCTATCGGCTCGTCGGAGCACTCACGGCGACGGGTGTCACCGTGGTCATGACCGCGGAAACGCCACTCGACCATGTGTCTTTCGTGACGGACGACATCATCGTGCAACGATATGTGGAGATCGCCGGTGAGCTCCGGCCCATGCTGACCGTCGTCAAGATGCGCGGCAGTGCACATAGCAGACACTCTCGCGCGTACGAGATCACTGCGCGCGGTGCGGTCGTCGCGGACGCCGGTGAATAAATGGATCGCCTGGTTGCTGGCGCCGACGCGTCGCTCGCCCTCGTGCAGCATTTTCTGGAGCACGCTCCGGTAGCGTCCGCGGTCGTCAGCGGCGCCGCGCATGGATGCGTCTTCACCAACGCGGCGTTTCGGCGCATCAGCGCGGACGCGGAGGCGTACGCCGGCATTGGTGATCCCATCGCCGACGCCTTGCCCGTTGAGGCGCGCGACGATGTGAACGCGTTGCTGAACCGCGTGCGGCGGGACGGCATCGCGGCGTACCACGCGCGCATCGGACTCCTCTGGATGTGCGACGCGTGGCCCGTCGTGGAGGAGGGCGGGCGGTTGGACTATCTGGTGGTCACGCTGCGCCGGGCCCAACGCCGCGAGGTCACGCGGATACGCCACCGGGCGATCACCGAGCGGCTGCTGCTCACGGCGCTGCGCGAGCAGGATCAGGCGCGCCGCGCGGACAACGCGCGGGCCCGCGCGGTGTTCCTGGCCGAGACGAGCCGCCGCCTCGGCGGGTCCTTCGAGCTCGCGACTGCCTATGCGACGGTTGCGACGGTCGCGCTCCCCGTGCCTGGCGCGTGGTCTATCGTGGACGTCGACCAAGCAACCGGCACCTGGCGACGGCTGGCGATCGCGCACCCTGACCGGGCGAAGGAAGGGCTCGCCGGCGAGCTCGACGGGCATTGGTCGCCGGCGCCCGGCGATCCGATTGGCGCCCCCCTCATCGTGCTGTCGCGCGTCTCGACCATCGTCGCCTCGGACAACGAGACGGTGCTCGCCGGGGCGGCGCACGGTCCCGACAATCTGCGTATTCTCCGCGCCCTCGGACTCGGCTCGCTCCTCGTCGTACCGCTCCTCGCCCACGACCGGCTCCGCGGCGCGATCACGTTCGTCAACCCGATTGGGGCCGCGCCGTATACGAGCGATGACGTCGTCCTGGCGGAGGACCTCGCCGCCCGGTGCGCGAATCTGCTCGATGGCGCCCGCCGCTATGACGACGGGCGCTTGGCCCGGATCGGCGCCGATACGGCGCGCGATGACGCGGAGCTCGCCAACGAGGCAAAGGGCACCGCTCTCACCTCGATGAGCCACGAGCTCCGCACGCCGTTGAACGCCATCCTCGGTTATACCGAGCTGCTGACGTTGGGCATGAAGGGACCGGTGTCCGCGGACCAGACCGAGGCCTTGAGTCGGATACGACGGGCCGGTATGCACCTGCTCGGTCTCATCAATGATGTCTTGCGAGTCGCGCGGCTCAGAGAATCGCAGGCGAGCTTCCTCATCACCGACGCGCCCGTCAGTGAAGTCCTCGACGCGGCGGGATATATGGTGGCGCCGCTCGCGGTAGCCCAGCGGCTCGAGCTCGCGCGCGTGCCCTGTCCATCGACGCTCTCCATGCACGCCGATCGGGACAAAGTGCTCCAGATTTTGCTCAACTTGCTGGCCAACGCGATCAGGTTCACGGCGCCCGGCGGGCGGGTCTACCTGGCGGCGACGCCGGTCGATCGACGCCGGACCGAGAGCGCGCCGCCACTCGCTCCACCGACGGCCGCGCTGCCGGTGAAGCTGAGCGTGAGTGACACGGGGCGGGGGATCGCCCCCGAGCAGCTCCAGTCGATCTTCGAGCCGTTCGTGCAGGTTGGCGCGCGCTTGGCGGGGAACGATGAAGGGACCGGGCTCGGCCTCGCCATCAGCCGCGATCTCGCGCGAGGAATGGGCGGCGACCTCACGGTCGAGAGCACGCTCGGCGTCGGATCGACATTTACCCTGACTGTTCCCGGAGTCATCATGGTGTAGAGGTGGCTCGTATTATGCGCTATGTCATGTGTGACATCAGTGGAGCAGGTCATGGCAGCACCGGTAATCGTGAGGCACCCCGTTGAGGGGCGCAGTAACCCGCGCTCGCACGTCGGTGACCACGCGAGCGAGGGTCCGACGATCGCTGGCGGCGTACACCGAGGTGGCTGGCGCCGCGCACACATCCATCACTCGCGAGCTGAAGTCGTAGGGTTTGTCCTGTGGTGGGTGGTGATCGGCGCGCTCACGATTGCGAGCGTGATATTCATCATCGACCAACCGTGACATGCGACCCAGGCAAGTCGACATCGTCGGCGCGGCGACCAGTGCCGGTCGGTTCTCGTTCCTGATACGGGCGATCAGAGTCGCGGGGCTGGTCGATACGCTGCGGGGCGGGGGACCGTTCACGTTGTTCGCACCGACCGATGCAGCGTTCACCAGAGTCCCCTCGTATCGGCTCGAAACGCTGCTCAACGATCCCGAGGAGTTGGCCGACACACTGCGCAGTCACGTCGTGCCAGGCCGGATCCTCGCGGCCGACGTCGTCAGATACAGAAACTCAACGTCGCGAACGCTCGCCGGTCGGCCGGTGTCCGTGGCCGCGCGCTCGGGGCGCATCTACTACGGCGGTGCACTCGTCTCACGCACCGACATTCTCGCCTCGAACGGTGTGATCCATGAGCTCGAGGATCTGCTGCTCCTCGAGGCCGCGTCAGTCGTGTGGGTTGGCGCGATGTAGTATCACCACGCACGCTGTTGCTCGATCGGACTGTTGTCGGCGGCGCGGCACCTGACACGCCGGGGTGGTCGTCCGAAAGAAGTTGGCCCTGGAGGGCTTATGTACGTTCGACATTACGCACTCATTACGACCTCGCTCGCGACGCTGGCCATTTTCAGCTCGTGCAACCCGTTCGCCAGTCATCAGAAGGTCGGTCAGATCGATCCCAAGAACGCCCACTCGAGCACGCAGTGGAACGGCACACTATCGACGACCGGCGGCATGAGTGGCGCGGTTGATATGCACGGCACGGCCTCGCTCGGCGGTAACGGACCCGGAAGCAGCCTGGCGACCATCGCCATCAGCAACGCCGCTCCCAAGGGCGTCCATCCGTGGGAGGTCTACCGCGGCCAGTGTGGCAATGACGGCGATTTGATCGGCTCGTTCAGCGCCTATCCGCCGCTCACGGTCAAGAACGACGGCACGGCGACCGCGACGGCGACGCTGCAAGCCGAGTTGCCGGTGACCGGTGACTTTCACGTGAACGTGAACGCGTCGTCGACGAACATGCAACTAGTTGTTGCGTGCGGCAATCTCGCAGCACCGAGCGGAGCGTAGTTCGTAAGGCCGCTCCTGATGCTTGGCCAGCGTCAGGAGCGGGTCAGGCTCAACGTAAAAGTTGAACCCCGGCCCAGCGTACTCTCGACCGTGAGGTCGCCGCCCATCGCCCGGCTCAGCGCCCGACTGATCGCGAGCCCCAGGCCGGCCCCGTCATTAGCCCGCGAAAATCCACTTTCGACACGGACGAAGGGCTCGAATATCTCGTCCAGCTTGTCCGCCGGTATGCCGCGGCCGTTGTCCGCGACCCGGATGACCACGGCCTTCGCGGAAGCCTCCACACTGAGCACGATCGCGCCACCGGCGGCCGTGAACTTGATCGCGTTGCTCAGCAGATTGAGGATGATCTGCTGCAGCCGCTCGCGGTTCGCACGCACCGTCACCGCCGGATCGCAGCCACGGTACTCGTAGCGGAGCGATTTCGCGTAGAGCTGTGGGAAGACGTGCGCTTCCGCGCTCGACAAGAGCTCGTGCAACGCAACGTCCGACAGGTCCACCTCGACGTGCCCGGTGCCCAGCTTCGCGACGTCGAGCACATCCTCCACGAGGCGCAGCAACACGCGCTGACTGGCGCGAATGCGGCGGAGATCCTCACGAATCTCATCCGTGACTGGCCCTCGCAACCCCATGTCGATCAACTCGACATACCCGCTAATCGCCTGCAGCGGCGTGCGAAGCTCATGACTCATGTTGGCCAGGAACTCGCTCTTCGCGCGGTTCGCCGCCTCGGCCTCGGCGCGTGCGCGGTCGGCGGCCAGCCGGGCGGCGCGCTCCGCTTCGTAGAGGCGCACGTTATCCGCGACCAGCGTCACCCGCTCCATCCGCTCGGCCAGGAGCGCGTGCTCGAGCGGCGCCGCCGTCTGGTCGGCCAACCCGGACAACAGTGCCTCATCGTCGTCCGTCACCTCGCTCGCGCGCGGGCGTATCACCGCCAGCAACCCCGTGACCCGGCCTTGCACGACGAGCGGCACGCCAATGAACCCCGCCGCGGCGTCGTGCCCGAAGAGACCGTGGAGCCGCGTGACCAACGACTCGTCGAAGGACTGTCGAAAGCGGGCCACGACGTCATCGGCCACCCCGACCGCCGCCCGCACACGGAGCATGCCGTCGTCGTCCGCGAGCATCAGCACGGCTTGTTGTGCGCTGAGGAGCTGGGCCGCCTGCTCCACCGCGAGACGCAACAGGTTGCCGAGCGACGAGGTGTTGGAAAAAGCCCGGCTCAGTTGGGTCAGCTGCGACAAGCGCGGATCCGAGAGGCGCGCGGTGTGGTACTCAGACAATGCGCGCGCCTCCTGCGCGAATCGCGAGCTCGCGCACATTCGGGTCATGGTCGCTGTTCCGCGTCTTCACGATGCGCATAGTGCGCATGGTCCGTTCCACTCCACCCAAGCCCAACAGGAGCACGTTGTCCGAGATGTAGGAAAACCGATGCCCGAAATCGATGACGCTGGAATTGCCGCCGTCGGACTCGAACGTCAGCATGCTCGTGACGTTGTGCACGGTGAAGTGCTGGACGAGGGCGTACAGATAGTCGTGCAGCCGCTGCGGGTCGCTGGCGGCCGTCACCAGGTCGCCGATGGCGTCGACCACTACGCGTCGCACCGTGCCGCCCTTGATCCGCTCGAAGATGTCCACAATGATGCTGTCGATCTGGAGCTCGACCGGTGACTCGTATCGCAGCGTCAGGCCCGCGGCGATCACCTGCTCGGCGCTCGTCCCGAGCCCGTCGATCGCCCGACGCAGCTGCGAGGGATTTTCCTGAAAGTGCACGTACAGCGCCGGCTCGCCGCGTCGCACGCCTTCGAGCGCGAATTGGAGCGCCACCGTCGTCTTTCCCGATCCGGTCGGCCCCACGAGCAGCGTCGTCGATCCGGACCAGAGGCCGCCGCCAATCATCGGATCGAGCCCGTCGACCCCGGTGGGCACACGCTCCAAACGCGGTACATACGTCTCCGGAACAGACGGCGACACGAGTCGCGGGGAGAGCGTCAGCCCGTCCTCGGTAATGCGAAGGGCGTGCTGCCCCTCCCGATACCCGCTGCCGCGCAGCTTGAGCACGCGGAAGTACCGCTCGTCGCGTGAGCTGAGTGAGCGCCGCGCCAATTCGACGATCGAGTCGCCGATCGCGAATTCCGGGAACCGGTGGATGTCGTCGGTCGTGTACTCGCCGAGCAGGAATGTGGTCGTGTCGTACGCGGACAGGAGCCCGGCCAGCTCGGCGACGAGGCGCCGCATCTGCGGCACGGACGTGCCGAGGTCGTGAATGGCACGGAATGAATCGATGAGAATGAGCTTCGGCCGCGACGTCTTGATGATGTCGGCCAGCCATGGGACCAGGACGTCCGGACCGTCGGCAGCGAGCACGGCGCCCACATCGTGATACTGAATGTCCGAGTCCAACTTGTGCGCGTCGAAGAAGCGGAACCGCTGCGCGTAGCTCACCGCTTTCGCGAGGGGCTCGGAGAGGGTCGTGATAAAGAGCGACGGGCGGTCACCCCCCGCATTCTCGAACAGCAACTGCTCGGCGAAGATGGTCTTTCCCGTTCCCGGCTGCCCCATCACGATATTGATCGAGTTGCCGGGAAATCCGCCGCCGAGCACTTCGTCCGCCTGGGGGTTCCCCGTGCGCACGCGCGGGACGAGTTCTGGCGATGCGCCATTGCCCCGAGAGGCCGACCCGTCGCCGATCACGGGCGGGGCGACGCCGACGCGCGCGTCGCGATCAACGCACGGACGGTCTCCACGAGTCGACGCTCGGCCAGCGGCTTCATGAGAAACGCATCAGCACCCGCTTCTTCAGCGCGCGCGTGGGCCGACAGGATGCTGAAGACGAGGACCGCGGTGTGGCACAGCGCAGGATCCTCCTTGATCGCGCGGCAGAGCGCGAGCCCATCGAGTTTGGGCACGAGGATCTCCGTGATCACAATGTGTGGCGCCAGCGTACGCGTCATCGCCAGCGCGGCGATGCCGTCGGCGGCGAATTCGACTCCGTAGCCGGCTTCGTTCAGGAAGAATTGTTCGAGGTCACGGACATGCGGGTCGCGCTCGACGACGAGAATGACGGCGCGACCACCAGGAAATGTCAGCGAGCGTCCCGCATCCGGTCGGGGATTGGTTGCGGCGGCAATCTGGCCGCCGAGTGACGACGATGCGGCGTCCATCGCCTATCCGGCGCGCGCCGGGGCCTCATCCATTTCCCCCGCGACCGAATCGGTGATCTTCTGCAAGAGGGAGCGGAGCTTGCGCTCCTCGCCCTCCGAGACTCCCATCACGGCGGCCATCTCGATCGGCACCCGCTCGGCCTCGCGCTCGAGCGCCCGCCCTTTGGGCGTCGGCGTGATGTCGACCGTGCGCTCGTCATCGCTGCGACGGCGGCGCGTGACGAGCCCGGATGCCTCCAGTCGCTTGAGCAACGGTGACAGCGTGCCCGAGTCGAGATCCAGGCGCTCGCCCAGATCCTTCACGGTCCGCGGGGAATGCTGCCACAGCATCCCCATGACCAGGTACTGCGGGTAGGTGAGCCCCAACGTAGACAGGATCGGCCGGTACGCCCGCGTGATCGCGCGCGCGGCGGCGTAGAGATCAAAGCACAGCTGATCCGCCAATGCGACCGAGTCGGTGCCGTGCAGTCGAGCCAGCTTGGGCATGCAATAAGATAGCATCATATATGATAAAGCACAACTAGATATTGACAAATTAAGTTGCGTGCAATATAATAGTGGGCAAGTGATAGTGCGTCACACTCTTTGGCCCGGGAGGGTCTATGCGCCTCCAACGCTCGGTACAGATGCTGGCTGTCCTCGGCACGCTCGCGGCAATCGCGGCGTGTGCTTCATACGGAAGGGAGCCGAGGCAGGACCCTCAGGTCACCACCGTTGCCGTCGCGTCGTGGGATTCCGGACCGCTCGATCGGGATTACGCGAGTCAGCGGACCACGATGGACAACCGGCACCAGCAAGAGATCGCCAATCCCCGCAACGACGAATCGTCCGATCAGCGCGTCCAGCGGCACGCGACCGAGAACCAAGATCTCGAGGCCCGTTATACCGCCGGGAAAGCCTCGCACGCCCAGGCGTTGCCGCCGTCAGAGAAGCACGACAACAACCACCCGTCTGACAAATCGCACCAGTAGAAACCACCAGGCCACGTGACGACCACGCATCTTCTAGAGGTGCGAGGTCGCTTTCGTTTCTACGGCGTCGCCGCGAACAACCGATCCGGCACGAGCACAACCTTGCCCGCCACACCAGCCGCGACGCGCGCATACGCCGCCGCGGCCTGAGACAACGGGTATCGCTCGACAACTGTGAGCGGCGCGAGAGCGCCGGACTCGAACAGCGGAACGAGCGCCGTAAGGACCCGCGCACATTTGACGGCCTCGTCCGCAACCGTGTCCACGCTCAGCACGCGGAGCCGGCGGTGATAGAACGACAGGAGGTCGAGTGTCACCTCCCGTCCGCCCGCGGCCGAGTAGACAACCATCGCCCCGCCTGGGGCTAAAGCGTCGAGCATCGGCTGGAAGATCGCCGCGCCGACGCCGTTGAGCGCGAGGTCCGCGCCGCGCCCACCAGTGGCAGTCCGAACGACTGCCACGAGATCGTTCTGGTCCGACCTCGCGATTGCCGCAACATGATTCGCGACGAGTCGCGACGCCTCGGCGGCGTCTCTGACAAGCGCGACCACGTGCGCACCACGCGCGACAGCGAGCTGGGTGGCGGCAAAGCCAACCGCACCGGCAGCCCCGGAGGCGATGAGCCACTGACCCTCGGCGAGCTCCCCCGCCTGCACCCCAGTCCACGCCGTGATGAACGGCACGCCGATCACCGCTGCTTGCTCGGCCGTCAGATTCTTGGGCCGGACCACGATCGCGTCGCGGGGAAGCGCCACATACTCGGCGTGAGCGCCATCCCGGCGAATGCCGAGGTCGCCGCCAGATCCATACACATCCCGACCAACAAGCTCCGGCGGCCCTTTCGTGACCCGTCCCGCAAAATCACGTCCGAGCGTACGCGGAAGCCGCCCATTGGCGAACCGCCCCTCGGCACTAACGATGTCACTGGGATTGATCGCGGCAGCATGAACCTCGACCAGCACGTCGTCGGGCCCCGGTGTCGGGACCGGAATATCGTGTGGCGCGAGCGCGGTAATCGGACCGTACGAGTCTATGCGGAGCGCTTGCATTGCGAGCTAAGAATAACGCTCACGGGAGGTGTTCGACATTCGCGTAAGCCGCCTGCTTTTTGAAGGCTGTAGCGAATGTCGAACACCGACCCCCGCGCCGGACCCCCCTAGTACATGCCGCCCATTCCGGCTGCCGGGGAGGAGGCAGCACCTTTCTCCTCTTTCTTCTCCGACACGATCGCCTCGGTCGTAAGCAATAATCCAGCGATAGACGCCGCATTCTGCAGCGCAGTGCGCGTCACTTTCGTGGGATCGATGACGCCGGCGAGCACGAGATCCTCGTACGTGTCCGTCTGCGCATTGTACCCATAGTTGTTCGCGTTCGACGCCCGCACTTTCTCGACCACGATCGACCCTTCGACGCCCGCATTCTGAACGATGATACGGATCGGCTCCTCGATGGCCCGCCGCACAATTCCCACCCCGATCTGCTCGTCGGCGTCCGCGAGCACCAGCGCCGAGAGCGCCTTTTGCGCGCGCAAGAACGCGACGCCGCCCCCAGGCACGATGCCTTCCTCGACCGCCGCACGCGTCGCATGCAGCGCGTCCTCGACCCGGGCCTTCTTCTCTTTCATCTCGGGCTCGGTCGCCGCGCCGACATTGATGATCGCCACGCCGCCGGCGAGCTTGGCCAACCGCTCCTGCAGCTTCTCCTTATCGTAATCAGACGTCGACTTGTCCATGGCAGTGCGGATCTCTTTGATGCGCCCTTGGATCGCCTCAGTCTCACCCGCGCCATCGATAATCGTCGTATCGTCCTTGTCGACCACGATGCGCTTCGCCTGACCCAGATCCTTGACGCTGGCGTTCTCGAGCTTGAAGCCGACATCCTCTGAGATGACCGTGCCGTTCGTGAGCACGGCGACGTCCGCGAGCATGGCCTTCCGACGATCACCAAAGCCGGGAGCCTTGACCGCGCAGATGCGGAGCGTGCCGCGAAGCTTGTTGACCACGAGCGTGGCCAGGGCCTCGCCCTCGATGTCCTCGGCGATGATGAGGAGCGGCTTCCCGAGCTGGGCGACCTTTTCGAGGATGGGCAGCATGTCCTTCATCGACGAGATCTTCTTGTCGTGGATGAGGATGTAGGCGTCCTCCAGGACCGCTTCCATCTTCTCCGGCTCCGTCACGAAGTACGGCGACAGATACCCCCGGTCGAATTGCATCCCTTCGACGGTGTCGAGCGTCGTCTCGAGGCCACGAGCCTCCTCGACGGTGATGACCCCGTCTTTCCCGACTTTCTCCATTGCTTCAGCAATGAGATTGCCGATCTCCGCATCGTTGTTGGCCGAAATGGTGCCGACCTGCGCGATCTCTTTCTTCCCGGCGGTCGGCAAACTCAGCGTCTTGAGGTCCGCAACGACGGCGGCGACGGCCTTGTCGATGCCGCGCTTGAGCGCCATCGGATTGACGCCCGCGGTGACGTTCTTGAGCCCCTGGCGGAAGATCGCCTGCGCCAGGACCGTCGCGGTCGTGGTGCCATCGCCCGCGATGTCAGAGGTCTTGGTGGCGACCTCTTTCACCATCTGGGCCCCCATGTTCTCGATGGGGTCCGAGAGCTCGATCTCTTTCGCGACCGTGACCCCATCCTTGGTGATGGTCGGCGCGCCGAATTTCTTGTCGATGACGACATTCCGCCCTCGGGGACCGAGCGTGACCTTCACCGCATCGGCGAGCTGGTCGACGCCGCGCTTGAGCGCCGCGCGCGCGTCCGTACTGAAATGGAGCTCTTTGGTAGACATGATCGGATTTTCCAGGAAGACCTAACTGATGACCGCGAGGACGTCCGACTCGCGAAGGATGAGCAGTGGTTCTGAATCGACGGTGACTTCCGTGCCGGTGTACTTCCCGTAGAGGATTTTGTCGCCAACCTTGACCTCCATGGGGACCCGCTTGCCCTCGTCGAAGCGGCCGGGTCCAACGGCGACGATCTCGCCCTGCTGCGGCTTCTCCTTGGCGGTATCGGGAATAAAGAGCCCGCCCCGCATCTGCTCCGTCTCTTCCAGCGCTCGTACGACGACGCGGTCCGCCAAGGGACTGACGCGTGCGGTCGTGACACTCTTGCCGTCCATGAAGACTCCCGTTCGATAGACCTGAACATTATACCCCGGGATGGTATCTGTCAATGTTTTGTCCTAGACATATATTTGACAGACCCAGGCTGGAGGGGTATCTTTCAAGGGTCAGATCGCCACTCAGCCTTATGTCAGGAGTTGTCCCTATGGATGGCCCAATGCGCGAAGTCACGTTCACGCAGACGCACCGTCGCACGCAGCGGCGTCGCAACATCATCGTCTCGCAATTCGACGACACGAAGAGCGTGATTCCCATTCGGCCCAGCGAGACGACGGCTCACGCACTCCCGACCGTGAGCCTCGCCTGGCGCTACATCGTGCAGACCGACGATGGCCCGTGGACGACGCATCGCCGTGTCGACGTCGCGCTCGACGCATCGGACAGTGAAGTCGTGATGGCGGTGGCGCGCCATCTGGCGAGCCCGGGTTGGAATCGCGATGCGGCCGTGGCGCGGATCCTGTGACGATGGCCGCACAGGAATTCGACTTCGAGGATGACAGCCGCACGTTCTCGTGCCGCGTCGAGCAGCGGAACGAGCTGGCTGAGCCGTGGTGGTGGTTCAAGGTGTCCGGGGACAAGCAGCGGTATGCGCCCTTCCGGGCCGCCCCTGGCGACACGAAGTATGCGATTCAGTCGCGCATCACCCTGTACTACCGTGATCTCCTGGTCCGTCGCGCAACGCCCGCGGTCCCGTGGCACCGTCGCGGGAAGCCGGCGACTCCGGCAGTGGCAGTGCAGGAGGGAACACCTCCTTCTGGGGATCCAACGGTCTGACCGTTGGTTTCCCGGTCAGGCGTCGAATGACGAACGCGCTGGCGCCGAGCGTGAGCAGCGCGCCTCCGACGACCAGCGCGATCGCTCCGATGACAAAGGCGGCCGGCGTGTTGCGCAGCGTGATCCGATAGACGCGCATCTACGTCTCCGACGGGCTCGCGGCGCGGAGGGCCTGTCTCAAGTCGGTGAGGTTCTCGATCACGTGGACTCCGGCTCCCCTCAGCTCCGCGGCGATCTCGAGCGCGCCGGCTCCGCCGGCGAGCAGCGGCACGCGGGCCGCGAGTCGCCCGCGCAACGCCCGCAGTTCCTGGAGCAAGAGGTCGTTGTTGCCGGCTCGCGGCACGGTCACGCTCACCGCGCGGGCCGACGTGCTCGCGGCGGCCACCGCGATCTCGCTGACGGGCACGCCGGGACCGAGATACGTGACGCGCCACCCTTCGATGGCCGCCCCAGCCGTCGCCATGACGGCCTCGATCTCGTGGCGGTCGCCCACAGGTGTCGCCACGAGCAAGTTCGGGGCATCGCCCGAGACGATGAGGACGGGCACAATGCCCTCGATGACCCGGCGGAGCGCGACGAGCACCAGCTGCTCTTCGCCAGGGGCGAGCTCCCCGGCGTTGCGTTGTTCGCCGATCTCTTTCAACAGCGGTGTCGCCACGGTGTCAATGAACGCGCCCGCACCCACGAGCGCGGCGGATCGCCTCAGCACGCGCTCCAGGCCGACGGCGTCGAGGGCGCGCGCGCGGGCTCGAGCCGCGGCGACGTCACCCGGGGCGGTTGTTCCCGAGGTCCGCGCTCGGCGAGTGGTGCCGAGTTGGCGGCGCGCTTCCTCGTCATCGCGGACCAACCGCGCCAATTCTTTCGTGGGCAGATTGGCAACCTGGGAAATGCCGCGTCCGGCCGCGGTGGCCAGCGCCATCAGGCGGAGTCGCTCGATGTCGGCGTCGGAGTAGAGTCGCCGGCCGCCATCGGTCCGTGTCGGCTCGATGGCGCGATAGCGGCGCTCCCACACCCGGAGCACGTGCGGGCTGATGCCGGTTCGTTCCGAAGCAACTCCAATCGGATGCTCGTCTACCATTTGTCAATGGTATATGATTGACATTCGCTAGTCAACGCGACGGTCATTCCGCCACAGGCTGGTCGAACGCATGGCGTTGAGCATTGTTCGCTTCCAAGTTCTGCCAACCTCTGCCCCATAGGCTCAACGCATGAGACTCGCTGCCGCCCTCGCGATCGCGCTCCTCTTCGGCTGCCACATCCAATCATCGTCGGGATCGGCGCAGTTCGCCATCTCGTTTCCGTCGTCGGTGCACGACGCGCCTATCACCGGCCGCATGTTCGTCCTCGTCACGCGCGACTCGACACCCGAGCCGCGCGAGATCGCCGGCGGGTTCTCGACCAACGTCGCGATGTACGCGTCGGACGTGAGCGGCCTGCGACCAGGACAACCCGCGATCATCACCGACTCGACGCCGGGGTATCCGCTCGCGTCGCTTCACGATATCGCGGCCGGTGACTACTGGGTCCAGGCTGTGCTCAACGTCTACACCGAGCTCCACCGCGCCGACGGCCACACGATCTGGGCGCACATGGACCAGTGGGAAGGCCAACAATTCTATAAAGCGCCCGGCAATCTGGTGAGCGCGCCGCAGCGGGTTCACCTCGACCCGGCCTCCGGTTATCGGATCAACATCGCCCTCGCCCGCGTGCTGCCGCCGGTGACACTCCCCCCGGACACGAAGTGGGTCAAGCACGTGAAGATCGAAAGCCCGATGCTCACCAAGTTCTGGGGCCACCCGATCTTCTTGGGCGCCACGGTGCTCCTCCCCAAGGGCTACGACGAACATCCCACGGCGCACTATCCCACGATCTATCAGCAAGGACACTTCGGCCTCCGCCCACCACTTGGCTTCACGACTGACACCCAACCAGCGCCTCCCCAGATCGTCGCCATGATGCGGGGCTACAACATGGAGCCGGGCAACGTGTTCTATCACGACTGGGATGGCGCGGGATTTCCGCGGATGATCGCGGTGACGTTCCAGCATCCAACGCCCTACTTCGATGACTCCTACGCCGTCAACTCCGCGAATAACGGCCCGTACGGAGACGCCATTCTCCAGGAGCTGATCCCGTACCTCGAGCAGCACTTTCGCATGATCCCCAAGTCGTACGCGCGCGTCCTCACCGGCGGCTCGACGGGCGGCTGGGAGTCGATCGCGCTCCAGATCTACCATCCCGATGTCTTTGGCGGGACGTGGACGTTGTATCCCGACCCGGTCGATTTCCGGCACTACGACATGGTCGATGCCTACGCGGACACGAACGCGTTCACTGTCGGCGAGTCAGGTGGTCAGATCTTCAGTCCCGTGAGTCCGTGGTTCCATCCCGAGCGCATCATCATGCGCGGCAATGACGGACAGCCATTCGTGACCGAGCGGCAGTTCAGCGCAATGGAAGATGTGCTCGGCAGCCATGGCCGATCAGGGCAACAGTTCGAAGCGTGGGATGCGGCCTACGGCCCGGTGGGATCGGACGGCTATCCGACGCCGCTCTGGGACAAGCGCACCGGGCACATCGATCACGCGGTCGCGGCTTACATGCGCGATCACGGGTTCGATCTGCGCGCGTACCTCGCCGCGCATTGGGCTACGGTCGGACCCCAACTCGTGGACAAGCTGCACGTCGATGTCGGCGACATGGACAACTTCTATCTCAATCTCGCCGTCTACGATCTCCAAGCCTTTCTCGACTCGACGACGGCTCCACATGTGCCCGGCGTATTCAACTACGGCCGGCCGGAGAAGGGTCACGGTTGGCAGCACGCGACCAACGCCGCGATCGTTCGCGAGATGGCGGCGACGATCAAGCGCCACGCGCCAGCCGGAGAAAACGTCCAACAGTGGCAGTACTGACGTTGCTATTGCAGATCGTCGTCCGAGCTCGGGGCTTGCCGCTGGCGACCAGGAGCCGTGAGCTCCTGCAGGTCGCGCCCGGTCAGCGACTGATACCCGGACGGAATCGTGAACAGCGAAGGAGACAGGACGGTGCGCACGACGCTCGTGGCTTTGGCTTCGAACCCCGTCGTGCCGCCAACCGACGTGCGGATCACGAGCGGAAAGCTCTTCATGCCGGGCGCATTGCAGACGTCGACCGCGATCGTGTCGGTGTGCAACGAATAGTCGTCGCACTCGACACCGGCGATCGTCTCATGCGTCCCGGTGCGCTGCGGCTCCTGTCCGCTTCCCGCGGTCGTCATGCCGGACAGCATCCCGGCGATCGGCCCCATCCCGCCTCCCAGTCGCGCCGGATTCACGCCGGTGGGATCGAGCGCCATGTACGCATGGAGATCATGGTTGAGCGCGACCACTGACCCGGTTTGCAGGTCGTAGATCACCGAAGCCGATCCACTCCCCGCCATGTCGATCCGAACCTTGGAGCCTTTGACCGAGTAGCGCATCGTCGCCGACTCGTCGTCCCCGTTCGGGATGCGGTACGTGATCACCCCTTCAAAAGGGCCCGACTGAGCGCGCGCGGCACTCGCGGAGAATACCAATGCCGCGGCCAGGACATATCGTCGCATAACGCGCAGTGGACGCGAGATTCGCGCCATCTGAGTAGCCGCCGCTTGTCGTGGTCGAGCGACCGCGTGCCGTGGCATTTTGCGATACACATCGCACATTGCGAGGGCGCTCTACTCGCGCCGTAGCATCTCCATCGGCTGAATCCCTGACGCCCTGAGCGCCGGAATCGCGATCGCCGCGAGGGCGGCGGCCAACAGGACGCCGGTCGCCAGTGACAGCGAGAGCGGGTCGAGCGCCTTCATGTGCGTCAGCTCTTTCTCCGCGTATCGCGCGCCGAGCCAGACCACCGGCAGGCCGGCGAGCACGCCGACCACCACCAGCGTGACTCCGTCGCGCAGGACCATGACCGCGACATTCCGGGGCAGGGCGCCAAGCGCCAGACGGATCCCGATCTCGCCGCGACGCCGCGAGGTCTGATACGACATGACACCGTACAGGCCGACGATCGACAAGAGCAGCGCCAGGACCCCGAATCCGTTGCACAACGTCGCGAACATCCGCTCGCGTTGGAGCCCGCCCGCGATCTGCTCCTCCATCGTGACGAGATCGATGAGCGGCAGGTCGGGATCGATTGCCCGCATCGTCTGTCGGATGGCCGGCATCACCGTCAACGGCGCGTGCAGGGTCCGTATCGCAACCGTGACTTCAGGCGCGATCTCCCCCGTGTCGATCGGCAACCAGACCGTGGGCCGCCAGTCGACGAGGGATGTACTCGCCATCGACGGCACGATACCGATGATCGTGAGCGGTATCGGGTTCCGTCCAAAGGGGCGGTTGGAGAAGCGCAGGGTGTGACCCAGGACGTCGCGTCCACCGAGCCGCCGGGCCAGATCGTCGCTGATCACGGCGACTCTGGCGCCGTCGTGCACCTCGGCCGACGTGAATATCCGCCCGGTCACCGCGGGAGAAAGCAGCCGAAGAAACTCGGGTGTCACGCGATAGTTCCGGACGAGGAGCGTGTCAGTCGGGAGCTGAACTTGCGCGCCTCCCCACAGGAATGGGGACAGCGGCCGCGGCTGTCCGATACCCATCATCGCGACCCCGGGCGTGCTCGCCAGACGCTGCTCGACCGTGTGATAGAACGGCACCAGGCGCGCGCGCGTATACCCCGACGTACTCGGACGCATCCCGAAGACGATGAGGTTGTGCGGATCGAATCCGGGGTCGACCGATCGGAGCGAGAGGAGGTTCCGTGTGAAGATCACGGCCGCCAGCACGAGTACGACCGACATGCCCATCTGACCCACGATCAAGAGTCTGCCCGCGCGTCCGTTGTAGCGTGAGAGATCAGTGACCTTCGCGGTCCGCCAGGCGGGGAAGAGACCGAATGCCAGCAACGCGAGCCCCGTGGCAGCAGCAGCCGTCCCCAGGATCCACGTATCAAGCGATATCGGGATGGGCTGGAAGTACGGATCGACGAACCGCCCCAGAAGGTTCGCGGTGGCGTAGCCGACCACGACACTGGCGCAGCCGCCCGCGAGGGCGAGCAGGCCGCTCTCCGTCATCAGTTGGCGCATGAGACGCGTTCGACTGCAGCCGAGAGCCAGGCGCATGGCGATTTCGCGTTGTCGCGCCGCCGCACGCGCGAGCAACAGGTTCATGATGTTCGCGCAAGCGATGATGAGGAGCAGACCGGCCAGTCCGCCCATCACCAGCAGCGGGCGCTGATAATCACTCCAGAGAAAGCTCAACCCGCGGCTCCCAGGCACGAGATGAATCGACGGCTCGGTTCCCGCGGACATGACGTGTCCGTCCCAGGTCGCGCGGAACAGCGTCGACATGACGGGCTCGAGCTGTGCGTCGGTGACACCACTCGCGCGCCGCGCGACCATCGCGCTGCCCCAGAACCGATCGTTGGCCAATCCCCCGGGGATCTGGTCCATCCAATCCGCATTATGCAGCGGCACGTAGATGTCGACGGGATCGCCCGGACTGAGTCCCGAAAATGCGGACTCGACGACTCCGATGATGACGCACGGCGCGTTGTTCACGAGAATGGTCTGGCCGAGGACCGCGGGGTTCGCGCCGAGCGCGCGATCCCAGAAGCGGTGCGACAACACCGCCGTCGCCGGCGCGCCGGCGCGATCGTCGGCGGCCGTAAAGAAGCGGCCCAGCCCCGCGTGCGCCTGGAGGACCGTGAAGAATTCGCCGCTGACGGGACGCTCGACGCCCACCGTCGGATGGCCACGGTACGAGAGACTGACCGGGTCGGTGAACGTGAATGCCGCCACCGATGCGCGGCCGGCCAGGCCATCGCGTAGAGCCTGGAACGTTCGATAGGAGAAGTGGTCGGCGGTCGTCGTGCCCTTGACGGTGTCGCGCAGCTCCCCGCCCTGATAATCCATCAGCCCCTGGGGGTCCCCGTGACTCTGCCAGTGCACCAACGTGAGCTGCTTGGGCGATGGCACCGGGAGGTCGCGCCACAGCACCACGTCCATGAGCGACAGGATGGCGGTGTTGGCGCCGATGCCGAGCGCGAGTGATAGCACGACGGCCAGCGTCACGGCCGGGGCCCTGCGCATCGTTCGCGCGCCGAATGCGACGTCCTGCCACACGCTGTGCAGCCAAGCGGACCACCACTCGTCACGCACCTCTTCTTTGATCTGCCCGGCGTCGCCGAACGTCCGGCTGGCCAAACGCCGAGCCTCCTCCGGCGCATACCCTTGGCGTTCGTACGCCGCCGTCAGCTCATGCAGATGATGGGCGATCTCGCGCTCGAGGTCAGCCTCCGCCCGCTTGCGCATCAAAAGCGGAGCACCAGCGCCACCGCGCCCGCATACCGCTGCCACTCGGCCGTATCCTGTTGCAGCCGTTTCCGCCCGGCCGCGGTGAGGACATAATACTTGGCCATCGGTCCGCTATCGGACGGCCGCCACTCTGCCTTGATCAGCCGCTGACGCTCCAGCCGGTGCAGCGCCGGATACAGCGACCCTTGCCGCACCTGGAGTGCCTCGCGCGACAGGAGCAGAATGCGCTGGGCGATGCCATACCCGTGAATCGGCCCCTGCGCGACAGTCCCCAAAATCAAGAGATCGAGCGTGCCCTGGATCAGGTCCATGCCGCTAGTATGATGCTCGACCTATGTAGGATGTCAAGGTACCAGTTGCCGCAGGTCGTCACCCAGATGCCGAAATTCGAGGATCGCGCCGGCCAGGATCGCGGCCGCCACGAGTGCGGCAAGCAGCTGCAATGCCCGTTGCAGCCAGCGGGGACCCGCGAACAGCCAGACGCGCGTCACGGTGATGAGCACGCGGATCGCAATGGTCACGGCCACCAACGTGATGGCCAGCGACCGCAGCCCTTGGAACGGCGGAATGAGGAAGGCGCCCGCGAGCACCAGCAACTCGGCCACGAACAGGACCTGCAGCCACCGGCGCGTCATGATCGCGAACAGACTTTCCTGCGTCGCGACCTCGACCAATCCCCACAGTGCGCTGCCGAGACGGCTCAAGACGACCGCGCCGCGATTGAGCTCGGGGCGCTCGTAATCGGTACCGAGACGGTCGAGCATCCGGCCCATCACGCGGCTGGCCCGGGCAATCAGCGTCGCTGCCTCGGGGCGGTCGAGCGTCCGGTCGATGTTCGTTCCGGCCGCGTACACCGCGCGCAGCTGCGCCGGTGTGCTCAAGAGATCGCGCAACGCGTCAGCCGGTACGGTAGCCGGCTGATCGGCATCGATCGCCGTCGCGAGCGCACCCGTCGCTTTCGCGACCGCGTCCCCCCGCACCTGGGTCTCGAAGATCGTGGCGTGCGCCTCGGCCACCCACGTTTGCCACGCCCCGGTCTGAGCCGGATCACGCCCGGCCATCACCGCCTTGATGAGCCGCTCCGCGCCATCGAGCCGGCCCCAGGTGAGGTCGTTCTGACGCCACCCTCGATTGAGGAAGGCGCCGAAGTTCCGAAGCGCCGTCCCGGCCAACTTCGGCGACAGCGGCGGCCGGCGATCGACGCGCTCATTGACGATCTCGGTTGCGTCCTCCGGCGAGATCCGCACGACGTCGACGCGCGACAGATTGCCTTGCACCGCCGTCGCGTAGCGAATCGGATACGTCACCGAATCGATGCACTCGAACGAGTCGTACACGAACCGGACGACGTCCCGGACCTCCACCCATCGCGTGTTATCGGGGGCAGTCGAGGTGAAGAGCGTATCGACCAGCTGGCTCGCCTCGCGCATCGGAGGCGTGACGCGGTTCGCGACGGCGTAGGCAATGTCGTCAAACGCCTTCCACTGTTGTCCCACGAGTTGGTCCGCGTAGGCGAGCCGTTCGGTCTCCGTTGAGAGAGCCAGCAGCTTCGCGACGCTCTCATGCGTCAGCGCCGCCGCATCCACCGCGGCCGCGAGCGCGTTGGCCGGCGTCTCCGGTTTGCCGCGGGGGCCTCGGGAGGTCAGTGTGTCCTGCGTGTGGCGCAAAGACTCGTAGGCTGTGCTCAGCGTTTTCGAGAGCACGGCGATCGCCCGTTGGATGTTGACCACATCGGCCGGCGTCCACGTCGTGCGGGCCCGCGCGAACAGGCTGTCCTCGGGCTGCGCGCGATCGGGCATGACCCGATCGATGTTGGCGCGTATCGCGTCCACGAGACGATCGGTGCGGTCGTCCATGGCCGACAGGGTGTCGAGTCGGCTCAGCGTGAGGTCCAAGCGTCGCAGCCGGAAGCTGAGATCGAAGCGAAACAGAAAAGCGTTCTCGGTCTCTCGCGCGTCGCTCGCCGGCGGCGCACTGGTGGCCGCTGGGATGCCCTTCGACACGGGTGGCGCGTTTTTCTGGTGCTCTTCCGAGAACCGTCGCTCACGCCACGCGCGGGCGAGGTAGCGAATCGCTCGCACATCATCGGATTCGGCTGGGAATCCCGCGAGCATCGCGATCACGTTCGCGAAGTCATCGGTGACGCTCGCGACTTTGAGCCGGTGAAATCCGGCGTAGGACGGCCCCAACTTGTCGATCCGTTCCTGCAACCCTTCGGCCGCCCAGCTATACCCTTCATTGCGCATGAAGTCCGCGCGTTCCTGGAACGTCGCCGGTGAGCTCCGAAAGCACTTGCCCGCGATCAGAACGCTCAAATTGCCATCGGATCCGCTCAGGATGCGGTCCACCCGGTCGATCAACTGATTGCGTTCCGCCACGCGTTGGAGCTCGTCGCGAATCGTCTCTTGACCCGCCAGCGTGAGCGCGGCGATCGTGTTCTCCACGACCGTCGGCCGCGGCACGGGCGCGCCATCGGCGGTCGCCACAATGACGTCTTCCGGGTGCTGCGGCGACGGCTCGACGTAGATCAGCTTGCGGTCCATCGGTTTCGTCCCGCGCACCGCCGACAACGCATCAATGGCGTAGCTGAACGGTTTGTTGTCCAAATACCCGCCATCGCCGAACGCGTGATTCTGCACATCATAGATGGCGCTGTCGGTATCGACCGAGGGTGGGGCCACGTACTCGGGGAAATACCGTTGCCATCGCTCCGTCGGCCCCGCTCCCAGAACGGTCACGATGTCCCTGATCTGCACGGGCTCGAACGCGATCGGGAACGCCGACGTGCACCTCGCCGCGAACGCCAGCATCGGGTTCTCTGATGCCGCGAAGTCGTCGGCCACCTTCGGCTGGAAGCGAAACCGGAAGAATTTGCGATGCCAACTCTCGGTCACGCGCTCGTCGGACAACGACAGGTAGATGGGCAGGCCCTGAATGTCTGTCGTGGTGACGAAGCAATCGATGCTGTCAACCAGCGGTCCTCGGCTGGCGGCCGCTGCCTTGGACTTGTCCATCCCGTCGAACGCGTTGTACAGCAGCTTGAGCATACGACGACCGTTGAGCAGCGATGGCGGCGGGTCATCGTACGGAATGTGCGGCAGGGCCGATTGCTTGTCGTAGAGCAACGTGCTCATGTCGGCGAGTTGAATCCATAAGCTCGCCAGCTGGTCGAGCTGCTGGCCGTGCGCGAGCGCCTTCGCCAGGTAGATGCCGTTGATCCCGCCGGCCGATGTGCCGGAAACGATGTCGACGATGAAGCGCGTATAGATCGTCCCGGGCCCGGTCGCATTGATCCGGTCGCTGTGCAGCACCTTGGCGAGGCGCCGGTAGACCAGCTCGGTCGGGGTCAACTCTTCGTCAGCGAATCGGGCGACAGTCGGATCGGTGGGATCCGGCGCGGTCGCCCGCACCATGCCGAGCAGCTCCTGCACGACACCATTGATGTAGACCGCCAACGACACGCCGCCGTAGAGGACCACGGCGAACCGCAGTTCCCGCCGCACATCCATCGCCGGGCGGTTCAGGTCGGCCATGCGTCAGTATGGAACCCTCACACGGCCTTGGCAACACACTCACGATGTCAAGATCGTGTTTCGTTGACGGGCGTCGAGACTACCCTAGCTTGAGTAGCATGCTGGATACTCTACGCCAAGACGCGCGCTTCGCCCTGCGTCAACTCCGGATCGCCCGATCTTTCTCTGCCGCCTCGATCGGCACACTCGCGTTGGGGATCGGCGCCACGGTTGCGGTCTTTAGCGCCGTCGAGGCGGTCGTCCTCCGACCATTTCCGTTCACTCAGCCGGACCGGGTTGTCAATCTTCATCCGGCTCGGAATGGCGCCGCGATCGCGGTCTCGTCAAACCTCGAGTTCGCCACCTGGCGCGAGCTCCCTCACGCATTCGACGGCATTGTCGCGATCGCCCAGCAAGCCTCGTTCATCCTGAGTCGCGCGGACGCCCCGCAAGTGCTGACGGGCGCCCGCGCGACCTCCGCATTTACTCACGTGCTGGGCGTCGCGCCGGAGATCGGACGCGGATTCTCACCGGTGGATGACCAACCCGGAGCGCCGCACGTCGTGCTCCTGAGCCACGCGCTCTGGATGCGCGACTATAACGGGAACGGCAACGTGCTCGGCCAGACGGTGCGGCTCGATGGCGACACGTACGTCATCATCGGCGTGATGCCCGCTTCGCTCGACGCCGTCAGCACCGGGGCACAACTCTGGGTCCCACTCACGCTGTCGTCGACCGATCTGCAGGACTTCAAGGCGCGCTACCTCCAGATCGTCGGTCGCCTCGCGCCGGGCGTGTCGATGGCACAAGCGGCCGCCGCGGTTGATGCCTCCGAGCGGAAGCTCGCGGCGGAGCACCCGATGTGGGGCACGGGATATGGCGGGCAAGTGACGCGATTCTCCGACGACATGATCGGCGCGTTTCGCACGCGGCTCTTCAGTCTGCTCGGCGCGGTCTCGTTCGTCTTCCTCATTGCCTGCGTGAACGTCACGAACCTCCTACTCTCGCGCGGCAGCGCGCGCGTGCGTGAGATGGGCGTCCGCACGGCATTGGGCGCGAAGCGCGGCCGGCTCATCCAACAGCTGCTCACCGAAAGCGCCGTCTTGAGCGCGTGTGCCGGCGCCGTGGGCATAGCGCTGGCCTATACCCTGATGCGGGCCGTAGTCGCCGCCAGTCCACCCGGCATCCCCCGGATCGAGGAGACGCGCATTGATGGCACCGCGCTCGTCGTCGCCATCCTCGCGTCCGCCGTCTGTAGCGTGCTCGTGGGCCTCCTTCCCGCGTTCCGTAGCGCGAGGCCGATGCTTCGAGGGGGCTTCAGTGAGACCAAAGACCGTGGTCGTGCACGTGGCGCGCTGGTTGCCGCCGAGGTGGCACTGGCGATGGCGCTCTTGGCCGGCGCGGGCCTGTTGATTCGTTCCGCATGGGCGATCAGCCACGTCGACCCCGGGTTCGACGGCCACGATGTGCTCACCGCACAGGTGCTGCTCCCGCCCGCGCGGTACGACTTCGCCAACGGGGTCGTCACCTACAGGGCCATCCGCGATGCCGTTGCCCGAACGCCGGGCGTGCGGCAAGTCGCTCTGACGTCGTCGGCGCCGCTCACGCCACCCATCCAAGTCGGCATCGGCGCCGAAGGCCGGCCATACATCGACGGCGAGCGCCTCGTCACCAACATGGCCATGGTGAGTCCCGATTACTTCGCCACGATGAAGCTTCGTATGCGCTCGGGCCGCGACTTCGCCCAGACGGACAACGCGAACGCGCCACTGGTCGCGATTATCAACCAGGCGCTTGCCAAGAAGTTCTGGCCGAATGAGAACGCGGTCGGCAAGCGCTTCGAAGGCATGGATCCCAGCCACCAACACCTCATGCAGGTGGTCGGTGTCATCGACGATGCCAGGACCATTGGCCTCGAGCAGGCCCCCACGCCGGAGTTCTACATCCCGTTCGAGCAGGTCCCGCCGCCGGTCTGGTCCGGCCTCGGTGGCTCACTCGTCATTGCCGCGCGCACGGCGACTGACCCCGCGACCATGGAGCGCGCCCTCCGCCAAGCGGTCACCAGCATCGATCCGAGCCTGCCGCTCGCCCAGGTCGCGACGATGGACCAACTGGCCCGTACATCGCGCGCCACCGCGCGCTTCAATACGCTGCTTTTAGGGTTACTGGGCGCGATCGCGCTCCTGTTGGCGAGCGTCGGCGTCTACGGCGTGATCGCCTACTCCGTCGCCCAGCGCACCCGCGAGATCGCGCTCCGGATGGCCTTGGGCGCGACACCGCCCGCGATCGCCGCGCTCGTCGTGCGCCATGGACTCACGCCGATCGTGATCGGGGCAGTGATCGGCGGCGTGTTGTCGGCGGCCACCACGCGTCTCTTGCGCGAGCAACTCTATGGCGTGGGGCCCGGCGATCCTACGACAATCCTGGCGATCGCGACGCTTCTCCTCATCGTCTCGCTGGTCGCGGCCTGCATCCCGACCTGGCGCGCCATGACCATCTCGCCGGCTCGCGCATTGACGGCATAACTCGCCGAATTTACCCGATGTCGTGTCCGGTAGTCCGATAGATATGGAACTCGATGTGGGACTCGGACAACTGCAACGGGTGTTTGGCGAGTGGGCCGGCGTCTTCGGCGGCGGCGAGTGGGTGATGATCGGCGACGAGCGCAAGCCGCTCGCGTGGCTCCTCACGAGTCTCTCGCGCTGCCAGGATCAGATGCCCTCGTCCGTCTGCGTCGTGCTCGACATGAAGGATGGCTCGACCTTCGCCCAAGCCGTCCGCTCCATTCGCGCCCGCCGCCGCCAAAAGCCCAAGCGCTCCCGCAAGCGGATGGCGTGACCGCCCTCAGCGCGCGGTGTACACCGTCGCGACAATAGCGACCACGGCATAGATCACCGTGCTGGCCGGCAGCTTGTCGCCGAATTCCGACATGGAAAGCAAGAGTCTGTTGATTGTTTGCACGGCTAAGAGACGAAAGGCACAAGCCGTGCGCAACGCGCCGGGAACTATATATTCAACCCGTTGGTTGAATGTATCACAAAACCCGGAGAAACCATGCCGACACACGAGACCGGAACCCGCGAGGAGTGGCTCAAAGCACGCCTCACGCTGCTGGACGCCGAGAAGGAGCTCACGCGGCACAGCGATGACCTAGCGCGCCGGCGGCAAGAATTGCCTTGGGTGCCGGTCGAAAAAGCCTATCAATTCGACACGGACGATGGACGCGCCTCACTGCCGGACCTCTTCAAGGGCCGCTCACAGCTCCTCGTCTATCATTTCATGTTCGGCCCCGACTTCAAGGCGGGTTGCCCATCCTGCTCATCGATCGCCGACGGATTCAACGGCGTCGCCGTCCACCTCGCCAATCACGACGTCATGCTGTGGGCGATCTCGCGCGGCCCGCTCGCGAAACTCCAAGCGTTCAGGAAGCGGATGGGCTGGACGTTCCCCTGGGCGTCATCGGGTAACACCGACTTCAACGCCGACTACGCGGCCTCGTTTACCGACCAGCAACAGCGCGAAGGCATCGAATACAATTTCCGGCGCGAGGCCCCGGTGGACATCGCCGCCGGAGGTACCGACATCGACCACGCGGGCCAAGCCGGAACCGATGACCTCACGTTTCTGCGCGAGCGGCCCGGCGTCAGCGCGTTCGTGCTCGAGGATGGCGTCGTCTACCACACGTACTCGGCGTATTCCCGCGGCGTCGATGGCCTGTGGGGCATGTACCAGTGGCTCGACCGCGCGCCCAAAGGGCGCAACGAAGAGAAGGGCGTCTGGTGGCGCCATCACGACCGGTACCCGATCTAGGTCGTCACCCCGCATCCAACTGATTCGGCCACGGCGCGTGTGGCATCCACCCCGCCGGCAGTGCGCGGTGCTGCGCACGAAGCGAACGTGCGCATCGGATCCGCTGAGAGGGCAGAACCGTGCTCGACCGGCACCTTGCATGCATTGCGATTGTGAGCGCATTCGTGCTCAGCTGCTCGGGCAATTCGACGGGTCCGAATGCGCACGGCGTCGCGGATATCTCCATGATGCCGGATACGCTCACGATCGCCACCGGGGATTCGGCGGCGATCCAAGCGCAAGCGGTGAACGCGACTGGCACCCCGGTCCCTGATGTGTCGCTCTTCTGGTCGACGAGCGACTCCAGCGTCGCCACCGTCGATCAGAACGGCATGGTGAAAGCAACCGGCATCGGCGCGGTGAATATCGACGCGAGCACGGCCGGTATCTCCCCGAAACATCCCGCACGCGTGGTGGTCACCGCCCAGCCGGTCGCGTCTATCGTGATCGCGCCGACGGCGCTTGCCCTATTCGTTGGTGGGGCCTTCCAACTCACGGACACGACCAAGGACGCAACCGGAAAGGTGCTCGTCGGCCGAGTGGTCTCGTGGACGAGCAGCGACAGCAACGTCGCGTCCGTCGATCAGGCCGGACTCGTGCTCGGCAAGAGGCTCGGCTCGGCGACGATAACCGTTTCTTCGGGTTCGGTCAGCGCCGCTGCTGCCGTAACCGTGAGCCGTGTACCGGTAGCGAAGATCGTGATCGCACCGAGCCATCCGACGGTGGTCGTCGGTCAAGAGACGCAACTGTCAGCAACGCCGCAGGACTCCGCAGGCAACACGCTCACCGGCGTCGCGATCACATGGTCCTCCGCCGATCCGACGACGGCGACGATCGATCGGACCGGCACGGCGTCAGGCAAGAAGCCGGGCGCAGTCACCATCACCGCCGCGAGCGGGAGCGTCTCCGCATCGACGTCGCTGGCCGTGCAAGCCCCGTCGGCAAACGCGGTCACCGTGTCGCCACAATCATCGAGTCTGATCGTCGGACAGACGCTGACCGTGACGGCAGTGGTCACCGACGCCAGCGGCAGTCCGCTGCCCAACGCGACGGTAAGCTTCTCCAGCGGCGCCCCCGGCGTGGCGACAGTCACGTCTACTGGTGCGCTCACCGCCACGGTGACGGCCGTCGGATCCGGACAGGCGCAGATCACTGGCACCAGCGGCGGCATAATAGGGACGGCGACGGTCAACGTTACACCGGTGCCGGTCGGCTCCGTAACCATCAGCCCGTCGGGCGTGACCATTGCGCAGGACGGTGGCACTGCGCAACTCACGGCGACGGTGAAGGACACCGCCGGGCACGTACTGACCGGCCGCACCATCACGTGGACGTCGCTCAACCCTGGCGTCGCGGCCGTGTCGTCGACCGGACTCGTGGTGGCCGTGAGCGCAGGCGAAGCCGTGATTTCGGCGTCGACCGGTGGCCAATCGGGCGTTGCCGCCGTGACCGTTGGGACCGCCGGCCCCCCGACGGTCAACACGGTCATTGTCACGCCGGATACCGCGACAATCACGAACTCGAACAACTCGAGCGTCCAGCTGACGGCGACGCTCAAGGACGCGCAGGGCAATACAATCACGGGACCGTCCGTCACCTGGTCGTCGGACAACCCAGATGTCGCGGTCGTGTCGTCCACAGGGCTTGTCATGGCGAACGACGGCGGCTCGCACGGCACGGCGACGATCAGGGCGACCAGCGAGGGCAAGCAGGGCACGGCCACCGTGATCGTCGTCAACTCAGGCGGCTGATGCCGAGCTTTTGCATCCGATAGAGGAGGGACGTCCGCTTCATGCCCAGTCGGCTGGCGGCGCCATTCGGGCCCCCGACGGTCCAATTGCTGGCCTCGAGCGCGCGGAGAATATGCTCTCGCTCCACCTGTTCGAGGCCGTTCATCGGCGCGTTGTCATCGCCGGACGTCTCCAATTCCGCTACGGGCGCGCGCAGCGCCGAGCCGGTGGAAAGAATGACGGCGCGCTCGATGAAGTTCTGCAGTTCGCGCACGTTGCCCGGCCACCCGTACTCGACCATGGCATCCATGACCTCGGACGGGATGTCGTCGATGCGCTTGTTCATGCGCCGCGCATACTGCGCCGTGAAATGCCACACCAACCTCGGAATATCCTCGGTGCGCTGCCGAAGTGGCGGAAGATGGATCGGAAAGACTTTCAGCCGATAGTACAGATCCTCCCGAAAGGTCAATGCCTTGACCATCGCGGGGAGGTCCCGATGCGTTGCCGCGACGAGGCGGACGTCGACCTTGTGCGTGCGGTTGCTGCCGAGTCGCTCAAACTCCTGTTCCTGGAGCACGCGCAGCAGCTTGGCCTGCAACTCGAGGGGGATGTCGCCGACCTCATCGAGGAAGAGCGTGCCTTTGTTGGCGAGCTCGAACCGCCCGATCTTCTGCACGATGGCGCCGGTAAACGCGCCACGCTCATGACCGAACAATTCGCTCTCCAGCAGCCCGAGCGGGATCGCGGCGCAGTTCAATTTGACGAACGGCCGATCTCGTCGACCGCTCAGGTCGTGGAGCGCGCGCGCCACGAGCTCCTTGCCGGTGCCCGTCTCGCCCGAGACCAACACGCTTGAATCCGTCGGGGCGACGACGGTCACCAGATTCAGCGCGCTCTTCAGTGAACGGCTCTCACCGACAATCGATCCGAACTCGGCGCGCATCTCTTCCTCGAGATACTGGCGCTGTTTCGTCTCCTTGTCGCGGTCCCGGAGCGCCTGCTCGTAGTCCAACGCGTTCTCAACGGCGATCGCGACCTGTCGAGCCGCTTGCTCGAGAAAGGCGACATCGTCGCGTTCGAACCCCCGTTCCGATCGCTTGAGGGCAGCCAACACGCCGACCACCCCGTTTCTCCCCTTCAGCGGGATATCACAACCAGACCGCAACCCTTCGGCGACCGTGGACTGATAAAATTCCGGATCCAGGTCGCGCACGTCCTCAATGCGGTGATAGTGCTGCGTCGTTCCGGTCGAGAATGCGGTCCCGCACATCGAACCGCGAATGGGAAGGATCGCGCCGTCACCGATCGCGCCTCGGGAGTCGGGGTTGTACAAGATGGTGAGCTGCAACCCTCGATGGTCCGGATCCGGCAACGACAGGGCGCAAAAATCACAGCGCGTGACGCGCAGTAAGCTCGTCGACAACACCTCCACCAGCTGGCGAAGGTCGAGCTTCGACGTGATGCTGTTCGTGATCTCGAGGAGCAGGCGCAGCCGGTCGCGCTCGAGACGCAGCTCGTCCTCGAGCCGTTCGCGTTCCGTGATTTCGGCTGGCGACACCATGTGAACATCGCCAGCCCGCCACACCTCGTCAACTCGCCTCTGACACGAACTGCTTGACGAGCACGGCGGTGTCGTCGGGATTTTCCTCGGGGAAAAAGTGCCCGCCCTTCATCGCCTGTCCACGCGCGGACGGAGCCCATTGTCTCCAAATCCCCAATGGCCCACCATCACGCGTGTATAACGTGTCGAGCGGTCCGCCCTCTGCCCACAGATGCAGCATCGGACATTCGATGCGCTTGCCCGCTTCCTTGTCGGCCCGATCGTGGTCGACATCGATCGTCGCCGCGGCCCGATACTCTTCGCAGATCCCATGCACACGCGCCGGATCGCGATACGTTGACACGTACTGCTCCAGTATCTCCGGGCCGAATGAGCCGTGGCCGAAGGGATTGTCGAAGGCAGCCCTGGGCGCACCGAGCAGATAGCTCTCCGGAAGCGGCGCCAACTGCGAGAGCAGAATCCAGGGCCAATACGTCCGCGCGAAGCGTGCATCGGATCGGTCCCAGGCTTCCATGATTGGGATCACATCGAAGACGGCCAGGCGCTCCACGTGCGTCGGATGGTCGAGCGCGAGGCGATAGGAGACCCGGCCGCCGCGGTCGTGGCCGATCAGTGTAAACGTTGGAAAGCCGAGTGTGTCCATCACCTCGACCAACTCCTTGGCCATCGCGCGCTTGGAGTAGGGAAAGTGATCGTCCGTGGAAGCGGGCACGCCGCTGCGACCGTAGGCACGCAAGTCGACGCAGATCACGGTATGATCGACGGCCACCTTCGGCGCCAGATATCGCCACATGAGGCTCGTGCGCGGGAAGCCGTGCACCATCAGAATCGGCGGCCCCTTGCCGTATCGGCGCCCGAAGATCGTGTTGCCGGACACCTCGACGTGAAAATCACCCTCAGTAGTACGCCGTTGCATCATACGGTCTTGATCTCGCCGCCATCGATGCGCACATCGCTACCGGTCATCCACTTCGCGGCGGGCGACACCAAATAGGCCATCAGATCGGCGATATCTTCGGGTGTACCCAATCTGGAAATGCCGACCCGCGCCGGAAAAGCCTCGATCGCCTGGTCGACGCTCATCCCATGCGCTGGCGCCCATTTCTCGAAGAACGCCCGTCGCCGGTCGGTCATCACCGTGCCCGGCGATACGCTGTTGACCTGCACACCATCGGCGATACCCTGTTCGGCGAATGCTTTGGCCAGCGCCGTGATCCCCGCATTGATCGCCGCCACCGCCGCGGCGCCTGGGGTAGGATCGAACGCAGCGGCGCCGGACATGAACACCACGGAGCCCCGCGTCGCCTTGAGCGCGTCCCAGGCACGCATCGTCAGGCGACGCGCGCCATGAAACTTGAGTGCCATCCCATCGTCCCACTGCGCATCGGTCATGGTGAACAGGTCGATCTGCGGCACCGCGCCGGCAATATTGAGCAGGGCGTCGATCCGCTGGTGCGCCGCGAGCGTCCCGTCGACGATGGTCTTCGCCGACGCCGGTTCACGAAGGTCGAGCGCAAAGACCATCGCGTCGGCCCCTTCTGCCCGAATTGCGGTCGCCGTGCCATCCAACCCGTCCTGATCTCTCGCCGCCAGCACCACGACGCCAAAGTCGCGCGCCAGTCGAAGCGCGGTCGCTCGGCCAATGCCCGAGCTGGCCCCGGTCACGATAGCAACCAATCCACTCGTCATCGCGCGGCTTCCACAATCATGTCGACGACGTGATGCGGCGCGGTGACCTGCGGCGAGTGATCGACGCGCAGCGATCGGACCCTGGCGTTCATTCGAGCAGCCATGAACTGCTCCGTTTGTGGGTTGATCATGCGGTCCTCTTCCGCGATGAGATACCACGACGGTTTGGTGGGCCACGACGGTGTCGGCGCCTTCTCCTGAATGCACGGCAGCCCGATCGGCCGCTGCGTGGCGGCCATAATGCGCTTTTGGTCGGCCGACGCGTTCTGCGCCAATGCATTCTCGATCCCATCGTCCGGCTGCCAGATGTACCCGTGCGCGTCCGGCGCCAACGTGGGCGAGAGCGGCGGCTTGGGATCTTTGTAGAACACGTCGGCGACCGTCTCGCCTTCGGCCGGCGCCAGGGCGGCGATGTAGACAACGGATTTGACGCGGTCGTCATGGATGGAGCCGACGACGGCGCCCGAGTACGCGTGTCCAACGAGGACCACCGGGCCGGTGGTGCGTTCAATGGTGCGTTGCAGCGTGGCGATATCATCACGCAACGTCGTGAGCGCGATCTGGGCGCACATCACAGCGAGGCCTCGGCGCTCCAACGGCTGAACGATACTCTGCCAGTTGGATCCATCGGCCCACGCGCCGTGCACGAGCACCACAGAGGGCCCTGATATCACGCGATCCAGGCGACCCAACATGCCCCCGAGCGACGCGGCGGCCAGCGTGCCGATCGCGGTGCGACGGTCAATGGTTTCGTTCATCGCTGTGCTCCCAAGAAGTCGATCATAGACGTGGCGATCTCGACGACGTGGGTTTCGAGAGCGAAATGCCCCGTGTCGAGGAGTTTGACCTTGGCGTTCGGGATGTCTCGTGTGAACGCCTCCGCGCCTGCGGGCAAGAAGAACGGATCGTTCTTGCCCCAGATGGCGAGCAAAGGCGGCCGGGATTGGCGAAAGTACTCCTGAAACTGCGGGTACATCTTCACGTTCGAGGCGTAGTCCAGGAACAGATCCAGCTGGATCTCTTTGTTGCCCGGCCGTTCGAGCAGCGCTGCGTCGAGCGTGTACGATTCCGGTGGGACGCTGTCGGGATCAGGAACGCCGGACGTGTACTGCCACCGCGTGCCATCGAGGGTCAAAATGCTGTTCCGGATGGCTTCCCGATGCTCGCGCGTGGGCGCGGCCCAATACTGCCGGATCGGATTCCACGCGTCGGCCAGCCCTTCCTCGTACGCGTTCCCATTCTGCGACACGATGGCCGTGACCCGCTCGGGATGTGCCATCGCCAGGCGAAATCCTGTCGGCGCGCCATAGTCGAACACGTAGAGCGCGAACCGGTCGAGATCGAGCGTCCGCGTGAAGGCGTCGACGGTCATCGCGAGTCCGCCGAACGAGTACGAATAGTGGCGCCCGGTTGGAACCTCGGTAAATCCGAACCCCGGAAGGTCCGGCGCGATCACCCGATACTGCATCGCGAGACGAGGGATGAGCTCGCGGAACTGGAACGACGAAGCTGGGAACCCGTGGAGCAGCAGCACCACGGGTTTCTTCGGGTCACCAGCCGCCCGATAAAAAACGCGGACGCCGTCGGCTTCGATCCGGTGGATGGAGGTCATGGCTTGCCGGCAGAGCAACTGACGAGCCAGAGTTGTGGGCTCGCCGACAGGCACAATCGATGAATTGGTGTCGGATATCCGACAGGTGACGAACTACTGTCGCGAAAACTCTATCACATAGTCGACGGGGCCGCCCAGATGGGGGCTCGTGATGTGCGCGATCATGCGCAACCGCTGGCCGTCGTTCTCCATCACGTACTGAAACGCGCTTCCGCCGCTCCCGGCATCGCAAAATTGCGTGAGAGTGTCCGCGACCACGGTCTCATGCGCTTTGCAGACGTCACCATGCCCGTTGTCCCAACGGATGACCGCCCCGTTTCGAGGGAGCATCATGGCCTTGCCGGAGTCGCCCTGCGTCCCGACCGAGTCCGCCATAACGATCACGCGCAGTACGGCGGGGATCGTGTTGGTCTCCAACAGCCGGCGCCGCGCGATCCGGTGCGCGGTCGGAAGCATCCCGGCAACACCCCGGTCAACGGCCTGCCGTATAGCGGGAAGCTGCCCGGTGTCCGGCGCATACGCGTACTGCCCCGGTCGCTCGTAGAGAGCGCCCGGGACCGTACTCTGGGCATTGACGCTCCGTCCGACAACGACGATGGCGACAATCCACCAGGCGCGAGTCATATCACAGCGCCGAGCGAACGACGCGCTGCACGTCGGATTGCGCCGACTTGAGCTTGAACGCACCAATGAGCATGATAATTCCGCCAACGACCGCGAATCCCGAAATCAGTCCCATGATCGCCGCCAGCGTGGCGCCTTGATAGTAGAAGGCAAAGCCGCCGGCAACAATGCTCAAAATCCCGAATGCCATCGTCCAACCCCACGGAAGATCGGCCCCTTTCTGCTGAACTGATACGTACACGCCGATGCAGCCCGTCAGGATGAGCCACCAGGCGGCCCATATCACGGCGAAGGCCAGCGACAACACTGGGTAGAAGAACAGGGCTGCCATGCCAAACCCGACGCTGACGATGCCGCCAAGGAGGATGAGCCACCAGTGGTTGTACAATGACTTGAGATCGAACGCGTGCACGATGTTCGTGAAGCCATCGACGAGCGCCCAGATCGCGATCACGAGCGCGAACGCCGCGACCGACTCGAGCGGGCGCGCAAAGATGAAGATGCCGAGCGCAATCGAGACCAGCCCGCGGAGCACGAGGCCCCACCAAGCGCGATTGAGTATGGTGGTCACGTCCTTAGGCATTGTCCCCTCCGACTGCCGCCGAGAGCTCGCGCAGTGAGTTGTCGAATTCAGCCTTCGCCTTTTGCCAGTCCGCCGACGTCGCGCTGAGCAAAGCACTGCCTTTCGCTACGACGGTCTCACGCGCGGCCCGGAGCTGATCCGCAACCGGCGCTGTCCCGATCGCGTCAATGTGCCCCTGGAGCTCCTCGCGGTACTTCGCTATCGCCGTCTGGATCTCGCCGAGCTTGGCCTTGGCTTGCACCGCGGCCGATCCGGCTGCCACGCGCAGCGCTTGCTCGGCCATGATCCGATCGCCTTCGAGCCGCGCCATGTCGCGGCTGGTCGCGTCGAACGCTTGCCGCCGCGCTTTGAGCTGCGCCAGCGTATCGCTTGTGTTCATGTGCCCCCCTGTGTACATGTGTCATGTACAGATACTCAGGCGAGAGGGCCAACGCGTAATACTTAATTGCGATCAGAGGTATGCTGCCGTCAGGCCAGCCCTTCCACGATGCGGCGGAAGATGCGCGTCCGAGCCGATCGGTCGTCGGTGCGTGAGACGAGCTGCGTCTCCAACGGGATCGCGACATCGGTGAGTGGCACGTAGCGCACCGTCGTTGGTATCGCCGGCCGCGCCGTGGTAGGCAATAGCGCCCATCCATAGCCACTCGCCACGAGCGCGAACGCGGTCGCCGAGCTGACATCGACCTGACCGATGGCGGGAATCAACCGCGGCGTAAAGCCCACTTGATGAAACGCGCTGAGAATGCGATCGAACATCGTCGGATGCACGGCCCGATCGTACCACATGAAATCATACGGTTCGAGGTCCACCGCCGAGAGCTTGGCGCGCCGTGACAGGGGATGGCCACGAGCGACGATCACGCCCGACATGTGGTCCTCGGTCACGGTCTCCATCTTCACGTCGGACCGCGCCGGCAGCATGGCGTAGCCGATCCCGGCGTCGATGGCCCGCACCAACGTCGCCTCGACCATCGCGATCGACGCCATCGATTCGAGGTGAACCGCCACCTTCGGCGCCGCCTTCCGGTACCGCGCGAGCACGGTCCGAATCCACGCCGGGCGCAGCTCGGGATTGACGACGCCCACGACCAGCGGCCCGTCCTCGCTCTCTCTCGCATCACGCGCCCGCGCGATCGCCGCCGTCGCCTCGGCCAGCGTCCGGCGCGCCCCTTCCATGAATCGCTCGCCGGCCTGCGTCAGGTGCACGCCGTGCGCGCTCCGCGCGAACAAGGTCACGCCCAGCTCGCGCTCCAGATCCTGAATCGTGCGGCTCAGCGCCGACTGGGCCACGCGCAGGTGCTGCGCGGCGCGACGGACGCTGTGCGCATCGGCAACCGCGATGAACGCCCGCAGGTGGCGAATCTCCATAAAAGAGATGATATACAGCGCCTGTCCCGCAAGTAGTACCCCCGGCTAAGTTCCTGCACCATTCACCACGAGGTGTCGATGGCAGACGAGGATCTGCGTTCGGAGCTGGAACGCCTGCGCAAGGAAAACGAGGCCCTCAAGAAGGGCGCGGCCAAAGGGGTCTCGCTCAAGGTCAGCGAGAAGGGCGGCGTCTCAGTCTATGGACTGGGCAGGTTTCCCATCACCCTGTACAAGGAGCAGTGGGCCAAGCTCCTCGACATGGCCGAGGACATCCGGGCGTTCATTGCGACGCACGAGAAAGAGCTCAAGAGCAAGACGTAAAGATCATGGCGCGATCCGGTGCACACATTTGAGGGTCAGTGTCGCGGTCAGCGGCCGATCGATCGCCCGGCGATCCGGAAACCGAAACCGCGACAGGGGATCCGTCGTGTACCCCGAGTTCCAGACGAGGTAGATATCGTCCCCGATGACCGGCGTCCAATGGAACCGAAGGTCGAAATCGGTGCGATTGAGCGCGTTATCGTACTGGGCAAACCCGAGGAAATCCGCGACCGTGGTGAACGCATACTCGAGTCGTCCGGTCGACTGGATCGCCACAAAATGCCCAACTGGGAGTGACACCTCGGTTCGCGTGACCCCTCCGCCCAGGATGAGATGACCGCCCGATCGCCACGTCACACCACCGTCGGTCTCGGAGCTGTGCCCGTTGTAGAACGTCCCCGTTGACACGAACGCGAATCCGCTGATCGGCCGGCCGAGGGACGTCTGGTACTGCGCCCCGACTTGGGTCCACCAATAGTTGCCGGCGCGAATCGTGACGCCGCGAAACACCGTGAACGTGTCCGGTGGCGCGTCCATCAGTCGTTGCACTGTGAGATAGAACTGATCGCCATTGTCGAGGGTCCCACCGACGGGATGCCAGTCGATGATAGCATTCTGCCAGCCGCTCCCATTGTGGTTCAGATAGATATCCCACGACGGGATCTGGAAATCGAATTGTCTGATGCCGAGCACGTGGGGCCGCGGCATGAAATCGATGTGCCCATCGAGCTCCAAGGCGTCCGTGCGGCGAACGAAGCCGAGCGTCGGCGCGAATCCGGAATCGTACTGGGCGACCGAGATGTTGTTGTCGAAGAGATCGTTTGGAAAGTCGGTCCCGATTCTCCAGGCGGCTCTCGTCCCCGCCGTATCGGGCGTCTGTGTACCCGCGACCCAGAACTGCGGCTCGATATTCTGGTTGCCGATTTTGAGAGGAAAATCCCCGTCGACCCCCGCTGCCACGTCGCTGCCGTGCACACTCGAACCGGTGCGAGTGGTGACGATCGCCCCGACATATGAGCGATCGAACAGATCGCGCTTGATGCGCACGACCGCATCGTTCGCGTCATCGATCCCGCCGGTGCGCGTGTCGAGCACACCCACGGTCCACGATCCGGCTTTGCCCGTGAGGCGCGCGCCGGCCAGGATGGGCACCACGGCGCCGGAATCCGTCAGGCCGATGCGCCGCGAGTAGAAGAGCAGGGCGTGATCGTTGCCGAAGTCGAAGATGCCGCTCGATTCGAGAAAGAACGTGCGCTTCTCGGGGAAGAACGTCGGAAAGCGCGTGAGATTGATCACCTGGCTGTCGACCTCGACCTGCGCGAAGTCGGTATTCACGGTGAGGTCTGCCGTCATCGTCCCTGACACCGCGAGCTTGGCGTCGACGCCCACTTTCCCGGCGACGCCCGCGCCGCCGATACGGTCGCCAACCGAATCGTGCGGCGCCTGAAAGGCATCGGCGAGCACGTACGGCAGGATCTCGATGTCGCGCGTTCGACTCACGCCATCGAGGCCCGTGAGCTCCCCCTCGCCGTCGAGCTGATACAGGCCCTGGGTTCGCTTCCACCCGCTCCACAGATCTTCCTCGTTTCGCCGGCGGATGAACCGCCGCACGTTGAACCCGAACGCCGCCGTCGCGCCCGCGGTGAAGCGCAAGGTCCGGAACGGAATGCGGAAGACCGCCGTCCAGCCGGCCGAATCACGGCTGGTCATGACCGTCCAGATCCCGTTCCAATCCTGGTTGACGTTATCGCCTTCGGTGATCTGCGCATCCCAGCGCGCGCCGTTGGGATTCGTCTGAAAGAGCCAGCCGCCACGCCGGTCGTGGAAACTGTCGATGAGGATCGTCACGTTGTCGTCGGCCGAGAGATCGGCGTCGCGCCGCAGCTGCGTCGCGCGGATGGCGCTGGCGTCGCGGTCCCAGGCGCGAACCGCGATGTACAGGGCATCGTGATCCCGCAACACCTTCACCACCGTCCGCTCGCTCGGCGCGGCCCCCTCGGCCGGGTCGCGTTGGCGAAAGCCGACGATCGAATCGGCCGTGCCCCACGCCGCGGCATCGACGGTCGCGACGGAGCGGGCGGCGATGGTCGCCGAGTCGCCAGCGCCCACGAGGAGCGCCACACTGAGTATCCATATCATGCTAGTTATCTAGCATACAGCTAGAAAACTAGCATCGTTGGCATACCGCACGGTTACAGCGATGATCCCCGCAAATTGACCAGCCGTATCTGGCCGATCCGGCGCCACGTAGAACTGCGAGATCGCGCCACAGTCCCATCGCTCCGTACCCCGACGCCGTTCCGCACATACTTGGACAGGCCCGCGGGATTGAACGCGGGGTGAATGCGGCCGCCCGATACAAGAAGCGGCCCGGATTGCACCGCGAGATCCGGCCTCACCGCGAGGGCAGGGTAGGCGCCCGACTCGACGATCGCCGGCCGTCCCCTCGCCACATAGAACACGCCGTTCGGCTTGAGATAGAAATTGGGCGGTGGATCGGCGGTCGAGTCCCGGGTATTGAGCGGCACCAGCGTGTTGCCGTTCTGGATGAAGAGGCCGAGCGGGACCTGCCCGACCGCGAAGATCCCGCCATTCGTCGCGAACGCCAAGTGTCGCCCGTGCGAGCGCACGATCGAGTCGAGTCGCGCGAACGAACCTATTGGCCGCCCACTCGTATCGCGCCAGTAGAGTTCGACGTCGTCGCGTCCTATACTGAACTCGCAAACCGACACCTGCACGCCGCCGACGTCCCGCGTCGTGCACAACCCCACCAGTGCCGCGATCGCCAAAATCATATGAGAGCCTTTCTGATCCCCGCCGCGCTATTGGTCATATCCAACACGTTCATGACCTTCGCCTGGTACGGCCACCTGAAATACGAGAAGACAGCCCTGTGGATCGTGATCCTCGTGAGTTGGGGCATCGCGTTCTTCGAGTACTGCTTTCAAGTACCCGCCAATCGCATCGGCAACCTCGCGGGTACCTCGGCCGGCCAGCTCAAGATCATGCAGGAGGCGATCACCTTGGTCGTGTTCGCCATCTTCGCCCGCCTCTACCTCGGCGAGCGACTCACCTGGAACTACTACGCCGCCTTCGTGCTCATCTTCGGCGCAGTATGCCTCGTCTTTATTCCGGCGTCCAGTGTGGGTGGCTCGTGAACAGCCCGTCGACGATCCCGATCCGGTAAGCGATAAACAATCCAAACGCGAGACTGATCGCCCCGGATGCCACTCTCAGTCCTCGCGGGCTGACCCACCCAAAGGGCAGGCTGATCACCATCGTCATGAGCATCATCCCGACAATGGTCCCGAGCCCGAAAATGAGCAGATAGAATACCGCCAGACCGGGTTCGTGAATCGTCGTGAGTACGAGCAGCGCGACGGCGGCCGATCCGGCGAGACCGTGTACGATCCCGACGATCAGCGGACGTACATACCGATAGGCGCCCAGCGCGCCGAAGTGCCGGTCGAGCCAACCGAGCGGCGTGGCGTCTGGCGCATGCGAATGCGCGTCGGGCTCATGCCCGTGCACGTGCGTGTGGATATAGTCCCCATGCTCGTGAGCATGTGCATGAACCTGCTTCGAGCTGGGGATCACGCTCCGAAGGTTCAGGAACCCCAGCAACACGAGCATGAGCCCCACGGTCCATTCCATGGAGAGGCCGAGGCGCGGCGGAATCACCCAGCCGAACACGATGATCCCGCTTCCGACGGCCAATATCGTCAGCGTGTGCCCGACCCCCCACACGGCGCCTATAGCCGCGGCGCCGCCGACGGACCGTTGCCGCGTGATGATCGTCGTCACCGCGATGACGTGATCGGGATCCGTGGCGTGGCGCATACCCAGGAAGAATCCCAGGGACAGAACCGCCAGGAGCCCGGTCACGTAATTGCTGCCTCCATCAAAGCGACGAGCTCCCCCATGCCTTCGCCGGTCTTGGCCGAGACGGCCAATGTCCGCATGCCCGGCCGTACGGCCTGCACGTTGCGCTCGATGGCTTCCCGGTCGAATTCCACGGCGCTCGCGAGGTCGATCTTCGTGATCACCGCGACGTCGGCGGTGTTGAAGATCGTCGGATACTTGAGCGGCTTGTCTTCACCTTCGGTGACCGACAGGATCACGCAGCGCAGATGCTCTCCCAGGTCATACGATGCGGGGCACACCAGATTGCCCACGTTCTCGAGAAACAAGAAGTCGAGCTGGTCCAACGCCCATCCGTCAAGGGCGTGCTCGACCATCGCCGCGTCGAGGTGGCAAATGGTACCCGTGGTGATCTGCCGGACCTGGGCGCCGCTCCGCGCGAGGCGCGCCGCGTCATTTTCGGTCGCCAGGTCGCCGACGAGCGCCGCCACCCGATGTCGTCGCTTGAGGAGAGTCAGGAGCCGTTCGAGCAACATCGTCTTTCCCGATCCGGGGCTCGACACCAGACTGACGACAAAAACCCCGCTCTCCTGAAAGCGATCGCGCAGTGCCCGCGCGAGGATGTCATTGTGCTTGAGGATATTCTGCCGCACCTCGACCAGTCGCGGAGCCGTCGTCACGACTCGATCTCCAACGCCACGAGCTCCAACGCCCGGCCGTCAGTGTCCTCGATCACCAGACGTGAACCGGCAATCGGCGTGTCCTGGCTTGCGATGTCGAACGAAAACGCCAGCGCCTCTTTGGCGACACCAGCGAGTTGACCGATCTTCACGTGCACAGCACAGACGCGTCCGCCCAAGCGTCCGCCTTCCTCCGTGGCGATCTCCACGAGGCTCACGGCTACGGACAATTCGTGCATTGCCCAAAGGCCGCGAGCGCCGCTTGGCCGAGGCTGATCCCGCCATCGTTCGGCGGAACGCGGTGGTTGGTCCAAGCGCCCAACTCCCGCCGCACGATCGTATTCTGCAGGACACCCCCCGAGGCGACGACGGTATCGACGCCATGAATGTCCCCCAAAGTCGCCATCGCTTCCCGCAATCCACGTCCGAACCCGGCGTGGAACGCCCGCGCAATCGCATTGATATCACGCCCACGCTTGCGATCCCGCACGACGGCGGCGAGCAGCGGCCGAAAATCCAGCTCGGCGCCGTCGAACGGAAAATCATACGGCGCGACATCGCCCGACTTTCGCGCGCACTGCTCCAGCCAGATCGCCGCTTGCCCTTCGAACGAGATGGGCCGCATCCAGCCGAGGACCGCGGCGACGGTGTCGAATAGCCTCCCGGCGGAGGTGGTGGTGAACGTACGTGTTCCGCTCCTGAGCACGGCGAGCGCGTCACGAAATCGGTCGGAGTCGAGCTCGACATCGATCTGATGCAAGAACCCGGCGGCCGCCTGCACGGGATGCCGCGCCGCCGCATCGCCGCCGACCAGCGCGGCCGGCCTGAGATGCGCGACGCGCTCTAGCCCGTGCGCTACACTGCCGACGAAGATCTCGCCACCCCAGATGGTGCCGTCGTCGCCGTACCCCGTCCCGTCGAGCGCCACGCCGAGCACCCGCCGTTCCCACTCGCCGCGCTCGGCGAGCACCGACGCCACGTGCGCGCGATGATGTTGCACTCTCGTTGACGCACCACTCGCGGAACGGTACTCCGGATGCGCATCGCCGACCACGAGGGCCTCGGCGCGGTCCACACGGTACATCCGGAGGAGATCATCGATCGTCTCGCGAAACGCGCACAGGGATTGGTAGTCGTCGAGATCGCCAATGTGTTGACTCACGAACGCCTGGCCGTCGACCACGAGCGTAATCGTGTTCTTGAGGTCAGCCCCGAGTGCCAGAATCGGCCGGTCGGTCGGTATCGTCGCCACCGCACCAGGCGCATAGCCGCGACTCCGCCGCACGAACATCGGTCCGGGCCGCACCACGGAATCCTCGACCCGCCGCGCGATCGGCCGCTCGCCGACGAGAAACCCGTCAGCGATACCCGCCAACCGCTCTCGTGCCTCGTCGTCCCGGTAGGCGATCGGCTCGCTCGACCGATTGCCGCTGGTCATCACGAGAGCCGCCGGCGCCCCGGCCGCAAAAAGCAGATGGTGCACGGGCGTGTACGGCAGCATGATCCCGAGCTCGTCGTTATCGGGCGCGACACCCGGCAACCCGGCAATCGCCGGCGCGAGCACAATGGGTCTGGCGGGACTCGTGAGCAACGCCACGGCCTCGTCGGATAGCTCGACCAGGCGGCTCGCGGTATCGATGTCACGCGCCATGACCGCGAACGGCTTCTCCTTTCGGTATTTTCGTTCCCGCAACGCGGCAACCGTTGCCGCGTTCCGCGCGTCGCAGGTCAGGTGATATCCGCCAATCCCCTTGACCGCGAGAATGTGTCCTTCGCACAGGCGTTCAGCGGCGCCAACAAGGTCATAGCGCGGTCCGCACGAGTGGCAGCAAACGGGTTGCGCGTGGAATCGCCGATTCGCGGGATCATGGTATTCGTCGGCGCAGAACGTATCCATCGGCCACGCGGCCATCGTCGTAGTCGGGCGATCATACGGCAGCTCGCGCACGATCGAATACCGCGGCCCACAATTCGTGCAGTTGATGTATGGATACAAGAACCGCGGGTTGTCGGCATCGAACAACTCGCGAAGGCACACGTCGCACGTGGCCAGATCGGGCGCGATGGGAACGATCGGCGGATCCGGTCGCCGGCTCTCGCGAATCTCGAAATCCCCGATTCCCACAACGTCCGCCGGTCCGACCTCGATGGCCGCAACCGCTGCCGCGGGCGGAGCGTGCGCGCGAAGCGCGCTGAGAAACGTGTCGAGGTCGTCCTGCGATCCTTCGAGGTGAATCTCCACGCCGTCGCCGGCGTTCAGCACCCACCCGGCCAACACGTGCTCATGCGCCAATCGATAGACATACGGCCGAAAGCCGACGCCCTGCACGATGCCCCGTACGCGCACTGAGCACGCGCTCGTCGCCCCGGTCATTCGCCGACCACGCACCCTCGGCCTTGCCAGCCGACTTGTACTACGGTGCCGTCCTGCACGAGCACGGGGACAGTCCGCTCCGGCCCGGCGTACGAGCGCATGCGGTCCCGCGCTTGCGTGTCCGTCTCGACGTCGTACTCCGTAAACGCGATGCGCCGCATCTCCAGCCACTCCCGCATGTCCCGCGTATACGGGCAGCTCGCGGTCCCGAACAGCTCAAACGTTGGCACGGATGAGATGATAGATAGAGGCCTGGACTTCTTGAATGCGCGGGATGTAATCCGACCGCACGACGATGCAGTGATCCGCCAGGCCGCGCCGACGAATCTCGCCGCCGTCATACCCGAGCAGCGCCACCGTCACCAGCTCGCGCTTCCGCGCTTCTTCGAGCGCGGCGATCACATTGCGCGAGCCCCCGCTCGTCGAAATCGCCACGGCAATGTCGCCAGGCGCGGCGTGCGCAATGAGTTGTCTTGAGAAAATGACATCGACGCCAACATCGTTCGCGATCGCCGTAATGTTCGCCGGCTCCATCGAGAGAGAAATCGCGGGAATCGGCGCATATCCCTCGGGCGGGGCGACACAGTCCAATGCCCAATCGTTGGCGTCGGTCGCCGACCCGCCGTTGCCGAAGATGATGAGCTTGCCCCCGGCCCGTATCCCGTCCCTCATCGCGCCCGTCGTCTCGGCGATCACGTCGGCTTCTTCGCTGGCGACAGTCGCGCGCAGCGCGCTATCGTCTGCGACCTTCGCGATAATGGACGCCGCGACGTCGTTCAGTGGCACCGACTGACCGCGAGCCAGAAACGGATACAAGAACTCGGCCTGCCCCACATCGTGCCCGAGCTCACGATGCTCGAAGAACACGTGCACCGTCTCCCACAACGTGTGATACAAGATCTCGATCATCTCCTGATGCATGAACGGATCGTGCGTCACCGCCCGAATCGCGTATGACCCGGCCGAGCCGGGAAGCGCAAACGTCATGGCCCCACGCGATCGCGCCACCGCCAGCGCTGCCCACACCGCCGGATCGCCTTCCGGCGGCCCGAAACCCATGACGATGTCCTCGGGGCGCAGGATGGCGTCGAGCCACGCCGGAAACTCCAGCGAAATGTCGAGCGCCGGCAATGCTCGCTTGCCGACGATGACGGGATGCACGAACTCCACGGACACGTGCTGCGCATCAGTCACATACGCCCCTCGGCCGAACGCGAGCAACCGCCCGCCGCGCAGAAAGCGCTGCGCCATCTCCTCGCACGCCTCCGCCAGCACCACCGCCTCCCGCGCAAAGAACGCCTCGAACAGCTGGTTGCGTTCGAGCAACCCCTGTTCGATCTGCGCGCCAAGCCCCAATCGCGTCAACATATGCGGGGCAGAGGATCTCCCACGAGCATATCCACGATCCGGCTCCCGCCGTACCCTGTTGTGACGAGCACGGATCCCGCCGGCTCGTTCTTGACCTCCCCAATGAGTGCTGCACGCTCACCCATTGCCGCCAACGCCGCCTCGGCATACTCGGCCGCGACAACCGTCAGGAATTGCCCCTCGTTGGCGATGTGGAGCGGATCCAGACCGAGCAACTCACAAGCGCCTCTGACCTCCTCGCGGACCGGTATGAGCTCTTCGAGGAGATGGACGCCGAAGCCGCTGTCGAGCGCGAGCTCGTTGAGTGTCGTCGCGACCCCGCCACGGGTCGGATCGCGCATCCACCGCACGCCGGGACCCGCGGCTCGTACCAGCGCCTCCACGACCGGAAAAACCGATCGCGTGTCCGACTGGAGATCGGCCTCCAGATCCAGCTCCCCACGCGCGAGCAAGATCGTGATGCCGTGATCCCCGATTGGCCCCGAGACGATGATCTTGTCGCCGGGTTGAACCTGGCGGGACCCGAGCACGAGACCCGGGCGCCGTCGTCCGATCCCTGTCGTCGTGATGTACATCTGGTCGGCCTTGCCGTGCTCGACGACTTTCGTGTCACCGCCGACAATCGCAATCCCGGCGCACGCCGCGGCTTGTGCCATCGCCCGCACTTCGGCCTCGAGGACATTCGTCGGCAATCCGGCCTCGAGCACGAACGACACGACCATCGCGATCGGCGTGGCGCCGGACACAGCGAGGTCGTTGACCGTGCCGTTGACGGCCAGGTCTCCAATGGATCCGCCGGGGAATCGCAGCGGCGTGACGACAAACGCGTCGGTCGTAATGGCCACCGCCGCTCCGTCGACGTCGACCGTCGCCGCATCGCCCAGCGACTCGTGCGCATCGTAGGCATCGCGCATGAGCAACGGCGCGATCAGCCCGTCGATGAGGCGCCGGGTCGCCTTGCCACCGGCGCCATGAGCCATCTCGATCTGCGGCTCTCGAAACTTCACACCGTTGCGGGCTGGCGCCCCAACGTCTTCCGATGCTCGTAGTTGTAGTACGCTGCGCATGATCCTTCCGAGGAGACCATCAAGGCCCCGACCGGCCGCTCGGGCGTGCACTCGCGCCCGAACAGTTTGCACTGCACCGGCTTGAGCACGCCTTTCAAGACTTCACCGCACTGCGCGGCCTTGGGATCGGTCACCCGCACGCCCGCGACATCGAACCGGCGCTCCGCATCCCACTGCGCGTAACTCTCCTTGATCCGCAGGGCGGACTGCGAGATGAACCCGAGTCCGCGCCACTCGAAGAACGGCCGCAGCTCGAACACCTCGGCCATCGCCGCCAGCGCGGCCCGGTTGCCTTCCCAAGGCACGACGCGCTTGTACTGGTTCTCGACGATCGAGATGCGCCGTTTGATTTGCCGCAACAACATGACGATCGCTTGCAGCAGATCGAGCGGCTCGAACCCCGAAACGACGATCGGCCGCTTCTCGTCCCGCGCGATCCACTCGTACGGCCGGCATCCAATCACGGTCGACACGTGTCCGGGCCCGATAAACGCGTCCAATCTCATGTCGGGCGAATCCAGTATCGCCCGGATGGCGGGAATAATGGTGACGTGGTTGCAAAACACCGAGAAATTCTTGATGCCCTCAGTCTTAGCCCGCATGAGCGTCAGTGCGGTCGATGGCGCCGTCGTCTCGAACCCGATCGCAAAGAACATGACGTGCTTGTCGGGATTGGTTCTCGCCAACTTGAGCGCGTCCGATGGCGAGTACACGATGCGCACATCCATGCCCCGCGCCTTGTGCTCGAGCGGACTTCCGTGCGCCCCGGGCACGCGCATCATGTCGCCAAATGCCGCGAAGATGACGTCAGGCTCACGCCCGATCGCGAGCCCGTCATCGATTCGCCCCATGGGCAGCACGCACACGGGACACCCCGGCCCGTGAATCAACTCGATGTTCTCGGGCAGGACATCCTTGAGCCCGAACCGATAGATCGCGTGCGTATGCCCGCCGCACACTTCCATGAGCCGGTAGCGCCGCCCGGGATCGGTCAGCCACCGGATCTCCTCGGCGACCGTGTTGATCACCTCCGGATCGCGAAACTCATCGACGAATCTCATGAGGACTCCAGCCCATAGCCGCGGACCTCTTCCATCGCCGCCAGGTCCTCGCCAAGAATTCTCAACGTCCGCATCTGCTCCGCCGCGTCCCGCTCGCTAATCTTGGACATCGCGAAACCGACATGAATAAGAACCCAATCTCCGGGAACGGGATGCTCATCGACGAGCAGCCCCAAATCCACGCGCCGCCTTACACCATTGACGTCGACAAGCGCGAGCGTCGCTTGGTCGGCCACCATCTCGACGATCTTACCGGGAATCGCTAGACACATTGGCGACGATGTCGAATGTACACTTGAGCTCATCCTTTGCCTTGACCGCCCCACCTGCGGCGCTCACGAGCTTGATCCCGTAATCGGTTTGCTTTACCCCAAACTCCCCGTAGGCCCGCAATGTGGCCGGACTGACAATCGCTCGGGCGTTGACAGGCTGCCGGCGCGAAGCGCCGTGCAGCGCGAGATTGCCCGCCAGGGCAACATCGAACTGCCCATCGCCATTCCGTTTCGTCGTGGTGACGGATGCCGGCGAGTCGTACGAGATTGTCGGGTATTTCGACACTTCGAGCACCTGATCCCGCATGATGCTCTCGATCTCCTCCCGATCGCGACTGCTGACGTCGTCGATCAGCTCCAACGAAGCCCCGGTGATCGAGAGTCTCAAAGACGCATCAGCACCCGATTCCGGATCGATATTAGCCTCCCCTTCATACTGCCGAACCGCAAATGTCGGATTATGCGCCAGCGCCGAGAGCATCCCGGCGGCAAACGCCTTGATCGTGAACTTGCTCACGCCAACCTCGATCCTATACCTCACATAGCTCTGAGCTTCAGATATCGGGCCACATCAGGCACCGCATTCTGGATCAGGTCGGCGGGCCGTATCTGCCCCAACAATTGCCGAACGCTCCGGTTCGACAAGATCAACCCGGCGCCGAGCACCGCCAGCGCCACTCCACCGAACAGGAGCATGGTGTCCCGATCCCCCGCGTCGCCATCCTCGACTGCTCTCATGGCTCCCCTCCGCTCAAGAATTTCGCGATCAGCAACTCCACGACGGTCGCGGCCTGCACGACGGCGGCCTCTACGTCGGGACTCAGCCCCATCTGCCCTTCCGGCGGCCCCAGCGTGACCGGCTCACACCCAACGATCAGCACGTTCTTCAACGTCGCGCCTTGCGCCCTCGCCAGCCGCAACACATGCAGAGGATGCATATCATGCGCATCAAACGTCGCCGAGTCGCTCTCGTGCTCGATGTCGGGCTCGATGACAAAGACGTCTCCGGGAGTCTTCCCCCATGGACACGCGTCGACGAGGATGACGTGGTCGTACCCATCCATGAGGGCAAACGCGAGATCGTACCCTCGTATGCCAAAATCGACGACGTTCACACCAGCGGGGAACTCGCGACGGCAACTGAGGTGCCTGACGACCTCCACCCCAAACCCGTCGTCCCCCAAGAAGATGTTGCCGACCCCGGCCACGAGAATCCGCGGCGGCGCTGGCTCCGGCGGCTCGGCCGCCGCCTCCACAAACTCCAACTCGCCCGGCGCAAAGAAGAAGCGATGCGCCGGCGCACGCGGCCCGAGCGCTCGGCCCGGATCGTCGTCGAGCACGACCACGACGTGCTCCTGCCCGGCGTAGTCCCGCTCGATGGATGCCACGCGCGCGAACTGACCCGCCAGCGCGAGATCGAAAATATCCCCCCGCACTCTGGGCTGAAGCCGTACGCGATCCCCGGGCTGCAGCGTGGTCATACAGGTCTCATGGTCCCATGCAGCTTCATGAGCTGCTCGGCCGCGAGGGATTGCGTGCGCTCCAACAGCGCGCGACCCCTCTCGTCGGACGCGCGTATCTCGCGCTGCTCCTCGTCGCTCAGCGTCAGGATCCGGAGCGACAGGATCTCATCGATCTCCGTGCTATCGTAGAGATCCCCGGGACTCTCGTCCGCGATCTCCGGATAGTCGTACACGATGATGGGAGACGACAGCATGATCTGATGCTGTCCGCGCGGACCCGCCAGCACCGGCCACGTCCCAATATTCTTGCACTCGCCAGCCGTCGCTTTGAAAATCGCCGGTGGGTCGATCATCGAGAAGAACTCGCCGTTCGACACGCCAAGGATCGTGTGCGTCGCCGCCATCGAGTGCCCGGACTCGGGCGTCGTGTTGACGATCCGCACGCGGACTCTCAACGTACGGTCGGCGTACCGAATGGTGGACACCTCGACCACGCCACTCAACGACGCCCACGCGAACGGCGTCGCACCCATCGCGCTGGTCGTCACCTCGCGCTCGACCGGATCGGGCGTGAGCTCGATGAACCGCACGCGCACATCGAACGTGGTCGCCGCATCACCCATGACGAGACACTCGGTCTGCATAGAATCGCCAGGCGCGATGATGCCGAAGGTGAACGGCTGGCGATTCTTGAGCGCCGATGGACGATACGGGTAGAGCAGGTACCCTTCGTAGAGCAACACATTGGCGACTTTGTCGACGTCAGTGATGGTCATACGCGCGTCACCTCCTCCATCACTTGCTCCCACGTGGGAATGCCGCGAGCGATCTTGAACCGGTAGAGCCGCTCGAAGATGTCCCGCCGGAGCGCCAACCAGGCGAGGTTCGGATAGTACTGGTCCATGAGATCCTTCCAGACCTTCACGGGAAGCCGGAACTTCGCCTCACGGTCCCAGGGGATCGGCGCGACTTGCAGCGCCCCAGCCGCATCCTGATAGAACACGCTGCCGCTGAACAGAAACGTGAGCGGCACCTCGCCCTCGGCGAGCGCATAGAAGTACTTGGTCGCCGCGACGTTGAAGTCGAACGTGCACGGCACGGGCATCTCCACCGTGGTCTCGCGAGTGAACGACGGCACGATGACACCCACGTGCGTCCACAAGAGGCTCTTGAGCGTCGAGCCCCACCGATCCCGCTCGCCGAAGAGATCGCGGAGCTTCGCCGCTTCCTCGCTATCGTACTGGCGGCGCACGACGTCGAGCTGGATCTGACACCGCAGGACCACGGTGTGGACCGCCTCGTCAGCCGGCCGGTTCGTCACCCGCAGCGCGAAGCCCAACATCGGTACGAGAGCAAACGGCGTCACTGACGCACTCTCGACGGCAAACGATAGATCAGGCACGACGCCTCAGCTCGTTGAAGAAGTCCGCGATCGCCACCCACACCTGCGTTCCCCCCGAGAGCCCCTTCCACTGTGTTCTGATCAATCCCACCAGCCGGTAGCACTGATCGATCGGGGCCACGAAATACTCCGGCACGCTGCGATTCACGAGCAGGGCTTCGACGTCAGCGGCCAGCCCAATATCCTCCCACGCCTCGAGGTCGAGCGCGGACTCCGTCGCCCCAGCCGGGCTCGGATAGTACGCCACCACACGCCCGTGCGGCGTGGAGTTCACGAAGAACGCGAGATTGATCGGGATCCCGAGCGCGTCCCATTGCGCGTTGCTCATCTGAAAGTCGCTCAAGAGCCGCACACGCCGGGGCACGCGCTTCCGCGTCGTCGTCCGCTCGAACAGCACCGCGCACGCGCCACACGCACAGATCAGCCGTCGCTCGCCCACCTCGAGCAGATGCTCGTGGTCGTTGTGCAATTCGGTCCCACACAACTCACACCGCTCGGTCGCCCGCGAACGGGCATTGAACTGGCGCAGGCGATTGAACGCGGTCGCGCCCACTAGCGCCTGCGCTCCAGCATCACCAGCGGCTCCTGGCGTTCGACGACGATCGAGTCGACATCGGGCGCGGCCTCTCGCAGCGCATCCTCGATGGTGCGGACGAGCGACGTCGGGCCGTCGACCCGCACGTGCGCCGATGAGTCATCGACGCGTAAGATCTCGACCTTTCCCTCGTGCGTCCGCAGCGCCTCTCGCACCCGCGTGGCGGCGTCCCACGGATGCAGGTCATGCAGCAACAGCAGCGTGCGCACGGTCGGATCCCGCGCGAACCGCTCCAGCAGCGCCTCGCCAGGCGCCCCGCTCGCGCGCGTCAGATCGAGGAGGCGTCCGAGTCCGGCGGCATGGAGCTCCATCACGCCCTGCAACAGTTCCTTCGACAGGGCTTTCGAGGCCGGATCAGTCCCGGCCTCGAGCTGCTCGACGAGCTCCGCGATCCGCTCGATCAAGGTTGTATCCCGAACATCGGCGTATGATGCGTCTCCAACGTCTTACCGTTGCCGAGATACATGTGGACGCCGCACGGCAGACAAGGGTCGAAGCTCCGCACGGCGCGCATGATGTCGATGCCCTTGAACTTATCCGGCCCGTTCTCCTCGAAGATCGGCGTGTTCTGCACGGCATCCTCGTACGGTCCCGGCGTCCCATAGACGTCGCGCACGCTGCCGTTCCACGGCGTCGGCGGATACGGGTGGTAGTTGGCGATCTTGCCTTCGCGGATCACGACGTGATGCGACAGCACGCCGCGAACGGCCTCGTGGAATCCGCACGCGATGGCCTCGTCGGGCACCTTGAACTCGCTCCACGTCCTGGTGCGTCCCGCATGGAGCTCGGCCAGCGCCTTCTCCACGAAGTAGTACGCGCAGGCGCACGCATACGCCTGGAAGTACGTGCGTGCGCGGTCACGCTCCAGCGCGTTGCTCCATTTCGGGATCTTCCACTCGAACTCCGTCTCGGGCAGCGTCGCGGTCTTCGGCAGATAGATCTTGACGCTCTTGCCGGTCGCTTTCACGTACCCGATATCAACCAGCCCCGCGAGCGCGGTCGCCCAGAATCTGGCGATCGGTCCGCCGCCGGTATCGAGCGCCAAATAGTCTTTGCCATCGAACCACCGCGGCGACATGGTCCAGCTGTACTTGTCATCGAAGTCGCGCTTCTGCGGACGCGGTATGGTGGTCTGGTTCCATGGGTGCCGCTGATCGACCGGGTTCCCGAGGGGGTCCTGCCGTACAAACGTCTCACTATTCTGCCAATCATCGTAGAACGAATGCCCGAGGAGTATCCTGATGCCCAGGTTGATATCGACCAGATCATGGGTCACCAACTTCCCGTCGACCACAACGCCGGGCGTGACATACATGGCATCGCCCCACGTCGACATCTTCTTGTACGTGTAATCACACGCATCGGGATTGTTGAACGACCCCCAACACCCGAGCAACGTCCGCCGATATCCAACCTTCTCATATCCAGGCAGCGCTTCATAGAAGAAGTCGAACAGGTCGTCGTGCAGCGGCACGACTTTCTTCATGAACTCGGCGTACCGCGCTAGCCTGACCAGATAATCCGTAAAGAGTTGGATGGTAGGCACGGTCCCAACGCCGCCGGGATACAGCGTCGACGGATGGACATGCCGCCCTTCCATGAGACAAAACATCTCACGGGTATATCGAGAGACCTGCAGCGTCTCGAGATAAAACGACCCGGTGAAGGGATTCAGCGCGGTCATGATATCCGCGATGGTCCGGAACCCGTGCTGCGCAGCGTGCGGCGACTCGGTCTTCTTGGCCTTTTCCCACACGCCGGGATTCGTGGCGCGAACCATCTGCTCGCAGAAGTCGACGCCGACCAGGTTATCCTGGAAGATGTTGTGATCGAACATGTACTCGGCCGCTTCGCCGAGGTTGACGATCCACTCGCCGAGCGCGGGCGGCTTGACGCCAAATGCCATGTTCTGCGCATACATGGCGCAGGTCGCGTGATTATCGCCGCAGATCCCGCAGATGCGACTCGTGATGAAATGCGAGTCGCGCGGGTCTTTGCCTTTCATGAAAATGCTATAGCCGCGGAAGATGGACGACGTGCTATGGCACTCCGCGACTTCTCTGTTCTCGAAGTCGATCTTGGTGAAGATGCCGAGGCTCCCCACGATGCGTGTGATGGGATCCCAGTTCATCTCCACGAGCTTGCGCGATTTCCCCTCGCTGCCAGCGCGCCCCGTGGGGGCAACAGTTGTCATATTGTCCTCAAGCCCTGGGGTGATATCCCGTGGTCAACTCTCCCCGCGGGTGGCGCCACTTGGGTTCTTTATTGAGCGTGGTATTGGTGAACGATCGCAACGCCCGAATCGTCCGCCCGTAAATGCTGATGCTCGCCGCCGAGACCTTGGCCCCGGGGGGCTCATCCATGAACGGCATGAACTTGTCGGGGAATCCAGGCATGGTGCACCCGATGCAAATGCCGCCGACGTTGGGACACCCGCCGATGCCGGCCATCCATCCGCGCTTGGGCACGTTGCAGTTCACGACCGGCCCCCAGCATCCGAGCTTGACGATGCACTTGGGCGAGCCATACTCGGTCGCGAAATCCCCTTGCTCGTAATACCCAGCCCGATCGCACCCTTCGTGCACGGTCTTGCCGAAAAGCCACAACGGGCGCAGCTGATCATCGAGCGGGATCATGGGTGCCAGACCCGCGACCTGATACAATAAGTAGAGCACCGTCTCCATGAAGTTGTCGGGCTGCACCGGACACCCGGGCACATTCACGATCGGCACACCGGCCTTCGACCGCCAATCCCATCCGAGATAGTCCGCGAGTCCCATGCACCCCGTCGGGTTGCCGGACATCGCGTGGATGCCACCGTACGTCGCGCAGGTCCCGATCGCGACCGCCGCCAACGCTTTGGGTGCGAGGCGATCGATCCATTCCGTCGTCTTGATCGGTTGCCCAGTCTTGGAATCAGTGCCGAGCGCGGCCCAGTACCCGTCGGGTCCGTGGATTTTCTCGTTCGGGATCGAGCCTTCAACGACGAGCACGAACGGGTCGAGCTTTCCTTGTTCGGCTTGATACCAGAACTTCATGAAATCCGAGCCGTTCTCAACCGCGAGAACGGGGTTGTGCAAATGGACCTTGGGCAAACCGGGAATCGCGCCGAGCAGAACGTCCTCAATGCTCGGCTGTGTCGCCGCGGTGATCGAGACCGTATCGCCATCGCACCCCAGGCCGGCGGTCATCCAGACGATGTGGATCTCGGGTACCGGCGTAGTCCGCTGCGTCTTGCGGCCATAAGGCACGGTGTCGGGCATAGCCCCTCGATGCGCGTGTGGTGGCATTTGAGATACCCACACGCACGTACCGCAACAAGCGGGGCAAGCCCGCGATTGCCTAGGGGAATCCCTTAGGTCGAATCGCTACTCAATCACTGCTCAGCCGCCACTCGATCGCACGCTGCATCAGCGCGCGTGCGCTCGGGAGCGACAGCTTGTCCTTGATGTGCGCTTGATACGATTCGACAGTCTTGATGCTCAAATGCAGTTGCTCGGCGATCTCGCGCGTCCCGTGGCCGTCGCCGATGAGCCTGAACACCTCGAGCTCGCGGTCGCTGAGCGTCGCCACGAGGCTCTGCGGCGAGTGGGTTTGTTTCGAGACGAGCTGTTGCAGCATCGTGTTCGCGATGCGATCGCTGACGTAGACCTCGTGGCGCAGAATGCGGCGGATCGCCACGAGCACCCGCTCGGTAGCTTCCTGCTTCATGATGTAGCCGTTCGCCCCGGCCCGCAGGGCTCGCTCCGCGTAGAGCGACTCATCGTGCATCGACAAGACGAGAATGGGCAAGTTCGTGTCGTTCGCCCGAATGCTCTTCAAGAGGTCGAGTCCGTCGGGCCCATTGAGCGAGATATCGAGCACCAGGACGTCGGGATTCAGCGCGGCAAGCGCGGCGGGGACCGGCCAGGCTGCCTCGGCCTCGCCGCAGACGACGAGATCCGGCTCCTGGTTAATGAGCAGCGTCAGGCCCTGTCGGACGATCGGGTGATCGTCGACGAGAAAGACGCGATGCCGCTCGCTCACGCGCGCAGCGGGAATCGGCACGAGACCACGGTCCCGCGCTCCGGCCCGCGCCGCACCTCGACCGATCCGCCGACCAAATTCGCGCGATATCGCATGATATGAAGCCCCAGTCCGCTTCGGCTCGGCAATGTGTCGGGCAATCCCACCCCATCATCCTCGATAGTGATATTGCCCTCCTCCACCGTTCGCCGCAACGAAACGCATACGCGCGTCGGCTTGGCGTGGCGGATGGCATTGTTCACGGCCTCTTGCACGATGTGATACACCTGCGTTGCCACTCTCACATCGGGCACCTCGATAGGCTCATTGCACCGTATTTCACAAGGGATGCGAAAGAGGTCCTCGACTTCTCCTGCCCACCGCTTGAGCGCGGCGAGCAGACCTTCGGCGTCCGACAACACCGGCAGCAGGCCCCGGGACAGCTCGCGAGTCTTATTGATGGCTTCGTTGACGAGCCGGACGATCTTGGCGGCATCCGCCGGCTCGGCCATCTGCCCATCGGCGAGCTTCTGCTCCAGGACCTTCGACATGAAGGCAATGCCCGTGAGGTGCTGGCCGAGGCCGTCGTGCAGATCCTGTGCGATCTGCCGCTGCACGGTGGTGCTGACATCGAGGATGGCCTCTTCCATCCGCTTGCGCTCCGTGATGTCGATCCCGGTCGCGATCACCGAGCCGGGGGACAGCGTCGTGCACGACCAGGCAATACGCCGTTGGCCTCCATCCGCATCCGTCAGCCAGCTCTCGAACTCGCTGCGCGCGACCGTCTCGTGAGGAATCGCGAACAGCTCCCCGAACGATCGTCCGGTGGCCGTGCGCCCCAGCAATCGCTCACACGCACGATTCGACCGGATGATCCGTCCGGAGGGGTCCAGTACGACGACCAGCGCGGCGACGGTGTCGAGGATCCCGGACACGACATTGCGCTCCTCTTGCAGCGCTTCCTCCGTGCGCTTGAGCTCCGTGATGTCGAACGCAACCCCGTGGATGAACCACGGACGCCCGTCGTCACGTCGCACCATCTTGGCTTCGCAGTGGAACCACACCACATGGCCATCGCGCGCAATGACGCGATACGCCGATCGCAACGGCCGTCCCGTCAAGAACATCTCGGCCGCCTCGACGCTCCACCGTTGGCGATCGTCCGGGTGCACCTGGTTGTACCAGCGCACGGGGTCCTCGAGCCATTCCGCTTGCGTGAATCCGAGCACTTCTTCGATCCGCGGACTCACGTACGCCTCACCAATGCCGCGGTCGAGGTAAGCCATGAAGACGACGGCTTGGACCTGCTCGACCAGCGTCCGGTACCTGGCCTCGAGCGTGTGCTCTTCCAGCTGGCCCGGCGGTCCGACGAAGACCGACGCGAGCCCAACGAGCGTGGCTTCCGCTTCTATTTGATTCACGTGCGCCGCTTGTTGAGGGAGGCTTGTGTGAACCGCCGGAGCGCGTGAATGGCCTTACCGTATGTCATGACCGCGGTCGACGAGAGCAGAGAACCGGGCGGCTGATTCATAAAGGGCTGAAACTTGTCCGGAAATCCGGGCATGGTGCATCCGATGCAAATGCCGCCGACGTTCGGACATCCGCCGATCCCTCCCATCCATCCCCGCTTTCCGACGTTGCACTGCACAACGGGTCCCCAGCAGCCGAGCTTCACAATGCAGGTCTTTGATCCATACGCATCGGCGAACTCGCCTTGCTCATAGTATCCGCCACGATCGCAACCCTCGTGAACGGTACTCTCGAACAGCCAACGCGGCCTGAGCGACTCATCGAGCGAAATCATGGGTGCGCGCCCCGCCGCCATGTGCAATAAATAGAGCAGCGTCTCCATCATATTATCGGGTTGCACCGGGCAACCTGGGACGCATACGATCGGAATCTGCGCCTGGGACCGCCACTCCCAGCCCAAGTAGTCCGGCAAGCCCATGCAGCCGGTCGGGTTGCCTTGCATGGCATGAATGCCGCCGTACGCCGAGCACGTGCCCGCGGCGACGACGGCCCAAGCATGCGGCGCCAGGCGATCGATCCACGTGCACGTCTTGATCGGTTCCTGCGTGGCCGGGTCAGTGCCGAACGACGCCCAGTAGCCTTCGCCGGCGAGCGATTCATCAGGGATCGAGCCTTCGACGACCAGGATGAATGGGCCGAGTTTTCCTTCGGCGCCGCGCCGGAAGATGTCGACGAACTCGTCACCGTTCTCGATCGATAGGAACGGGTTATGCAACGTCACCTTCGGAATCCACGGAATCGCGCCGCGAACGACATCTTCGATGCTCGGCTGCGTCGCGGCGGTCATCGCAATCGTATCGCCGTCACAGCTCAAGCCGGCGGTGAGCCAGAGAATCGAGATCTCATTCATGTCACACGCGCGCTCGTGGGCTTGGTTAGCGGTGATCGGCATCGTCGGGTACGTCGTCGCTCGCGCCTTGCCCGACGTCGCTCGTTATCTACGCATACGGCGCATGTAGCGCGCACAGTTCTGTTGGTCGGGTACGTCGTCGCTCGTTATCTACGCATACGCCGTATGTAGGACGCCGGGGCCCTAGAGAACGCTGGCGGTTCTGAGTGGCGTTTCGCCGAAAGCGATCAACGCCGAAGCGATTCACGCCGGAAGCGAAGCGACGGCGGGCGCGAAGCGCCACTCAGAACCATTCTATTTGTTGATCGCGCCTTTGACCTTGGCCTCGAGGTCGGCAAGCTCCGCGTGAAACTTGCTGAGCCCGGCATGTGTCGCGGCCCCAGCCTGCTGCATAACCGCATTCGCCTTAGCCCTCAGCTCAGCGAGCTTCTGCCCACTCGTCGCCTGAGCCTTCGCGCCCGCCGCCGCAAGCTCGCCTTTGACCTTGGACATCTCCGCATTGAGCGCGTCCAACCGCTGGTCCATCGAATCCATGCCGCCTCCCGTTTTTTTGGATTCGGATGGCTAGCGCCGGACTGATGCAATTGTCAAGACAAGCGAATGGTACCGATGAGCCCGGCGAGGATTCATCGCCGCCCCGCCTTCGTGCCCGTCTCGAGTTTGTTCCGCACCTCTCTCACAACGCCGCTCGCCAGACGGGCCTCATGCTCGGCGATGAACCTTCGTACGGCCTCGGGATCGCGCTTCGACAAATCTCGCAGCGCCCACGAGAGTGCCTTCCAAACCATCGGCTCGCGGTCAGCCGCGCGCATCCGGCAGATGCGCAGCGTGCGCGACGTCGTCTGACCGAGCGTGCTGACGAGCGCCACACGCCGCGCCCATAGGTTCTTCGACATCGCAAACGCGAAAATACTCGCATCCGAGATCCGCCCGCTCCGCTACGCGGGGCCCATGATGAGCTTCCCGAGGCAGTCGGCGTCGAACCAACTGGTCAAATGCACGGCGAGCCGTCTCAGCGTGCGGAGCTGCACGAGCTCCATCACGCCGGCATGGTTCGCACAGAGCTCATAGCCGATGAGCCGCAACGCGGTGTCATCGCTTTCGACCAAGGGCCACACGACCCCGAGCACCGTCGTCGCCGGCGCGTCGGCGAGCTGTCGCGAGAACGCCCGTCGCACCGTACGAACGCTCCGCGTATCGCGACGCGGGAGCGCTCGTACGGCGCGGCGTATCTCAGTGACAACTGTTCGTGACAATCCGCCGAGCGGTGAGGTCGAGCGTGCACGCGAGGAGCTGCGTCCCCCGCATGGCGTCGAACACGCCGAGCGGGATCTGCGTCTGCCCGTTGAACGTCACGACGATGTGCCGCGAGACGGTCGCGACTTTGTGAACGCCGTGCGTCGTGTGCGTGACGGTCAGCGTGACCCACCGTGTGAGCGTCCCCGATGTCGGCGCGGTGACGCCGTTGCGCGGATTTGGGAACGTCACGTCAGACGCCGTGTCATACGCCGCGCCGATGTACGTCCGATCCAGCCCCGGGGTCTGGTGCGTAGCGGTATCCGCATCGAGCCCCGTCGCATTCCATACGTGCGTCGTCGCCGACGCCAAGGTCGGACTGCCGGTGACATCGATCACCCAGTTCCGCGTGGCACGCGCGACGAACCGCGGATCGTTATCAACCTCCAACAGCGACGCCGTAAACGCTATCGAGTCCGTCGACGCGACCACGAACATGTTCTGACACACGCCGCCGGCGAAGTATTCCCACGTGGCGTCGTACGCAACGGTATCGGGATGCGACTCGGCCTGCGAGAACGCGATCGTGCCGCTGTTCGAGTGCGTCGTACACGTCATCGCTGGCACGACGACGCTCGCCAACGTGCTGCCAGCCGCTTCCGCCTGGGCGAAGAATGCCGCACCCGTCGCCACCGCCGGCGCAGAGCTCGCCGCGATATCGGCGCTCATCTGCTGATCCGACAGCGTGTCGCTGGGCGCGGTCGAATCGCGGCCGCACGCCCCCAGCGCCAAGACCGCGGTAAGGGCTCCCAAGACTCGCGAGATGTGCATTAGTCCTCCTTGATGAGTCGAGCGCACCAAGCCTCGAGCTCGGCGTGCTCGGTCTGTGCGCCTGCCCGCTCGAACAGCTCGAGCGCGGCCCGCGCGTGCTGCTTGGCCTCGACCATGGCCCCACGCGCCGCCGCCAACTGCGCGCGCGCGCGAAACGTCTCGGCCTCGAGCAGCGGGTTCGCATGCCGCGCCGCGAAACCGGACGCGCGTTCGAGCGCGGCCGCCGCATCGGCGAACGCACCCGCCGCGATGCAGGCCAAGCCCAACACGCGGAGCCCGTCCGCGGTCCCCGCCGGATCACCGAGCCCGAGACACTCGGTCGCGCCACGCAACGCCGCGACTCGCGCGACCGCGTGGTCGCCGCGTCGGAGCGCGAGCTCGGCCCGACCGATCCGCGCCAGCGCCGCCAGACGCGCCGCGGGCACGCCGCGCGCGAACTCGATCGCGCGCTGCTCGCACTCGTCCGCCAGATCCAACTCGCCCAAATCCCGATAGCTGATCGCCATGTTATGGTAGCTCTCGGCGAGCCCCCGGACGTTCCCCAATCGCTGATACGCCGGAACGGCGAGCTTGTACATGACGAGCGCGTCGACGCGACGACCGCGGACGTTGGCGATCTGCCCGAGGTTATTGATGGCGCGCGCCACGAGGAGCGGATCGTCCTCTTGCTCCCCGAGCTCCACGGCGCGCCGGAACGCGAGCTCGGCGCCATCGAGCTGCCCGAGCTCGAACTGCGCGGCGCCCCACAAATTCATCGCCCGCCGCCGACTCACCCAATCGCCGCTCCGGTCGACATCGGGCAGCGTCCGCCGCAACCACGCCTCCGCCTCGCGCGCGCGCGCGGTGCGCAGCAGCGCCTCGCCGACGAGCGCCACTTGCTCCGGCTCGGGTGACCCGTCGGCGAGATTGCCCAACAGGTGCAGCACCTCGCCCCATCGCCCGGCGCGAGCGTGCTCGCGCGCGGAGACGAGTCCCTCAGTAAGCAGTGGCATAGACGGTAAAGCCGTCGACGCGGCCCGTGACAGTCTGCAAATCAGCCCGCGCGTTACTCGAGACCTTATGCCACGGCTCGCCCGGGTTCTCCTGCTTCCACAGCGACAGACTCGACTCGTCCATTGGCAGGCTGTTCTTGGCGTGCGCGTATGAGAGCGTGAGCTCTGCCGGGTGGCCATTGACGAACGTGAGGCCGGCCGGCTGGAACCCCACGATGAGGCGCGTCGAATCGGCGATCGCCACGGTAATGAGCACCGAGTCGCCCGTCGCCATTGCCAGCGCGTTCGCGGGGACATCGAACGTCATGAATGGCACGGAGTCTTGATAGTAGATGACGACGCTGCGGTCCTGCCCCGCGACGGCGTAGAACCGTACGGTGTCACCCAGAAACCCCGGCGCACCCGAATCGGGCGTGAGAAAATGCAGTGCCGACTCCGGCACCACGGGGTCAGGGGCGAGAGTCGTCCCACACCCGGCAATCACCAAAGCGGCAACGATCGTCAGTCCCGGCCTATGCTTCATCAGGTATCTCATCCGGCTCATCGTCGAGCAGGCGTTTGAGTCGAGTGCGTGAAATGCCAAGTTGCCGCGCTGCTTCACTCTTGTTGCCGCGACACCGTTCGACCGCCGAATGCACGGCGGCCCGAATCGTCGCGTCGAGTGGCTGCAGTCCCATCCCCGTGCTGGCACCGGGTGCGCTGGCGGCGGTCGGCTCGGGATCGGTAATAAAATCCGCGGGCTCCAACGTCGTCGCGTTAGAGAGGAGCAGCGTGCGCTCGATGATGTTACGCAACTCGCGCACGTTCCCAGGCCAATCCCGGGCAGTCAGGGCAACTTGCGCGCTCCGGCCAAGCGTCGGCTCCGCCAGAGCATATTCGCCTGCGAACTTCGTAATGAAGTGTCGCGCCAAAGGCACGATGTCCTCGCGGCGTGCTCTCAGCGAGGGCAGCGTAATCGGCACGACGTTGAGCCGAAAATACAAATCTTCTCGAAATGCCCCGCGTCGCACCGCATCGGCCAAATCAACATGCGAAGCGGCAATGACGCGCACGTCGACAGGAATAGGCCGAGTGCCCCCAACGCGCCGCAGGACACGCTCCTCGAGCACCCGCAGCAGTTTCCCTTGGAGCGGCCCCGCCAGGTGTCCGATCTCGTCGAGCAACAGCGTGCCGCCATGTGCGAGCTCGAACAGCCCGGCCTTCGCGTTCGTCGCCCCCGTGAATGCCCCACGCTCGTGCCCGAACAACTCGCTCTCCAGCAGCTGATCGGGAATCGCCGCGCAGTTCACGTCGACAAACGGCGCCGCCTGTCGCGGCCCTTGATAGTGTATCGCGCGCGCGACGAGCTCCTTGCCCGTTCCGGTCTCGCCGTTCAAGAGCACCGTGACGGAAGGGTGGGGGATCACGCGCGCCGCACGCTCCAGCGCCGCGTTGAGCGCCGCACTCGTCCCGATGATGCCATCAAACCGATACTTCTCGCGCTCGACATCCGTGAACGTGGCCCGCGCGGCCGCGGTCCGCATGGTATCGAACCGCTCCCTGAGCCACGACGCGAGCACGTCGCGATCGCCCGGCAACGCAAAGTATTCAGACGCGCCCGCCCGCCCGATCGTTCCCGCCAGCCGGTGGTCCGCCCGTGCTCCAACCGCGCCGACCTCCATGCCGCTGCCCACGAGGCGCCGCACGAGCGGCTCGAGCTGCTCCTCTTCGCCGGGCGCCACCACAAGCGCGATCGCGTCGGACCGCGGCGCGACATCGCCGGGATCCGCCGTCATGGTGAGCATGACGTCGCACTCTGTGGCGAGGTGCGGCCACAGCGTGCGGAACGACTCGCCGTTCTGAATGACGACGAGACGTGGTCGAAGCTCTGTTGCCGTGGCCAAGCGGGCCGTGCCGCTCAATTGCTCATCTCTCGTGTACTCGCGCACGCGGGAGACGAGTCAGAGTACCTGGGCGCCACCATAAGTATTCCTATCAAAAGCAGAGTCCGCGCCGGGCTCGTCAATGCCTACCTTGCGATAACCTACGCTCCCGTAAGTATTTGGCCATTGTGATTTACATCACAATCAACGTCCCTGGTTCGAATCGATCCATGTCTGTATCGAATCGGGCCGCCGTTGCGCGATAGGTCCATTTCCAGCAACCATGCTTCTCGTGCATCCCGACATCGATTCCGACGCCCTGTTCGCTCTCTTCTATAATGAGCTCCACCAGCTGGCCGAGGCGAGCCTGCGTCGAGCCGGCGCGGCGCTCACGCTCGGTGCCACCACACTGATCCACGAGGCGTACCTGAACATCGCGGGACGCCAGAACGTCGCGTTCGTCGACCGCGCCCGGTTTCTCGCCTACGCATCGCGCGCCATGCGTGGCCTCACGATCGACTACGCGCGACGCCGGCGCGCGGCGAAGCGCGGTGGCGGGCTCCAGATCACGCTCGACGACGAGTCGCCATCCGCCGAAACCATTCACACCAGCGGAGAGCTCGAGCGCCTCGGCGATGCGCTCAACGATCTCGCCAAGCTCGAGCCGGCGTTGGCCGACCTGGTCGACATGCATTTCTTCGCCGGCTTCTCGTTCACCGAGATCGCCGAGCTGCGCGGCGTCTCCGATCGCACGGTGCAGCGCGACTGGCGAAAAGCGCGGCTACTGTTGCATCACGCGTTGCTGGAGAGCTGACGCCTCTTTCGTGAGCGGGTGCTGCTCACCGGCCCCGGCTTTGAGCGCCGTCACCGCGCGCGAGATCGCCGTGCGCGCCGCGGCCGTATCGCCACGGGCTAAGAGCGCGCGCGCCTCGACGAGACGTGCCTCACCGACGAACGCGCTCCCCGTCTCCGTGAGCGAATCCCGCGTCACGAGGGTACGTGCGTCCGCGGCATACCGGAGCGCGTCCGCCGTCTGCCCGGCGGCAACCGCCAGCTCGCCGGCGAAAATCAGCGACGAGTAGAATATCCCCCGCCGCTTCCCGTCGAAGTACCCGACCGAACGGAGCGCATCCGTGACGTGTTGCTGCGCCTCCGCGCGGTGGCCGGTGGCGAAGGCCAGGCGACCATCGAGCAGGCGATAGTCCGTGATCTCATCGTCCGTCTTCGTGAGATTGGGACTCGCGCTCAACGGAAGAAATCGCGCCATGGTGCGCCGCGCGTCATCGATTGCTCCGCGCTGAAACTGCGCCTCGGCCAACCCGAACAGCGCCCGCCCTTGCCAGTATCGGTCGGTGTCGGCCGTCGCCTGCGCCGCGAGCATCGTGAAGTACTTGATCGCCGAGTCGAGATCGCCCTGGACCATCGCGGTGTGCGCATAGTGAATGAGCGGCTGCGATGGCAGGCGTCCGGTGGGATCGCTCCGGCGAATGCGCACCAGCACATCGTGCAACGCGCCCTCGGCCTCCGCGGTCTCGCCCAGCCGGATCAGGGTGATCGCCATATCGTGTTCGTTGATCGCGGCCGTCATGGTGGTGCCACGACCCGATGAGTCCAGCACGGCGCTCGCCCGATGGTACGCGTCGATCGCCTGACGGTATTGGTGCGCCTCATCGAGGGTGCCGGCGAGCGATGACAGGAGATCGATGTAGAACGCATCCGATCGCTTGCCGAGGCTGTCGCGGATCTGAATCGCGAGACGGACGTCGTCGGCGGCCGCGTCCGCACGCCCATGGGTCCATTCCGTGAGCAGGTTGCCGCGCATGGCGAGGCACAGCGCCCGGGCTTCGGGATCCGGCCGCACCCGAAGCAGTGAGTCGGCGGCGGTTGTGACGCGCCACGCGTCGTCGTAGCGCCCTCGGGAGCGGAGCAGGTCGATCTGTCGGCAGCGTACCTCGGCCATCTGGTCGGCCGTGGCGATCGACTCCGCGCGCGCGAGCAACGCCCCGCGGACCTTGTCGTCGCCCAGATCCGAGTACCGGTCCGAGAGCTGGAGCAGGATCGTGGTCAGGATGCGCGGATCGCCGGCGTATTGCCGCTCGAGCACCGCACGCGAGCGATCGACGATCTCGCGCATGGTGAGCGGCGTGTCGCCCAGTTGCGACATGAGCAGCGACTGGAACTCGATCTGCGCGTCGGCGCGCTGGCTGGCGAACACCGCGGCGTCGCGCTGTCGCCTGGCGTTCTGCATCTGCGCAATCGAGAACACGGTCGCCGCGATGAGCGCGAGGGCCGTGGCGCCCGCGGCCGCGACCGCGGCGCGATTGCGCCGAACGAATTTTCGCGCGCGATAGCCGAGCGAGCTCCGCCTGGCACTGATGGGCTCTTGACGGAGATAGTGCCGCAGGTCGTCGGCGAACGCCGCCGCCGTCTGATACCGCTCGCGCGGATCCTTCCGCAGGGCCTTGTCGACGATCGTGCCAACATCGCCGAGCGGCAGTGGAGTCGGCTGACGCTCGTGGAGCGCCCGAAGCATATCGATCGGCGTCTCGCACCCTTCGGCGGTCGGGTGTCGACCGGACAAGAGTCCATAGAGCAGCACGCCAACCGCGTAGACGTCGGTCGCGGTCGTCACGGCATCACCGGTCGCCTGCTCCGGTGCGGCGTACTCCGGTGTCAGAACGCGCGAGCCCTCGATCGTCACGCCTTTGGCATTGAGCAGCTTGGCGATGCCGAAGTCGAGGAGCTTCACCGTCCCGTCGGCCGTCACCAAGATGTTCGACGGCTTGAGGTCGCGATGGACAATGAGGTTCGCGTGCGCATGGCCGATGGCCCCGAGCACTTGGAGGACGAGCTCCAGGCGCTGGGCCATCGTCAGATTGTGGGAAGTGGCGTACGCATCGATGGGCTGACCGTCGACGTACTCCAGGACGAGATACGGCTGCCCGGCCGGACTCACGCCCGCGTCGAGCAACCGCGCGATACCGGGGTGCGTCAGGCGGGCCAGGACGGAGCCTTCGCGCCGGAAGCGCGCCTGCCCACTCGGACTCAGTCTGGCGAGGTTGAGGAGCTTGACCGCGGCCAGTCCCTCGAATCGTCCATCGGTCCGGCGCGCGAGCCACACGGAGCCCATGCCGCCGTGTCCGAGCTCGCGCGCCAGCGTGTAGGAGCCGAGGACGAGGCCCTCGAGCGTGATGTCGAGTGGCTCGGAGAGGAATCCGCTCCGGTCGGCGTCTGCCTCACCCGACAGGAACGACACGATCTCATCCGCGAGGCCTGGCGACGATTGCCGGAGATCACTGAGCCACGTGTCGCGCTCCTCGTCCGAGAGATCGAGGACCCGGTCGAGCAATGGCTCCAGCGCGCGCCAGCGGTCGTGATCCATGACGCCACGATAAGACGTGTCGGCTTTCGTGGCCAGACCGCGGACGTGTCGGCTTTCACTGCCAGACCGCGGACGTGTCGGGTTTCGCCGCCAGACCGCGATTGCATGGGTAGCCCAGGAGCCCACATGCGAATCGCCGTAGTCGCCGTAGTCTCCGTCCTCGTCTTGACGGCGTGCTCGGATGGTGTCACGACCACCAGTCCTCGTTCTCTCGTTCACGCGCAGCGTGACGCGCTCGATCGCTCGACCCTCGTCAGTACCGTTCGATCGCTCGCTGCCGGCCGTGGCATCGTGCCCCTGCCGCAGGCGCCGCATGTCCGCCCAGCGCTCGCGCGGCTAGGCCGCGCACTCGCGTTCGACAAGATCTTGAGCGGCAACCGCGATATCTCGTGCATGACCTGTCATCTCCCTCAGTTCGCGACAGGCGATGGCCGCAGCTTACCCATTGGCACAGGCGGCCTAGGCTTGGGTCCCGCACGCATGCTAGTCAGCGGGAGCATCATCCCGCGCAACGCGCCGCCCCTGTTCAATCTCCATGCGATGCCGGCGCTCTTCTTCGATGGCCGCGTGTCCGTCGATGCCAGTGGCCAGTTCCACACGCCGGCGGGCGCGCAGCTCACGCCGGCGATGACGCGGGTGTTCGAGTTCGGCGCGCTCTCCGCTCAGCCACTCTTCCCGGTGGTCAACACGCAAGAGATGCGCGGCTCAACTGGAAATCACCTCGCGGCGCTTCCGGACACCGACTTCCAACGCATCTGGAGTGCCGCGATGGAGCGTCTAGGCCGCATCCCGCGCTATCGTGAGATGTTCGAAGCGGCGTACCCCGGCACGCGATTCGATGACATGACGTTCGCCTACGCGACGAACGCGATCGCGGGCTTCATCATCGCGAACTTCACGTTCGACCGCTCCCCGTGGGATCGGTTCCTCGGTGGCGACGACGATGCGCTCACGACCGATCAGCTCCTCGGCGCGCAGGATTTCTTGACGCTCAAGTGCTCGATCTGCCACAACGGATCGACGTTCAGCGACTTGCAATTCCACGACGTGGCGCTCGCCCAGTTCGGTCCCGGCGAGGGTGTCGCGCCGAATCCGCTCGATGACTTTGGGCGCATGAACGCGACCGGCAATCCCGCGGACATCTATCGCTTCCGCACCGCGCCGTTGCGCAACATCGAGCTGACGGGACCGTACGGCCACGCGGGCCAGTTCAAGGAGCTGCGCGCGTTCGTCGCGCACTACAGTCAATCGGATATTGCGCTGCGCAACTACGACCCGAGCCAGATCGACCCGATCCTCTACGGTACGCTGCTCAACAATGTCGACGCCGTGCTCGCCGCGCGCGACACGCTGCTCCAGGGGGTCGTGATTCCGGACACTGTCGTCGACCGGCTGACGACGTACATGTCCGCCCTGACGGATCCGCGCGCGCGTGATCTCCGGTCCATCACACCCGCGCGCGTGCCGAGCGGCTTGCCCGTCGACTAGCGGTGGTGCCCTCCTCCTCCGCCTACTCTCGCGGGCATTCGTGTCATGCCGCCGCTCCGGGCGGTGCTGTACCGGAAGTTGAGCTCCCGGTGCTCCGCCTCCTGGCGCTGATACATCTGCGCGCGCGATTCGGTCGGTCGCGGATTGGCGAACTCCTGCATGTGCCGCGATTCGAGCTGTCGCCGCTCTTGATCGTACGACTGATCGAGTGACGTGCGCCCGGGTCGGGCGAGCCTGGTGCCTGGCGCGCCGGCTGAACGGATCGGTCGGGACTCACCTGGCGGCGGCGCATGCAGCGCCTCGACCGAACGGCTCGCCAGTCGCGCCGGCGGAGCAGCACCGCGCTGGCCTATGAACCGACCGCGCGTCGGCTCAATCCCCGGGCCGCGGTCGAGCACGCCGGCTTTGCTAAGGTCGGACGCTGACGGGTGCACGGCGTCGCGGCCCACGCGCACGCCGTTGCCGAATGCCCGGTCGGGCAGGGCCGTGACCGCGCCAGGGATCGCCCGGTTGCGGTACGCATAGTTACTAGTGACGTTCACGAATTCCCTGCCGCCGTTCAACCGCTCGCGATATCGATCCCCGACGCGATACCAAGGCAGGAACGGCTCACGCGGAGCGAGTGGGAACCAGCCGACGCCGAGGCCCCATGTCGATCCGCCGACGAAAGCGACGAGTCCCGGTGCCCAGATTGGGTCATAGACGAGCGGTCCAGGGCACCATCCCCACGCACTGCCGATGAACGCCCATCGCCCATAGTGAAACGGTGCCCATCCCCACGAATACCCATCAACCCAGCTCCAGCCCCACGGCTCGACCCACTCCCAGCTGCCGATGGAGTAGGGCGACCAGCCAACCGCGACGGTCGTCGGGAACCACACCGCTCCGTAGTCGGGATTGTCGACCCATCCGCCATAGGCGTCGAGATCCTCGAGGCCGCCCATGTCGGCGGAGACATATCGCGCCGAGGCAGTCGTGTGGTCTTCACGCTCATCGCGCCCGCGCGCCCATTGGTCGAAGTCATCGCTTGCGCCAGCGCTCGCCACGTTGACGGTCGCGGTGCTGTCGCCGCGAACGAGCGCGGTCTGACCTGCCTCGACCTGCGTGTTCTGCCCGTTCGCCGTGATCTGCGCGTGGCCGGACCACGCCGTCACGCGCGTCGTGTCGCCCGAGGTCGAGACGTCGATGCGATATTCGCCATCCTGATCGAGGATGATCGCCGAGTTCGGCGCGTCGATCTCGTAGTCTTTCTTGATGTCCATCGCTTTGACGCGCACGTCGATCGATCCTTGCGGCACGCGGAGCTGCAGCATGTCGTCGTCGAGATGGACGACGTCGACCTCCGTCTCGCGCGCTGCGCGGAACGCGTTGGGTCCGACCTCCACCTCGACGTGCCCGACGCTGTCGACCCAGAGCGCATCGCCGGTCGTCACTGGACGGTTCGGCTCTGGAATCGCCCACGTGTCGGCCGCGGCGGCGCGAAACGAGACCGCGCCCTCGAAGAACGCGAGACGCCCGACGTGCGCGGGCGGATCGTCGGCGTCGGGAGGGGTTGGTACTGGGCCCGGTGACTCGGTGGACTGCGAGTAGCCATAGCAGCCGGCGACAATCAGCAGCGCGGCAATGAGGCTGACACGATCAGGACGCATAGTTCGCGAGAATCTAGTCACTTCGCACCGCTCACGGTGAGCGGTGCGAAGTATTTGTCGAGCTCGTTGCGAGAGCGCCGCGGAGCGGCGCTAGAGGGCCGTCTTGACGGCCAGCGCGTCCGCGGGCCGACGCTCGATAGTGTACATGAGCGTGAACGGCAGACGCCGTTCTTCGACGACGTTGAACGCCTTGCGGAGCTCGCGCTCCATTTTCCGCTCGTTGAAGCCGAGGTGCCCACCGGTCCATTGGGACTCGAGTCCGCTGGTGTCGCCGAGGATGCCGGCCTTGAGCGCGTCGGCCATGGGAATGTGCTCATGGGCGAGGCCGAGGGTGCTCTGCGTGACGTAGCGCGTCAGGAACCCAATGCCCGTCATTCGCGGAATCGAGATGATGATGCGGGCGGGCGGCGCGAGAAACGTGATCAGGTCCCGCAAGAACTGCACGCGATATGCATTGCAGTCCGTGCCCGCGGGGGCGTCGGGTCCAACATGCTCGAGGGTCTCCAGCAGGAACATCACACCGTACTCCCGATCGCCGCGCGGGCCGAGCAGGCGGGCTCGCAGCACGGGGAGGGGCATCAGGTGGGAGTTGATGACGTCGACCGACTCGAGGTGGGATTCCTCGACGACCTGCTTCGCGATCGGAATGACGCGCGGGTCGTGGTCGACGGCCGCGACCCGGGTGAAATAGCGCGCGAGGGAGGGCAGGAGGACCCCATCGGCGCAGCCGAAGTCGATCGCTCCGGTCTTATAGAACCACGGCCGGGCCAGTGACAGCGCGATGTCGAACCGCCGCCGCTTGAGGGCCGCGATCGGCCCAGGCCGAAGGTAGTTATAGTGTGCGTAAGTCCGGTACGGGCCGATATAGCACTCTGATTCAGACTCCAGAATGCCCGGGGCCGGTCGGACGAAGTAGCGCATCTAGGTGAAAAATTTGATCGAGCCGGGCTGAAACACAATACCATATACACCTTAACCACTACCGCATTATGCCATACGCCTCGAACAGCCAGTTGCCCCCCGGAGTCCGCGATCACCTCCCGGCCCACGCCCAGGACATCTATCGCGAGGCCTTCAACCACGCGTCGGTCGAATACGCCGGCGAAGGCGAGTCCGCCGCCCACCGGGTCGCGTGGGCCGCGGTCGAGAAGAAGTACGAGAAACGCGACGGCAAGTGGGTCGCCCGGTCATCCTGACCCTGGGAACCAAGCCCGGGCTTGGCGTATAATATTGGCACCAATACACCCGAGGCGAACGACATGTCTGCGCGTGTAGTACCCTTCGTCATCACCGCCAGCCTCCTGGCGGCCTGCGCCCACCACGCTCCACCCGCCACCACGCCCGCGCCAGTGCAAACGGCGTCCGCTCCCCCAGCCCCAGCGGCCCCCGCGCCGACCCCCGCGCCCGCACCGGTCGCGAAAGTCGACGACAGCGCGATCCGCTCAACGCTCGCCCAGATGACGTTCTTCGCGTTCGACCGGTCCGAGCTCTCTGACCAGGACCAGTCGACGCTCGCGGCCAAGGTCCCGATTCTCGCCGCGAACCCTACGGTCGCGATCCGCGTCGCCGGCAACTGCGACGACCGCGGCTCCGACGAGTACAACCTCGCCCTCGGCCAACGCCGCGCCGAATCCGCGAAGCGCTACCTGACCGAGCACGGGATCGCCACGACCCGCATCGCGACCATCAGCTACGGGAAGGAGCACCCGATCTCCGCGGGTGACAACGAAGCGTCGTGGGCGCAGAATCGAAACGATCAATTCGAGATCACGTCCGGCGCCATCGCTCTCCAGGGGCCGCAGACGAACTAGTTGTATAGAACACGGCTAGAGTCGCCACCGTTGCGATTCTAGCCGTCGTTCGTTTCCGCACTGGTCATGATTCGGCCCACGCTTTAGCGTTGGGCCCATGACAAAACGTGCCTGGTTGATCGTTGGTGCATTCAGCGCCGCCGCATGCGCGCAAACGCCGAAGCCGTCAGTCGGCGTCACCCCCGCCGCCGCTCCCAAAGCCGATTCGGCTGAGCCGATTAAAGCCTACGACAAGGTCATCACGTCCAAGGCCATCACACACGCTGGCCTCATCACGACGCACCAGCTCGACGACAAACTCTACTTCGAGACGCCACGGTCGATTCTCGGGACGGACATGCTGCTCGTCACGAGCGTCGCCCGCGCCAGCACCGGGCAAACGAAGCAGTACGGCGGAGACTGGGTCCGTAACTACGTCGTCCGCTGGGATCGCATCGGCCACCGCGTCGTCCTGCGGAGCGTCGGCTACGATGTCGTCGCCGACACAACGCTCCCCGTCGCGCGTGCGGTCCGCGGATCGACCTACCCGGCGGTGATCGCCTCGTTTCCGATCGAAACGTTCGGCCCGGACTCGGCGCCCGTCTTCGAAGTGTCGAAGCTCTACACGACGGGCGTGACCGAGATGGCCGCGTTCAAAGAACGCCTCGATGACAAGCGCTCGTTCGTCGAGCGCGTGCAGGCGTTCCCCGACAACGTCGAGATCGAAGGCACGCAGACGCAAGGTGGCGACGCCAAGCACTCGACGGAGAGCGTGCTGGCGCACTGGAGCATGGTGCGGCTCCCCGCCGATCCGATGATCCCTCGTCGCGCCGACCCGCGCGTCGGATATTTCACGGTCCAACAGACGGACTATGGCACAGCCGAACAGCGCTCCGCGAAGCGCGAGTACATCGGCCGCTGGCGCTTGGTAAAGAAGGATCCCTCAGCCGCCGTATCGGATCCAGTCAAGCCGATGGTCTACTACGTCGATGCGGGGACGCCAGCCGAATGGGTGCCGTGGATCAAGAAGGGAATCGAAGACTGGCAACCGGCTTTTGCCGCCGCGGGCTTCTCCCACGCGATCATCGCCCGCGAAGCGCCAACGAATGACTCCACGTGGTCGCCAGATGATGTGCGCCACACCGTCATCCGCTGGCTCCCGTCGACCGTCGAAAACGCCTACGGTCCTCAGCTCGTCGATCCGCGCACGGGTGAAGTGCTGAATGGGTCCGTGCGCATGTTCCACAATGTGATGAACTTGTTGAGAGACTGGTATACCGTGCAGGTGGCGCCACTCGATGCGCGTGCACAACGATGGCCGCTACCAGATAGCCTGATGGGTTATCTGCTCGAAGGCGTGGTCGCCCACGAAGTCGGCCACACGCTCGGCCTCCGCCACAACATGCAGGCGTCGAGCGAGTATCCCGCCGACAGCGTCCGAAGCCGCACATGGGTCCACAAGATGGGCCACACGTCGAGCGTGATGGACTACGCGCGCTACGACTACGTAGCGCAACCGGAAGACTCGATCAACGTCAACGATCTGGTCTTCCGGATCGGCCCCTACGACACGTTCGCGATCCACTGGGGCTACGCGCCGGTCACGGTCAGCGAGTCCTCCCAGCCGGGTTCCGGCGCGCGCGCGCCGGGCGCGCTCACTGGCACCGCGGCGTCCGACGCCGAGCGTCCCACGCTCGACCGGTGGGCGATGGTGCAGGACACGGTACCATGGTTGCGGTTCTCGGAAGACTACGGCATCGGTGGCCCCGATCCCGGCGTCGAGACCGAGGCAGTCGGCGATGCCGACGCTGTCAAATCCACTGGCCTCGGCTTCAAGAACATCGAGCGCATTGCGCCGATGATCTCGCGCATCGCCACCCACGCGGGTGAGTCGGACAGCGATGTCGTCGAGCTCTATGACCGCCTCATCGGCCAGTGGGCGACCGAGGCCGGCCACGTGGCGCACGTCGTCAGCGGCGAATGGACCCGCCACAAGTCCGGGAGCCAGCCGGGCCCCGAATACGAGCCGATCAGCGCCGCGCGCCAACGAGCCGCCGTCCAGTTCCTGGCGGACCAAGTGTGGCGGACACCGACCTACTTCCTCGATCGGAATCTCCTGAACCGCATCGAGCCCGAGGGCGCGCTCGAGCGCTTGCGGCGGGCGCAGGCGTATCCGCTGCACTCGCTGCTGGAGGTCGATCGCATCCGCCGCATGACGGAAATCGCCGCGATCGCGCCGTCGGGCGTCGAGGTCTATGATGGGGCGTCGATGATGGCCGATGTCCGGCACGCGCTCTGGTCGGAGCTCGACGCGAAACAGGTCCGGATCGACGCGTTCCGGCGGAATCTCGAGCGCGAGCATCTCGTCGCGCTCGACTCGCTCCTCAATCCGGCGCTGCCGCCCAAGGAAGACAAGTCGAACGACGGATCCGCCGCCACCGACGTCCCCGCCGTGCGTCCAAACGAGACGGACTCCCGCGCCCTCGCCCGCGGCGAGCTCGTCGCCATCCGCGACGCGGCGCGACGCGCGCTTCCACGAGCCGGCGATCGCATTACCCGACTGCATCTCGAAGAGACGATCGCCGAGGTCGATCAGAGTCTCGGCGAGCGCGTGCCATAGTTCTTGGTCAGCGCGAAGGCGTCGGCAACGGTCAACATGGTTCTGGCCGATGCCGGCGCGGGTCCCTAGAGTGTTTGCATGAAGCGCGTGGCGATAGCGCTGGTCACGCTCAGCAGCGTGGCCAGCGCCCAGGGCCGGCCGTTCTCGTTCACGGTGCCGTTTCCGGACGAGACGCCCCAGAGCGTAGTCCGGTATGACGGGGGTTGGAGCAACGGCTCGTTCGAGCCGCTCACTGGCGACCATATCCAGCAGACCTCGGAGTTGGACTCGCCAATTGGCTCGCGCGTGCTTCTCATGGCCTCGGGTGGCTTCGCGCTTGAAGGTCCCGCCGCCAGCCGCAAGCTGGAGCCGAAGAGTCCCACCAGACGCTCGATGGAGCAGGTCGAGACGCTGGTCGACGTCCTGCGATTCTCAGGCTGGCATCTGGCCGCGAGCGCGGGTGTGAGGCACGATTTCGACGGGAGTGTGCAGGCCTTGAGCCGGCTGAGCCTCAGCCGGGCTACGGCGACGTGGTTATTCGCCGCGAACGTGTACGCCACCAAGCCTATCCAGGGCGCTGTCCTGAGCCCGAAAGACATTCCGTGGGCCGACGTCACGGCCTCGGTCGGCGCCACCGCGAACGTAACGCCCGGCGTAAGCCTCGGCGTGGAGACGGTCGCGAGCAATGCCGAGAGTCTCGTATCGCACGGGCTCACCGGATCGGCGGCGATATTCCTCGGTCCGCTCGCATCATTCGCGTTGCCGGGTCATCGCGCGCGGCTGACCGTGAGCGGCGGGCCGATTGTGCAGCCGTCCAACGGCCTCGTATCGTCCTACGCGGGGATCGGCAAGTACTCCATGCCGCTGCACGCGAGGCAAACTGGTTACGACCTGCGCCTCGCGGTGAGCTTCGGCCTCTAGTACAATTTCGGGATGACAGTGCCTAGCGCGGGCCAGCCCGCACCGGATTTCACGCTCGCCTCGACGAGCGGTCAGAACGTCACGCTCTCCTCGTTCCGCGGAAAGAACAACGTGCTGTTGGCGTTCTTTCCGCTGGCGTTTACGAGTACGTGTACCGCCGAGCTTTGCGAGTTTCGCGATAACTTCGACGCCTTCATCGGGAAGGGCGTCGAGATTCTCCCGATCAGCGTCGACTCCGTGCCGACGCTGGCCGAGTTCAAGGCCAAGCATCAGTTCAAGACTGATCTCGTCAGCGACTTCAAGCGCGAGGCCTCAAACGCCTACGGCGTCCTGCTGCCCGACAAGTTCTTCTCGAATCGCGCGTACTTCTTGATCGACAAGAGCGGCACCGTTCGGTGGGCTCACGTCGAGGCTTCGCCGGGCCAGAAGCGCGAGACGAACGAGATCTTCGGCGAGATCGCGAAGCTGAAATAGCAGTGCCACTGCTCGCTGCGCGAGCGCCCGACGACGTATCGGCTTCGGCGATGTTCGGTACAGCAGATCGCCTACGCCGATACGTCGTCGGACGCCCTGTGGCTCAGCCCTGGAACAATTCGCCCAGCGTGCACAGTCGCGCGTCTCGCGAGTGGCGACCTCACGCTGACCGGGCGTGCTCGCCCGGTATGCAGACAATGAGCAGCACGGGTCCACGGTCGCGCGAAGCGCGCTGTGTGATTCGTGCTGAGTCGAAGCCGCTTACGCGGCGGTCTTGATCTCGATCTTGCGCGGAGCCGCAACCGCGGCCTTCGGAACCCGAATGGTCAACACGCCATTCGCGTACTGCGCGTCGATCTTGCTCTCGTCCAGCCCCTTAGGCATACGGAACGATCGCGTAAACTCCCCGAACGTCCGCTCGACGATGTGATACCGTGTCTCGGTATCGCCCTCTTTACGAGTCGACTTCTTCTCACCTTTCACGGTGAGAACGTCATTCTCATACGTGATCTCGACCGCACTCGGATCGAGACCGGGCAATTCGACCGTGATGCCCACGTCGCTCGCCGACTCATTGACGTCGACGACGGGCGCCCACCCCCCAAGCAGCAGTTCGCGCTGCGCGGCCCACCGCGTCCGATAGATGTTCATATGTATTCCCCAATGTTGAATTGTGATCAGTAATCGGGGAACTGGGATGGCAACGTCCATTCCCACTTGAGCTTGCCATTTCGGCCTAAACCATCTGCCGACGCTGAAGTCCTCTGCGTCACTTTTGCAGCCGTGACCTTTCGGCTACTTTTTCGGTCAGCTTGTCCGAGGGGGATACCGTTCTGATGGTCGAGACGACCGCACCACAACCCATCGCGGAGGCCGCCCTAGCCGCCGTGAAAGCCGAGCTCGCTTCAGCAGACGTCCCATCGGACGTCACGCGGAGAGTGCTCGATGTGGTGCATGCTGCCCTCGCCGAGGAACGGCACTTCCTAACCAAGATCGTGGATTCGTTGCCGCTGGGTCTCTATGCGGTGGACCGCGAGTACCGGGTTCAAGCGTGGAACCGCAAGCGGGAATCCGGAATGCAGGGCATCGCCCGCGGCAACGCGCTAGGCCGTACGATCTTCGAGATCCTGCACCGGCAGCCCGCCGAGTCGTTGAAGCAGGAGATCGACCGCGTATTCGCGACCGGCGAGCTGGAGCAGTTCGAGACCGAGTCGCGGGCCAGCGGCGAGGCGAGGACGTACCGAATCTCGAAGATCCCGATGCACCTCCACGCCGGCGACGATGTCACCCACGTGATCACGGTCGGCGAGGACATCACGGAGTGGAAAGAAGCGCTGCAGCGCGTCGCCCAGGCGGAAAAAATGGCTGCTATCGGGCAACTCGCCGCCGGCGTGATGCACGAGATCAACAATCCGCTCGCCACGATCTCGGCCTGCGCCGAGAGTCTTACGCTCGAGCTCGGTGAACTGGAGTATCTCAAATTCATCGATGCCGAAGTCGAGCGCTGCAAGCGCATCATCGACGGGCTGCTCGATTTCAGCCGCAAGCGCTCGTTCTCGAAAGAGCCGGTCGAGATCAACGCGACCGTCGAGCGCACGCTCTTCCTGCTGTCGCACCATGCCCGCTTCAAGCGCATGGCGGTGACCAGAGCGCTCGGCCCCCAAGCGATCGTGAGCGCCAACGCCGACCAGCTCATTCAGATCTTCATGGCGCTGCTGCTCAACGCCGCCGACGCCACCGAGCAAAAGGGACAGCACGCGAACGTCACGGTGCGCACCAGCGTAGCAACTGCGACCGCCACAGTCGAAATCATCGACAACGGAGTCGGTATCCCACGCTCCGAAGTCGGCAAGCTCTTTGAGCCGTTCTACACGACAAAACCCCCCGGGCGTGGAACCGGCCTGGGACTCTCGATCTGCTACGGACTGGTCGCCGATCACGGCGGCCGGCTCGAGGTCGAAAGTACTCCCGGATCGGGGAGCACGTTCCGCATCGTCCTGCCTATGGAATCCGTCGTATGAAAGAGCCTTCGCACATCAAGATTCTGATCGCCGAAGATGAGGAGATGCTCGGCGGCGTGCTGCAGCAGTTTCTGACCGGCAAAGGTCACCACGTCACGGTGACGCATGACGGTCGATCGGCGCTCGAAGCGCTCAAACGCGAGGAGTATGACGTCGCCCTCCTCGACATCGTGATGCCGGAGCTCGATGGCCTCGAGGTGCTCCGTCATCTCCAAGAGGAGCCGAATCCTCCCCAAGTGATCATTATCACGGGGAACGGCACGATCGAAACGGCCATCACGGCGATCCGCCTCGGCGCCTACGACTATCTGTCGAAGCCCTACCGGATGGCCGAGATCGACGTCCTGGTGCGTCGCGCGTGGGAGAAACGGCGCCTGGCCACGGAGAACGCCCTATTACAGCGTCACCTCGAACGGGCAAACGGCGTCCCAGAGATCGTGACGCGCTACGCTCCGATGCAAGCCGTCCTGGCGCTCGTGGAACGGGTAGCAAAAAGCGACTCGCCAGTGTTGATCACCGGCGAATCCGGTACCGGCAAGGAACTCGTAGCCCGTGCACTCCACCGTCTCTCCGAACGCTCATCGGGCCCGTTGGTCGACGTCGACTGCGCTTCGACGACCGATGCCCTGACGATGGAGAGCGAGCTATTCGGTCACGAGAAGGGCGCGCTCCCGGGCGTACTGAAACGGAAAACCGGCCTCTTCGAGCTCGCATCCGGCGGCACGCTGTTCTTGGACGAAATCGGTGATCTCGATCTCCGCGTCCAAGGAAAGCTGCTGCGCGCGCTCGAGAGTGGGGGCTACACGCGCCTGGGCGGTTCGCAAAAGCTCGATGTCGACTTCCGCGTCGTCGCCGCCACCAAGCGAGACATTCGCGAAGATGTCATGGACCGCAAATTCCGGAGCGACCTGTTTTTCCGGATCAATACCATCAGCATCACGCTCCCGCCGCTTCGCGATCGAGTCGTCGACATCCCGATCCTGGCCCAGCACTATCTCAAGCATTTCGGCGGGCAATCCCCGCCGACGCTGAACGATGACGCCGTCGCGGCCATGGAGACGTACCCCTGGCCCGGCAACATCCGGGAGCTGAAGAACGTCATTGAGCGGGCGGTGCTGCTGGCCAACGGTGGCAACATCGCGCGGCGCGACCTCCCGTTGTCCAATGGCACGGCGTTGGCCGCGGCTGCCGCGACGAACATGGTGGCGCACGCGACGAACGGCCCGCATGGCGCCCCGCCGTACGTCGGCGACGAGAACGGCAAGAGCCTCTCGCTCGCCGAGCTGGAACGCCGGCACATCGAGGCGGTGCTCAATCGCGCGAACTGGCACCAGGGCCGCGCGGCGGCACAGCTCGGGATCTCGTCCAAGACCCTCTACCGGAAGATTCGGGAATACGGTTTCGTCCGCCCGCGGAACGTGTAGCTTGCGGACATGAAGATCCTCGTGATCGAGGACGATCCAACGGTAGGGCAGTTCGTGAAGCGGGGATTGGAGGAGCAACGCTGGGGCGTCGATCTCGTTGGCGATGGCGAGGAGGGCGAACGCCTGGCCAGCTCCGACAGCTACGACCTGGTCATCCTGGACATGCGGTTGCCCGGCAAGCCCGGGCTGCAGGTCCTGCACTCGCTGCGCGCGCGGGGCATCGTCGTCCCGGTCTTGGTCCTCACCGCGCAAGACGCGGTCGACGCGAAAGTCCAGACGCTCCGCGCCGGCGCGGACGACTACGTCACCAAGCCGTTCGCGTTCGAGGAGCTCCTCGCCCGGGTTGAAGCCGTCTCCCGCCGGCCCCGTGCGCTGACGACACCCGCGCTCCGGATCGATGACCTCGTGCTCGACCGCGACACCCACGAAGTGCGGCGCGGCGATGTGG
>DATMLM010000040.1:0-4472 GCA_035570055.1 Gemmatimonadaceae bacterium
CGAGAACGTGCCTTGCTCGGCTATCTCCTTGGCTGCATCGAGAAAGCCGGCCCATGCCACACGAGCCAGCGCCCCGCCGACGCTGATGCGACGAACGCCGAGTGCCGCGAGCTCGGCGACGGTGGCGACGTCGCTGCCGACGAGGACGTTCACGGGCTTGGGCGCCACCGCCTGAACGACCGCGACAATTTCGGCCTTTGTCCGAATGCCCGGGGCATAGAGGCAATCCGCCCCGGCCTCGGCGTATGCCGTTAACCGCTTCACGGTCTCGGCGAGATCGGGCCGGCCGACGATAAAGCCCTCGGAGCGGCCGGTGAGCAGCACGCCGGTGCCACTCGCGTTGACGGCCAGACGAGCCGCCCGCATGCGCTCGACGGACAGCGCGAAGTCGAAGAGCGGCCGCGCGCTGTCGCCGGTCGAGTCTTCGATCGAGATGCCGGCGATGCCGGTCTCGAGCGCCATCGTCACATTTTTCGCGACGCCTTCCGGGTCGGTCGCGAATCCCCCTTCGAAGTCCGCGTTGACCGGGAGGTCGACCGCGTGCGTGATGGCGCGGATGTGCGCGATCGCGTCGTCGAGCGACACGTGATTGTCCTGGCGGCCGAGTGACCAGGCGATGCCGGAGCTGGTCGTCGCGAGCGCGGGGAAGCCGAGTGAGGCGAGGAGCCGCGCGCTGCCGGGGTCCCAGGGGTTGGGAATAACGAAGCAGCCGGATTGGTGCAGGCGGCGAAAGATTTCTATGCGGTTCATGGCAGGAGCTCGGCTAAGAGTTCGCGACCGCGAGGCCAACAGCCCAAGCCGCTCTCGGCGTTGATGTGCCCGGCCGCGCCGAGGTCGACAAAGCGGCTGCCCCACGAATCCGCGAAGAGGCGGGCGCGATCCAGGGTCGCGAACTCATCGTTGCTCGAGGCGACGACGATGCTCGGAAACGGCAGGGGGACGAGGGGCAGGGGCCGCCATCCCGTCGGCCCGATCGGATAGCTCGTCGCCTCCGTGTCGGCCGGCGCGACTAGGAGCGCGCCGCGCACGCGGAGCGAGGTGGCCGCGGCCCAAAATGCGACGAGCGCGCAGCCGGCGCTGTGCGCGATGAGCACGATGTCATCGCCCGCGGCGGCGACCGCGGTCTCGAGCACGCCGACCCATTCTTGCCGGATGGGCGTCTCCCAGTCGCGCTGCACGACGCGGGTGAACGTCGGATCGTCGTGCTCCCACAGCGATTGCCAGTGCTCCGGGCCGGAGTCGTACAAGCCCGGCAGGATGAGCGCGCGGATCATCGGGCCTCGATGATACGTGCGCGACGGCCGGGAGACTCGCCGAATTCGGCCCGCATGGTCAAGAGATTATAGTCGCTTGTCGGGTGGGCATGGTTCGATTATGCTGGAACCATGGCCGACAGCCCGAATATCGCCGCCGTCGCTTCGCTCATTGGAGATCGCGCACGGGCGACGATGCTCATGTGTCTCATGGCCGGCCGGTCGCACACGGCGACCGAGCTCGCGCGCGCGGCGAGCGTGACGAAGCAGACCGCCAGCTCGCATCTCTCGAAGCTCGTCGACGCCCATCTCGTTGCCGTCGAGAACATCGGCCGCCACCGCTACTTTCGCCTGGCCGATCATGACGTGGGCACCGTCATCGAGCATCTGACCGGTTTGGCCGAGCGGACGGGCGCGGTGCGCATCGACTCGGGGCCGAATGATCCGGCGATGCGCAAGGCGCGCGTGTGTTACGATCACCTCGCGGGAGAGCTCGGCGTGCTGGTCTTCGACAGCCTCACCCAGCAGGGGTTGCTGCGCACGAGCGACGATGGGCTTGCGCTCACGTCCGAAGGCGAGCGGTTCTGTGGCACCATCGGCATCGATCTCGGGGCGATGGAACGCCGCCGGCGGCCGATGTGTCTCCCCTGTCTCGACTGGAGCGTGCGGCGCCATCATCTCGCCGGCGCGCTCGGCGGGGCCATGCTCACCCGCTTCTTCGCCCTCGGCTGGGCGCGGCCGCAGAAAGCCAGCCGGGTCGTGATATTCTCCGTCGTCGGCGAGCGATCGCTGCGCACTCGGTTTCGGGTGCGATGATTTTCGTCTGTCTGGCACTGGCATTCGTTCAACTCTCGCCTCGGGATCGCGTACACGCTGCACTGGACTCGTTGGGCGGCGAGGCGCGCGCGCGATCGATCGACAGCGTCCGGATCGAGGGCGCCGGATACGCCACGGGCGACAACCTCACGACCTTTGCATTCGCCGAGACACGGGATGATCGACATCCCAGGTTAGTGCAGGATGTGACCGTGATCGTTGCACCCGGCGTGTCACATCACAGTGTGCGGACACTCACGGATAGCCCAGATTGGTTCACGGAGGCGCCGGAGAATGTCTTGCTGGCCGCACTGGACGCGCCAGATCTGACAAGTCAAGATCAAACAACGGTGCGATTTACTTGGCACGGCAAGACTGTGCGAGTGCAGTTGGCGCCAAATCTGGCGGTCGAGCTCGACGGCGCAACGACCGTCTATTCACATTGGCGTGACCACTATCCGCGCCAATGGACCGTCAGTCGCGGCGGCACCGTCGTCGAGTCGTTCACGGCGGACCGGGTGAGTATTTGGTAACGCACGAAGTGTTCAATCAGCCGCCGCCCCTCGTCGACTACAACCTGTACGAGGGCGATCGGGTGCTCCGCGAGGCCGTGGCGCGCGAAGGGGCGGCTTGGGCCGAGGATCACCTCCGGGCATTTGGCCAGAGGCTGGGCAGCGCCGAGGTCATCGAGTGGGGTGTGCAGGCCAACCGGAATCCTCCGGTCTTGCACTCCTTCGACCGCTACGGCCGGCGGCGCGACGCCGTCGAGTTTCATCCCGCGTGGCACCAACTGCTGTCCCTCGGTGTCGCCGAAGGCCTTCACACCGGGCCGTGGAGCGAACCAAAGCCCGGCGCTCACGTTGCCCGTGCGGCTGGCGTTGTGATGCTGTCGCAGATCGAGGCCGGCGTGCAATGCCCGCTCACCATGACGTACGGAGCCGTCCCCGCGCTTCGGAGCCAAGAGGCGTGGTTACCACTCCTATTATCGCGGCGGTACGATCGCAGCTTTCAGCCCGTGACGCGCAAGACCGGCGCGCTCGTGGGCATGGGCATGACCGAGAAGCAGGGCGGATCAGACGTTCGCGCCACGACGACGCGGGCCGAGCGCGATGGCGATGCGTACCGGCTGACGGGCCACAAGTGGTTCATGTCGGCGCCCATGTGCGATGCGTTTCTTGTTTTGGCGCAGGCGCCTGGTGGGCTCTCGTGCTTCTTCCTGCCCCGATGGACACCCGATGGTCGCGTGAATGGGATTCGATTGCAGCGACTCAAGGACAAGCTCGGCAACCGGTCCAACGCATCGAGCGAAGCCGAGTTCGATGGCGCCACGGCTTGGCTCATCGGCGAGGAAGGTCGCGGGATCCCCGTGATCATCGAGATGGCTACCTACACGCGTCTCGACTGCGCGCTCGGCAGCTCGGCCCTCATGCGACAGGCCGTGACCCAGGCGATTCACCACGCGACGCATCGCGTGGCATTCGGCAAGCGGCTCGTCGATCAGCCGCTCATGACGACGGTGCTGGCCGATCTCGCGCTCGAGTCCGAGGCGGCGACGGTGCTGTCCATGCGATTGGCGCGCGCGTTCGACGATGACGAGAGCGCGCTTCGGCGGGTCCTCACACCCGCGGCGAAATACTGGATCTGCAAGCGTGCGATCCATGTCACCGGTGAAGCGATGGAGGTGCTCGGCGGCAACGGGTACGTCGAAGAGAGCCCCATGCCGCGGCTCTATCGAGAGGCGCCGGTCAATTCGATCTGGGAGGGGTCGGGCAACGTCATGTGTCTCGATGTCCTGCGTGCCTTGGAACGCACACCGGAGTCAGTGGATGCCATACGGACCGAGCTCGCGCGCGCTCGCGGTGCCGATGCCCGACTCGATGCGTATGGCGAGCGACTCGACACGTTGCTCGCCGCGGCCGACGAGGCACAGGCGCGGCGGTTGGCCGAGATGATCGTGTTGGCGTTGCAAGGCGCGCTGCTCGTGCGATTCGCGCCCGCGGTGGTCGCTGATGCGTTCTGCGCGACCCGGCTGTCGGGGGAGCCCCTAGGCGCGGATGCGCCCGCGATTATCGCGCGGGCGCATCCGGCCGGGTGAATCAGGGCTTTTCGACTGAGAACGGCTGCCCGTCGATGTAGAGCATCGGCTGGTTCGCATCCGCGGCTGGCTTCGGCGGCGGCGATTCGTTGAAGACGATCTGGCCGTCGATCACGTAGAGCGCATTGGGCCCAGCCTGCGCGACCGTCGCGTTGGCGAGGTCGCGGACGGCGTTCTGCAGCTTTCTCACTTTGTTCGCATCGTTGGAGCTGGACGCGTCGTTGTCGAGCGACGTCGCCAGTCCGGTCAACGCATCACGCCGTGCGGCACCCGACGCCTTCTCGGCCGTCGCCAATGACGCGCGCGCG
>DATMLM010000041.1:0-51993 GCA_035570055.1 Gemmatimonadaceae bacterium
GTGGGTGTGAGGTGCTGCTCGTCGAGCGGGATCCCGCGATCGGGCTCCCCGTGCGCTGTGGTGAAGGCGTCGGGGCCAAGGGGATCGAGGAGTTTCTCGATCCAGAGAACGGCAATGCGCCGTGGGTGTCGAAGCGCATCAGCCGGGTCGAGTTCCGGTCGCCGAATGGGTCTCGAGTCCGGGTCGGCCGTGGTGACATCGGGTATGTGCTCGACCGATCGCGCTTCGAGCCCGTGCTGGCTCGGCAGGCCACCTCTGCTGGCGCGTGCGTTCGTGTGGGCGCTGAGGTGACAGGGCTCTCGCGCGAGGGCTGCGTTTGGGTCGCGACCATCAATGGCGACGAGCGCGTGAGCGCGCGCGTGCTCATCGGGGCCGACGGCGTCGAGAGTATGGTTGGGCGCTGGGCTGGGATCGACACGAGGGTCCGCGCGAAAGACATGGAGAGTTGCGCGCAGGTGCTGCTCGACGACGTCGACATCGATCCCGAGGCGATCGTCCTGCACTTCGGGAATGACATCGCGCCTGGCGGCTATGCGTGGATCTTTCCCAAAGGCGACCGGTCCGCCAATGTGGGACTCGGCGTCGTCGCCCTTCGGGCGCGACGGCCGGCGGTGGGATATCTCGATCAGTATGTCTCGGCGACGTTTCCACACTCGACGCCGCGAGCGAGGACCGTGGGCGGCGTCATCGTGCAGACTACTGTGAAGAACTGTGTCGCGGACGGCCTCCTGTTGTGCGGCGACGCGGCCCACATGATCAACCCGCTGTCGGGTGCGGGCATTGTGAACGCCATGAAGGCCGGACGAATGGCCGCCGAGACAGCGGCTCAGGCGATTGTCGAGGAGGACACCTCGGCGGCGAGACTGGGAGCGTATCACGAGCGATGGATGGAGCTACTGGGGCGCGACCATGAGCGGTTTTACCGCGTCAAGGAAGCCCTTGGCAAGTTCGACGATACGTTCTTTGATGCTCTGGCGTGTTCCGTGAACGCGATCCCCGAGGAGAAACGGACCCTGCGGCGGATTTTCTACACGGCGCTCTTTCAGCAGCCGGCGCTGCTGCCGGTCATATTCCGGTACTTCGCGTAAATCGCTGGAAGATGCTGGTGCCGACCGCGCACCGGTTCGCTGCCGCGGCCACGAGCCACTCGGCCGGGCCGGCCACCGGGACGTCACGGGTCCAGATGTAGACTGGGAGTCGCGGCACCGCGAGCGGGTCGCCGCGCCATGCAGTCGCCAGCGTGAAGCCCATCGAGTACCCCGCCGCCGTGGCGAGTGTGCGCTCACGTTGGCGCGCCACGCCGAACGGGTAGGCGATCGCGCGAGGTGCGACGCCGAGCGAAGCCTCGAGCGCCTGGCGCGAGCGAGAGAGCTCATCGGCGGCCTGCCGCGGGGCGAGCCAGGTCAGGCGCGGGTGTGTCGCGGTGTGCGAGATGAATTCGACGCCACGGGATTGCCAATGGCGCATGTCGCGCCACGCCAGGTGCGCGAATCGGCGGCCGCCGTAGGCGACATCCCAACGGTTCAAGCGGCCCGCGTAGTCGGTGATCACGGCGCAGATGGCGGTGAAACCGACATTGGCCAGCGCTGGGAAGGCGTGCTCGCGCAGCGCTCGGTAGGCATCATCGAACGTGATGACCAACTCGCGGCGCCCTAACGGGCGCTCGCCGTGGACGCAGCGCTCGACTTCGTCGAGCGACAGCGTGCGCCAACCTTCGGCAGCCATGCGTTCGATCTGTTTGGCGAACCGGGCCGGCGAGAGTTGGGTGACTCCTAGCTCTCGCCGGCGATCGATCTTGTGATAGCACAAGATCGGCGGGACAGACATTACGACAAGAAGCCTCGGGCGTCCTCGTACCGGATGCCAAACGCTTCGGCGACGGCGGCGTATGTGACGTGGCCATCGACGATGTTGAGTCCCTTGAGCAGCGCGCCATTCTCCTTGAGCGCGCACTGCCACCCCTTGTTGGCGAGCTGCAGCGCGTAGGGGAACGTGGCGTTGGTCAGAGCGAGCGTGGACGTGCGGGGCACGCCACCCGGCATGTTGGCGACGCCGTAGTGGATCACGCCGTCGACGACGTAGGTCGGGTTCTCGTGCGTCGTCGGGTGGATCGTTTCGACGCAACCACCCTGATCGACCGCGACGTCGACGATCACCGTGCCCGGGCGCATGAGCTTGAGATCGTCGCGGCGCACCAGGCGTGGGGCCTTGGCGCCGGTCACGAGGACCGCGCCGACGACGAGGTCGGCGCTCGAGATGTGCTCGAGAATGTTGTGCCGGTTCGAGTGGATCAGTGTGACGTTGGCCGGCATCACGTCGGACAGATAGCGCAGGCGCTCCAGAGAGATGTCGAGCACGATCACTTGTGCGCCAAAGCCAGCCGCCATCTTCGCGGAATTGATGCCGACGATACCGCCGCCGAGAATGACTACCTTGGCTGGCGCGACACCGGGGACGCCTCCCAGTAGCACCCCACGACCACCATAGAGCTTTTCCAGGTACTTCGCGCCCTCTTGCACGGCCATCCGTCCGGCGACTTCGGACATCGGCGTCAGGAGAGGGAGCTCACGAGACGGCAGTTCCACCGTTTCGTACGCTATGCACGTCGCGCCCGTTTGCATCAGCGCTCGTGTCAGCTGCTCGTCGGCCGCGAAATGGAAATACGTGAAGAGCGTCTGGCCTTTGCGGATCTGGGGCCATTCGGGCGCGATCGGCTCTTTCACCTTGAGGATCAGATCGCCGGTGCGCCAGACCGATCCGGCATCGGGCGCGATCTTCGCGCCGACGTTCGTGTAGAGCTCATCGGGGAAGCCACTGCCCTCGCCCGCCCCGCGCTCGACCCACACCGTATGTCCCGCCGCGACCAACGCCTCGGCCCCCGCGGGCACGAGCGCGATGCGATTCTCGTTCGTTTTGATTTCTTTCGGTACGCCGATGTTCATGGCAAGTCGTGAGAGTTAGGCCGGACCGAGGCTCAGGACCGTCTGACGTTCCGGCGCGAAGAATTCCCGGCAGACGGCACGCACGTCATCGTGATCGACGCGCTCGATGGCGGCGAGCTCTTCATCGAGCCCGCGATAGGGTTCGCCGTACAGCTCGACGCTGGCGGCGCGATACATTCGGGTCGTCACGCTCTCCAACGACAGCGTGACCTGTCCCTTGAGTTGGTTCTTCCCGGCGGTCAGCTCGTCCGCGGTGAGGCCTTCGCTTGCGATCTTGGCAAGCTCCTCACGAATGGCATCCGTTGCCTGCACGGCCGTCTCCGGCGCTGTGCCGACGTATACGCCATGGCTGCCGACGTCGGCGTGGAGCGACGAGAACGTAAAGATCGCGTAGGCCAGGCCCAGCTCTTCGCGGATTCTTTGGAAGAGCCGAGAGCTCATGCCACCGCCAAGAACACTCGACGCAATGGCGAAGGCATATCGCCTCGGATCGCCGTGCGCGACCGTCGGTGACCCGAAGACAATATGCGTCTGGGTCGTGTCGCGGTCGACATGCGTAATGCTCGGCAGCGCCGCCTTCGGCGGCGGCGCCGCTAGCCGTGTCGCCGGCCCGGCAGCGATAGCGGACCAGCCGGTCTCGGTGAGCACCGACAACAGGCGATCATGATCAATATTCCCCGCCGCGGCGACAACCGTCTGCGTCGGATGATACGCACGGTCATGGAGCGCACGGAGCTCATGGACGCCGAGCGAGGCGATCGTGTCGCGTGTGCCGAGAATAGAATACCCCAGCGGATGCGATCCCCAGAGCGCGGCGTTGTGCAGCTCGAAGACGAGATCGTCCGGCGTATCGTCGACCATCCCGATCTCTTCGAGCACGACTTTGCGCTCCAACGCGAGGTCGGAGCTACGCAACGTCGGGCGGTAGACGATGTCGCCAAGCACGTCGGCCGCGACGCTCACGTGCTCGTCCAGCACACGGGCTTGGTACGACGTGTGCTCGCGGGCCGTATACGCGTCGAGGGAGCCGCCGAGGCGCTCCAGCGAGAGCGCGATCTCCCGCGCATCGCGGGTTGGCGTCCCCTTGAACACCATGTGCTCCAGGAGATGGGACACGCCCATCACGGCGGTCGTCTCGTGGATCGATGCGGCGCGGATCCAGGCGCCGATCGCGACGGACCGGACGCCTGGCATGCGCTCTGACAGAACCGTGAGGCCGTTATCGAGCGTTGTCGCTCTTAGGCCGTCTTCGACGAACGAGGTCATCCCCGCGACGGACCGCCGCGACCACCCCGGCCACCACCACCGCCACCGCGCCGTGGACGCCGCTCGCGTTGCTCGCCGCCCCCACCCGAGGTCCCAGCGCCCTCAGCCACGAGCTCATCACCAGCGGCGCCGCCACTCGACTCTTCAGAGGACGATTGGCCTTCGGGCTTCGGTTGCAGCGCGCGCATCGAGAGACGCAGACGGCCACGCTCATCGCGGTCGATCAGCTTGACCTTCACGCGATCGCCCTTCTTGACGACATCTTCGGTCTTGTCGGTGCGGCCCCAGCGCATCTCGGAGATGTGCAGCAGGGCCTCGGTGCCGGGCATGATCTCGACGAATGCGCCGAACGCGGTCGTGCTCTTGACCGTGCCCTCGTACACCTCGCCGACCACCGGCTCGGCCGTCAGCGCCTGCACCATCTGGCGCGCGCGCTGCATGGCGTCGCCGCCGACCGCGGCGATCGTGACCAAACCCGAGTCGTCGACCGTGAGCTCGGCGCCGGTCTCGTCCTGGATCCCACGGATCGTCTTGCCCTTCGGGCCGATGAGATCGCCGATCTTCTCGGGGTTGATGGTCATCGTGACGATACGCGGCGCGTAGCGCGACAAGTCGCCGCGCGGTTCCGGCAGCGCCTTGGCCATCTCACCGAGAATGTGCAACCGGCCGACTAATGCCTGCGACAGCGCTTCCCGCATGATGTCCAGGCTGAGACCGTGGATCTTGATGTCCATCTGGATCGACGTGATACCCTGGTCCGTCCCCGCGACTTTGAAGTCCATGTCGCCGAGGTGGTCTTCGGTGCCGAGGATGTCGGTGAGCACCGCGTAGCGATCGCCTTCTTTTATGAGGCCCATCGCGACACCAGCGACCGGGGCCTTGATGGGCACGCCAGCATCGAACAGCGCCAGCGAGCCGCCACAGACCGATGCCATGGACGACGAGCCGTTGGACTCCAGGACATCGGATACGACGCGGATCGTATACGGGAAGTCTTCGAATGCCGGCAACACGCCTTGGAGCGCGCGTTCGGCCAAGTTGCCATGGCCGATTTCGCGGCGGCTGGTGCCACGGACAGGGCGCACTTCGCCAGTCGAGAACGGCGGGAAGTTGTAGTGCAGCATGAACGACTTTGTCGACTCGCCTGCTTCGTCGATCGTATCGAGCCGCTGCACGTCGTTGGCCGTGCCGAGCGTCACCGCAACCAAGGCCTGTGTCTGACCTCGGGTAAACAAGGCCGAGCCGTGCGCGCGGGGCAGAAGCCCGACATCGCATGTGATCGGGCGAACATCGGTGAGGCCGCGACCATCTACGCGATGCTTGGTATCCAGTACCTGCGCGCGAAGGGCATGGTATTCCTCGTCCCCGACGAGCTCAGAGATGTCACGACCGTTCTCGGGGAACTCGGTGATCAGTGCATCGATGACTTCCTTCTTGACGATCTCGACGGCTTCAACCCGCGCGTGCTTGTCCGGCTGGTTGAGTGCGTCGACAATGCGGCCGGCCGCGAGCTGTTTGACGCGGGCCTGTAGCAGCTCTGACCGCTCGGCTTTCGTCCACGCCATCTTCTCGACCGGCGGGAGTTTGGCGAGGAGCTCCTCTTGGAACTTGACCAGTTCCTTGATGCCGCCATGCGCGATCGCGAGGGCATCAGTACAGTCGGCCTCGGAGACCTCGAGCGCGCCGCCCTCGACCATCACGATCGAGTCCTTCGACCCGGCGACGACGACGTCCATGTCGCTGTACTCGAGCTGCTGGAACGTCGGGTTCAACACCCAGCGCTCCTGCACGCGACCGACCCGGACAGCCGCAATCGGGCCCAGGAACGGAATTTTCGAGGCATTCATCGCGAAGGAGGTCGCGAGGAGGGCTAGGACATCTGCGTCATTCTCCTGGTCAGCGGAGATGACGTAGACGAACACCTGGACTTCGTTCTTGAAGCCCTCGGGGAACAGTGGACGGATCGAGCGATCGATAATGCGGGCCGAGAGGATCTCGGCGTCCTGCGGGCGTCCTTCCCGCTTGATGAAGCCGCCGGGAATCTTGCCCGCGGCGTAGGTTCTTTCCTTGTACTCGACCGTGAGGGGAAAGAATGGGAGTGGACTCTGTGAGTCGCTCACGGTGACCGCCGCTAGCACCATCGTCTCGCCAAACGTTACGACGGCCGAGCCTGCGGCCTGTTTGGCCATGCGACCGGTCTCAATGACCAGTCGGCGACCAGCGAAGGTCTTCTCTATACGTTGCATCGGTTATTTAGGGAAAAACGCGAAACGCGCGGGCGACACAAGTTGCCGTCGCGCCCGCGCGAAAAAGGGAAACAGTAGCAAAGCGTCCTAGTAGCGAAGCCCAAGAGTCTCGATCAGTGTCCGGTAGCCTTCGAGATCCGTGCGCTTGAGGTAGTTCAACAGACGGCGGCGACGGCCGACCATCTTGAGGAGTCCGCGGCGGCTGTGGTGGTCCTTGGCGTGCACGCGGAAGTGGTCGGTCAGGTAATTTATGCGATCAGTCAGCAGGGCGACCTGAACACGCGTCGAACCCGTATCGGTCTCGTGGCTGTGGTACTTCGCGATCGTCGGTGCTTTTTGGAATGCCATGTTTGATATTATACTCCGCGCCTTACCCATCTTGAGCGCTATCTCTAGTAAGCCCAGAAGTTTACTGGATAACGTGGCATCTGTAAAGGCACACCCTCGCGCCTCGCTTCGCTCGGCGCCGGGAAAAGGGGCCGCGGGTTCGCGCCAACCGTCGCTGGTCGGGCCGTGCAGCCGACTGGCGCGAAGCGCCGTCGCCGAGGCGTAACAGGTGCCTGAGCGCTACCTCGGCCGTACCCTCGGCAAGTTCAGGATAGATGCCGTCGTAGGCTCAGGCGGGTTCGCGTGGGTCTATAAGGCATTCGATCCCGAGCTCGAGATTCCGGTCGCGCTCAAGGTCCTCAAGCCTCAGTACGCCGGCGACGAGAAGTTCGAGAGCCGGTTCCGCCGGGAAGCCTCGACGGCCGCGCGGCTCCGGCACCCGAATATCATCAAGATCTTCGCGGTCGGCAAAGACCAAGACGCGGTCTACTTTGCGATGGACTTCCTGCCGCAGGGCCTGCCGGACCGGCTGGAGGTCATCCCGACGCTGCCCGAGCCCGTCTTGATCCGGCTCGGAATCGACGTTGCCAGCGCTCTGGGCTTCGCGCACCGCGAGGGCGTGATCCATCGCGACATCAAGACCGACAACATCCTGTTCGATGAGCACGGGAACGCGATCGTCGCCGATTTCGGGATAGCGCGGGCCGTCTCGAATTACGCCCAGCAGACCGGGACGAACATGGTCGTTGGGACGCCCCAGTACTTCTCGCCCGAGCAGGCGCGCGGCCTGACCCTCGACGGACGGGCTGACCTGTACTCGCTCGGCGTCACGTTGTTTCGCTCGGCCACCGGGGTGCTCCCGTTCACCGGCGAGGACTGGTACGAGATCGCGCGGCAGCACGTCGAGGATCGGCCCGCCAAACCGCGGTCGCTCAATCCATCCCTGTCGAAAGGGATGGAGCGGATCATCCTCACGTGCCTCGAGAAAGATCCCGGGGACCGGTATCAGACCGGCGAGGCCCTGTGTCAGGCGCTCGGCGCTCTGCTCACCGACAAGGGCGAGACGATCGCCATGCGGGCCATGCCGACGCCAACGATCGACGGGCCTACGACGCCTATCGTCCCGCCGTGGGAGCAGGCCAAGCGGCGGCGGCGGCGCCTCGTACAGGGGTCGGCTGCCGCCGGCATCGTGCTCGCCCTCGTTTCGGCCTACACGCTCAGCCATCAGCACCCGGCAGTACGCGCGGCTTCGCCTGCGCCTACTGCGACTGTGCCAGCGACGTCGCCCTCCACGACTGCGCCTGCACGTCCTACTGCTAGCGGCAGGCCGTTGGGGACACAACAAGCAGCGACGCCACCAGCGGTTCGGGAGCCGTCTAAACCCACCTTGCACATTATGGCTCCGGCCGACGCGCGCCTCAGTGTCGGCGGAACGGTCGTCGGAACCGGCGACTGGCGGACGGACACGCTCAAACCCGGACGCTACGAGGTGCTCGCCGCGTTACCCGACAGCGGCAACGAACAATGTCCATCGCATCGCGTGACGCAAACGGTCACGCTCGCGCCGACGGGGATGACTAATGTGCATCTGGCGCCGCGGGTGTGCGGTGTGCTGGTGCTCGATGCGCAGCCGAATGGGGCCGAGTATGCATTCCGGTCGATCAGTGGTGACGAGATCGCGAGTGGGCATACGCCAGCCGAGAAGCCGATCACGCTGCCGATCGGCGCGTACATGCTCGCGGTGAGTGCGCGATACTGTGCGACCTATCGCGATACGGTGCGCGTGACGGACGATGCGGGCCCGGCGCAGCACGTCCGCGTGCGGTTAGTCTGCGGAAGTTAGCGAGTAGCGAAAAACATGATCGCGGCGCCGACGGCCGCGCCGACCCAGAAAATCCCTACGGTATAGAACGGCGCGGCCGGCTTGCGAATCAACGCGACTTGTCCGGCCGTGACCCGGCTCGTCTGTCCCGTGATGACGGCGGTGGCGGTGCCCGACTCGACATGAATGATCCGCAATCGCGCGATCAGCTCATCGTGGCGTCGCGGCTCGACGGCGAGCCCCGTCTGACCAGCTCGCACCCACCGTGCACCGCCGACGGTGAACGTGACCGTCGAGTCGCCAACGCTATCGATGTCGAACCGTGCGGTGCCGATCTGCGCTCGGGCCGCCCCTGGAAGGGCGGTCAGGAGCAGAGCGCAGAGAAGAACACGCATCGATCGTTGTACATGACCACCACGAACAGGAACGCGATCGCGAGGAGCCCGGCGCGCAGGATCAACTCCCGCGTGCGCAGGGTGAGCGGCGTGCCGCGGATCGATTCGACGACGTTGACGACGATCTGACCGCCGTCGAGGATCGGAATCGGCAGGAGATTGAGGACCGCGAGGTTGACCGAGATGACGGCGAGCAAGAGCAGCAGATTCTCGAGGCCACTTCTCGCCGCTTGCACCGAGTACTTCGCGATGCCGACCGGTCCGCTCAGGGTCTTGATCGACACCTGACCGGTGACGAGCTTGCCGACCGACTCGACGATCGCCTCGAACAGCTCGACGGTCTTCTCGCCGGCCAGCGCGGCCGCTTGCGGCAGCGGGACCGGCACCATTGGCTCGGGTCGGAAGAGCACACCGACGCGACCGATCGTGCGGACCGCGTGTGTTTGCGCATCTGTGTCCTGCGCGGCGACCGGTGTCACCGTGAAGCTCAGGGGTTTCCCCGAGCGGACGACGTCGATCGTCAACGCTTTGCCGATCGCCGGGCGAAGCTGCTCCTGAGCCTCGAGCGCCGTGTGAACGGGGACGCCCCCGACCGCCACGACGCTGTCGTGCGCGATGAGCCCCGCGGCGGCGGCGGGCATGTTCGTGACGACCGAGTCGACGATCGGCGTCTGCACACCGGACGGCTTCCCGTAATGCGCGAACACGCCAGCCAGCACGACGTACGCGAGCACGATATTCATCGTGACGCCGGCGAGCATGATGAAGAGCCGCGCCCAGAGGGGTTTCGACTCGAACCAGCGATCTTCCGGGACCGGTTTCGGGCCGAAGGGCTTGAGCGCATTCGGGTCCCAGTCCGGCCCGTGTACTTCGGGTCCGGTCTCGCCGCCGCCTTCGATCATCGCCATGGACTCATCGTCGCGCGAGGCCATGCGGACGTAGCCACCCAGGGGGAGCACCGCGAGCCGATACTCGGTCTCACCCCACCGGTGATGCCACAGCGCGGAGCCGAACCCGATGGAGAACCGCGGAGCGTAGACGCCCGTGATCTTCGCGGCGAGGAAGTGGCCGAGCTCGTGCACGAAGATCACGACACCGAACACCAGGATCGGCGCGAGCCACGGCACGTGATCCCGCAGGACATCCCAGAAATGGTTCATACTGCTGCCCCTATGGCGGCGCTCAGCACGTGCCCCCGCGCGGCGGCGTCGGCAGCGAGGAGCGACTCCCGGTCAGTGCCCGGGAGAGCGCCGAGTGTGTCGAGTGCCGAGCTGATGGCCGTCGCGATCCCCGCGAATGACATCCGTCCCTCTAAGAATAGCGCCACCGCTTGCTCGTTCGCCGCGTTGAATACCGCTGGGGCGGCGCCACCGCGCCGACCGGCCTCGATACCGAGCGCGAGCGCCGGGAAGTCGTCGGCGCGGACGCGCTCGAAGGTCAGCGGTGAGGCTGCCACCGGGTTGAAGCGTGGTACCCCGTCATCAACAACGCGTTCGGGGTGTGTCAAAGCGTACAAGATCGGGAGCTCCATGCTCGGCAAGCCGAGCTGTGCCAGGACGCTGCCGTCGCAGAATTCGACGAATGAGTGAACGATACTTTGGGGATGGACGACCACTTCGATCTGGTCGTAAGGCACCCCAAACAAGAAGTGCGCCTCGATCACCTCGAGCGCTTTGTTGGCGAGCGTCGCGCTATCGACCGTGATCTTCCGGCCCATTTTCCACGTGGGATGCTGGAGCGCGTCTTCGACGGTCGCCTGGGCCAGGCGCTCTTTCGACCAGCCTCTGAACGGGCCGCCCGATGCGGTGATGACAAGGCGCCTCACTTCGTTCGGCGCTCTCGAGCCAATGCATTGCAAGATCGCCGAGTGCTCGCTGTCTACCGGCACGATCTCCCCGCTTCCCTCGCGCGCGGCTTTGGCGACCAGGTCTCCGGCCATCACCAGCGTTTCTTTATTGGCTAGCGCGACACGTTTGCCAGCGTGGAGCGCGGCGAGAGTCGCATCGAGGCCGGCCGCGCCGACGACGGCGTTCAGGACAATGTCGACGTCAGGGCGAGTGGCCGCGTCGATGAGGCACGCGGAGCCATCTCGTTCGACGCAGCCGACGAACGAGGGCTGATAGCGCAGCGACTGCTCGGCGAGCAACGTCGCGTTGGCGCGAGACGTGAGCGCGGCGACGTGAAAGCGGGCGCGCTGACGGTCGAGGACACGGAGTGCGCTCGTGCCGATCGATCCCGTTGAGCCGAGAATCGCGACGCCACGCGTCATCTCGGAACCGGCAAGAGAATCCCGGGGATGCCGAACAACAGATAGGCTGTTGGCAATACGAACAGCAGGCTGTCCAGACGGTCGAGTACCCCACCATGCCCCGGGATCAATCCCGAGCTGTTCTTGACTCCGGCCTCGCGCTTCAAGAGCGACTCGGCCAGATCACCAACCTGCGCCGCGAGACTCAGGGCGAGCCCGACGAGCGCGACGGCCCATGGGGCCATGCCCAGCTCGGCGTAGGGCGCCAGAATCCATCGCACGTACGCCCAGCAGAACACGACGGCGACGACGATGCCGCCGACGGCGCCGGCGACTGTCTTCCCGGGACTCACGGTCGGCATCAGCTTGCGGCGCCCGAACAGGCGTCCCAACGCGTATGCGCCGATGTCGTTCATCCACGTCAGCAGAATCGGCAGCAGCAAGAGCAGTGTGCCGGATGTGCGGCCGACCGCGTAGTTGTGATAGCGTATCGCGACGCCGAAGCTCAGCATCCCACCCGTGTAGACCACACCGAACAGCGTGACGGCGACGGCCGAGAGCGGGCGCTGCCCTGCACCTCGCAGCCAGATCGCGAGCGTGAACATGATCAGCACGGCCACCGCGCTCGCGCCGAGGTCGAGCGTGAAGACCCCCCGCGGCGCGAGCGAAGCGAGGAGTGGCAGCAGCGCGGAAAACGGAATGCCGACCGAGTCGATCGGATCGACGCCGCCGGCGCGGGCGATGCGAAACAGCTCCCAGGCGCCGAGCGCGGCGGCGGTGGCCGAGAGGATGCCGAGGTAGGGGCCACCGAGGTAGATCAGCCAGACGGTCGCCGGAGCGGCGACCACCGCGAACAGTACCCGGCGTGCGAGCTCAGACATCGCAGGCCGCGACTGAACCAAGCTGTTCACTCAAACTTCCAGAATGTCGGCTTCCTTATGCTTGACCAGCTCGTCGACCTTGCCGATGAAGTCGTCATGGAGCTTCTGCAGCTCGCGCTCGCCGTGCTTGACGTCGTCTTCGGAGACTTTCTCGAGCTTCTTCAAGCGATCGCGCCCTTCGGTGCGCGCGTGACGGACGCCGATGCGGCCTTCCTCGGCCAGCTTGTGCACGACTTTCACGAGATCTTTGCGCCGCTGCTCGTTGAGTGCGGGGATCGGCACCCGGATCACGCCACTCTGACTCTGCGGGTTGAGCTGGAGCTCCGAGTCGCGAATCGCTTTTTCGATCGCGTGGGTCTGCCCCTTGTCCCAGGGCGTCACCAGCAGGAGCCGTGGCTCCGGCGCGCTCACGCTCGCCACCTGATTGAGCGGCATCGTTTGGCCGTAGGCCTCGACGCGAACGGTGTCGAGGAGCGAGGCGCTCGCTTTGCCCGTGCGAATGGACGTGAACTCCTTCTTCGCGTTCTCCAGCGCCTTGTCCATCGAGGCTTTCGTGTCCTTGAGGATCTGCGGGATGGTCGGTGGAGTGCTCATGAGTCGACGATGGTCCCGACGCTCTCCCCGCGCAGCGCGCGGGCGACGGAGTTGGGGGCGTTGATGTTCAGGACGATGAGCGGGAGGTGATTCTCCTTGCACAGCGTGATCGCCGTCTGATCCATGACGCCCAGCTCGTGGCGCATCACGTCGTTGTAGCTGACAGTCTTGTAGAGCACGGCGTCCTTGAATTTCTTCGGGTCCTTCGAGTAGACGCCGTCGACGCTGGTCGCCTTGATGATGACGTCAGCCTTGGTTTGGATCGCCCGAAGAACGGCCGCCGTGTCAGTCGAAAAGTACGGGTTGCCCGTGCCGGCGGCGAAAATGACGATGCGTCCTTGCTCGAGATGTTTCAGCGCCCGGCGACGGATATAGGGCTCGGCGAGCTCCTCCATCCGGATCGCGGTCATCACGCGCGTGTCCATCCCTTTGCGCTCCAGCACATCCTGCACGGCCAATGCGTTAATGACCGTGCCGAGCATCCCCATGTAATCGGCGCCGACGCGATCGAACCCGTGCTCGGCCAGCTGCCGGCCGCGGACGATATTGCCGCCGCCGATGACGAGGCCGATCTCGGCGCCGATCTGCGCGACGAGTTGGATCTCGCTCGCCAGCCGGTCGATCGTCGGGAAGTCGAATCCGAGTCCGCCAGGTTTATCGCCGGCGAGTGCTTCGCCCGAGACCTTGAGCAGCACCCGGCGGTATTTCAGCGGCTGCAACGGGGCGGCATCGAGCTCGCCGGCGACCGACGTCACGCTCGTTATTCCTCCCCCACTTGGAACCGGGCGAATCGGCGCACCGCGATCTTCTCGCCGACCTTGGCCGACAATTCGCTGATCAAGTCCCCGACTTTCTTCTTGGGGTCGCGCACGTATTCCTGGTGCAGCAAGGACACGTCCTTGTAGAACGATTCGACCTTGCCGTCGACGATCTTCTGAATGAGGTGCTCAGGCTTGCCGCTGGCCTTGACCTGCTCCTCGAAGATGCGGCGCTCGCGCTCGATGACCTCGGCAGGCACGCCATCCTTGTCGACGCTCACCGGGTTCGCGGCGGCGATATGCTTGGCGAGCTCAGCGGCGAGCTCGCGGAACTCGGGGTTCCGCGCGACGAAGTCGGTCTCGCAGTTCAACTCGACAATCACGCCGAGCTTCCCGTTGTGATGGATATAGCTGCCAACGAAGCCTTCGCCCGCGACCTTAGCAGCGCGCTTTTCGGCCTTGGCCACGCCGCGCGTGCGGAGCAGCTCGGCGGCCTTGGCCATATCGCCGTTGGCGTCCGTCAGCGCCTTTTTGGCATCCATCATTCCGGCGCCCGTACGCTGCCGGAGCTCCTGAATGTCCTTCGTTGTAAATGCTGTAGTTGTCATAGTTTTCTCGTGAAAACGCCGCCGGCGTGGAGCCCGGCGGCGTGTAAAGATTAGCAGCGAACGGCCCTAAACGTCAGGCCCCGCCCTCGTCTACTACTTCTTCGTCGACAGCGGCGGGATCGACCTCGACCTCGTCCACCGCCCCGCTCTTGAGCCGGGCGGCAATCGCCTCGGGCTTCGCGCGGCGGCGCCGCGGCCGGCGGCGGCGGCGGCGATCTTCGTCGCCGGAGGCCGTCTCCATGCCGCGATCAGAGCTGTAGGTGTTCGATTCCCCTTCCTCGGCTTCCTGCCGTACCGGCGCCTCGCGGCGCGCCTCGACGATCGAGTCGGCGATCGCCTTGGTGATCAGATCGACCGAGCGGATCGCGTCATCGTTGCCCGCGATCGGCACCGTGATGACATCGGGATCGGCGTTGGTATCGACGATCGCGACGATCGGGATGCCGAGCTTGTTGGCCTCGCTGACGGCGATCCGCTCTTTCTTGGAGTCGATGACGAACATGAGCCCGGGTATCCGGGTCATGTTCTTGATACCCGAAAGGTTCTTGGCGAGCTTGTCGCGTTGCCGCGTCATGAGGAGCTGTTCTTTCTTCGTATAGTTCTCGAACTCGCCGCCAGTCTCAGACCCAGTCTCCAAGTCTTTCAGGCGACGAATCTGCTTCTTGACCGTCTGGAAGTTCGTGAGCAACCCACCGAGCCACCGCTCGGTCACGTACAGGGCGCTGGACCGCTCGGCCTCGTCTTTCACGATCGCACTGAGCTGGCGCTTCGTGCAGACGAACAGCACGTTGTCGCCGCGCAGAATGACCTCGCGCGCGAGCTTCTGCGCGAGCTCGATCTGACGCAGCGTCTTCTGCAGGTCGATGATGTGGATCCCGTTGCGCTCGGCGAAAATGAACCGGCGCATCTTGGGATTCCAACGGCGCGTCTGGTGTCCGAAGTGGACACCGGCCTTCAACAGATCGTCCAGGTTTGGTTGAGCCATTCTCTCTCTACGGGTTTAGGTCTTCCGCGCCCTTCTCCGCCATTTTCGACTGACTTTCGCCAGCACCCGAAATGGCTCAGGGCGCGTGAGTGATGTGTGCTACCGCTTGCTGAACTGGAACCGCTTCCGAGCCTTCGGGCGTCCCGGCTTCTTGCGCTCGACCGAACGCGCATCGCGCGTCATGAGGCCGAGGTCACGAAGTTTCCGGCGATACCCCTCGTCAATCTGAACCAGCGCGCGGGAGGCGGCGAGGCGGAGCGCGCCGGCCTGACCAGAGAGCCCGCCACCCTCCACCTTGGCCCGAACATCGTAGCGGCCGAGCGTGTCCGTCGCCGTGAAGGGCTGCTGGATGGCCGAGACGAGCGCGGGGCGTGGGAAATAGTCGCCAAGCGTCCGGCCGTTCACGTTCCACTTGCCAGAACCAGGCGTGAGATACAGACGGCAGACGGCTTCTTTGCGGCGTCCGACGGTGTGCTTCGTCAGCGAATCAGCGGGCATCGATCGGGAGTGGCGTGGGTTGCTGAGCAGCGTGCGGGTGCTCGGCACCGGCGAACACGCGGAGCTTGCGGCGCAGGTCTTGGCGGCCGAGCGCCGTCTTCGGGAGCATGCCGTACACGGCCTTCTCGACGACGCGCTCGGGATGCTTGGCGAGCATCGTCCCGAGCGGCGTAAACCGCTCGTGGCCCATGTAACCGGTGTGACGGAAGTACTCTTTTTGCTCGGCCTTCCGGCCCGTTACTTTGACCTTTGACGCGTTGATAACAATCACGTAGTCGCCCGTGTCCATGTGCGGCGTGAACGTGGGCTTGTGCTTGCCGCGAATGACCTTGGCGACCTCGGACGCGAGGCGACCCAAGACTAGGCCGTCGGCGTCGACGATGTACCAGCGATGCTCAATGTCCGCGGGAGTCGCGGAGAATGTTCTCATGAAATGTATAAAAGTGAATTGTACAGATTTGTAAGCTACCAATGCACTTACGGGCTGTCAACTCGCGAGAAATGGCCGCACGGCCGCGATAACGGCCTGCGGTTGCTCCTCCATGAGCCAATGGCCGGCATCGGGAATGACCGCGCCCTGGACGTTGGTGAACGCCGCCCGGGCAACGTCCGCCAGACCGGCTCCGTACGACTTCTCGCCCCCGATCGCGAGAACGGGGGTGGAGAGCTTGCCGTTGGCGAGCCACGCCTGGTTGTCTTTGGCGTCCTGCGGGAATGCCTTGAATTGCTCGAAGGCATCGTGGATCGCATGCGGGCGGGCGTAGAGCGCCGTGTAGTGCTCGCGGATCCCCTCGTTCACCTTGGCGGGGTGCGCTGAGAACTCGTCGTAGAAGCGATCGAGGTAGATGCGCTCGCGGCCGGCGACCAGCCGTTCCTCGTCGGGTCCGTAGAAATAGAAATGCCAGGTCTTTGGCGTATGAGAGAGCTCGTCCCAGTTCGCGACCCCCGGGACCGGCGCATCCATGAGCACGAGCTTGCCGACGCGACTGGCGTACCGCGCGGTGAACGCGAATGCCACCATGTTCCCGATGTCGTGGGCGACGACATCGACCTTGCCGACCTTGAGCGTGTCGAGGACGCCGGCGATGTCGGCGGCTTCGTTCTTCTTGTCGTATCCCACATCAGGGTGCGACGAGAGGCCCATCCCGCGAAGATCGGGGGCGATCACGGTGTGGTCTTTCATGAGATCGGCGGCCAAGGGCGCCCACATATCGCCGGTGTCGCCGAATCCATGCAATAGGAGAACCGCGGGTCCCTTCCCGCCCACGCGCACGTGGATCACCGCACCATTCGTGGCGATGTCACGCGTTTGGAACGTGGCGGGATAGGCCGGGACCTGGGCTAGCGCCGGTCCCGCGGCCATGAGTACGATCAGTGAGACGTATTTCTTCATCAGGGAAGGTTATATGTCGAGTCAAGCCGATGTCGTAGCGCCATCGATCGTTCTCATTCATGGCCTATGGGTGACAGCGCTCAGCTGGGAGCACTGGATCGAGCGCTACACTGCGAAGGGCTACAACGTCATCGCTCGTGGCTGGCCGGGCATGGAAGATGTCAGCATCGAGGACCTTCGCCGGGATCCGTCGCGTATCGCGGGCCTCGGACTGAAGCAGATCGTCGATCACTTCGACATGATCATCCGCGAGCAGGAGCGGCCGCCGATTCTCATGGGTCACTCGTTCGGCGGACTCGTCACGCAGATTCTCCTCGATCGCGGCCTCGGCGCGGCCGGCGTCTCGATCGATCCGGCGCCACCGAAAGGCATCTGGGTGCTGCCGATCTCCACGCTGCGTACCGCGTTCCCCTCGCTCCGCAATCCGTTCGGCGTGAACAAGACGCACGAGGAGACGCCGGCCGAATTCCACTACGCGTTCACGAACACGATGACGGACGAGGAAGCGGCGGCCGCCTACGAGCGCTACGAAGTGCCGGGGCCGAACCGGGTTCTGTTCGAAGACGCGCTCGCGAACCTTTCCCCGCACTCGCCGGCAGCCATCAATTTCGCGAACGACTACCGCGCGCCGCTTCTGCTCATCGCCGGCGGCAAGGATCACATCGCGCCGGCGTCGCTGACGAACGCCACGTACGGCCTGTACGCCGCGGCCCAGTCGAACGCGAACGTGGACTACCGGGAGTTCCCGGAGCGGTCACACTTCACGATCGGCGAGAAAGGCTGGGAGGAGGTTGCCGACTACGCGCTCACGTGGGCCGTGCAGCAGGCCGCGGAGTACGAAGCCGAGCACCCGGCTCGCTCAGCCAAAGTAGCCGAAAAACGGCGTCCCACAGGGGATGCTGGTGACGTCGGCGTCAGCGGTCATGTGAACTGACGTGGACGTCGCGAAGCTGGCGCGTGCTCAACGAGAATTTTTCGGGGCTCGGTACGCTAAAAAATATTCAGCGTCGACTTGACGTATCCCACGACGAAATCGATGGCCGCGCCAATTAGACGGCCTCGCTTGAGGCGGGCGCGCGCGCGAAGGTTGCGTACCGTCGCGGTGTTCCCCGTGCGCAAGAGAGAGGTGAAGTCCACTTCCGCGCGCGCATATCGTTTCTGATTGTAGTTCAGCAGGCCACGCCAGAGGCGGTTCGCGCGATCGTTCGGCTGCAGCGCGATGGCGCGCGTCAAGTCCGACAGCGCCGGCAGGGGTTTGCCCAGCGCCTGCCTCGCCCGCGCACGCCAGAAATAGCTGTCGCCAAAGTTCGGCTTGAGTGCGATCGCTTCTGAGAGAACCTCTTCGGACTCTGCCGGACGATCCAGCCGGCAGAGCAGCATGCCCCGGAAGCTCAGCGCTTGTGCATCGTCAGCGCGCAGCCGATGACTTGCCATCGCCTCGTCCAAGGCCTGGGACAGGTTGCCGACCTTGAATGCCGCATACGCCCGCGCGAAGTGATACTCCGCCTGTCCAGGGCTCGCTTCGATCGCTTGATCCAGCGCCGTCAGCGCTCGCCACGGATCGCCCTGCCGCAAAGCCAGGAACCCGGCGAGCGCCGATGGACCGGGCGCCGCGGGCTCCAATGCACGCGCTATTTTGACGTCCGCGGCCGCCGATGGATAGTCCTTCAGAGAGAAGGCGCAGTACGCCCGAATGAAATAGTAGAGCCAGTTATCCGATGGCCGGGCAAGCACCAAGTCCATATCCGCTCGGGCGGCACCGTACTCTTCCCTCGAGACGAGTAGCACCGCACGCCACGCGCGTGGCTGCGGATCGTCGGGCAGGAGCTCGATCGTGCGATCGATATCGACCGCGGCCTCCGCTTCCCTCCCGAGCGCCATCAAGACCTGCGCTCGCATGAGGTACGCGGAGGGATCGATGGGCCCGATGCGCGAGCTGTCGTCGATATCGCGCAGCGCGAGGTCGGCATTACCCTGTGCATTGTGGATCGTGGCCCGCACGATGTAGGCCTCACTCCAGGACGGCCGTAGCTCCAACACCGCGTCCAGATCGCGCAACGCGGCATCGCGATCTTCCAGACCCAGTTTGGTGCGAGCGCGCCAGAACAGCATGTCGACGCGGTCAGGGCGCTCGAGGCGGTCGTCCGTGAGCTCGGGAGGAGCCAGTCTCAACGCTTCTTCGAACGATTCGAGGGCTCCCATCTGATCCTCTCCTTGCAACCGGAGAAGGCCCATCCAGTAGTGAGTCTTCGCGTCGTTCGGAGCGAGGCTCAGCGCCCGCGTGAGATCCCGCTCGGCGGGTTCATAGCGCCCCAATCGGTGGTACGACGCCCCTCTCCAGCGCAAGCTGGGGACATGATCGGCTTCGCACTCGAGTGCGGCCGAGAGCGTCACGACGGCGCCCGCATGGTCGCGGGCCACGTACTGTTGTTGTCCGACATGGAAGTAGTAGTTCACCAACCGCTCGGTGATGCGTCGGAACTCGTCCCGGTTCTCGGGGCGATGCCAGATCGTCCACGCGGCGCGACGAACGCTGTCATGGAGAGCCAGACGTCCATCCTGGCGACGCGAGACGAACTCCAGCGGCGCGAGCCGTGCAAGGATCTCCTCATTCGCCGGATCCGTGACCGGGCGATCGCGCAGCGTGGCGACGACGGCGGCGTCAACGTACGGCGCGAGCGCCGCGGAGAGCACGAGATTCCCCACATCGGCGTCGGTCCGGGCCAGAGCAGCCGCGCGCAATTCGAACAGGCGCTCGGCGAACTGCAAATCAGACAGCCCGGTCTCGGACATCAGCGCCAGGGCAGCAGAGACGCTCATGTTCAGCCGAACAACTTGATGATCTGGACTAACTCCTGTGGAGTCTTGCCGCGCTCGAGGAGCGCGACAAACGACTCGATGTGAACGTCCAGCTGAACGCCGTGGTACGAAGCGACCGTTTCCAGGTGGGCGCGCTGCCATTGGCTCAGCCGCTCGATGACCCGGGTGATCAACGCGCACTCGGCCGCGGGCCATCGCGCTTCGAACGCTGGCCTAGCCTGGCCGGCGATGACCAGCAGCAGACGCCGGTCGCGCGAGCTGGCCTGAAAAAAGAGTTGCTCCAGCATGGCAATGTGCAGCCACTCGGCAATCCGCGCGTCGCACTTCTCGTACGAATCGAGCAGGATCACTATCGGCTGCGATGCACTGTGCACCGCGAGTTCGTTGAGAAACGCGCCCATGCTCGCCTCTTGGGCGGCCAGCTCTTGCTCCCGGGTGAGCGTGTGCTCGGCCACATTCACCTGAACCGTCTGCGCTTTCCCGAGCCTGAGCATGGTCTCGGCAATGATCACGCCTTTGGCATCGGTGAAGTTCGCACCGCTGACATCGATTCTGGGGCGCACACGACCCTGTGGCTCCAGCGAGCCTCGGAGTCGCGCTGCTTCGGTGCCCGCAAAGTGCGGGAACGCCAGGCCGAACGCCGTCAACTGCCGTGTCACTTCGGTCGCCAGTGCCACTGGCGTGCTGTCGGGCAGCTCGCCACAGGCGATGAGCGCCGCGGCAATGCGAGGACGTTGCGTATGACAATGCTGCACGAACCGGCTCAAGAGCCAGCTCTTGCCGGTCCCGGTGCGATCGGAGATGGCGAGGATCCTGGCTTCCTCGACGAACAGGAGGAGCCGTCGGAACAGCTCCTGCTCATGCTCGCGATCGACGAACTGCTCTCGTGCCGCCGTGCTAGTCGTGATCACGCAAGTCGGGGAGCGCGGGCTTCGGAGATGGTCGCATATCCACCGACTTGCCGACGATGGTCACGTTCCGGCTTCCGGAGAAGTCGGCATTCCGCAAATCCAGCAGAATTGCGTCGCCGCCGGCGTTCATGAGGATCTGCGACGCCGTCTCGTGAGTGTCAGGATCGCGTCTATCGAGCAGCTCGGTCAGCTCATGTGCCAGATCAGGATCCCCTTCCAGTCTTCTGGCCAATACGTTCTTCATCATTCGTACGCCATCGCTGGGCTGCTGCGCGAACTCTTCGACGACGGCTTGGCTCCCATGTCCGTCGAACGCTTTGCGGACACGGTCCCAGACGCGCCGGGCCGTGTCCAATGCAAACCCGAGAGCGCGCTTGCCTACCTCTTCAGCGACCCCGTCGGCGACCTTCCCCGCTCCCGCGGTGAGATACGGCACAATGACCGTCATCGCCGTTGTTGCCAGCGCAGCGGCGGCGCTCGGGTCGATCATCTTCGTTCCTCCGTGACCGGATCAGTGAGATAGACGGTGTCAATACATATGATTAGAGAGGGACTCCGTCAATCTTGGGTGCGATCAGGTCAGCTTGCCCCGCTTGTACTGATCGAACGCGTCGAGATAGCGGTCGATGTCCTTCCGCTGGAGATAGTACGGCGTCGACAGCCGGAGCTTCGACGGGTCGCCGCCGCGGATGCGGATCTTGTGCTTCTGCCACAGCCACGTCTCCAACTCCGTCTTCTTGATCGGCGGGACGTTCACCGTCGCGATCGCGCAGCGCAGCGCGGGATCGGGTGATGTCCACGACTCGGCCCCGCGCTTCATCATCTCGGCGAGGATATAATCGCAGAGCTCGCGGTGGCGACTCTCGATCTTGTCGATCCCGATGGAGCTGGCGAACTCGATCGCGGCCTTGAGTCCCCAGAGCGACGGGACGTTCGACGACCCGATCCGCTGGAAGCGCTCGGCCTTGAGCTTCGGCTCGTCCCAGCCCTCGGTGACGATCGTGTTCCAGATCCGGTCCATCACGTCGTCGCGAATGTAGAGGAAGCCGGTGCCCTTCGGCGCTTGCAACCACTTGTGCGGGCTCGACGAGTAGGCGTCACAGCCCAGGTCCGTCACGTTCAAGCGCATCATGCCCGTGACGTGCGCGCCATCGACGAACGACAGGATGCCCTTCGTGCGCGCGAGCGAGCAGAGCTCCTTGGCCGGTAGCACGACCCCCGTCACGGTCGTGATGTGACTGAAGAAGATCACTCGCGTGCGATCGGTGATCGCGTCGTTGAATAGCGTCAGGACTTGATTGGCGTCGTGAACGGGTTTGGGGAGCGCGACCTTTTTGACGACGATCCCGTAGCGTTTCGCCTTGAGGTTCCACGGATGCTCGCCACCCGGGTGCTCCTGGTCCGTCATGAGCACCTCGTCGCCTGGCTTCATGTCGATCCCGTTCGCCAGGTAGCTGTTTGCTTCCGTGCTGTTGCGGACGAGGGCGAGATTGTCGCGGGCGCAGCCCACGAAGGCGGCCAACGGATCGCGAAACTGGTTCCACGCCGCGTAGCCCCAGATCGGGTAATCCTCGGGGTCCACGTCGGCCATCTTCTCGAGCGTGTTGTAGCCGTCGAACACCGCTTGGAGCACTGGCGCCGGGCTCGAGCCGACCGTCCCGTTGTTGAGGTAGACCTCGTCTCTCGGGATCAGGAATTTCTTGCGAATGTCCGCCCAGTAGGCGTCCGGATCTCGCTCATAGAGTACGGCGTCCGGCAGCAGCGACAGACCAGCGGCGAACATCGAGCTCATTCCGAGGAAGCGGCGACGGTCGAGCAACGGGCCTCCTAGTGAGTCAAGACGATGTCAGGCGATGGTGAAAGGGTAATCGCGATCGGCAGCTCGAACCAGAACGTCGTGGCGACGTGTGGCGTCGACTCGGCGCCGATCGAGCCGCCGTGTTGCTCGACAATGGCCTTGGCGATCGTCAGGCCGAGGCCGGTGCCGCCGCGCCGGCGGGCGTCGGAGCCGTCGATTTGCTGGAATCGCGAGAAGAGGCGCCCCATGTCGGACGGGGCGATGCCGGGTCCGCCGTTCGTCACCGCGAATCGCACCGTGTCGGTGAAGGCCGTCGTCCGCGCCGTCACTATGACCGTGCTGTCCGTCGGCGCGAATTTCACGGCGTTCGACACGAGGTTGGTGAGCACCTGCAGCAGCCGGTCGCGATCGCCGTTGAACGGCCGAGGGGCGTCGACCATCGTGTCCAGTCGGACGCGATACCCGTCCGCCATGGACCGCATGCCGTCGAGCGTGGTCTGCACCAGGTCCGCGGGCGCGAGCATGGCGCACCGGAGCTCGAGCTTGCCGGCCTCGATCTTGTCGAGATCCAGCATGTCGTTTATGAGCCGGATGAGGCGCTCGCAGTTCGTGCGTCCGATGGTGACGAGGTTCGCCATCGCGGGCGCGAGGGTCCCCATCGCCCCGCCTTCCATGAGCCGCAGCGCGCCGTGAATCGACGTGAGCGGCGTGCGCAGCTCGTGCGAGACCGTGGAGACGAACTCGCTCTTGAGCCGACTGACCCGACTCCACTCTGTGATGTCGCGCAAAATGGAAATGCGCGCCGGCGCACCGCGATAGGTGATCGCGCGGCCAGTGACCTGGCCCTCGAAGGTCGTCCCGTCGAGGCGAACGCACATGAGGTCGTACGACGCGGTGAGATTCTCGCGCATGCACCGCATGACCGCGTCGCGATCGTGATCATCGACGAGGGTCGCGACCGACACCCCCACGAGGGAAGCGGGCTCGCCGGCGAACATGCGGCAAAACGCGGCGTTGGCATCGACGATGATACCGTCGCGCGAGATGATCACGCCGTCCGTCGATCCATCAGAGAGACGCCGAAATCGCTCTTCGCTGGCGGCGAGAAAGGCGCGCACGGCGTGCTCACGGCGCAAAAAGACGAACAGCAGACCCGCGAGCACGAATTGGATCGCGATGGCGATCGCCATGTGCCAGATCAAGCGCGCGAGCGTCGCATCGGCGCCGTGAATCAGCGCGTCGAGCCGCAACGCATCGTCCTGACCCAGCTCGCGGACGATCGCCCGGATCTCGCTCATCTGGTGCTGCCCCTCTCCCGTTCGCACGAGGGCAAGGGCGTCCGCTTCCGATCGCTTTCTGAGCTCGATCGTCTGGGCCAGCTCCGCCAATTTCGCGGTGACGTGGGGGCGGAGGGCACGAGCCCACACCCGCTGCGAGTCGTTGTCGGCCGACTGCTCGATCGCCGACAGGTGGGTTCCGATCGCCTGGACCGCGGCCCGATACGGGGCCAGGTAGGCCGTGTCGCCGGTCAGGAGATAGCCCCGTTGGCCGGTCTCCGCATCCTCGAGCGTCGCCAGAAACGCATTCAGTGCATTGAGGTCTGCGCGGGCCGCCCTCCCGGCTACTCGTTCGCCGCGGAACTCGATGACGCTTCGGGCGAGCAGGAGTGCGCTTCCCACCAAGGTCAGGAGGCCGAAAAGGAACCCCCCAAACATGCGACGTGGCATCCTCCACGGACTGGGGAGCGAAGGCCTACGTCACGTCGAACGTGCCGATGACGTTGTAACCGGTCGCCGGATCGAAGACCGGCTTCCCTTGCTGATCGCGGCTATTGAAGGGCAACGCATACGCGGGCTGATGGAGTGACGGCGCGGCGTCGGGAATCAGGATCGCGGCCGTGACCGATCCCGACCTCGGGAACGACTCCGGCAGGGTAACGGTGATCTCGAAGGTCCGCGCCTCGGGCGTGGATGCCGATGCGAGGCGTCGAAGGTCCATCGCCGCGAGCGGAATCGCATACTCGTGCACGACCTGTCCGGCGGACACGAAGACCAGCCTGGCGGGCCGCTCACGCAACACGCGTCCGAACCCTGCGTTCACCAGCGTCACGCTGACCAGGAGTCGCCCACGCGGCACTGGCGCACCGGTGATGGTGGCGCGGCGGAGCTCGATCCGCGTACCAACTCGATTGGAGAAGCCGAGCGCACACGCCGGCGGGGCGGCCTGCGTTCCGATCGATTGCGGATGATACCGATACGAGTATGCCGACAGCGAGTCGCAATTCTGCAGAGGCGGATAGGCGACGCCCGGAAACTCGCCGGCGAACATCGTCTTGGCTGCCACAAGGACGCCGTACGTCGCGAGTTGGCTCGTGGTGTAGCCCGACAGACAGTAGCCGGCGGCGGGATTGCACGTCTGCCACGTGCCGGCGTCGGTCGCGCTCGACGCGTAGAAATCGTCGTGGATCCCGAAATCGGCTGGCGGTGTCAGGTTGCCCGTGTACTGCACCAGCTCACCGGCGTCGCGGACGAGAATCGGGAACACGCCGCCGAAGTACCGGCGTTCGCGATCGAGCACCGCTTTGCGTGCGGACGCCGAGTCGTTGCCGTTAGTGGAGTTGTGCCATTCGCCCCACGTGCCAATGTATCCGGCCTCCAACGCGAAGATCAGATCGCGATGGCGGAGCAGGATCGGGGCAACCTGATCGATGTGGTGCAGGATCACCCCGAGTGGAGCGTCCCTCGAGGTCGAGTCGATGGGGCCCCAGTTGTACGCGAACCGCACCATGAGGCGTGCGCCCGTGCCCTGGAACGCCGCGATGCGCGCATCCATGTCCGCGAGCATCTGCTCGCTCAGTGGACCGGTCACCGCTGGCTGCGCCGAGCAGCCGGTCGACGTCATGTCGACCTCGCCGCTCAGGCAGATCGGCACGTACGGGACTTTGGTCTGGAGGCACGAGGACGCCTTCGACTTCCAGAAATTGCAGAAGTGATACGGGGCGCCTTCGCTCGTCGAGATCGTCGTGTCGTTCGGCGTGAACGTGTTGGTCACGGCGAGGGGCGCGGGAAGACGGGCCTCGCTCTTCGAGAGCCCTGGTGATGCCGGGTCGTTGCCTGCACAGGCGGCGAGCGCGCAGATCCAAAGCAAGAATCTCATGCGCCGAAGGCTACAGTCGCAGCAACACATCTCGCAGCGTGCGCGCCCGACCGCGACTCACGGACACTTGTAACTTGTTCGTCAACGTCACCACATAGGTCCCGCCGGGCATCGGGCTCACGCGCGTGACGGCGTCGATGTTGACGATGGCGCTGCGCGACAACCGGACAAAACGACTCGGATCCAGTTTCAGCTCCAGGTCCTTGAGGCGATACGTGATCGTATGCCGCTCACCGGTCACTGTCGTCAGGTGCAAAAGCTCACCGTCAGCAATGATGGCGACGATCTGCTCGGTTGGCAGAATGATCGTGTCATCACGGCGCCGCACGGGAATGCGCCGCAGATACTCGGCCGGCGGCGCGCCGCGGTCGTAGGCAACGACCGCCGCCCGAAGTCGGTCGACCTCGACCGCGCGGGTGTCGACTCCCGCGAGGCGGGCCGCGGCTCGAGCGACCGTCTCGCGTAAGCGCGCCGGCTCGACGGGCTTGAGCAGGTAGTCGATCGCGCTCAGCTCGAATGCCTGCACCGCGTACTCGTCGTACGCGGTCACGAACGCCACGAGCGGCAGGCGATCCCGGCGCACGAGGCGCACGACCGCCAACCCATCGACTTCCGGCATCTGGAGGTCGAGCAGCGCGAGATCCGGGTGCGTGCGCTCGATGAGCGTGACCGCGTCCGCGCCGCCGGTCGCTTCACCGACGAGCTCTACGCCGTCGAGCGCCCGCAGCGTCGCCGCCAGGAACGCTCGGGCCGGTCGCTCATCGTCGGCAATGACGACTCGCATCACTGTGTTCAGCCGGCCCGCGCCGCGGCCTTGGCGTGTTCGACGGGAACGCGGACCTCGATCGTCGTCCCAACGCCGGGCGCGCTCCGCACCGCGATCGACGCGGCGTCACCGTAGTAGTGCGCGAGCCGCGCTTCGACGTTCGAGAGACCAATGCCGCGTGCGCGGCGCTGGGCGAGATCGGCGGCCGAGACCCCGACGCCCGTATCGAGAATCGTGATGATCATCGTGGGACCATCCCGCCGCGCCGAGAGGACCAGTCGGCCGCCTTCTTTTCGCGGCGTGATGCCGTGCTTGATCGCGTTCTCGACCAGTGGTTGCAGGATGAGCGGCGGCAGCGGCACAGGCGACAGATCGGCCGGCACGTCGATCGTCACCGCCAAACGCTCCTCGAAGCGGGCCGCCTCGACGCCCAGGTACGACCGAATGATCTCGAGCTCGTCGGCGAGCGTGCCCAGCTCTCCATCCGATCGCTTCAGCACGGCGCGCAGCAGTCCCGTCAGTCGAAACAGCGTCTCCAGTGCGCGCTGCGGCGCGGCTTCCATGAGATAGCCGATCGTGGTCAGCGCATTGAACAGGAAGTGCGGGTTGAGCTGCGCGCGCAGCGCCGTCAGCTGCGCCTCGGTCGCCAGTTGCAGAATCTCGCGCTCGCGGAGGTCGCGGCCGTAGCGCTCGCGCGTGACGCGAACGGCGTCGATCCGCCGCGCCACGATCAACGCGACCGCCTCGAGCATCGCCAGATCGTCGGACAGAAGGCGTCGGCCGGCGGCCAAGCCGTGGACCTCAATGAAGTAGATGGGCTCCTCGGTCGTCGGAACGCGGATGACCGTGCCCTCTCGTGGTGTCGTGGTCCACGTGACCTGTCGCGCCGTGAGAGCGATGCGTATGATCTCGCACGCGGCGTCGAGAATCTGCGGCTCCGAGTCCAGCGCCGCGACGCACGACGTCACCTCGGCCCGCACGCGCGTATAGTCCGCGCGGCGCAGGATGAGCCGGTCGACGCCCTTGTAGATCAGCCGCCGAAGCCAGGGATAGGCGAGCGCCGTCGCGACCCACAGGCCGATCAAGACTGCGACCAGTTGCGTGGCGATCACGATCCGATAGAGCGCGACGGTGATGGCGAGCAGCGCGACGACGGTCAGGACGCGCTTGAGAAACAAGTCCGCGAACGCGAACCGGTAGTCTTGATAGAGAATGACCAGCGCCAGTGGCAGCGATGCGTGGTGACCGAGGAGCTCCGTGGGCCACGATTCGGTGCCCGCGGTGTGTTGGCTCAGGTGCAGTGCCATGACCGCGAACGCCGCGAGCGCCACGGCCGTGAGCGCGCGCCGCCATCCGGGCTGCCGGCGGGCGAACAGGGCGAGGACGACGATCAGCACCGAGAATCCGATCGACGTCGTCTGCAGCGCGGCGCGTGACGGCAGCGGCTCGCCGCGCCCGGCGGCGATGAGCTGCAGCGCCGCGGCGACTGTGCTCAGGCCGTAGGCGAGCGAGACGAGCGCCCGACCGCCCCGTCGGCGCCCGGCCGACTGTGCCGCGGACTGCACCGCCGAGTGGACGACGACAGCCGGCAGGAAGCCGAGGGCGCAAAACGCCAACGCCACGACCCACGGCCACGCGCGCGGCAATGGCGCGGGCAGCCCGAGATCGTGCAGGCCGTAGATCACCAAGGCGACCGAGTTCCAGGCGAGGCCGAGTACGGCGGTGGCCAACGCGATGCGGTCGCCGGCGGCGTGCTGGCGGACAGTCATGACCGCCAGCATCGCGTACAACACTACCCCCGCCAGGAATCCGACGAGATGGACGAGGGTGGTTGTATCGTTTGGGGTCATTACACTCCGAGCGTTAGCCGAAAATTAATGGTGAACGGTCGGCCGATGGATTCCCCGCTGAAGAATGCGCCCTTGAGGATATAGTGGGCGTCGAAGAGGTTCGTGAAGAACACCTCGGGCCTGATGTAGGTCCGCTGCGCGAAAAGGGTGTACCCGAGGCTCACGTTCTGGATATAGCTCGGGTGAACCTTGAACTCGCTATTGAAGCAGAAGAGGCAGGTTCCGTAGTTCTTGTAGCCCGGCTGGAAGGTGCCCTTGGACACGCTGCCCGTGTCGTTCGGGACCGAGCCATCCGGCGTCAGGCCATTCGTCAGGCCGGTGCCGTAGATGCTGCTCGCCGTCACGTAGAATGCGTGGGCACTGTACGTGAGGTTGGCCACCACCGACACGCGCTGATCGTGATCCAAGTCGAATGTGTAGGTCGGGGTCGAGATCGGGAAGAAACCGCCACTGACCGGGCCGCGGCCGTAGGCGTGGTTGATCGCGAAGTTGACGTAGCCGGAGAACGGCCCCTTCGGTTGTTGCCACTCGAGCGCGTCTTCCAGGCCGACGACCTGGACCTCGGCGATGTTCACGTCGGTGGTGATCGATGATCCGGGCACGGTGTTGTCGTCGATGCCGGGGGTGCTGACTTTGTGATAGACCGCAGTCTTGTTGACGAACCCGTATGGGAAACGGTGGACATACCCACCCTCGTAGAACGCATCGCGCTCTGGCAGCGTGGGTGTGGTGACGACGCCCGAGTCGCCGACCGCTGTGATCGAGCGTAAATCTTCGATGTTCGTCGGTATGAACTGCCGGCCGAAGTAGAGATAGATCGTGTTCGACGGACTGGGAAAGAAATTGAGCCGGACGCGCGGGCTCCATTGCGTCTGGTTCCCGGCGAACGGCGCGACGTGGCTGTCGAAGCGGACGCCCGTACGCAGCTCGATCCACTCGAACGGCTTGATCGACACCTGTGCGTAGCTCCCCCAATCGTACCCGTCGAGGTTCGATACCGACTGGATCGGGCCGTGGACGCCGGTGGGGTCGGTGAGCTCGAAGTTCTCGTTGCCGGACGTGTGTGAGTAGAGCGTCCCCACCTTGCCTTCGATGACGTCCGAGATGATTGGGACCGAGAGGTCCGTCTTGACGCCGACCGTGTTGAACGTGCGATCCTCGGACACGGTGCGGGGCGTGTGGGTCGGGTCCTGGGCGTCGACGAACGTCGGGTTGTCGTTCGCGCCGGGCACATAGTTGAGCGACCCGTGGCGATAGAACGGACCGACGAAGAGCTGCGCGGATGAGTCGCCGAAATTGTGCCGATAGGACAGGTTGAGAAACGCGTTGACATCCGTCTGGTGATCGTTCAGGAACGTACCGCCGGAGGAGTCGTACGGGATGTCGAAGTGGGTCTTCGAGTAGTTCCCATCCAGCGAGAGGATGTCATGCGCCCCTCCCGCGTACTGCAGCTTCCCGAAGCCGAAATAATCCTGTCCCGCATTGTGAAAGTTGACCGGCGCGTCATTGCCGGCCGCTTCAACGGGTTCCAATCGCATGTTCGACCCCTGCGCGGTGCCGGAAAAGAACGCGCCGATCGGGCCGTTGTTGCCGCTCATCGAGAGCGACTAGCCGAGTGCGCCGTAGGAGCCGCCGTAGGTGGCTTCTTCGCCGTGGAATCCGCCGGCGGGCACGCGCGTTTGGATATTGATCACGGCCACGTTTTTTCCGCCGTACTCGGCGTCCCATGCGCCTGTCTGAAAATCGATGCTTTGCACGACGGCCGGGTCGAAGAGCTCGTTCAACGAGCCCGACACGCCGGACGGCACCGGGACGCCGTCGATGTAGTACTGGTACTCGGCGTGTTGTCCGCGAATGTGCACTTCGCCGGTGGGCGCGCGCGCGGCGCCAGCGATCGACTGTTGCAGGATGCCGGACGTGGTGGTCGTGGGCGCGGAGTGGGATTCGTCTTGCGTGTACGTTTGGTCACCCGATCGCGTGTCGACCGCGATCGGTGCCCGCGACGTGACATTGACCGCCTCGAGCTGCGGCGGCGCCGAGATGAGCTTGAAGTCCGCGTGCACGGTTCCGCTGGCGATCGTCAGCGGCCGGGACTGCGGCAGGAAGCCGATGAAGTGCGCGGCCACCGTATATGAGCCAGCGGCGATGTTGTGGATGATGTATCGGCCGAAGGGGTCGGTCGATGTGTTGGCGACGACCGCGGTGCCCTGCTGCACCGTCACTTCGACGCTCGGCAACGGCGCGCCGCTGGCGCTGTCCGTCACGGTTCCCACGACGTCGCCGCCGAGGACGGCCGCTAATGCAAAGATTCCTAGCATTCGACCAGGGTAGCCTTTGGCGCCCTGATGTAACGACGAGAATCCAACGACCTGTCGCGTTTGTTCAACGGATTGTCGTGCGGGCCACGTGAATTGCAGCTTTCAGAATGCTCCTCGACGACCTCCTGGACTCCTGGGATCGCAACAATGCGATCCTCGTCAACCTGCTCCGGATCATTCCCGATGGGGGCTTAGACGCCCGCGCGACGCCCGCGAGCCCGTCCGTCGGCGAAATGTTCGCTCATGTGCACTACGTGCGACTGGTGTTTGTCGAGGAAGATGCTCCGGATTTCGCGGTCGCGGTGCCCAAAGAAGAGTGGAGCGCCGAGCGCGATCGTGAGCGCATGGCGCAGATGCTGAACGAGAGTGCGTGGGTGGTCCGGGGTGCGCTCAAGGACAGGTTAGAATCTGGTCGCGAGATGAAACTGCATTACGACCACCCGGTTCTTTTTCTGCAGCACATGATCTGGCACGAGGGATATCATCACGGCCAGATCAAGCTCGCGCTCAAGATCGCGGGTCATCCGGTCAGTGATGACGAGGCTGGGCCCGTGACTTGGGATGTATGGATGGACAAGACATGATCACACGTGGCAAGACCGTGCTGGCGCTCGTGCGCTCGTCGGAATGGGTACGGCGCGGCGATCAGTGATACGGTGCCGCGATACACTGGACGAACGGGCCGCGGTCTCGATCAACTGCTCGGCGAATTGCACTGACGGTCGACTGACGCACGGTGCGATCCTCGACGTTGCCGGCGCCAACATCGTGGCGTTAGGCTAGACAATCGAGGAGGTAATATCGTTATGACCATTATCGAAAAGCTCACGGCGGAGGAATACGCCCGGCTACCGGTGCACAACTACAATCGGGAGGAGTTGATCCGCGGTACCCTGTACGTCCGCGAGCCGGGGCCAGGGTGTGCCCATGGCTATGTCGACGCGCAGATCGGGTATCTTCTACTCTCGTTTGTGGTACCGCGACGGCTCGGTGTCATCATGCACAACGCGGGGATCGTGTTCGAGCGCAAGCCGGATACGGTCTGCATACCCGACATCTTCTTTGTTCAGGCGAGCCGACTCCCGCTCCCTGACGAGCAACCGTACCTGGACGGAGCGCCCGATCTAGCGGTGGAGATATGGTCGCCGGGCAACAAGAAGAAGGACATGGCGGAGCATGTCGCGCTCTACCTCCGGACGGGCTCTCGACTCGTGTGGGTCGTCGATCCCCAACGACGGACGGTCACGGTCCACCGGCCGAATCACGACCCGTTGGCGCTTGGTGCCGACGATCAGCTCTCCGGCGAAGACGTCCTGCCGGGATTCGAGTGTCGCGTCGCCGATCTCTTTGACCAGTGGCCAGGGTCACGCTAACTCGACGAGAACTGCTCCCTTCTCCACCGCGGTCCCGGGTGTAGCGGAGATCGCCCGCACGGTCCCCGCACTCGGGCTACGGAGCTCGTTCTCCATCTTCATCGCCTCCATCACCACGAGCCCCTGGCCCTCGGTAACGGTGTCGCCGGGAGCAACCAAGACGCGGACGATGAGGCCCGGCATCGGGGCTTTGAGAGGGGACGGGCCCGCAGGGGTGGCCGCGCGGGCCATCTCGCGGATCGAGCGGCCGCGCTCGTCGACGGCGTCGATCGAAAAACGGTAGCCGTCCAGGGAGAGCGTGTAGACGCCCGGGCCCGTGCCGGGGCGGACGGTGACGCGGTGGACGGCGTCGCCGACGCGGAGGAGCCAGAGCGGGGAGCCTGGGATCGGCTCGAGGGTGATTGGCGTGCCGGTCGCGTCGTGGGCGACACCGTCAGGGGTGACTTCGATCGAGTGGCGCGTGCCGTTGACATCGACGCTGTACTTCATCGGGTCAGCTCGCACACGGTTTCGACGTGGGCCGTCTGAGGGAACATGTCGAACGCGCGAACCGACGCGATCGAGTATGGGGCGAGCCGCGCGACGTCTCGAGCTAACGTCGCTGGGTCGCAACTCACGTAAATCACCGTTCTTGGACCGTTGTTGGCGAGTAGGTCGGTCACCGCCGCATCGACTCCGGCTCGGGGCGGATTGAGGATTGCTACGCCGGCTGGCAGGGCATCCGATAGGGCATCTTCGACCCGGCCGGCGATCGAGCGCGAGCCCGGTGGCAGCCGCCCGGCCACCCACGACGCAGCCGCGCGGTCGGATTCGATGGCCGTCACGTGGGCGCCACGTGCCGCAAGGGCGAGAGCAGTCGCGCCGCGGCCGGAGTAGGCGTCGATCACGCGAGACGGCTCATATACCCAAGCGCAGTTGACCACATAGGCGTGAAGGGTCGACGCCAACCCAGCATTCACCTGGGCGAACGAAGGACCGAGGGCGTCGCTCGTGCGGGCATGCAGCAGACGCAAAGGAGCGTCGTCCGGCGCCCACCAGAGCTCCGATAGCTCGGGCACGGAGGCGAAGAACTCGGCTGAGTGGTCCCATCGGGATCCGCCTTCTAGCGTGAAGGCGTCCACGCGAACGGAACCACGCAGCTCGGCCGCCGACGGAAGTAACGAAGAGTGCGATAAGATCGAGCGCCACACCGCCAGGACCGACTCGGCGGTGATCGGGCAGTCGCTCAGTGGAAAGACCGCTGTCGGATCGTCGTACGGATGCAGTCCCGCGATCCAATGGCCGGCGCGGCGGCGCATGGCGAGCGTCAGCTTCGAGCGATAGCGCCACTCGGCGGGACTCGGGACCACCTCTGGCAATGCAATATCCCGGTGGCCGATACGGGCGAAGGCGTCCCGGATGATGTGTGACTTGGCGTCGAGCTGTGACGCGTACGACAGATGCTGGATCTGACAGCCACCACAGCGGTCGGCGAGGTAATGCGGGCACGAGGGCGCCGTCCGCGTGGGCGATTCGCGAAGGAGCCGGAGGACTTCGCCTCTGGCGAACCGGCGCCCGGAGGCGTAGCGGATGCGGGCGCGGTCGCCTGGCGCCGTGCGCGGGACGAACGCGACGAGGCCATCCATGCGACCGACACCGTCGCCACCCGCGGCGATGGAGTCGATGTCGATCTCGGCTTCCGGCATCTCGGCGCCAGCCTCAGTGCAAGGCGTCGCGGCGCGCCACGGCGAGCCACTGCGATACGGCGCGGGGCGTCGGGTGTTGAACGGCGACCACTCCATTCGACGAGCGCCGTGGGGCATGGCGGCCGTGCGCCAACAGCGCACCGGCGACGGCGGCGAGATCGGTCAGCACCTGAGGGGGCTTTGCGGTGGTCGTCAGGGACGGCAGGCGTCGCTCCAGCCAGTGGATGTCGATCGCACCCGAGCGAAATTCGGCGTCATCCATGACGCGCATGTGGAAGTCGCGGGCGGTCTCGACGCCCTCGATGGTCAGCTCGTCGAGCGCACGGCGCATGCGGTCGATTGCCGCGAGGCGCGTGGGGGCCCAGACGATCAGCTTCGCCAGCAGCGGGTCGTACAGGAGACCCACTTCGCTTCCAATCTCGATCCCGCCGTCCCAGCGTACACCAGGGCCGGTTGGCACATGCAGCGCCGTCACTCGGCCGGTCGAGGGCAAGAAACCCTCCATCGGGTCTTCGGCCGTGATCCGGCATTCGATGGCCCAACCTCTCGGGGCGAGGCCGTGCGTCAGTGCCTCGGGAATCCGTTCGCCCGACGCGATTCTGATTTGCCACTGCACCAGGTCCAGACCGTAGACGAGCTCCGTCACCGGGTGCTCGACCTGAATGCGCGTGTTCATCTCCAGGAAATAGAACTTGCCGTCGCTGTCGAGGAGGAACTCGCAGGTGCCCGCGTTCACGTAGCCCGCCGCCTTGGCGGCGCGGGCCGCTGTCTCCCCCATCAGACGTCGAAGATCCGGAGTGACGGCGATGCTCGGGGATTCTTCGATCACCTTTTGGTGGCGGCGCTGCACGGAGCATTCGCGCTCGCCGATAGGGATCACGGTGCCGTACGAGTCGGCCAGGACCTGGATTTCGACGTGGCGCGGGCCCGTGATGTACTTCTCGACATAGACCGCATCGTCGCCGAAGGCGTTCAACGCCTCGCGTCTCGCGGCGTCCAAGCTGTGAGCGATTTCTGACGGCGACGACACGACTCGCATGCCTTTGCCACCGCCACCAGCCGCGGCTTTCAATAAGACCGGGTAGCCAAATTGGGCGGCGACCGCGGCTGCCTCGGTGGCATCGCGAAGAGGCGAAGTAGTGCCGGGGACGACGGGGACACCGGCAGATTGGGCCAAGCGGCGCGCGGCCGTTTTGGAGCCCATCGCCTCGATGGCTTCCGGAGGTGGGCCGATGAACACCAATCCCGCGTCACGTACCGCCCGCGAGAACTCCGCACGCTCGGACAGAAATCCGTAGCCGGGATGAACCGCCTCGGCACCCGTCGCGCGGGCGGCGGCGAGGATCTTGTCGATGACGAGATACGTCTCGCGAGAAGGACCGGGGCCGAGTGGAACGGACTCGTCGGCCTCCCGCGCGTGGAGCGAGGCGCGGTCGGCATCGCTGTAGACCGCCACCGAGCGGATTCCCATCTCGCGGCAGGCGCGAATCACACGAAGGGCGATCTCGCCGCGATTCGCTATGAGAATCTTCTTGAACACGATGGGAAAAGATAATACTGCCAGCGATGGCCGCGGGGCGGCCATCGCTGAGGTATTTGAGGCTATTGCCCGGCCGTGATCACGCCAAATAGGCCATTGGCATAGTTGTTCGGACCCGCCGTGAAGAAGAGCTGGTTGTGTGCGGTGTTTGGACCGCCGTCGTGGCCGAACTGCAGCGCCCACACATTATCGATCTCTATCGGCTTGCCGCTCGCGTCACGGAGCGGACCAAGGAAAGCGCCCGACGCGGGATCGAACGCATTGATCCGGCCGCGCGGAGTGTTATTGCTGACCAGAATCGCGTTGCTCATAGGGCCAAAATCGGCTGGCGCCTGAGCCAGACCCCAGGGCGAATGCAGCGGACCATGGACGGCGAAGTGTCTCTTCAGGCGTCCGTCGGCGCGAAAGACGTCCACAAAGCCGCCCATCCCTTTCCCGAGAGAGGTGTAGGTGACCCACACGTCGCCGTTGATGGTCTGAATCCCATACGGCGCGAAATCTCTCGGGATCCTCGGGTCGTCGAAAGATTTCACAAAGGCGAATTTGGCGTCGAACACGTCAATTCTCCTGTTCCTGCTATCGTCGGCCGCGTACAGAAACTGGCGTCCGGCGTTGGTATCAATCGCCAAGCCCGTGTACATCGCACCGACGCGCGACCGGTCGGCGGTGAGCGTGGCGTGACTCAGCCCTGAACCGCCATCAACGGCGGGATTCCAACCGCTGATCGTGCCGTCCTGCGTCGCAAAGATGAAAACCGCTGGGCCGGAGGTGTCATTCGCGGTGATGGTAAAGTCGGTCGCGATGGAGTTTGCGACGATGCCGGTCGGCGTACCAAGGGTCCCCGCGGGACTGCGTCCCGCAGGCGGGACCGCTACAAAGAGCGATATTGGCGCGCCCGTTCCGGTATAGAGTGTGGAGAACCCAGTGCCATTGTCGTTGACCCAGAACGGGCTGGCACCGCGTTGAACGAGACCCCACCCATTGACCAGGTGTGCGTCGGTATTCGGCGCCACCCCCATCTGATTCGAGACCAAATCGGTCCGCGTGTATTGACCCACGGACTTGCCCACCCTGGCCTCGCTCGCTTGCTCGACGACAGGGGCGACGCTGGTCGAGTCCGCACAGCTTGCTGTTGAAAACAGGAGCACACCGAAAGCAATGACCATGATCGGCCTCATTTTTACTTCCCTCCCTCATCAGCAGGAATTTTCCGACGGCACTCCGCCGAAGAAGGCGGCAACGCACGTCCAGCCCCAAGGGGGCTTGGGGTGAATGACGCACGGTCCGGGGCCAACTGATCGCCGAGCCGAACAGAGCCGTGAGTTACAGCGGGATATTCCCGTGCTTCTTGGGAGGGTTCTTGTCGCGCTTCGTCTGAAGCGTGTCGAGCGCCTCGATCAAACGAGGGCGCGTCTCGCGCGGGTCGATAATATCGTCGACGTAGCCGCGGCCGGCGGCGACATACGGATGCGCGAATTTCTCGCGATACTCGCGGATCTTTTCATCGGCGGACGAGCCGTTCGCGATCTCGCGGCGAAATAAAATCTCTACTGCTCCCTTGGGGCCCATCACCGCGATCTCGGCCGTCGGCCAGGCGACGTTGAAGTCGCCGCGGATGTGCTTCGACGACATGACGTCGTAGGCTCCGCCGTAGGCCTTTCGCGTGATCACCGTGAGCTTCGGGACGGTGGCTTCGCAGTAGGCGTAGAGGAGCTTGGCGCCGTGCTTGATGATCCCGTTGTGCTCCTGGGCGACACCCGGCAAGAAGCCAGGGACGTCGACGAACGTCACGATCGGGATGTTGAAGGCGTCGCAGAAGCGAACGAAGCGGGCGGCCTTGAGAGACGCGTTGATGTCCAGCACACCCGCCAGGACGGCTGGCTGGTTCGCCACTATCCCGATGGAGAATCCACCCAGGTGCGCAAAGCCGACCAGGATATTGCCGCCGTAGTCCGCTTGGACTTCGAAAAACTCGCCATCGTCCACGATGAGCCGTAGGACATCATGCATGTCATACGGCTTCGCGTCGCTGTCCGGGACTACGGTGAGCAGCGCTTCCTCTTTTCGATCCTTCGGGTCGGTGCCCTTCCCTCGCGGGGGATCATCGACGTTGTTCAGCGGCAGGAACGAGATCAGTTTGCGGACCCCGTTCAGGCACGCCACTTCGTTCTCATACGTGAAGTGCGATACGCCCGACGTGCCGCCGTGGGTGTCCGCGCCGCCCAACGCTTCCATGGTCACGTCTTCGTGCGTGACGGTTTTGACGACGTTCGGACCCGTCACGAACATGTACGAGGTGCCGCGCACCATGAACGTGAAATCGGTGATCGCCGGGGAGTACACGGCACCGCCGGCGCAGGGCCCTAGGACGGCCGAGATCTGCGGGATGACGCCTGAGGCGAGCGTGTTGCGCAGGAAAATGTCGGCGTAGCCGCCCAGCGAAACGACGCCCTCTTGGATACGGGCGCCACCACTGTCGTTCAGGCCGATCACTGGCGAGCCATTCCGCATCGCCAGGTCCATGACCTTGCAGATCTTCTCGGCGAAGGCCTCTGACAGCGAGCCGCCCAGGACCGTGAAGTCTTGCGAGAAAACGTAGACGATGCGTCCGTCGATCCGGCCGTGGCCGGTGACGACGCCATCGCCGTAGATGCGCTGGTCGTCGAGGCCGAAATCGTAGGAGCGGTGGACGACGAAGCGATCGAGCTCGACGAAGCTCCCCGGGTCGAGGAGCGCGTCGATCCGCTCACGCGCCGTCAGCTTGCCCTTGTCGTGCTGTGCTTGGAGGCGCGCGGCACCACCGCCGAGCTCCGACTCCGCCCGACGTTCCTGGAGGAGTCGGAGTTTATCCTGCATGGACAGGCGGTCTTATTCCTCGAGCGGGCCCGTGAGCGGCCCGATGTCGTTTTCCGATTCCATGGGGATGACCTTCGACGGCGTCTCCGGACGCGCCGGCTGCTCTTCCGGAATGCCCGTCACCGCCAGAACGATCCGACGGTGGATCGGGTCCACCTCGAGGATCCGCACGTCGAGGTTCATCGTCTCGTAGACAATGTCAGCGGGGCTCGAGACCGGCTTGCCGTTGTTCAGCTGGCTGACCGGGACAAAACCCTCGATGTCGTTGCCAATGTCGACGACAACGCCCTTGTCCATCAGGCGCACGACTTTTCCTCTCAGCTCCGTTCCCACCGGGTACGTCTCGCCAATGCGGAGCCACGGATCTTCCTCGGCCTGCTTGAGGCCCAGGCTGATTCTCTTGTTATCCGAGTCGATGTTCAGGATCACAACGTCGACCGTGTCGCCCTTTTTCACGACCTCAGACGGGTGCTGGACACGCTTCGTCCAGGACATGTCAGAGATATGAATCAGGCCATCGATACCCGGCTCGATCTCTACGAATGCGCCGAAGCTCGTCAGGTTACGGACCTTCCCCGTGATACGCGTGCCGACCGGATACTTGAGCGGCAGTACTACCCACGGGTCTTGTTCCGTTTGCTTCATGCCCAGCGAGATCTTCTCTTCGTTCGGATCGACCTTGAGCACGACCGCCTCGATCGCTTCGCCGATCGACACGAGCTTCGACGGGTGGCGGACGTTACGCGTCCAGCTCATCTCGCTGATATGAACCAGACCTTCTATCCCGGGCTCTAGTTCTATAAAAGCGCCGTAGTTCGTGATCGACACGACTTTGCCGTGGACCCGTGTGCCGACCGGGTACTTCGCCGCCACATCCTTCCACGGGTAACTCTGGAGTTGCTTCAGACCAAGTGAGATCCGTTCGCGCTCCCAGTCGATGTCCAGGACCTTGACTTCCAATTCTTGGCCGATGTGCACCATCTCGGACGGGTGGGCAATACGGCCCCACGACATGTCCGTGATGTGCAGCAGGCCGTCGACGCCGCCCAAGTCGATGAACGCCCCGAAGTCCGTGATGTTCTTGACCACGCCCTTGCGGACCTGGTCCTTCTGGAGCTCCTTCATCAGCTTCTCGCGCTTGCCGGCGCGCTCGGCCTCGAGAATCACCCGGCGCGAGACGACGATGTTCCGGCGGCGCTTGTTCAGCTTGATGATCTTGAACTCGTACTTCTGTCCAAGCAGCTCGTCGATATTCGGCACGCGGCGCAGCGCGATCTGAGAGCCCGGCAGGAACGCATCGACGCCCATGAGATCGACGACCACGCCGCCCTTGATCTTCTTGACGAGCGTGCCCTCGACCGGCTGGTCGGTCTCGTATGCGACCCGGATGCGCTCCCACACGCGCATGAAGTCGGCCTTCTTCTTCGAGAGCACGACCGAGCCTTCCTGATCCTCCAGGTGCTCGAGCAGGACCTCGACGATGTCACCGGCCTTGAGCTCCGGCATGTCCTTGAACTCTTCGTACGGGACAGTGCCTTCGGACTTAAAGCCGATGTCGAGAACGACCATGTTGTCGCGAATGCCCTGGACCGTGGCCTTGACGATCTCACCTTCTTCGATCGAGGCCATCGTGCCCTGGTACAGTTCGAACATGCGCTCGTACTCGTCCGAGTCCGGCGAGTATTCATCCTCGTCGTAGAGCTCTGGACGGCGATTCGCGAGCGGGCGAAGCTGGGCCTTCTGCATGTCGCGCTTTTCGCGCTGAGACAGCGGAGAGCTCGGCCCGCCATTTTCAGCGGGGGTAGAGGGTGTCACTGCGGTGGAAGAAACCGGGGTCTCTAGCTCGGGCATAAAACAGGTTAAAGGTGGGTCGTGGACGGACTAAGGGAACCAAAAAAGCTAGCTGGACCTGTCCCCCGCGTCAATGAGAAGTGACGGTGGGAAGCCTATTTACGGGCCCGCCCAACCGCCGCCTCGGCCAGAGCGACAATGCGGGCCACCTGCTCGGACTGAGTGAGCGTGGTCGTGTCAACCAGGATGGCGTCTTTGGCCTGAACCGTCTGCATCGCGTCGCGCGCGTCGCGTTGGACCAATAGGTCGGTCTCCTCGGCGATCTCGGCGTCCGTCGGGGCGCGGGACAGGCTTTGGACGAGCCGGCGACGCGCGCGCTCCCACGGGTCAGCGATCAGAAAAACCTTGAGCGCTGCGTTGGGAAAGACGACGGTGCCCATATCGCGGCCGTCGACCACGATGTCGTGAGTGCGGGAGACCTCGTGCAGGTGCGCATTGACCCACGCGCGAACCGCGGGCATCTGCGCGACGCGCGACACGCTGCGTGTCACAGCCGGCGAACGAATCTCGGCACTGGCATCGGCGCCGCCGATCATCGGGGAGAACGACGTGCGAGACGGGGCGAGCGTGATCTCCGGGACACGATGCATCACAAATGCCTCGTCCCATCGCTCGGCGTTCGGCTCGACCCGGATGGCCGCGGCGGTGGCGGCACGATACAAGGCGCCGGAGTCGACGTGGCGGAATCCGATCTGCTCGGCCACCCATTGGGCCGTCGACGATTTTCCCGACGCCGCCGGGCCGTCGATCGCGATCACCAGTCGCGAGGAGGTCAACGGGTGACCTCGTCGAGCGTGCGCCAGAATGACGGATAGGACACGGCCACGCAATCCGGGTCGTCGACCTCGATCGCGTTGCCGCGGCGGCGGCCGAGGATCGCGAAGGCCATCGCGATACGGTGGTCGCCGTGCGTGATGATCCGCCCGCGCAGTGGGGCGTCACTGCCGACTACCACCATCCCATCCGGCCGCTCCTCGACCTGGGCTCCGATCGTACGGAGGTTGGCGACCGTGGTGGCGATGCGGTCACTCTCTTTTACCCGGAGCTCCTCGGCCCCCGAGATCACCGTCTCGCCTTCGGCGTGAGCGGCCAGGCAGGCGAGCAGCGGCAGCTCGTCGATCATCGAAGGGACCTCACCCGGCCCCACCCGTGTGCTCCGGAGTCGGGCTGGAGCTATCTCGTACGTCGTGACCTGTTCGCCGGACTCGGTGTCGCACGGCGCGCTTCGCGCGACCGCGCCTCCCATAGCCGAGAGCGTGCGGAAGAAGCCATCGCGTGTCGGACTGGACAGGACGTTGAGCAGCCTGAGAGAGCCGGCATCTGCCAGTGAGGCGAGGCCCGCGAAGAAGGCAGCCGATGATGGGTCGCCTGGCACCGTGAGGTCGAAGCCGGTCAGGTCGCGCACTACCGGCGCCAACGTGACAGAACCCGCCGCGACCGTAGGCCCGACAGTAAGAGGAGCGCCGAGGGCGCGAAGAAAGCGTTCGGTGTGATCGCGAGTCGGCGATGGCTCCTCGACCGTGACCTCGACGCCGGCGACGAGACCAGCGAGCAAGATCGCGCTCTTGACCTGGGCCGAAGCGGTCTCGCTCTTCCAGCGCAGCGGTGAAAGCGCACCACCGTCGATGCGCATCGGCAGATGTTCGCCGGCCGACAGCGCAATCCGCGCACCCATGGCCTCGAGTGGCCGGGCGACACGCCGCATCGGACGGCCGCTCAGGCTATCGTCGCCGACGAGAATGCTGCGGAACGCCGAGGCGGCGAGGATTCCCGCCATGAGCCGCGTCGTCGTTCCACTGTTGCCGCAGTCGAGCGCGGCCGATGCGGCGGCCAAGCCGCGCCGGCCAACCCCCGTGATCGTCATCGCCGGCGAGAAGACCGGGATCGGCACGCCGAGTGCGCGCAGCACGGCCGCAGTCGAGCGAACGTCGGCCGAGTCGAGGATCTCGCGCACGACGGACCTGGCGCCGGGTTGGGCCAGCGCGGCGAACATCAGGGCGCGATGCGAGATCGACTTGTCACCCGGAACGGTGACCTGGCCAGTGACGCGCATCGTCATCGCAGCCAGGATTCGAGCGCGACCGCGGCCGAGGTTTTCTCGTCGCGATACTTCACGATCACGGGGGTTTGCAGCGAGAGGTGCTGCTCGGCGCCCCAGCCTCGTGGGATCGCCCGAGCGCCAGGAATCACAACCGCGCCCGCTGGAATCTCCAATGGACGGTCATCTTCGGCCCGATAGATCGTCTCGCGCACGAGATCGTAGACGGGCGTGCCGCGCGTGAGAATCACACCGGCGCCGAGTACAGCTCCCGTACGGACGACCGTGCCCTCGTAGACGCCGCAGTTGCCGCCAACGAGAGCGTCGTCTTCGATCACGACTGGGGCGGCGTTGACCGGCTCCAGCACGCCGCCGATTTGCGCGGCGGCACTGATATGCACGCGCGCTCCGATCTGGGCGCACGAGCCGACGAGGGCATGCGAGTCGATCATTGTGCCTGCGCCTACGTACGCACCCACATTCACGTACATCGGCGGCATGCAGACGACGCCCGGGGCCAGGTATGCACCACGACGCACCGCCGAACCGCCCGGCACTAGCCGAATCCCATCGCTCGGCGTGAAATGACGAATGGGAAACGTGTCTTTGTCGACGAACCCATCGTACTCGGTCAGGACGCCAATGCGAAAGCCGAGCAGGATGCCCTGTTTCACCCAGGGTACGGCCCGCCAGACGCCACCCGTGTTGACCGCTGCTCGAATCGTCCCGTTCTCCAACTCGGCGAGCAGGCGGTCGACAACATCCCGCGCGGTCCCGGGAGAGGCCGAGGCGATATCGCGTTCGAGGTCGGTCACGCTCGGAGAGCGCCGACGGAGACGAGCGCTGCGACAAGCGCGGGGATGTGGGACTCGGCCAACGGGACGAGCGGGGGGCGCAGCGTGGGCGTGATGCGGTCCATGAGGCCGAGTGCCGCCTTGACCGGGATCGGGTTCGACTCGATGAACGCCGCGCGCATCCACGGACGCAGGCGGTTGTCGATCTCACGGGCCGCCGTCATCTTCTCGGCCCGCGCCAGAGCGACGAGGGTGCTCATGAGGTTAGGCGTGACGTTCGAGATCACCGAGATGACGCCGTCGCCACCGTGCGCGATCACAGCCAACGTCAACGCATCATCGCCCGACAACACGGAGAAGCGATCGGGCCGGTGACGCAAGATCTCGACGATCTGCCCCAGGTCGCCCGACGCCTCCTTTACGCCGAGGATATTCGGGTGCTCGGCCAACTGGAGGGTGGTCTCGGCCAGCATGTTGAGCCCCGTGCGACTCGGGACGTTGTAGAGAATGATCGGCAGCGGAGACACATCAGCGATCGAGCGAAAGTGGTCGATCAATCCACGCTGGGGCGGCTTGTTGTACATCGGCGTGACATGCAGCAAGTGCGTGGCGCCGCTCGTCACGAGCTCGCGCGAGAGCACCACGGCCTTGTGCGTGTCGTTCGATCCCGCGCCCGCGACGATCGGCACGCGACCCGCGGCGACTTCCGCCGTGTGCCTGACGACGCGGACGTGCTCTTCGAGGGTCATCGTCGCCGCTTCGCCCGTCGAGCCACAGGGGACGAGGAAATCGACTCCCTCGTCGAGTTGCCAGTTCACCATGCGGGCCAGCGAGCCGATGTCGACGGCGCCGTGAAGCGAGAACGGCGTCACCAGCGCGGTGCCGCAACCACTGAGGCGACTCGTCATGCGAGGACATCCTGCATCGTGAAGACACCAACCCGCTTTTCGGCAATGAGCCACTCGGCCGCGACCAGCGCGCCCTCGGCGAAGACCTTGCGGTCGCGGACCTCGTGCGTGAGACGCAGCTGGTCGAATGCGCCATCAAATATGACTTCGTGCGTGCCCGGCACGTGGCCGACACGGACACTCGTGATCGGCACTCCCCCGCTCCTCTCCTCAATGATCGCGCGGGCGATCTCGCGGGCCGTGCCGGACGGCGCGTCTTTCTTCGAGGCGTGGTGCGTCTCGATGATCGCCGCGTCCGTATCCAGCAGGCGGGCGGACACGGCGGCGAGGACCATCATGACTTGGGCTCCGAGAGAGAAGTTTGGTGCCCACAGCAATGCGCCGCCCTGGCGCGAGACTTCCTCGGTGAGCGACGGGAGCTCGGCGTACCAGCCGGTGGTGCCGACGACCACCGGACAGCCCGCGGCGAGGCACGCGCGAATGTTCGCCGGCGCCGCCGACGGAACCGTGAACTCGATGGCGACGTCCGCGTTCGCGAGTCGGTCCGGCGTGAACGGCGCGTCGAGCGTCACGGCGACCTGCGCGCCCGCGAGGTCACGAACGGCGCGGCCCATCTTTCCCATCCCGATCAGCGCGACTCGCATCAAGACTCCGGGAAGAAAGCGGCGTGCAGCCGACGCATGGCCGGCGCGACGTCGTCGGCGTCGACGATCAGGGTGAAATTGATCCCCGTCGCGGAGAGCGAGAGCATGTGCACCTTGATTCCGCGCAGCGCCTCCAGACCCTTGGCGATCGTCGCCGTATCATCGCTCAAGCCCGCGCCAACGATCGCCAGGATCCCGCGTGATCGCTCGACCGACACATCGCCCAGCGTCGAGAGATCGACCACGATCGCCTCGAGGCGATCGGTCTGGTCGACCGTGACGGAGACCGAGACCTCGGAGGTCGCGACGACGTCGATCGAGGTCCGGTGACGCTCGAACACCTCGAAGATCGTGCGCAAGAACCCGTGGCTCAAGAGCATCCGCGACGATCTGACTTTCACGATCGTCGTGCCCTTTTTCCCGGCTATCGCCGAGACGGGCCGGCGCGGGGCTTCGAACGTGATCCGAGTCCCATTCCCCGACGGGCGGAGGGAGTTGTACACGTAGACGGGGATGCCGCGGCGGACGGCGGGCGCGATCGTGCTCGGGTGCAATACCTTCGCGCCGAACGAAGCGAGCTCGGACGCCTCGTCAAATCGAATCTGCTCGATGAGTCGCGCGCCGCCGACGACGCGCGGGTCAGCCGTCAGCATCCCGTCGACGTCGGTCCAAATCTCGATCGCCTCGGCGTCGAGCGCGGCGCCGACGAGCGCGGCGCTGTAGTCGGACCCGCCGCGACCGAGCGTCGTCGTGATCCCGTTGGCCGTCGCGCCCACGAAACCGCCGAGGACGGGGACGCGGCCGTCGCGGAGCAACGGCAGGATCGTCTCTCGCGCCGCCGCCAATATGGCCTCGGCCTGAGGCGTGGCCTTCGTGTAGTCGTCATCGGTGACGAGCACCTGACGCGCATCGACGAGGCCCGCGTCGAGGCCGAGCTTGGTGTAGGCGGCGACGACGATCTGCGATGAGAGGAGCTCGCCCGTCGCCGCGACGGCATCGAGCGAGCGGGGCGTGAGGTGTCCGAGCACCGACAGCGCGCCCGCCAGGCTCGCGAGCTCGTCGAACATCACGCTCATCTCGGCGCACAACTCGGATGCCTCGGTTGGTCCCAACAACTGTTCGGCGGCCGCGAAGTGCCGGCGGCGCAACGCCTCGACCGATTGCATAGCCGTCAGCAACTGACCCTGGACGGCGTGCTCGGCCAGCGCGAGCAGGTCGTTCGTCACGCCCGCCATCGCCGAGACGACGACGACCGGGCGGCGATCGAGGCGGCCGCGAATGATCTCGGCCGTGCGGGTGATGGCCTCGGCGTCGGCGACCGAGGTTCCGCCGAATTTCGAGACGATCACGCCGGAGGGAGGCCGCCTTGGGCGGCGAGAAGCTCGGCGTTCAGAATCGATCCGCCCGCGGCGCCGCGGATCGTGTTGTGGGCGAGGGCGACGAGACGGAGGTCCCACAGCGTGTCGGCGCGGATACGGCCGACGGTGCACGTCATGCCCTTGCCCGCCATCGCATCGCGTCTTGGCTGCGGTCGCATCTCTTCCTCGGTGACGACCATTGCCCGCTCCGGGGCGCTCGGTAGCGCGCGGGCCACTTCGTGGCCTCGCCAGTCGGCGATCGCTGCGTGTGCGTCACCAACAGAGGCGCGGGTAGCGAGCTTCACGGTCATGCACGCGGTGTGGCCGTGCTCCACTGGGACCCGGTTGGTGTGGGCGGAGACGACAAACTCGGCGGGTACTATAGACGAGCCGGACCAGGTGCCGAGCATTTTGGGAAGCTCGCGCTCGACCTTGGGCTCCTCTTCTCCAATGAAGGGGATGACGTTGCCGAGGATGTCGAGCGAGGGCACGCCGGGGTAGCCGGCGCCCGAGACGGCCTGCATCGTGACGACCAGCACTTGCTCCAGTCCGAACGCGGAGTGCAGGGCGGCCAACGGGAAGACGGCGGAGGTCGCGGCGCAATTCGCGTTCGTGACTATGGCACCGCAGCCCGACCACCCATGCCGCTGACGTTGGGTTGGCAGCGCGGCGAGGTGTGGGGCGTTGATTTCCGGGATCAGGAGCGGGACGTCCGGCTCCATCCGGAAATTTTTTGCGTTGCTGAACACGAGCCGGCCGCCGCGAGCGAACGCTGGCTCGATTTCACCGGCCGCGGATGAGTCGAGGGCCGAGAAGACGATTGGCGAGCGTATGTGCGCTGGATCGCACAGTTGGACCGTGAGCTCGGCGACGTCGGGTGGCAGCGTGCCCTCGAGCCAATGGGTCGCGTCGCGATACGACTTGCCGGCTGAGCGGTCCGAGGCCGCGACCTCGGCGACGGTGAACCACGGATGATCGGCCAGCAGGCGGATGAACGTCTGGCCGACGGCACCCGTTGCGCCGAGGACGGCGACGGGCCATTTCGAGTGAGCTGCGGTCATACGGCGAGCAGTGTGCGGACGAGCCGCTCGTACGTATCGACGCTCGCGCGGAGCTCGCGCACATCGATGTACTCGTCCGGGGTGTGAGCGACATGGATCGAGCCGGGGCCAAAGAGCAGCGGCGTGCCCCAGCGCGTCAAAAGCGGAATGTCGGAAGTATAGGCCACCGGCGCCGCGTCTATGCCGGGCACCGTGTGGAAGTGTTGGGCGGGAATGTACGAACCGTACTCGATCTCGGCGCGATTGCCGGCCCAGGCTTCGAGTGCCCGCTTGATCGGCGCGGGATCGCCGACCAGGCGGAACATGACCTCGGCTTCCGCCAACGCCGGGACGACGTTGGCCTCGGTGCCAGCGCGTATGGTTCCGATGTTGTATGTCGTCTGTCCGAGAACGGGATCCGACGGCAACGGGAGCGAGCGCAGGCTCGGCAGGAGGTCCAACAGAGGGTCGATGGCGGATTGGCCCAGATGCTGATACGCCGAGTGTGCCGCGCGGCCGCGGGTGCGAACCGTGACGCGCAATGAACCCTTGGCACCGCTGGCGAGTCTACTTTCGGTCGGCTCGCCATTGATCAGATACCGAGAGGTGGCGGCGAGCTGGTTCGCGGCCCGGGCGCCGTCTGAGCCCTTCTCTTCTCCGACGACGAGCAGGACATCAACGCGCTGTTCGCCCGAGGTGGCCAGGTGGTCGGCAGCGACGAGCATGGCTGCGGCGATACCCTTGGCATCGCACGCCCCACGGCCTCGCAAGTGGTCGCCATCCAGCCGCGGGGCCACGAATGGCGGGACGGTATCGAGATGCGTGGACAGAGTGACACCACCGCCCGAGCGCGACGCCCAGACGTTGCTCCGGCCCGGTGTGACTTCTTGGACCGTGACGTTCCAGCCGCGGGCGACGAGCCATCGGGAGACGAATTCGACCGCGCGTCCTTCGTGTCCGGTGGGCGATTGAATCGAGAGGAGCTCGGCGGCCAGCGCCACGACGTCGGTCATGGGGCGAAATATTGTCGGGCTCTCTATCCGGATCTACCTTCCACGTCATGCGGAAAGCGATCCTGCTGGTCATGAACGTCGAAGTCGAGGGAGACGTCGAGCCACAGCACGACTTTGCCCGGCGGGCCATCCAGGCGGTCCGCGACGCGGTCAAAGTCGGCCGGTCGCGGTACCCGGACCTCACGATCACGGTGCACAAGATCGTCGAAGAGAATACCTCGTCAGACGAGCCGAAGCACTAGGGTACTGGCATCGCGATTGCGGGCCATCTCTGGTACCACTTTCCAGAGGTAAATCGCGATGGAAACACAGACCACGCCCGCAACAACGGAACGTTCATCGAACATTCCGGTCGAGCGCGAAGTGAGTGTTCCGGCTCAACAACCACCCACGTCAGTCAGCCCATTCGCGTTGATGCGCGCGATGATGGACGACATGGGGAAAATGCGGATGGCGACGCTGGACGCGCTCTGGCTGCCAGCCATCGACGTCTCGAAGCGCGACGATCAGCTCGTCGTGCGCGCCGAGTTACCCGGATTCAACGCGAAAGACGTCAACGTCGAGGTCGAAGGCGGGACACTCACCATTTCTGGAGAGCGCCAGCAATCGACTAGCGATGCGTATCACAGCGAGCGGAGCTATGGGAGCTTTTACAGAGCGATCCCGCTCCCTGAGAACGTGGACCCCGATCAGATCAAGGCGACATTTACGAACGGCGTCTTGGAAGTGACCATGTCGGCGCCGAAAGCCGAGCAGCAGGCGCGGAAGAAGATCGAGGTGAAATGACGAGAGCATGGTATCTGGCGAGCTCGGGACTCGTGGCACTCGCGAGCCTCGTGCTCGCCGGCTGCGCGTCGGCGCCGAGGGCGGCCGATGAGCTCGCCGGCTTGCCTACGAGAGCGGCCAAGGACTCGACCGTGGGCCGCTGCGCGGAAGCGCGCAACGTCGACATTGGCGCGATCAGCGATGTCGTCTCTGATCCCCAGCAGCCCGCAAAGCGGCTCGAGAATGGTGTCGACGCCGTGGCCAGGGATACCGACTATAGTGTCGTCGCGATGACCCTGAGTCCGGACGACGATCCGCCATATACGCACCACGGCGCTCTGCGCGCGACCGCGGTCGCGATCATCGATACCGCCGGCCGGCCGGTCGCCGGATCCGTTGTGGTCACCGCATCGGACGACATGGCACTCACCCGCGGGATCTGCGACGCCATGCCGCACATGAAATTCCGCCCAGCGCAAGAGAACGGCAGGAAAGTCCGGGCGCTCTATAGCGAGGAGTTCGTTTTCTACCGCGTGCGTTCCAGCTGAGTGCTGGGCGCGGGAATCGAACCCGCACGGGGTTACCCCAAGGGATTTTAAGGCCAGGACGGCCCTGTACAGCACCCGGACGTGCAGGGCCGCTCCATAGAGAGTTAGGTCGGCTCACGGACACCACTCGGCCACGGAGGGACGATGCCGGAGGGTAAAGTCTGGGTTAAATTCGCGCGAGCCTGGCGGCGCCCAGCCGGCGTAGCCGGTTGCACCGCACGGTCCGGTTGTTCCGCATGTACTGGGTCTCAGCGGCGGTGAGACCGAGCGGCTCGCCGGCGCGCTTCCACAGGTATGACTGGGCCCGAGGCTTGGTCCGAGCACCCCGTCGGCGATCGGCGCGCTGCAGGCGCTCGGTGACGAGCGTCACGGCGACGATCTCGACGTTCTTGACGATATAGCGCTCGCGCCACTCCTTGGAGGAAGACCGGCAATCCTACAGCAGAGCTCGACGAACTGCCGGGCACTGAGGTGGTAGCGCGTCGAGCATCGGATCGTCGCTCACATCCTCTCGGCGGGGCCAGCGCGTCCGGGCAACGGTGCAAGACGTAGGCGATTTGGTCGCTTCGCTCGCGACCGGCATCCCGGCGTCGCTCGGGATCACATAGCCGCCGCGACCGGGCAGCTTCCCTCACGCCGGTCAGCGCGCCCGCCTTGATCCACCGCCGGGCCGGCTTCTTGGACACGCCGCGCTCGCGCGCCCACCGCTTCAACGGCAAGAGGGAAGGGGTCGACTCGGTCGATGAACGCGCACGCGGTTCACGCGCCTCTGACCGCCCGTCAAGCCGCTAACGATCGCGGCCGGCGCCGCCATCTCCGGGCGAGATCGACCTCGGTCAGATGATCGCGCTTCAGGTCAGCCCGGACGGTATTCCGCTACAACGACGCGGGGAGCAAGATCACGATCACCGTCGCCGCGCATGCATGCCGCTAGACAGGGGAGACAATCCGTGCCGCCGCAGCGTGTCCAGATACCTCGTCTCATTGACACCGAAGACGACTGAGATTATTGCGAAGTTGGGGTACAACCTTAGAAAGCTACGAAACTCCCCACTAAAGGGACCGAAAGACGCGGATACCTGGGCTGATGGGGGTTGGCCTGGTAGCGCCTGAACGCGCTCAAAGAGGAAGAGCTTTCGAGGCTCGGACTGACCGACGCGAACGTCCACTCCATATTTCGTCAGGAAAGCCTGGAGTAAATCGATCGGCTCACTAGGCAAACTGCCAAATTCCGAGTGATATAGCGCAAGCACATCCCAAATGATTTGACGATCGTCTTTTCGCGTCGTCATGATCACCAGCGTGCGAAGATCTTTCGGCCGCCTCGGTATGGGCGTCACCGCATAGAACGACATGTCCGGGGCGACCTCAGCGTCCGCTTCGTTCTCGATGAGACTGCGGAGATGTTGTACGGCCTGCGGCTGTTTTACGAAGCCAATAACATCTTCGCGCGACACACCAAGATTCATAGTGATTTGGCTATCGCGACCCTGCGCGAACGAGATCTCGTAGAGATCCGGGCGTAGCTCGCCGAGGCGCCCAAGCCGCCGCCGGACTGGCGTCACGTCGACGCCAGTCAACGCACTCCGTAATAGAGTTTCGGAGAGATAGGCAGCGACGCGATTCTGAACCTCTCGACTATCCTCGGCGTCGGGGATGTTCAGGAAACTCCGCGCCTCCTCGAGCAGCGCTGATTCCGCACTCTGCTCGACGGGTGACAGCCGTAGCGGTGGCCCCGACGTCTCTTGCGCAAGCGACGAAGACGCAGCCGCAAGCACCAGCTCACGTGACGCGGCCGGTAGGGCCCGAAGGCTCGTAAAGTCAGTCAAACTCGATGGCATCAAACTCTTCCTTGCCCAGATCATGGATCTGATACTCGCATCCAAGCGGCGAGGCGCGCATACCGGGCGGCACGACGACCAAGCGCGCACCTAGCCCCATTCGCGGGATCAAGTACAGGAGCGGCCTCCATTCATAGCTATCGACCAGATCGATAGTCGCTAACGCCTCGACCTTCCCCGCATCATCGATCTGGCCGTCTGTGTGCCAGCGGACTACGCTGTTAATCAGACTCGTTCGCTTCTGATCGATGAGCGCGCTGCCTCGATCTCGTCGGTTGGCATCCGACTTGAGCCGTTGATACAGATCTTTCGGATTGGAGCTGGGCGGTATGCTAGCGAGAGGTGACAAGCTGGCCGCCGCGCCGCTATCGAAAGTCTCACTACACCAAATCCAATGAACACCGCCGCCGTACTTCTCGACAAAATGGTACTTGATCCGCGGGTTCACCGAATACAGGAGTGGGCCGGGCATTTGGATGATGTCAGTCGGCGCGGACTGCCGCTCTTAAAGATGAGCGTGGAACCTACTCAACGGCCTTCTCCTATCAAGGTTGCGAGGAGAGACGTACCCACGAGCGATCGGGTGAACGCAGAGGCTAGGTCGTTACCGTAACGCTCGTGTACCTAGCGCACCCGATAGTGGGCTCCACGAGCCCGCCACGGCAGCCGACCGGACGAACGGCTCCCTGGAGCAATGGTAGGCTCGGACGACCCCGCACGCGGTCACATGGAGGCAACCTAGTCCGAGGTGAACGGCCCCAACCCGCTACGGCGCAAGCCATTCCGTCCCGCCCAGGGTTATCCAGACGCGAGGGTGTAACAATTATTGGGTACCCCTCGGGGCCGGGCCGTCGCGAGAGCGACGCGACCGCTCCGTCGGACCACGCGAGCGAGAGCGCGCCGCCAGAGCGCGGTACGCGACCGCTCAAGCTCGTGAGCCGCGAGCAGAGCACGCGCGACGCCGACGCGAAGGGGAGCGAAAGCGCGCGTGCAGGGTTAAGTCCGCGCGACTGATTCGCTCGAGATCGGTGCAAGTCGTTGCGGCGCATCATGCCGGGAGCGGGAATCGAACCCGCATGGGGTTACCCCCAAGGGATTTTAAGTCCCTCGCGTCTACCGATTTCGCCATCCCGGCCAGTTCCGACCAATACGGAATA
>DATMLM010000042.1:0-40394 GCA_035570055.1 Gemmatimonadaceae bacterium
TCCACACCACGAGGATCCACACTATCGCGGTAAATGCCTTGTTGCTCAACCCAATCCCGTAATTACCCTTTGTGCCCTTCTTCAACGTAGGCTGGAGCTCGTGCAGCAGTCGTGGCAGGGATTCCGCGTTGATGCGCCGAGCGCGCCAGGCGAAGTACAACGCATCGGGCAGGTCGTGCGCGACGCCACGCAGCTTGGCCCGGATCCCGTGCCGGTAGGCGCCTCGTGGCTTGGAATTCGGCCGCACGATGGTGCCCGGGGTTACGTAGACGTAGTAGTCGAGCGCAAAGGTGTCCCGGCGATTCGCATTCCACGGATCGTCCGCGACGAAGCTGGCTTCCGCCTTCAGCTGATGGATCTTCCACTTCGTCGACACGCTTGTATTCTAAGTGAGCCGACTCACCATATTCACCACTTATGGAGGGTACATGACTACTGGCAATGCCAATCTGACATATCATGTTCGCACCGGCAGACTCACAGGTACGGTGGGCGGCAAGGTTGTAAACAGTTCGGTGCTGCTGCCGACCGGAGGTGCCCATGGGACACATGCTGGGCGATATCTTATTGCGCCTTCGCATACCGATGCGCGTCTGGGATTGTGCGCCGTGCTGACCGTCGTGCGACCCGCCGCGGTCACGATCGATTTCTCAACGTCACCCGCGCGCAATGCGCTGGCCGAGGTGACGATCGATTTCCTGAAGTCGCCGGCGCTCAACTCGCTGGCGGCCTTCCGTCCCGGTAATGCCGTCACCATCACCATCGTCCGCATGCCCGCGCCGAACGTGCTCGCCGGGAGATCTCCCGCGTTCGTCATGCATGGTTCGAAAGATCTGATGGAGGCGATTTCGACGGCTGGCGGCGGATTCCTCGACATCGTCGCGTAGCGTGGAAGACGGCGGCGGCGGCGGCGATCCGGACAACTCTTTCGCATGGGGCAACGCCCTCATGATGCAGGGGCGCTTTGCCGAAGCTGTTCTCTGCTATGAGCAGTGCCTCCGACTTCGGCCAGATTTTGCCGAATGCCAGAGCAACCTCGGCATGGCGATGGCCGAGCAAGGCGAGCTCACCGACGCGGTGGGTCGCTACCGCCAGGCTCTCTCCATCAATCCGGATTTGGCCGATGCCAACTACAACCTCGGGAACGCCTTGAGGGAGCTTGGCCGCTGGGATGAAGCGGAATCCAGTTATCGCCGGGCATTGCGCTCGAATCCCGATTGGCCAGAGGCGCATACGAATCTGGGGTTGATCTCGGTCGAGCAAGGCAACTACGAGGCGGCGGTCGCCAGCCACCAAACGGCACTGCGTCTCAATCCGGTCTTCGCCGAGGCGCACAACAATCTGGGCATTGTCCTCGAACGGCAGGCCAAGATCGACGAGTGCCGGCACTGCTTCGATCGAGCGATCGCACACCAGCCGGACTTTGCGCAGGCCCACTGCAATCGGGCGCAGATCTGGCTGCTGGAAGGCGACTTCGCGCGCGGGTGGCGCGAGTACGAATGGCGGTGGCAGGTTCCGGGGTTCCGTCCGATTCCCGCGCCCGAGTGGGACGGCGCACGGCTCGACGGAGAGCCGATTCTGCTCCACGCCGAGCAAGGGTTCGGCGATGCACTGCAGTTCATTCGATATGCTTCACTGGTGAGAGACATCGGCGGTCGCGTGATCGTGTCCAGCCCGCCCGAGCTGTCCCGCCTCCTCGCCACCAGCCCTGGCGTCGAGCAGGTCGTCACCGATGGCGACGCGGTGCCGCCGGTCCGCCTTCACGCCGGACTCATGAGCCTGCCCCGGATCTTCGGAACCTCCCTGACGAGTATCCCCGCGGATGTTCCATACCTCTTCGCGGATCCGGAGCTCGTGGCGGCCCGCCGGCGAGAGCTGAGAGCGGTTCCCGGTTTCACCATTGGCATCGCGTGGCAAGGCAGCGTTCGCCACCCCAACGATCGCCAGCGATCGATCCCACTCGACCGCTTCCTGTCACTGAGTCGCATTCCCGGCGTTCGTCTTGTCAGCTTACAAAAGGGCTACGAGGGAGGAAGCGTCTATCCCACCGCTCTGGGCGATTTCATGGACACCGCGTCGGTAATGATGAACCTCGACTTGATCATTACGGTGGACACCGCGGTGGCGCATCTGGCCGGTAGCCTCGGGCTGCCAGTGTGGGTCGCCCTGCCATTCTGTTCCGAGTGGCGCTGGCTCGAGACCCGTAAGGACAGTCCTTGGTATCCGACGATGCGCCTTTTTCGCCAGACCCGGCCCGGAGAGTGGGGCGACGTGTTTGAAGACATGGCGAACGAACTCGCCAGGAGAGGAGGACAAGCATGAGCGCGACGAGGATCGACGGGCTACTGAAAGCAGAATGGCCGTCCACAAAGCGCCAGCTGGAACCCGCCAGCGTTCCCGGCCCGGAGGCCTTTGTTCTGTGGGACTGTCGACTGACACCCGGCTTTCCCGCGGCGTGGCCGTTTCCCCGAAACGGTCAGTTGCTCTACTATGCCTACGCCGCTGGCAGAACTCACAAGACGCTGACGGACGGTGAATTGACGACGGTCCCCTGGGCTCGCTTCGTCTTCACACCCCATGATCGCAATCTGAAATTCGAGCGACTGGCTCCAAACCCACGAATTGCCGGCAAGCAGGGTGTGCGACCACTCCGTCCGGACGAAGTTCACCTCTTCGATGAATCCAAGCAAGCGTTCGCGGAATTCGCCGACGCGCCGAACGAAAGCGCACGAGAGTCCTATCGCTTTTGGATCGGCAATAACGGAGTCATCGCTGATGAAATTCGTCCGGCCCATACGGCATTTTTTGAATGGCTGAGATAACAGAACGCGAGTTTGAATGTCGGATTTCTATTCGCCTGGAAGACGAAGACGACATTTGCAGGAAACTCCGCAAAGCGCTGCCAGCATTGCAATGGCAGACTGGCGATTCCGAGTGGGATAAGATTCGCGTGTGGGGGCAAGCAGCGAACGTCTTCGTCCGTGTGTATCGCTATGAAGAGCCGGGGCCGTTCCTCCTGACCGTTCGGCTCCGGACGCCGGACGGCGGCAGTGCCGAGAGCGAATACCACGCGCTGCGCGACACCGTGCTCGGGGCGCTCGAAGCAACTGTGCTGCTGGAGCCTTAGTGGAGTTGATTGTGAAACGTGTGGGGATCGCCATCGCCCACGCGGTCGCCGGACAGCGGGACGCCGTACGTGTGGGAGTCCATGCGCATGCCGGTCACGCGATCTTGGGACACCGTGAACGAAATGCGGTCACTCGGCGCCGACGCAAAAGCGAAGCGGCCATCGGCCTGTTTGAGAAGGCGCCGCGGCGACTCGCCAAGCGGCTCGACCATTAAGCGCCCATTCTCGTCGAACACGCGATACGTCCGGCGATATTGGGCAAATGAGTCGTGCAGTCCAGGTGTCAATCGGTCGAGCGTGAGCACGAACGTCCCCGAGAGCCGCCGGCGCTCCGCGCTATCGACGGGAAGATCTTGCACGGGTGGCACCACCGGAGGCACGCTCGGCGGCGCGAGCGCGGGAAGACCGAGCGCGGCACGAGCAACCGCCCGCGTGATCGCATACGCATTCTGGTCCTCGGTATTCGTCAGGACGACGATCGTCAGATGGTCATCCGGAAAGTCGTACAGGCTCCCACTGTAGCCGAGGAGCGAACCGTGCTGGCCGATGCGCCGGTGATCGTCCTCGTGATTGAGTATCACGGCGAACCCATACTGGGCTCGTGGGTCGTCCGGTGACATGTGCGCCGCGGCGCCTTCCGCCGTGGTCATCTGGGCGAACGACTCCGGTCGGATGAGCCCCTTCTCGCGGATCGCGGACCATAGCGTGTAGAGATCGCCGACCGTGCTGCAGAAGCGAAGGTCCGCGTTATATGCCATGTCGGTCTCGTTCGCTGGCGCGTAAAAAAGCCCGTGTTTCCGATACGGGTGCGCCAGGCCGCGCACGACGGTCTCGTCGTCGCAGTAGGTGGTCGATCGAACGCCCGCTGGTATGATGATCTTTTCCCGGACGTAGTCCGCGAACGACTGGCCGGTCACCCGTTCGACGATGGTGACCAAGAGGGAGAATCCGGAGATCGACCAATCCCATTTCACACCCGGCTCATTCACCCATTTCTTGCCGGCGTAGAGGGCCATCACCTCGTCCAGCGCCTTGGGCTGGCGGCTGGTGGCTTCGATCGGGTCGCCCAAGTAGTGATAGTCGACGATGCCCGACGTGTGGTTCAGCAACTGACGGATCGTGACGTGGTGCCCCTGCATCGGGAATTCCGGTACGTACTTCGAGATGTCATCGTCGAGCGAGAGGCGACCCTGCTCGACTTGCTGGAGAACGGCGATCCCGGTAAACGGGAGCATTGGCCCGACGACATGGTAGACGGTCTCATCGTGCGCTGGCACGGCGAGGCCGAGATCGGCCAGTCCGTAGCCTCGATGGAGGATGACGGTGCCATTGCGCGCCACGAGCACGGATGCGCCGACGACACGCTCGCGGGAGAGAACGCGGCGCACGACCGAATCGAGACTGGCGGCGGACACTTGGGCGACGGATCGGTCGGCCGCGCCGACAACCAAGACGAGAGTGAGGAGAAACGCGCGTTGCGTCATGGCCCAAGATACGCCGGCACATGTTCGGTCGCCATCACGTTCTTGCCATGGCCCTGACCGCGGGATAAGATGAGCGCGCCCAAGCAGACGCTTGTCCGCCTCTTTGAGGAGACGCTCACATGCCGCACCTCGCGCTCGATACGGGCAACACCGGCTTCATGCTGCTTTGTTCGAGCCTCGTCATGCTCATGACGCCCGGTCTCGCCTTCTTCTACGGAGGGCTCGTCGGCCGGAAGAATGTCCTCGCGATCATGATGCAGAGCTTCACGTCGATGGGGTGGACGACGGTGTTGTGGTGGGCATTCGGCTTCTCGCTGTGCTTCAGCGGCGATCTCAAATCCGGCACGGACTACTTCGGGATCATTGGCAACTTCCACTGGGCGTTCCTGAACGGGATTTGGCTGAATACGCCATCGCCCTCGAACGACACGATCCCGTTGTTCGTGTTCTTCGGCTATCAGATGATGTTCGCTATCATCACGCCGGCACTGATCACCGGCGCGTTCGCCAACCGCGTGCGTTTCCCGGCGTACCTGCTCTTCCTCACGGCGTGGCTGGTCCTCGTCTACTTCCCGTTCGTGCACATGATCTGGGGCGGCGGGATCATGGCCAAGTGGGGGGTGCTCGATTTCGCGGGCGGCATCGTCGTGCACAATATCGCGGGCATCGCGGCGCTCGCCTCGGTGCTGTACGTCGGACGCCGGAAGGTGCAAGATCGTGGGCCGCACTCGATCCCGCTGGTGGCGCTCGGCACCGGCCTCCTCTGGTTCGGTTGGTACGGTTTCAACGCCGGCAGCGAATTCCGTGTCGACTCGGTGACCGCGGTCGCGTTCATTAACACCGATCTTGCCGCGAGCTTCGCGGCCATGACCTGGTTGGCGATAGACTGGATGACCACCAAGAAGCCGAAGTTCTTAGGGCTACTCACCGGGTCAGTCGCCGGACTGGCGACGATCACGCCAGCCGCTGGTTATGTGTCGCCCAAGGCCGCCGTCATCATCGGCATCCTCGCCGGGATCGTCTGCTTCTACGCCGTGGCGCTCAAGAACCGACTCCAATGGGACGATGCGCTCGATGTATGGGGCGTGCACGGCGTCGGCGGCTTCCTCGGCATCTTGAGCTGCGGCGCGTTCGCCAGCCTGGCGTTCAACCCCGCCGGTTCGGACGGGCTGCGCCACGGCAACAGCCATTTCTTTCTCGTGGAGCTGGGCGCCGTGCTCATCTCGTCGGTCTGGGCGTTCGTCTTCACCTACGGCATGCTCTGGCTGATCGACCGCGTCACACCAGTCAAAGTCGGCGAGGCGGCCGAGACCGAGGGGCTCGACATGACGCTGCACGGCGAGGTCGCGTACATCGAGGCGCTATAACGGCTGGCCGAGCATCTCCCAGTACCGGGCCCATGCTTCGAGCCCTTCGTGCAGTCGGTGTATGCGAAAAAACTCGTTCGGTGCGTGAAAATCTTCGTCGGCCGTGGAAAAGGAGAAGAAGACGGTCTCCAACCCCATGTGACGCGCGAAGAGCTCGGCGATCGGAACGGTGCCTCCCATGCGGACGATCAACGGCCGCACGCCATACACCGCGCGCAGCGCCGCGTCCGCCGTCCGCAACGCGAAATGGTCGGCGCGAATGTGGGCCGGACGCGCGCCGTGGTCGCCGGGCGAGATCGAAACCCGAGTACCGCGGGGCACGTGCGCTTCGAGATGGCGCGTGACGAGCGCTATCACGTCATCCGGATCCTGGTCCGGCACCAAACGGCAGGTGATCTTGGCGTGGGCCCGGCTCGGGATCACCGTCTTCTGGCCCGGCCCCGTATACCCTCCCCACATCCCGTTGATCTCGATCGTGGGGCGCGTCCATTGGCGCTCGAGCGTCGTGTATCCGGGCTCGCCGAACGTCGCTGGCGCACCGACCTGCGCCAGGTACGCTCCTTCGTCGAATGGGAGCGCCGCGATCGCCGCGCGATCGAGCGACGTGAGCTCGCGCGCCCTATCATAGAAGCCGGCAACGGCGACCCGGCCATCCGCGTCGTGTAGCGAGGCGATCAGCCGCGCCATCGCGTGCAACGGGTTGGCGATGCCGCCCCCGTGGCGGCCCGAGTGCAGGTCCTTCGACGCGCCGGTCACGATCAACTCGAGTCCCACGAGTCCTCGACTGGCGACCGTGAGCGATGGCTCATCGATGCGCCACATCGCGCCGTCCGCCGACAGCACGACGTCGGCGGCCAAGAGATCGGTGTTGTCCCGAATGAACGCGTCGAGGCTCGGACTGCCGATCTCCTCCTCACCCTCGAACACGCATTTGACGTTGACCGGCAGGCCACCGGTCACCGCGAAGAACGCCTCGGCGACCCTGATCGGGATCAACATCGGCGCCTTGTCGTCGGACACGCCGCGCCCGTAGAGTCGCCCGTCGCGCACGACCGGCGTCCACGGTGGACTCTGCCAATGCTCCAACGGGTCCGCCGGCTGGACGTCATAGTGTCCGTACACGAGCACTGTCAACTTGCCGGGCGCGCCGAGCCACTCGGCGTAGACCACGGGGTTGCCGGCTGTCGGAATCGTGCGCACCGTGAACGGTCCGGCACGGGCGAGGGCGTCGGCGACCCATAGCGCCGCCGCCCTCACGTCAGTGGCGTGCGCCGGATCGGTGCTCACGCTCGGGATCGCGGCGAACTCGATCAGCTCACCGAGGATGCGATCATGGTTCGCCTGGAGGTATGCGAGAACCCGTTCGGTCGTCGTCACTTTCCGCCGTCGATGGCGAGCACCTGGCCGGTGATCCAGTTGGCCTGCTCGGACGCGAAGAAGAGAACGCCGTGCGCGATGTCCTCGCTCGTCCCCAGGCGCTTGAGCGCGATGCCGTCGATGAGTGCGCGCTGCCCCGCTGCCCCATACGATTCCCACTGGCGCTCGGTCGCGGCGTTCGAGCGCACGAATCCCGGCGCGATGCAATTCACCGTGATGCCCCACGGGCCCAGCTCGTGCGCGAGTTGCCGTGTCAGGCCGATCTGCGCGGCTTTCGCGGAAGCGTACGCCTGGATGCCGGTGAGGCTTATGCCTAAGCCGGCGCCGCTTGAAATGTTTATGATGCGCCCGGTGCGGGCGGCCTTCATACCAGGGGCTACGGCTTGAGCGCAGTAGAATGCGCCTGTCACGTTCACGTCGAAGATGCTCTGCCACTGCTCCGGCGTCACTTCTTCGAGCGGACGGCCGACCTGATTCAAGACGCCGCCGGCGTTGTTGACCAGAATGTCGACGCGACCGGCCTCCGCCACGAACGCGTCCACGGCTCGACGGTCGCGCACGTCCACGACGCGCGTGGTGCACACCTTGCCAGTTTCGCGCAACTCGTCCTCGATCACGTCACACGCCCACACGTTCGCGCCGCGCTGGGCGAACGCGAGGCTGATCGCGCGCCCGAACCCGTGGGCGGCTCCAGTGACGACGACGGTCTTCATGTCAGTGCATCCAAGTTGGCGAGCGACAAAGGACGGACGCCGTTTTCGATGTCGTGTATCAGCTCGACGAGGCGGGCGGTGAGCGGCGTCGCGACGCCCGCCTCGCGGCCGAGTGACACGACGATGCCGAGCTGCGCGTCCACCTCCGTGCGTCGTTTGCGCACGGCGAGATCGCGCCAGATGCCGCTGTGGGATTTGGCCGAGCGGCGGTTGTGCGCCACGAGGGCATCGAGCGAACGCGACGCGGCCCCGCTTGTGGCACGAGATCCGTACGCAGCCGGCTCGAACCCATCGAACGCTTCGGGCGTGACGCCGCGCGCTCGAGCGACCGCGAGGATTTCCCGCGCGAGCGCCACGTATCGCTCGCGATACTTCGGCAGCGCCAGCGCGTCGGCGATCGACTCGTTGGTGAGTGCCGTGGCGAACAGCATGGCGCCGTACGCCTCCTTGCCCCACAAATAGCCCCAGATATTCGGCGAGACGATCGCCTGGGTGTCGAAATCGAGCCACGCATCACGGATCGCGTTGGCCCGCGGCGTGATGGTGCCATCGATCTCGCCGATGACGACGGCCCCACGGCCGCCGTAGTGAATGACCCCGGGCTGCATGTAGTCCGCCCCGAAATTCACGAACGCTCCCACGGTTCGTGCCGGGCCGACGATACTGGCGATCGCGAGCTCGTTGAGCCCATTCTGAGCCGAGATGACGCAACCGCCTGGCGTCAAATGCGGAAGCAGCGCCTGCGTGGCGGCCTCAGTGTGGTGCGCCTTGGTCGCGAGGACGATCGTATCCCATTCGCCCACCAAGGTGTCGGGCGTGAATGCCCGCACTCGCACGGTAAACGTCGCGATGGGTCCTTCGATGGCGAGCCCGACGCGATTGACCGCGGCCACGTGCTCGTCCGCCGTGTCCACCAGCGTCACATCGTGGCCGCCTCGCGCCAGGTGTGCCCCCAGCGTCCCTCCGATTGCGCCCGCGCCCCAGACGAGACACCGCGTCATTAGAGGCCTTCGAGCAGCGCGCGTGTTTCTTCGACGGCGACCCGCCAGAGAGCGGCCATATCGTCGTCCGACCGTTGATACATGCCACCGTAGTTGCCGTCACCGATATACTCTCGCAGCGCTTTCGGGGCGAGGACGCGTACTCGCGCGAGATCGACCATCGGCCGCTGCGTCGCGGGCATCTGGATCCCTGGAAGACGCGTCCACGGGAAATTCTCCATCCATGATCCGTGTGACGCCACCGGGTCGATCGCCTGTACTTTGGCCCACGTGAGCGGCGCGTTCCACCAGTTGTGGAACACGACGCGGCACTGGGGATGATCGGCGGCCCATTCCTGCGCGAATGGTTGCGCCGCGCTGTTGCCGCCGTGACCGTTGACGATCAGGATGCGGCGAAAGCCGCTGTGCGCCAGACTATCGAGGATGTCGCGGATGACGCGGAGATGCGTCTCGACGCGGAGCGAGATGGTCCCCGGGAACTCGCGGAAGTACGGCGTCACGCCGTAGGGCACGACGGGAAACACGGGGATCCCGAGTGGCTCGGCGGCGTCCACGGCTACGCGCTCCGGGAGGAGGCAGTCGACCGTGAGCCGCAAATAGCTGTGCTGCTCGGTGCTTCCGAGCGGCAGTACGGCGCGATCGTCGTGTCGCAGGTATTCTTCTACCTGCATCCAATTCATGTCGCCAATGCGCATGGCACCAAAATACTCTATCCTCGTCCTCGGCACTCTCGCCGTGGCCTGCGCGCCTCGTGTCGACGCACCGCGTCTCGCGGGCGACTGGGACGCGTACCTGGCGGACGGCTCGGCCGCGCACCCGGGATTCGAGGGGTGGCGCCGCATGGGGTTCGCCCACTTCGACACGAGTGACTCGGGCTCGATCCGCCGTCGCGCCGGAGACACGATCCTCGCGGTCACTCGGGTCGCCACACGATCCGATTCGGTTGTCTTGAGCGGCGGCGATCAATCGATCGACGCCGCCTGGCACGGAGATACGCTAACCGGCGTGATGCTCACGGGCGGCAAACCGGTTGGCCGGCGGATTCGTCTCGTGCGTCGGAGCACTCCGTTCGTCGTGGAGCAGTCCTACGCGCTGTGGCCGGGCGCCGTATCCGATTCCCAGTACGCCATTACCGAAGACACCTTGGTGTTCATGAAGACCCGGGATGGCGCGCGGCTCGCCAGCTACATCGCGCGTCCCGTGGGCTCGGGGCCGTTCGGCGTTGTGCTCCAGCGTACGCCGTACACCCGCATTCTCCACCGCGCCGGGCGCTACTGGGCTTCGCGCGGATACATCTTCGTCGCGCAGCACGTGCGCGGCCGGGATGTCTCGGACGGAAGCAATTTTGGCGACTACGACACCGACGTGCACGACGGGTACGACGCCGTCGAGTGGGCCGCGAAGCTGCCGGGCGCCAACGGACGAGTGGGACTGATCGGACACTCCGACGAAGGCCGGCTCGCATGGTACGCCGCGGTGAGCGCCCCGCCGCATCTGGCGGCGATCGCGCCATCGGCAGCCACCGGTGACCCGTGGCGCATCGTGCCGTACGAGGACATGGTGTTCTCGCCGATCAACGTAGCGTGGGTCTGTCTCATGCGCGCCCGCACGTTGCAGGATATCAACGACCTGGACATCGGCCCGGCGCTCATGCACCTCCCGCTCAGCGACTTGCCGCAGCAGCTCGGCTGCGGCGACGTGGCGATCTGGGATCGATGGATCGCGCACCCGACGCTCGATGCCTACTGGCGTGCCCATGCCGTGACGACGAACATCGCGCATGTGCGCGCACCGGTACTGCAGATCTCCGGGTGGTACGACGACTCCCGCGGGCCGATTGACTACACCGACGCGCTCGACAAGGTGGCGGGGCATCCGTTCGTCCGGCTGGTCATGGGACCGGGAGCACACAAGGGCGTCGACTACGTCGCCGGAGATTTCGGGCCACAGTCGCGGGTCGACACGCGGCGGCTACAGCTCCGTTGGTTCGATCACTACCTGCTTGGGAAAGACAACGGTGTCGATCGGGAGCCGCCGGTGGACGTGTTCGTGTTCGGTGACAACACCTGGCGAAAGGAAGCGGCGTGGCCGCTCGCCCGCGCGGTTCCTACCAACTGGTACATGGCGTCCGGCGGCGTACTCGACACCCTGCCGCCGAGTGGGGTCGCGGTCGATACGTTCACCTACGATCCCGCGAATCCCACGCCTTTCCTCATCGACTCGCGAGAGCTGGAGACATCGCTCAACGAGGATTACGCGGCGCTCAACGCCTCGCGGCACGACGAGCTGGTCTTCACGTCGAAGCCTCTCACGAAACCCATCGAGGTGACGGGCCCGATGTCGGCCACGATCTGGGCGGCGAGCGACGCCAAGGATGCCGACTGGAACGTGATGCTCCTGGATGTATTTCCCGATGGACACGCCGAGCGAGTGCAGGACGGTCTCGCGCGCGCGCGATTCCGCCGGGGATTCGACAAGGAAGTGCCGCTCACGGCCGGGAGTGTCGAGCGGTACGACATTGATTTGTGGTTCACCTCGCGCGTCTTCGAGCCCGGCCACAAGCTCAGGGTCAGCGTCTCGTCGGCGTTGTTCCCCAAGTACGATCGCAACTTGGGGACCGGTGCGAACAACGAGCGTGACAGCACGTTCGTGGTGGCGCACCAGCAGCTGGTGCACGACCCGGCGCATCCGTCGCACGTGGTGCTTCCGGTGATACCACGGTAGGGCTCGTCAGGTTCGCTTGGAGATTGGCCCGATCCAATGTGTGGTCGACATCGAGACGACCCGCCGTATTTTCTCGCGGTCGCGCTGCCATGGCTATTGGCCGAGGCTGACCCGGAGATTAAGTGATCTGGGTCACACTCCGAGACTCTTTTTGCGCTGTGTACTTTAAGTGGCGGCCGCGTCGTGTAGACCACTGAACAGGAATGCCTGCCACTCCACTCCCGCCTGAAATGCCCTCCGGGTTGCGTCCGGAGTGGGATGTCCTGCAGTGCGCCCTGGGTCACGCGAGATCCACGCGCGACTATCGGCCCGCATCCCTTCACCGTCCGACCTCGGACTTCGCGAGAGCCGCGAGGCAGCTGGGCGTGCCGCCGGAAACACTTCTAGTCGTGCTCAAACGCGCGGCGGTCGAGGAAGGGCTCGAAGGCCACTTTGATCGATGGCGCGAGTTGCTCGTCGCTCGGCTCGTGCGGTGGGGCATCGAATCCTACTACGCCAAGCCCGCGTCCGAGGGCGAGTTTGAGCCACGAGGCGGGCGGTCTCGAGAGGCGAAGGCGCCGGCTGGGCAAATGGTTCTCGAACGATTCGCCGCCGATCTCGTGCGTGCATTGCACGCGCATGTCAATCGGCCAGACTCAGCGGATGACCTGTCCACGGCCGTACGCCAGATCGCCAAATACGCGCGCGCCTCGGACGTACCAATCGAGCAACTCATCGTCTTGTTCAAGGCGCTCTGCGACCGCCTCCTGAGCGCCACGCCGGCCACTTCTTCCGGTCGCGAGCGAACGCGCGCACGCGAGCTCGTGATCTCCTTGCTGATCAAGGACTATTACGGTGGCGATCAGCACCGTGCCCTGCCGACGACGAGGGGCCACCTCGGCGCTGCTGACGACGTCGGCGCACGCGACCTGTGATTGGTCCGCCCCATTACTCCGTGACCGCGGGCGCGTGGACGTTCGTGTACTCATAGCGCGAGGAGACGTGACTCTTCTCGCCGTCGCCGGTGTCTATGTCCGAGTCGGAACGAAGCGTGAGCCCGGTGCCTTGCGCGATCCACGTCATTCCGTCCGACGTGATGCCTTCGTTCACCATGTGCGTGCTATACACGACCGCGCTGACGCCTCCAACCGACTCATCGCGGACACGGCGGCACGAGACCACGGTTGCCGTGCGCATGTTCTCCTCGCCCTGTTTCGCCAGAGCGGCCGCATCGACCTTGCTCCGCATCCATTTGCCTTGGATCTGGAAATAGTGCATTCCACCAACAGAGACCATCTCGTCTTGCCGGGGCTTGCCGCCCGGCACGACGGCCGAGGTCGTGATATAGCCGTGAAACGGTGTACCGGCCTGCTTCGCGGCCGCATCGAGTAACGGTTTGCACGACGCGACATCCTTCTGCGCGTGAACGGCGAGCGGCGCGAGCACCAACGCAACAAGTCCGGCAACGTATCGATGGTCGAGCATGGTGACACCTCGGTCGGGGGTTATGGCACGCACATTCCTAAGCGCCCCGCGTCTCGCCGGTGTCTCCTGACCGTCTGGTCACCCTGTTGAGACCGCTTGCCGACGCATCGCATATTTCAGGCATGTCGGAGTTCACCGTCCAACCCCTTCTGGCCACGCCCACGGTGACGATCCGCGATGTGTACTGCCGCGGGAGTCACCGGGATGTGTCGCCTGAAGAGTGTGCGACGGCGACACAGTTGGTGTTCCCCTATCGGGGCGTCTACGTTCGCCATCTCGGTGGCGATCAGGCGGTGGCCGACGCCAACCAGGTATTGTTTTTCAACGCCGGCGAGGGATATCGCGTCAGCCACCCGGTAGAGGGCGGCGATGCCAGCTTGACGCTGATCATCGATGAGGCGGAGCTGCGAGAGCTGGTTCCGCGGGCGTTCCTCGCCGACGGCGCTGCGCTGGCGTTCCGGGCGCACCGGTTGCGCATCGATCCGCGGGCGCAGGCGTTGATCATGTTGCTGCGGCACAGCCTTCGCCAAGGCGTCGCCGAGCCGTTGGAGGCCGAGAGTCTGGCGCTGACGCTCATGCGGCGAGCCGTTGGCCCGCGGACGACCCGCGCGCCGGGATCCAGCGTCCATCGCCAGAGACTCGTGGACCGGGCCAAGCTCGTGCTGGCCAGTCAGCCGGGGCGGCGTTGGACGCTGTCCGAGATTGCGTCGGAGGTCGGTGGAGGGTCGCCCGTCTATCTGACCCAGGTTTTCCAGCAAGTGGAAGGCGTGCCACTCTACCGCTACCAGTTGCGACTCCGACTCGCCAGAGCGCTCGATCTCATCGAGCAGTACGACGACCTCACCGCGCTCGGCCTCGAGCTCGGCTTCTCGAGCCATAGTCATTTCACCGCGGCGTTCCGCGAGATGTACGGGCGATCGCCGGCACGGTTTCGGCGCACGGCGCTCGATCGCTAAATAATTCGATAGCAGGCGGTTCCTCCGGCGCGGCATACTCTGGCCATGCCAGAGAGAACATGTGCCGCGTGCGATTGCACGCTCGATGCGAGCACGGTCCAGGTCACCATCGGCGGTCAGTCCGTCGAGGTCTGCTGTGACGCGTGCGCCGTGAAGTTGAAGGAAGCACACCGATCGGCGAAGCGATGACGGCCGAAGCGTTCCGCGCGCTGCACAAGCCTGGCGCACCGCTCGTGTTGTTCAATATCTGGGACGCCGGTAGCGCCAAGGCCGTAGCAATGAGTGGCGCGAAGGCGATCGCAACGAGTAGTTGGTCAGTCGCCGCCGCCCACGGGTTCGTAGATGGCGAGCGCATTCCCGTGGAGTTGGCGATCGACAATCTGCGCCGGATCGTCTGCGCGACCGAGCTGCCGGTCACCGTCGATCTCGAGAGCGGATACGCGGATGTTGGCGAGACGATCGCGCTCGCGATCCAGGCGGGAGCGGTCGGGTGCAATTTGGAGGATAGCCGTCCCGCGGACGGAAGCCTGCGGCAGATCGCGGAGCAATGTGCGCGCATCCGCGAGGCACGGCAGTCTGCCAATGCCGCGTTTTTCATCAACGCGCGCACCGACGTATTTCTGCAACCGGGGGAAGACCAGATTGGCGCCGCGATCGCGCGAGCGCGCGCATACGCGGCCGCCGGCGCGGATGGCATCTTCGTGCCCGGCCTCGAGGACAAAGCGCTCATCCTCGAGCTCGTGGAGGCTTCTCCGCTCCCCGTCAACATCATGGTCGGCGATCAGACTCCGACCTTGCGTGAATTGGCCGCCCTCGGCGTCGCGCGGGTGAGCCACGGGCCGCGACCGTACGTACTCGCGATGCAGGCGCTCGAAGCCGCGGCGCGCGCGCTGACGGCGTGATGCGGCGCCTGTGCTCATCCGTGCTCGCACTCGGCGTTCTGGCCACGTCACCATGCGGCGGCCAGGAGTCGCTCGGCGATGCGTGGTGGACCGGTTCCGTGCAGGCCGCCGGCGCGGCGACGCTCCCGGCGGGGCACCTACTGTTCGAGCCCTACGTCTACGACGTTATCGCCGCTCACTCGCAGACGCTCACCTCGCGCACATATCTCATCTACGGTCTGATCGACCGGGTATCGGTCGGCGTGATTCCGATCGTCGCCTACAGCTCCAGCGTGGGGTTCGAGGACCTCACCGCACAAGCCCAGTATCGGCTCACGCAATTTCACGTCGGAAGCTGGGTGCCGACGACGTCGGTTCTCATCCAGGAGACGTTTCCGACCGGCAAATACGACCGCCTGGGCGACCGGACGAGCGACGGGTTCGGCGCCGGTGCATACACGACGACGCTGGCGCTCTACTCACAAACGTACTTCTGGATGCCGAACGGCCGCATCGTACGCGCGCGGCTCGACGTCCAGCAGACGGTGTGGTCGACGCGCGTGCCGATCGCCGACGCGAGTGTATATGGCACGACGACGGGATTCCGCGGAGATGCCGTTCCTGGCGCATCCACGTTCGTCGATCTCGCCGGCGAATACAGCCTGACGCGCAACTGGGTGCTGGCGCTCGACGCGAACTATGGATGGAACGGCGACACGCGCGTGGTCGGCGGTGGGACTACTCGGCATACGGGATCCAGTGCAGCAGTCGGCTTCACGCCCGCGGTCGAATACAACTGGAACGCGGGCATCGGCATCATTGTCGGCGCGCGCGCGATCGAGATCGGGCGCAACACCACTCGCACCGTGACACCGGTGGTCGCGCTCAACGTCGTGCGCTGAGACGTATCTGCGCGCGCCCGGGATACGTATCAAGGTCATGCAACGCGTGATCATCTGGGCGTCGGCCCTGCTCGTACTCGGGCTGATCGCCATTCTCGCCGTCATCCGGGCGATCACGCGGGCGATCTACTTTGGCACGGCTCCGCCACTCGCCACTGACATCACCCATGAATCGACGAATATTTCTGGAGACCGCGGCGACGACGGTCGTGACGGCCTGCCTGTCACGCCTCCCGCGACCCATGACCGCCGCGACTTTCCACGCATCGCGACGTTTCGCTGAGACCTCGTTTGGACGCATTGCCTACGTCGAGCGCGGAGCCGGTGACGTCGCGCTTTTCTTGCACGGTTTCCCACTCAACGGCTTTCAGTGGCGCGGCGCGCTCGACCGGCTCTCGGCCTATCGCCGATGCGTGGCGCCCGACTTCATGGGCCTCGGCTACACGGTCGTGGCACCGGGCCAGAGCGTCACGCCTCCTGCTCAGGTCTCGATGCTGGCCGCTTTCCTCGATGCCCTGTCCATTCGGCGGGTCGACCTCGTGGCGAATGACAGCGGCGGCGCCATCGCGCAGCTCTTCGTGACCCGTTACCCGGACCGGGTTCGCACACTGCTCCTCACCAACTGCGACGTGGAGCCCGACAGCCCGCCTGCCGCGGTGCTGCCTGTCATCGCAATGGCCCGCGAGGGCACCTTCGCGGATCGTTGGCTCGTGCCGTGGCTCGTCAACAAGCAGCTCGCCCGCTCGGCGCAGGGCCTCGGCGGCCAGTGCTACGCCGACGCCTCGCACCCGACCGACGAGGCCATCGACTGCTACCTGTGGCCACTTGTCCGCTCGCCCGAGCGAAAAGCACAGGTGCACGCATACGCTCTGGGCTTGGCGCCCAATCCGTTGATCGGGTTGCCGCGCAGCGACGTGCCGCTCAGGATCGTGTGGGGCATGGCCGACACCATTTTCTCTCCGGCGGACGCGGACTACCTCGATAGAACTTTTCCGGGATCGCGCGGTGTGCACCGCGTGAGCGGCGCCAAGCTCTTTTGGCCCGAGGAATTTCCGGACATTCTCGGGCAGGAAGCCGTGCGGCTGTGGCGGGCAGGCCGCTAGTTGCCCAGCGTTGGGTTTTGCTGGCGCGCGAGCTCTTGCCGATAGTCGGCTTCGTGCTCGGCCACGGCCTTGGCGTATCCATCCGGATCGATCCAGACGGAGGGTCCGACGGTGGCCAAGCGATCGTGCTTGGCGAGCAGGTCGAAGTACACGCCATGCGCGCCGAGGAAGATGTCGCAGGGCAGCGCCTTGAAGGTCGCGAAGGCTCGGTCGAAGTCCGTCGTGATGCCAGGGTAGGCCACAGGTTTGCCATGGGTGGAGACGAGCGCCACACCGGGATTCGATGACCAGCCGCCGACGATGACGACGTTGAGCGTGCGGCCGCCGTCATGCGTCTGCATGGTCCACGTGGTGCAACCGCGCGTATGTCCGGCGGTCTTGTGGGCGGTGAGTGTGGTGCCGCCGAGCGTTACCGTGTCGTTATCGTGCAGCGTGCGGTCCACATGCGCCGGTGGAAAGTGCGGGAGCCTCGCATTGAAGTCGGTCGCGCCGCCGGTCGTGATGACTTCGACATCGCCGTCCATGACCATGTACCGGGCATGGGTCTCGCCCAGCACCTCAGCCGCGCCCGCGGTGTGATCGTAGTGTGCCTGGCTGTTGAGGAGGATCTTCGTATCGGCCCAGCGAAAGCCGAGCTGCTCGATGCTATGGCGAATCTGTGCGGGGGACGAGACGAGATTGGCGTTGATCAGGATGTTGCCGTCGGGGGTGACGACCAGATACGCGGCCAGGTCCCGCGATCCGACGTAGTAGAGATTGCCCGAGATCTTGAACGGCTCGAGCGGCGTGGTGAAGACGGCGGGCTCGGTGTCGGGTGACACGGCCGCGATGGCGGCGAACGCTAGGGCGAGTGGGATGATCATGAAATGGGGGCGGCCGATATGATTGATGTCAGACTGCGATCCACATCCTCTTCCGTGGTAGCCCAGGACGAGACACTGATGCGCATGGCCTTTCGTCCCTTCCAGACCGTTCCTCCGCACCAGCACACACCAAGCGACTGAACCTTCGCGATGACCTGGTCGGTCACGGCATCCGATCCGAAGGACACCAGGACCTGGTTCAACGGCACGTCGCTCAAGACCGCGTAGCCAGCCGCGCGGAGTCCTTGCGCGAAGCGAGTCGCATGACGACACGTCCGATCGATCTGCTCCGCGAGTCCCGCGGTCCCCAGGGTGCGCAGCGCTGCCCAGAGCTCGACGCCCCGGGCACGCCGCGATGACTCCGGCCCCCATCGCATGGGATCGCGCTCGGCGGTATCGGGATAGTAGGTCCCTGAAATCGCCATGGCGCGAGCGAGCGCTGCGCGATCTCGAACGAACGCGATCCCGCAGTCGTGCGGAGTGTTGAGCCACTTGTGCGCGTCGGTCGCCCAGGAGTGCGCGCGATCCAGTCCTTCGACGAGATGCCGGTGTCGGGGCGATACGGCAGCCCACAGCCCGAACGCGCCGTCCACGTGCACCCACGCGCCGTTCTCTTGTGCGGCATCGCAGATCTCCGTGAGACGGTCGCACGCACCGGTGTTCACATTACCGGCCTGCGCGCAGATGATCGCCGGACCGCGCAGCGTGGGAATGGCCGACGCTTGCATGCGGCCTTGTGCGTCCGCGGGAACGGTGATCACGCGATCCCGCCCGAAGCCGAGCAATGACAGCGCCTTGTACATGGTCGCGTGGACTTCCTCGCCGACCACGACCGAGATCGGCGGGGCCCCGAAGAGTCCATTCCGCTCGACATCCCAGCCGCAACCGGCCAACAGCACGTGTCGCGCCGCGGCCAAGGCGGTGACGTCGGCCATCTGCGTCCCTGTGGTAAGCGCCCCGCCGCAGCCTGCGGACAACCCGAAGAGTTTCGCGATCCACGGGAGTACGATGTCCTCGAGGTACGCCGAGACCGGCGAGATCTCGAAGAGGCAGGCATTCTGATCCCATGCACCGGCGAGCCAGTGCGCGGCGACGGCGACGGGCAGAGACCCTCCGACGACGCCGCCGAAGTAGCGTCCGCCCATACTCGCCGTCGTCGCCGGGGATCCTGCTTCGTGGAGGAGACGCAGCACCTCGTGCGGGTCCTCGCCCGCCTCCGTCAGTTCTCCGCCCAACCGGCGCATGCCGATCCGGGCGTCATCGCTGACGCCGACAAAGCGCTCGCTGATCCCATCGAGATATGACTGCGCAAGACACGACGCCTGCGACAGCAACGCCGCGTATGAGTTTGGCTCGTCCATGGCTACAGTATAATGGCATCCCTACTCCGCTCGAATGCACGTGAGCGGGTCGACGCGGGTCGCGCGCCGGGCCGGTACCAGGCATGCGATGCCCACGACCGCGAGCACGGTCAGCACGACCAACCCGTACGTCATGGCGTCCATGGGACCGACCCCATAGAGCATGCCCGCCAGCAATCGCCCGAACGCGATCGCGCCGCCGACGCCGATGGCGAGGCCGAGGGCAGCCCAGACCGTGCCTTGCCGCACGACGAGCAGCAGGACGCCGACCGGCGAGGCGCCGAGCGCCAGCCGAACGCCAAGCTCGCGCGTGCGTGCGGCGACGGTGTACGCCAGGACGCCATAGATCCCCAGCGCCGCGAGCAAGAGCGCCACCGCGGCGAAGCTCGAGGCGAGGCCGAGTGCCAGACGGCGTGGCGCGAGACTCGATGCCACGACTTCGTCCAGCGGTCTCACATCGCGCACCGCCAACGTCGGGTCCATCGCGTTCACCGCGCGACGCAGCGCCGGCACGACGAACGCTGGATCGCCGGATGTCCGGATGACTATGGCAAGCGATGACAGCCACGTGTTCTGGCGGTGATTCAGGAACAGCGCGGGCTTCGCCGGGACATCGAGCGCCTCGTCGCGCACGTCGCCGACGACGCCAATGATCGTCAACCATGAACCATGGGGGTCGGGACCGATGCGGATCCGCGCCCCAAGCGCGTCGCCTTTCGGGAAGAATCGCTTGGCCGCCGCGTCGTTGATGATCACGGTGTTCGAGTCGGCCGGTCGATTGGATGGGTCGAACGTCCGTCCGGCGAGCAGCGGGATGCGCATCGCCGCGAAGTACTCGCCGCGAATGGTCATGAACCCCGCGTCCGGTAGCCGTCCTTCATCGACCGGCTGGCCCTCGAGCCGTACGGCGGTGGTCCAGTGGTCCTCCATCGGCAGCAGTTGGATCGCGCCGACGGCGACGACCCCCGGCGTGCGCGCCACCGCATCGAGTACACCGTCGTAGTAGCGATTGACCATCGCGGCGGAATCGTACCGCTGGCCACTGGCGCGCAGCCGGGCCGTCAGTACGTGATCCGGCGCGAATCCGACGCGGACACGCATCAGCGCATCGAAGCTCCGAATCAACAGCCCGGCGCCGACGAGGAGGATGACGGCGAGCGCGACCTGCGTCACGACCAAAGCACGTCCCATGTGTCCGGCGCTCCTGCCGCTGGTCCCTCGCGCGCCGCTCTTGAGCGCCTCGCTGAGCCTTCCGCCGGCGGCCACGAGTCCGGGCACGACACCGAGTCCCACGCCTGTGGCGATCGAAAGCGTGACGCTGAAGAGGAGCACCCCGGCGTCCAGACCGCCGGAGAACATGGCGGGGATCGAGTCGGGGTTCAGCGCGAGGAGGACTCGAGCGCCGAGCGCAGCGAGGCCAATCCCGAGCGTGCCGCCGGCCGCTGCAAGGACGACCGACTCGGTGACGAGTTGACGGACGAGACGCCCACGTCCCGCGCCGAGTGCCGAGCGGACCGCCAGCTCGCGGCGCCGGTCCAACGCACGCGACAGTGTCAGATTCGCCTGGTTCGCACACGCGATGAGGAGCACGAGTGCGGCGGCGCCCTGGAGCAACAACAGGGCCGGACGCAGGCTGCCGATCATGGCATCGTGCAGGGGCGCGACCATAGCGGAGAGGGCCGTGTTCGCGTCTGGATATTCCGCCTCCAGTCGTCGCGCGACCGCGATCAGATCCGCGCGGGCCGCGTCCGGCGTCACGCCGGCTTTCAAGCGTCCGATCGCGTGCAGATAATGCTGCTTGCGCGTGCGCTCGGCATGTGCCAGGTCATCGCTCATGTCGAGTGGTCGCCACATCTCTTCGGAGCCGACAATCGTGAAGCCACGCGGCATGATGCCGACGATCGTGTACGCCCGACCATCGAGCGTGATCGGCCGACCGATGATCGTCGTATCGCCGCCGAGCCACCGCTGCCAGAATCCGTAGGACACGACGATCTCGCCATCATGGCCCGGCGTGTCTTCGCCGGTCGCGAACGTCCGACCATGCAACGGCGGCACCTGCAGCACGTGGAACAGGCTCGGTGTGACCACCAGCTCGGACAACGCCACCGGGTCCGCGTGCTCGGGCGTCCAGGTTACGAACGCGCTTGTGGCGAACGCACCGAGATCCGCCAGCGTATGCTGCCGCGTCCGAACATCGACGTAGTTCGGCGGCGACATCGGCTGCGGCTCGTTCGGGTTCTGCGTCCGGCTCTCGGACACTTGGACCAGGGCACCCGGTGCACCGTACGGCAACGGCGCCAGTACGACTGCGCGGAGGACGCTGAAAATCGCGGTGTTCGCGCCGATCGCGACCGCCAGCGTGAGCAGCGAGACGACGGTGAAGGTCGGGCTTCGCCGGAGCGTGCGAAGCGCGTAACGCACATCCTGCCGCCATTCCGCCCAGCGATCGACCATGCGGACCGCCCGCTCGGTGCGCGCGTCGACGGCACGACAGTACGCTCGCGTGCGCTCGAGGTCACCGAACTCCTCGACTGCCTGTCGGCGTGCTTCGTCTGCACTCAGACCGCCCGCGGTCAATGCGCCGACCCGCATCGCCAAATGAAACTCGAGCTCGGCGTCCACCTCGCGGGCGATAGCGGCGCGCGAGCGGCGCGGCAACCGGAAGAGAGCCATCAGGCGGGGCTCAGCACTTTGAACACCGCATCGGCGTAGCGCTTCCACACCACAGATTCGGCCCGCAGCTGCGCGCGACCGGCGCTGGTCAGCGCATAGAACTTGGCTTTGCGGTTGTTCTCGGACAGGCCCCACGACGCGGTGACCCACCCGCGATGCTCGATCCGATGGAGCGCCTGATACAGGGCTGCGCCTTCGACCCCGAGCACGCCGCCACTTCGCTCATCCAACCAACGCGAGATCGCGTAGCCGTGCATCGGCTCCCAGGCCAGGGCGCGGAGAATCAGGATGTCTACCGTGCCCTGCAGTAGCTCAGCAGGCGTTCGCGCCATGTGGACTCTCTCCAGTCACCAGGTGAGTGGAAGAATCGCCGTCCTCGGCACGGAAATCAAGCCCTGTGTGCTAGTGTATTGACATACTGCCAGTGCATTAGCATACTGTTCGTATGCCCACACCAGAAAAATTCGGACACCGCGAGCGGCAGATCATGGACATCCTCTACCACCGCGGCCGCGCGACGGTCGCCGATGTGCGAGGCGATCTCCCTGACCCGCCGAGTTACTCGGCGGTGAGGGGGATGCTGCGTCTATTGGAGGACAAGGGGCATGTCCGCCACGAGCAGGACGGACCGCGCTACGTGTACATGGCCACGGTCAACCGCGAGCGGGTCCGCAAGTCAGCCGCCCAACATCTCGTCCGCGTGTTCTTCGACAACTCGGCGACCTCGGCCGTCGCCGCCATGCTGGGCATGTACGAGAAGCAACTGAACCACGCCGATCTCGACCGCTTGGAGGCGTTGATCCAACGGGCCCGCACGAGTGGAGGCTCATCATGAATGCCGCCGTGCAGTTTCTTGGACTGGTGATCGTGAAGGCGACGTTGGTACTGCTCGCTGGAGAACTCGCCGCGCTCGCCTTGCGACGCGCCTTGCCGGCACAACGCCACGCGGTCCGATACGCGACGCTGGTGAGCATACTGGTGCTCCCGCTCGCGATGCTCGCCACCCCGGCGTGGTCGGTGCGCATCCTTCCTGCGCACGATGCCGCACCGACACCGGTGACCGCGACGCGCGTTCTTCCTCCTACGGTCGCCGTCGCCATCCACGCCCCCGGGCGGCCATCGCTGGCGCCGGCACGCCTCGACCTCCGCCCGACGGCGGAGAGCATGACCATTGCGCTGTGGCTCGTCGGCGTGTTGATGGGTTTGTGCTGGTTGGTGGTCGGCCATGTTGGCTTACGACGCCTCGCGCGTCGGTCACAGCCAGTGCAATCGCCGCATTGGCGTGCAATGCTCACCGAGGAATGCGCGCGCGCGGGCATCCGTGCGCCCGTATCGCTGCGGTCCAGCGCCTCAGTGAGCACACCCCTGACGTGGGGCACGAGCGTCCCGATCATCCTCATGCCCGAGACGGCCTCGACGTGGTCCGACGATCGCTGGCGCGTGGTGCTGCGCCACGAGCTATCTCACGTCGCGCGGCGCGACTCACTGGCACAGCTCATCGCCCGGTGGGCGTGCGTGTGCTACTGGTTCCACCCCTTGGCGTGGGTCGCCACTCGCCGGCTGCGCGCGGAGAGTGAGCGCGCCTGCGATGATCGTGTGCTATCCCTAGGTACCCCAGCACCGGACTACGCCGCTCACTTGCTCGACATCGCCCGCTCGGCGAGTCGCCTTGGCGCCACCGGCTGGTTGTCGACCGCGATGGCCCGTCCATCGGAGCTCGAAGGGCGACTCCTCGGCGTCCTGAACCGAACGGGCCACCGCGTCACCGTGTCGCGGCCTGCGCGAGTCGTCGGTGCCGGTTGCGGCATCGCGATGCTACTCGCCCTCTCAGCGTTTCGTCCGCTGCGGCGGATCGCCGATCGACCCGTCGCCTCAACTCGCGCCGACTCGGTCGTGGACATGGAGGTACCAGCATCGCAAGGCGGGACATTGGCGCTGGACTTGGAGACGGGGGGCGGCGTACGCATCACCGCCTGGGATAAGCCGACTGTTCACGTGCATGGGGCACTCAGCGGAGCCGCGACGGAGGTGCGTCTGGAGCCTGCCGCCGGCGGCGGCGCGCGACTGATCAGCGAGAGCCGACAGCACGGGGGCGTGACGTCGTTCTCGCATACGTTCGACATCCAAGTGCCCCGGCAGTTCAACGTGCGAGTGGCATCGGCGGGAGGCGATCTCTCAATCGAGGGCTTGAGCGGTACGTTGACCGGACATACGGGCGGTGGGACGATCGACATCAAGCATGCTGACGGACATGCCGATCTCACGACCGGGGGCGGACGGGTGCACGTGTCCGATTCCCATCTCACGGGGTTCGTCGGTACTGGCGGTGGGTCAGTGGAGATGGATCGCGTGACCGGCCCTCTGGTTGGGCATGCGGGCGGTGGCAGCGATGACTTCGTTCCAGAACGCATGGGGGTTACTTCCCTCATTCGGATCGACCAAGCCGGAGGAAACATCGACGTTCCCACCGCCCCGCACGGCGCCCGCCTCACCACCGGCGGCGGCGAGATCCATGTCGGCCCCGCCAATGGGCTCGTGTATGCATCGACGGGCGGCGGCGACATTCAAATCGGCCCGGTCGACGGCGCCGTAGACGCGACCACGGGCTCCGGCAACGTCACCCTGACGCTGCGGCCGTCGGGGGCTGAACCGACCACGGTCACAACTGGATCAGGCCGCGTCGTCCTGCTGCTCCCCGCGACTGTCTCCGCGCAAATCGACCTCGAGACAGCGTACACAGAGAACTACGGTCGCCGCACGCGCATCGACAGCGACTGGCCGCTCTCGACGACGGAGACGGATCATTGGGATGACGCGCAGGGCACGCCTCGCAAATACGTTCGGGTACGCCAGTCGCTCGGCAATGGCGGCCCGCTCATTCAGGTGCGGGCGGTCAACGGCGACATCGAAGTACGACGCATACCCTGACGCGCTATTTATGGAACCACTCATTCCGCATGCATCGTAGGAATCCGAGGGTCATCGGGACGCCGGAGCGGGTACCTATCACGGAATCGATGCCGCAGTAGGGGCAAAGCGCCGTTTTTCCCTCGTCGACCCACTCTCCAATCTCACCGGGCGCGAATACAGTCACGCAGTAGAAGCAGCCACACCGCTCGCTCGCTTCAATTTCCTCGCGGTGCTTCGATGAATGCTGATGAGCCGTGCGCGCGACGTGGCCGAAATGGGCGACGATGCGGTCGCGGACCTGCTTCCACAAGCGCTTGTTGGCCAGTCGGGGGTTTAGCCCCTCGGCAACAGATACGGCGTCCGCGAACGCGTCAACGCCGTCGGGCGGACGTTCAGCGAGTCGCGCTTGCTCCGATCCGGCTGGCGCGCCAGCCCGGTGTGAAGCTCGCCGCGGCCGCACACGCACTCAACAGAAGCGCTACGCCGACGAGGGCACGCGGATCGTAGGTGAGTTTCGTAGAGCAGCGCTGCAATCGCGCGTCCGGCGAACAGCGCCAGCACGGTGCCAATTGCGATGCTGATCGCCACAAAGCCCAAGCCTTCCCCGAGGACTTGAGCGAATGGACCTCGATGCCCTGCATGTCAGAGAAGTGCCGTAAAGCGTCAGAAATTTGCCCTGTGCGCTTTGGCGAACGGTTGCGAGATTGTTCTTCGCGAAGGGCACCGTTCGGGGCGTGCCATGCGACAAGGCCAACGCTACCGACATGCACGCGGCGGAGATCCCTCTACAGGAGTGTGCCAGCCATGACAACGATTCGGGCATTCATTACCACCGTCGCACTGCTGGGAACCTCGCGTTTACTCGCACAGGGGAACCTCCAACGGCAGGGACAGGAATCACCCACTGCGGGTCGACCCGGAGTAATGGAGAAGCGATTTGCGTTTACGCAGGATGTCCAGGCGGGAGACTGCTGGCTCCAAGCGGGCTCCTCCATCGTATTTCGTAGTGACGGTAGCGGACATTGGGATGCGAAGACGAAGACCACTTTCACCCACAGCAAGGATTACTGGCATGAGGTAGTGCAAGCATTTAGTACAGGGAACACCTTTCTGTTCGCCACGCAAGAAATGACCAGCCCACCAATGGATTCGCCAAACGCAGTGCCTCCATCGTACTGGTATTACTGGGGGAACGATTTCTATTTCGACAAGAATCAGTATCCCCTTATCGATCACGTTTTGTCTCACGCGGCCTGTTGATCCAGCTCTCAAAATTGCAACTTCAAACCCGGGGATCGGAGATTTAGGCAGCGCATCGAGCGGGCCGTTGTGCTGGCCGAGGCGACCATTCGTCGACTCGGGTCGATTCGGGCGCTCAAGCGCGACGATATCGACTGGGAGCGCTGACGATTGTATGGTCGCGGACGCCGACAAGATGGCGCGAGAGTCGATCCCCGATGCCAGCGCGGGCGTTTCAGCGGTCCGCTGGCATCAGCCGTCTTCTGACACCAGATCCCCGATAACATTTGCAGCTGCTGCGCTCGCCTATTGTGGCCTGTGCGTCCGACCTACATGCAAAGCCGCGCCGCATCCAAAGGCCAGCCAACTGACTCGTTCGAGGAGCATATGGCTCTAATTCCGCCGTTCATGATGGATTGCGTCGTGGCAATCGGGTTTCGAGACAAGGGTGGTAAGGTCGGCTATGCGGGAACGGGGTTTCTCCATGCGCAACTGATTGACGCTACCCAGCCGGAAAAACGCTACGTGACATTTCTAGCAACAAATCGCCACGTTCTCGAAGGAGAGTCGACTGCTGTGCTTAGATTTAACCCCACCGCGCCGTCACCTGCGAAAGAGTACGACGTGGGCCTCAACGACGGGCAAGGCAAACGAGTCTGGGAGCCGCACCGAGATCCGGACATCGACGTCGCCGTCATGCCGGTCAATCCCAATGTCTTAACGCAGGAGGGCATTCAATATGCGGTTTTCGTGAGTGATCAGCACTTGCTGACGCACCTCGATGCCGCGCAACAGGGCCTGTCAGAGGGTGACGGAATATTCGTGCTAGGCTTTCCACTCGGGAACACTGGAGCCGAACGCAACTACGTCGTCATCCGTCAAGGGTGCATCGCGCGGATACGCGACTCGTTGGCCGGAGCTGTTAAGACCTTCTATATCGATGCAGGAGTATTCCCAGGCAACAGCGGCGGACCAGTGATCACTCGCCCGGAGGCAATGGGTATCACTGGAACGAAGAGGATCCAACGCGCTGCCGTGATTGGCATGGTCTCCGGATATTTGCCATACCAAGACGTGGCCGTCAGCCAGCAGACCCGTCGACCACGAATCATTTTTGAAGAGAACACCGGACTTGCCACTGTCATACCGATCGATCGCGTCATGGAGGTGTGCGCCGACGTGATCAGCGCTCGCAGCGGAACGGGCAGTGCCCCCGCCGCCGGGCCACAGCCGCCGAGCGGACCCTCGCCAACTCCCTGAGCACAGGACGGTGGCCTCAAGGGAGGTCGTCAAGCGCTTGGGCAACGCGGATCGCCTGTTTCGCGGTCGGCTTTAGCGAGGCGTGGTCTGACGTCGCCGCAGGACGCGTCGTCTTGCTTCTTCCCGCCACTGCCGGCGCGCAACTCAATCTCGAGACAGCGTACACGGAGAACTTCGGTCGTCGCACGCGCATCGACAGCGACTGGCCGCTCTCGACAACGAAGACGGATCACTGGGACGACGCGCAGGGCACGCCTCGCAAATACGTTCGGGTACGCCAGTCGATCGGCAATGGCGGCCCGCTCATTCAGTGCAAGCGATCAACGGGCGACCTAGAGGTGCGACGCATACCTTAGGACCCTGCAGCAAAACAATCCCGCAGAGTCCACGACGGGCCGACGTCAATCGCGCTGGCGACCCTGGTGGTGTGAATTTGTGCAGCCTCCAGCCCCGCGAGCAAGTCGAACAAGCCCGACGCCTTTCACGATTGATCACGCCGTGATTTCGAGAGAGGCACGAGCACGCCGACTTGCTCCAGTTGATCCATCGCTTGGTATATCGATGGCTTCGAGCGGCTCCTTCGCCGCCGCAGCTACAGGGGGCTGGTCCCCCGCTCCGTGAGCGCGCGGGGCACGCGTGCACATCGTAATCGGGGCGCTGTCACGAGTGCGCGTCGCACGGGTGGCGGTTGTATTTCGCCGGCGCACGGATTGTCGGATCGTGCTGCCAAGTAAGATTGATGAGACGTCCCGGCACGCCGCCCTCCGTGTTCTTAGTTAGGGCTACTGGATATACCTAACTAAGCGAGCGGCAACAGTCGTTATTCTGAAGGACGGGCCAAACGTCTGTTGGGTGCTTATCAGAGTTAACACCCAATCGGCGGGCGGAAATGCGGGGACTTGTACATTGTATCAGCGCCAGCATTCGGGAAATCGAAAACGCACCCGAACTTTCGCATCTTCCTGCAGGCCCCGGCGTGTTGGGTAGACCGGATGTCGGGCACGTGACACGGCGAATTGCCGTCGAGAGCACGACCGCACGCCCGCTCACGCTCGTGCTCGAGCCCTGGGGCGGATGAGTATCCGATCGCGCCGAACCAACGCTTGATCATCGAGGGGGAAGGGCCTGCACACCTCGGCAACTTTCAGGTCGATGAGCTACAGGACGATTACCTGCTCGTCGGTGCGTGGGATGGCTCGGATGCTCGCATCCTCTACGAAGATGGTCGCGTACTCGCCGACCGGACCGGCCTGCGAGTTCCGATCTTCTCTACGCCATGCGGGCGATCCAACCAAGCGCTTTAGAGGGGAGGGCCATGTGTTCCACCAAAGTGAGCCGTGCTCAACTAGTTCTTCCGGGTCGACTTAGTTGGGGCAGGCGGCCGCAATCTCGGTCGAGCGGATGTTTGCACTTGCGGTGGATTGGCAGTAGATTAATGGTGTATCTAGGGGGGATATATGAAAACAGCGTTGCGCCACTTCACTGATGACGTGCTAGTGGTCGAACCAACAGCACAATCGCGCGAACGGCTGCGACATGCGTTCGAGGACTTGGACCTAGCCGTCGTCGTGTCAGGGAGCGTCGCAGAGGCCGAGGACGCACTACGTGAAACCGTACCGCGGCTCATCGTGATTGAGTTCAAGCTCTTCCAGGAGTGGCCGTCACGACCTCAGCGCGGTGTCCCTGTTTTTGTGTTGACGCGCCATCCCCCGACGGCTGAGGAACATAAGGCCGCAATCGGTGCCGGTGCGACGCTCATTCTCGATGAAGGTGTCGTTGCTGAGTCCGAGCTGCTCCGGCACTATGTGGTTGACTTGGCGCCGTGTTTCGTTGAGATGCCCCTCGTCTCGAGTTCGAGTCGCGCAGGCGGCGCTTCGGTGGCCGGCACCTTTTCCCTCGCAGCCCCGGCCCTGCGGGATCGGCACGGACGCTTGGACGCACAACGAGTGGCGGCGTATCTCGATGTGCCACTCAAATCGTTGGTTGACGGGTTGGGCGGCAGTTATACGGCGGTCCACAAGACACCGACTAGCGACGCGGTGCAGGAGATCTTGGGACCCGTATACAACATCGTGGCCATTCTTCGAAGCGTCTTCGAGGGCGACGACGCCAAGGTGCGCCAGTGGTTGCGTACGCCACGCGCTGAGCTGCGGAATCAGACGCCTCTAGCTGTGATGCTACAGCCGAATCGTATTCGTGCCGTCGATGCTCTCGTCTCACAGGCCTGGCTGGGCATTCCCGATTGACTAGCTCCCGCGTCGCCGAATTTCAGGCGATCATCACCTCGCTCGCCCTTGAGGAGAGCGGTGGCACTTGGGTCCGAGCCATTCCGCTACAGTACCTGAGCGCCCCGCCCCCTGGATCACCGGAGGATGCGCTGCCCAACCCACTGTGGCCCGGCGGCACGCACTTGACTGAGGCTCGTTTCATTCCGAAAGCGATGTGCGACGCGTACCACATCTCGGAGAGTATTAGCACTGCGCTCGCGGAGGCTGAGCGACTGCCAGAATCAATCGTTGATCCAGTATTCGGTGTGCCGCGCGCAGACTTGGCGCTTCTGCGTGTCGACTGGCGTCTTACGGCCGTACTCAACTTGTGCGACGCGGCTGTTCAAGACGCGCTCGCGGTGACAGAAGAGGACCTCGTCAGCCTGACAAGCCTACTCGACGTCCTTGACCAAACTCACAACCCCGCTGCGGAGACATTGACACAGCAAATTGGGCGCGCGGCGTACCGCGATCCGCGCATCGCAGCGATTCTCTATCCCTCGGCGCGCCGGCGGACAGGTCGCAACATCGTCGTCTTCACAGATCGACTAACGCCTGAGAGCGGCCAGTTCCTACAAACTCAAGACGCTACTCGAAACCGCATCTGGCGACTGCCTCCGACAGCTGTGAGCCCATGGTAGGTACGGGCCGATCACACGCGCCGCTGGTGTATGCGAATGAACTTCTTGGTCGTACGGTCGTTGGGGCGTCGCAAGATAAGTGGCAGGTGATTGAACGGTTGCCGCGCGCGCAGCCAGGTAAGACGGGCGGAATGGCCTCCGCTGGTTACATCGTCCAGGGGATCGATGGCACGCGTGCATATCTCAAGGCGCTAGATCTGGCCAGCGCTTGGTTGAGTGCGGATCCGACTCGAGAGCTACAGACACTGACTACAGTATTCAATTTTGAACGCGATCTGCTACATCACTGTCGCGATCAGAGACTCGATCGTGTGGTGCTGGCTCTCGATCACGGACAGATAGCCGTCGATCCGATGTTGTACGCGAGCATCGTACCCTTTTTGATATTCGAACTCGGAGACGGCGATATTCGATCGGTGCTTTCGTTCTCGGAGGCATTCGACACCGCGTGGGCCGTTCGTGCCCTGCATCACACGGCGACTGGTCTGATGCAGTTACACAAAAACGGTATTGCGCACCAAGACCTCAAGCCCTCCAATGTGCTGCTATTCGACGGTGGATTGGATGCGAAGATCGGCGACCTGGGTCGTGCGAGCAGACATGGACACAACCCACCACACGATGGTCTCACAATCGCTGGAGATCTGAGCTACGCGCCTCCAGAGCTTCTGTACGATGCCGTCGACCCAGACTGGCGCGCGCGCCGTTTGGGTGGGGATCTCTATCTCCTCGGAAGTCTCGCGGTGTCGCTTTTCACCGGGGCGAGCATGACCGGGCTCATCTTCAGCAAGTTGCGCCCAGAGCACCATTGGCTGGTGTGGAAAGGTTCGTATGCGTCCGTTCTCCCGTTTGTGCGAAACGCCTTCGATCAAGTTCTGTTAGAGTGCGCCACGCAATTCCCGGCCGCCGTCCACGACGATCTAGATCGGACAGTCAAACAGCTCTGCGATCCTGACCCTGCGATCCGCGGCCATCCGCAAGAACGGGCGAGGCGCCACGGTAACCCTCAATCGCTGGAGCGCTACGTCGCCGCGCTGGATCTACTTGCTCGCCGTTCCGAGCGAGGTCTGAAGAATGCGGCCAGAAGACCGCAGCCGACCGGCGCAAGATTGCCGCCCCAGCCTTCCGTCTGACAATGAGCGCTTTCACACGTGATGGAGAGCCACGACGTGTCGTCCCTAGATGGCGGGACGCATCCGTTGCCGTGCAGACCGGAGAACTCGGCGCGCTCCCTGTTCGTGAACCAGGGCGGCTCGCGATCTATGTCAGCGACGAACTCGAAACACATATTGCTGATTGGGAGGCACACGGAACTGTCGGATACGCTGCTGATCTGGTCTCGGCAGCTATTGCGTTGAATAGGACCGAACCAGCATTCGACGCTGCGCAATACTTGACGCGGCATAGAAACTTGGCCGGCGAGATCGCATATGCGCTCGCAACTCGGATAATCGGACCCTCAGAGCCCGGCGTGCCGAGCGAGATGCACGAGCATGCGGTGCGGCCCCTCTCGCAAGAAACCGCCGTTACCGCCATTCGTGAGAGTGCGCGTGTCTCAGTAGCTGTCCTTCGTCGGCGGTTACGTGAGGACCCCCGAAATGTCCTCGCCTGGCTCGACCTGAGCCGACTCTACGCCCGGTTGGGATTGGTAAGCCGTGCCACGCGAGCTATGCGGGCCGCGGTTTCGCTGGCGCCTGACCATCGATTCATTCTGCGATCTGCAGGACGGTTGTTCCTGCACCGCCATGAACCTGACGAGGCACACGCTCTGCTCCAGCACAGCCGAGCAACTACGGAAGACCCTTGGCTTCTCGCCGCGGAAATCGCGCTCGCCACAGTCGCCGGTCGGTTGTCTCGCCACATCAAGCTGGGCCGGCGGATGATCGAATCTGGGAGGTTCTCTCCATTCCAAACAACCGAGCTTGCGAGTGCGATTGCGACGGTCGATGCCGACGCTGGGAAGGTGAAGATCGCTAAACAGCTCTTTCGCATGGCTATGCGAGAGCCAACCGAGAATAGCGTGGCCCAAGTGCAGTGGGTCGCTAGGAAGCTCGGATTGTTGGAGTTTGAGACGTCGCTACTCGCAGTCCCGCGGTCTTTCGAGGCCAATGCGTGGGTGGCGAGCGCCGATCGGCGCTGGGAAGATGTACTGTCGGCAACGTGGGAGTGGCTCAGTGACGAACCTTTCGCTGGTCGCCCTGCTGCTCTGGGATCGGTAGTTGCGGCCGTCGCGCTCAATGACCCTGCTCAGGCACTTAGGTTCGTTGAACTGGCCCTCGTTGCCAACCGCACTAGTGCCGATCTGCTCAATAATGAGGTGTTCGCTCTTGCCCTGGATGGTCAATTGGACCGAGCACAGTTGCGCCATCGCGAGATTCATGAGTCACGCTTGACCGATGAGGATCATGTTGTCTACTTCGCCAACAGCGGCTTGTTAGCATTTCGTTCCGGCGACGTGATGCGGGCCCGCGATGAATATGACGCGGCTGTGACGCTTGCTCGCCGACAAACGGATCGCAAAGTGGAAGGTTGCGCCCTAGCGTATTGGGCGGCAGAGGAATTTAGGCAACGGTCCATGGAGGTGTCCACGCCAGTTGGCCCAGTCGATGCGGCACCAAATCCGCGCCTCGCCGAGGTTGATGCCGAATCACTTGCATCGAGGGCACTTGAAGCACTTCGTGGAGCCGGCAAGAGTGTAGATCGCGACCTAGCCGAGCTTCATCTCCGCCGTGCTGTTAAACCGCGCGTAAGTGGCCATCCAGCACGCCCCTAGCCTGGGGACGCGGGACTTAGGTATCCTAGGCTCACAACCCCGCTCGTGCGGGTGGACCTTAGCTGCGCGAAGACGCATGACGCACGAGACGTCTGTGCGGTTCGTTCGTAGTCGCATGTTGACATTTCTCCATATAGCGGTGGCTGATCGATCAGAAGCAGCGAACGAGCACGAAATCAGGTCCGCACCGCAGCGCGCGCGCCACCTTGTTCAGACATTAAGGTCGTAGGCTGGACCGAATCGTTTTCTGATATCGCGAGCTCGTAGTATGGAAGACACCTACACGTTCATGCGCTGCTATCAGCGGCCGACCAATGACGTGATCCTCGACGTCATGAACGAGCCGACGAAGGTCCACGAGATCAGCGGCGCGAGAAACGGGTAACCGAACGGGTAACGCGCCCCATAGATACACAAACGCCCGACACGCGAAGTGCATGTCGGACGTTGCGTTATATAGAGTCGGGGCGACTGGATTTGAACCAGCGACCTCCTGCTCCCGAAGCAGGCGCGCTACCGGGCTACGCTACGCCCCGTTTCCCGTAGAGCAAGGAAAGATAGCGCGGCATGGACGGTCAAGGGAGGGAGAAAGCCGCGGCGCCGAGTAAGAGGGTCGCCACCGTGGAGAAGATCGCCGGGGCGGCGAAGAAGTTGGTGTAGGCCAAGATCGTCATCGGGATCGAGATCACGAAGAGCGTGAGGGTCAGCGGGCGTGCGATCGATGGCTGGGTACGGGCAAGTGTCGAGAGCTGCCAGCATAGGACGGCGAACAGTAAGAGCGCGCAGCTTACGAGCCAGCCAAAGCCCTTATAGAAGTCCCAGTACGAGCGACTCGAGCCCATGACGTCCTCGTGGTATGCACGCATGGCCCCGAGGACCGCCTGCTTTGCGGGACCGCCCGTGCCCGGATCCTTGATCATGGCGCCGAAGCTGTGACCCGCGGTGTAGAGAGCGAATACTACGGAGGCGATGCGCAGGAGAATGGTCGACATGGTAATCCTCAGGGAGTGATAACCAGCGGTTCGCCGGTCTCGAGTAGCGTCTTGATGCCGGAGAGAATGAATGGCCAGCCACCGGTGACGTGCGGCGCGGTGAGCGGCGCGTGCGTCACGTCGTGCGTGAGCGTGAGTTGGCACACGGAGGAACCGCGCGGCTCGATCAGCCATGTCACGCGAGACGTCTCGTGAGCGAATGCCGCGTCGTAACGGATCACCCACGTGTACACGAGACGACGCGGAGGGTCGGATTCGAGGACCACGCCCTCGACCGCGGCGCGGCCGGCGTCGTCGACGAAGCGAATCGGAGCGCCGAGCTCGAACGTCGACTCGATCGACATGTAGAACGGGTAGCGGCGACTGAACGACGAGTCGGTCAGCGCTTGCCACAGACGCTCGGGCGTCGTGCGGATCGCGATCTGGTAGACCTGGACGTTGTCAGCGGACATCGCATCCGCCTCGAGCGCCGTCTTGAGCTCGACCAGCGCCGCGGCCATCGGCGCCGTGTACTTGCTCACCCACCGGTCGTGCATGAGCCGAATCGGCACCGGATTCATATAGTGGCGTTTCTCGCGACCCACCTTTCGCGTGGTGATGAGGCCGGCAGCCTCGAGAATCCGCAGATGCTTCATGACGCCAAACCGGGTCATATTCAAGCCGTCGCATAAGTCGCTGAGTGTCAGTGCGTTATGGCGAAAGAGCCGGTCCAGGAGCGCCCGACGGACAGGGTCCGCTATGGCTTTGAAGACATCATCATCCACGGCAAACCAACTATGTGACTATTTGGTCACCTGTCAAGCCGCTGGCTAAGTTCACGAACTATGAAGACCCTCCTTGCCCTCGTCGCCAGCGTGATCGCCATGGCCACGCATACCGCGCTCACCCTCTCGTCCACCACCTTCCCGAACAACGGGAAAATCCCCGCCGCACAAGCGTACGACCAAGGCGGATGCGGCGGGCAAAACGTCTCGCCCGCGCTCGCATGGTCAGGCGTGCCGTCCGGCACCAAGAGCCTCGCGATCATCCTGTTCGATCCCGATGCGCGCAAAGGACAGGGGTGGACACACTGGGTCGCGTACGGCATCGATCCCGCACGGGGATCCCTGGCTGAGGGCGCAGGATCGGGATCAGCGAGTGGAATGGTTCAAGGGAAGACCGGATTCCCGTCGCCCGGATACGGCGGACCATGCCCGCCAGTCGGTGATCCACCGCATCACTACGTCTTCACACTCTACGCACTCGATCTCGCGCCATCCGCGCTTCAGGCCGGCCTGGATCGGGATGGCCTCCTCAATGCGACAAAAGGCCACTCGATCGGCACGGCGACATACACCGGACTGTACCAACGGACGAAGTAGCTCGCGCGTATTTTCCAAGTGTGGCGACTGACGAGCACGCGGTATTTACCACCGGCCAGCACGAGATAAGCACCGGGATCGACCTCTCGCACGGGTCGCGCGCGGGCGGGATGACCGCGCTCTTCATCAAGCGGCCGGTCATGACCACCCTGATCATGACCGGCATTTTGTTGTTCGGCGTGATCGCGTACCGTCAACTTCCGGTCAGCGACCTCCCGACCGTCGACTTCCCCACAATCTCCGTCAACGCGTCCCTCCCCGGCGCGAGCCCGGAGACCATGGCGGCCACCGTCGCCACGCCGCTCGAGAAACAGTTCTCGACGATCGCCGGCATCGATAACATCACCTCGACGAGCGCCCTCGGGAGCACGTCGGTCACGATCCAGTTCTCACTCGATCGCAAAATCGACGCGGCCGCCCAGGACGTGAACGCCGCCATCTCGGCCGCGCTCCCGAATCTGCCCACGAACATCATCCCGCCGTCGTACCGGAAGCAAAATCCCGCCGCGGCGCCGATCCTGTTCTATGCCCTGACGTCCGCCGTGCTGCCGATGACCACCGTGGACGAGTACGGCGAGACGACGATCGCGCAGCAGATCTCAATGGTGAACGGCGTCGCCCAGGTCAGCGTCTTCGGCTCGCAAAAATATGCCGTGCGCGTGCAGCTCGACCCGGGCCAGCTCGCCACGCGCAATCTCAGCGTCAATACGGTCGCCAAGGCGATCTCAAACGAGAACGTCTACATCCCGACGGGCATTCTGTACGGGGCGAACCAGACGACGTCCGTCTACGCCACCGGCCAGATGTACAGCGCCGAGCAGTTCCGGCACCTCATGGTGACGTACAAGAACGGCGCGCCGGTGCGCTTGGGCGACGTCGCCAACGTCATCGATGACGTCCAGAACAACAAGGCCGCCGCCTGGTACTGGAACGGCCAGCAGATGGCGCGCACGGTCTTCCTGGCCGTCACCCGACAGCCCGGGACGAATACGGTCGAAGTGGTGAACGCCGTCAAAGCCAAGATGGCGGAGATCCAGAAAGAGCTCCCGTCGACCGTCACCGTCAACATGGGCTTCGACCGCTCGGTGTCGATCGTCGGCGCTGTGCACGATGTGAAATTCTCGCTGCTGCTCGCGCTGATCCTCGTCGTGCTCGTGATCTTCTTGTTTCTTCGCAGCGTCGTCGCGACGATCATCCCGAGCTTGACGCTGCCGATGGCGATCGTCGGCACGTTCTCGATGATGTACCTCCTCAACTTCAGCCTCGACAACCTGTCGCTGATGGCGCTGACCCTCGCGGTCGGGTTCGTCGTCGACGATGCGATCGTCATGCTGGAGAACATCGTCCGGCACATCGAAGCCGGCCAGGCGCCAATGGAGGCCGCGTTTCAAGGCTCGGCGGAAGTGGGCTTTACGATCCTGTCCATGACGCTGTCGCTCGCGGCGGTGTTCATCCCCCTCATCTTCATGGGCGGCGTCGTCGGCAAGCTGTTCAACGAGTTCGCGCTCACGATCAGCATCTCGATCCTGGTCTCGGGGTTCGTCTCGCTGACGTTGACCCCCATGCTGTGCAGCCGCTTCTTAAAGCCGCATCACGAAGTCCAGCACGGTCGCTGGTTCGCTTTAAGCGAACGCGGCTTCACGATAGCGCTCAACGCGTATGAGCGGAGCCTCGAGTGGGTCATGCGCCACCGCCCGATCACGCTCCTCTTCTCGCTCCTGATCCTGTTCCTCACTGGGGTGCTGTTCAGAAATGTCTCGAAGGGGCTCTTCCCCCCGAGCGACAGTGGGCAGCTCCAGGCAACGACCGAGGCAGCGCAAGGGACCGCGTTCGACGAGATGTCGCGTCTGCAACAGCGGGCCACCAAGATCCTGACGAAAGACACGTGCGTCGACCGGTTCACGTCGGCGTTGGGCGGCGGTGGCCAAGCCGGCGCCACGAACCAGGGGAATATTTTCATCACGCTCAAAGACCCGAAGATCCGTCCGACGGCCGACGTGTGCGTCGGAGAGATCACGCGTCGCGTGTCGAACATCCCGGGGTTCCGGCTCTATCTGCAGAATCCGCCGTCGATCCAGATCGGCGGCCGCTCCTCCAAGGCGCTCTATCAGTACACGCTCCAGGGTCCCGACATCAATGTGCTGTACTCGAGCGCGCTCAAATTGCTGACCGAGCTCCAGAAGGTTCCGCTCATCACCGACGTGACCAGCGATCTCCTGAACCGGAATCCCCAGGTCACGGTTCGCATCGACCGCGCAAAAGCGGCGCCGCTCGGCCTCACCCCCGCGTCGATCGAGAACGCGCTCGCCGAGGGCTACAACGCGCAACAGGTGTCGACGATCTATACGGCAGTGAACGAGTACTGGGTCGTCCTGGAGATTGCGCCGCGATTCCAGGCGTCGCCGCTCGACCTCGACAAGCTGTACATCAGCGGGTCACACGGCGAGGTCGTCCCGTTGGGGCAGGTGGCCGAGCTCGAGCCCTCGTTCGGCCCCGCGGCCATCAATCACTCGGGCCAGTTGCCGTCGGTGACGATCTCGTTCAACGCGCCGCCGAACGCCGACCTCGCCGCCGTCACCGCGGCAGTGCAGCGCGTGGCATTCCAAACGCTGCCCGCCAACGTCACGGGACAATTCTCGGGACAGGCGCAAGCCTTCCAGAGCTCGACCTCCGGACTCGGCGTCCTGCTCCTGGTCACCGTGTTCGTGATTTACATCATCCTCGGCATCCTGTACGAGAGTTTCGTTCACCCGATCACGATCCTCACGGGACTACCGTTCGCGACGTTCGGCGCGCTGCTGGCCCTGTGGATCACCGGCGTCGAGCTCGACGTCTATGGGTATGTCGGCCTGATCATGCTGATCGGGATCGTGAAGAAGAACGCGATCATGATGATCGACTTCGCCATCGAGGCCGAACGCAACGAACACCTGACGCCGGAGCAGTCGATTATTCGGGCGTGCAGCGTGCGGTTCCGGCCGATCATGATGACGACGGTGGCCGCGATCATGGGGACGCTGCCGATCGCCATCGGCATCGGATCGAGCGCCTCGTCGCGGCGGCCCCTGGGGATCGTGGTGGTCGGCGGCTTAGCTTTCTCACAGATCGTCACGCTGTATGTGACGCCGGTGTTCTATACGTACCTCGACGACGCCCAGACGTGGCTCGGGCGCATGTTCGCGCGACTCCCATGGGCCGAGACGCCGACACCTCTACCGGTTGCCGGTGATTAACGAATGACGACACTGTTCATTAAGCGACCGGTCATGACGACCCTGGTCATGATCGGCATCCTGTTCTTTGGCATCGTCGCGTATCGGTCGCTGCCCGTCAGCGATCTCCCGAACGTCGACTTCCCGACCATTACCGTCAGCGCGACGCTTCCCGGGGCGAGCCCCGAGACCATGGCGTCGACGGTCGCCACGCCGCTCGAGAAGCAGTTCTCGACGATCGCCGGCATCGACAACATGACGTCGACGTCGAGCATCGGGGCGACCCAGATCGTCGTGCAGTTCGCGCTCGATCGGAACATCGACGCCGCGGCCCAAGACATTCAGGCGGCGATCACGCAGACGCTGCGCACCCTGCCCCAAGGCATCATCCCGCCGTCGTACCAGAAAACCAACCCGGCCGATGCCCCGATTATCACACTGGCCCTCACGTCCGATGTCGTGCCACTGTCGACACTCGACGAATATGGCGAGGTGACCCTGGCACAGCGGCTCTCGATGGTTGGCGGAGTCGCGCAGGTACTGGTCGAGGGGACACAGAAGTACGCGGTGCGCATCCAGATGGACCCGCACCAGCTGGCGAGCCGCAACCTCGGCCTCGAGGACATCAACGGCGCGATCACCAGCCAGAACGTCAATATCGCCACCGGCGTTCTCTGGGGCTCGAAGACCGCGCTCACGATTCAAGCGACAGGTCAGCTCAACAGCGCCGATGACTTCCGCAACATGGTCGTCGCGTACAAGAACGGCGCGCCGATCGTGCTCGGCGACCTCGGCCGCGTCACGGACGACGTCCAGAACAACAAAACCGCGAGCTGGCTCGGCGGCCAACGGTCGATCGTCCTCGAGATCCAACGGCAGCCCGGCACGAATACCGTTGCCGTTGCGAGTCGCATCAAGCAGACCCTGACGAAGCTTCAGGCTGAAATCCCGGCGTCGATCCACGTCCAGGTGTTGTTCGACCGGTCGGTGACGATTCAGGAGTCGGTCGACGACGTCAAGTTCACGCTGGAGCTCACGCTCGTTCTCGTCGTCCTCGTCATCTTCGTTTTCTTACGCAACGTCTCGGCGACGATCATCCCGAGCTTGGCGCTGCCGATGTCCATCATCGGCACGTTCTCGGTGATGTATCTGCTGAATTACAGCTTGGATAATCTCTCGCTCATGGCTCTCACGTTGGCCGTCGGATTTGTCGTCGATGATGCCATTGTGATGCTCGAGAATATTGTCCGGCATCTGGAGATGGGAAAACCACGGATGCAGGCCGCCATCGACGGCGCGTCCGAGGTCGGGTTCACGATTCTGTCCATGACGTTGAGCCTGAGCGCGGTGTTCATCCCGATCCTGTTCATGGGTGGGATCATCGGGAAGTTGTTCCATGAGTTCGCGGTCACCATCGGCGTGTCGATCCTGGTCTCGGGTTTCGTGTCGTTGACGCTGACGCCCATGCTCTCCAGCCGGTTCTTGCGCAGCGACCACGGGCAGAAGCACGGCAAGCTGTACGAGGCATCCGAGCGCATCTACAATCGGGTGCTCGGCGGGTACGAGCGAACCTTGAATTGGGTCATGGCGCACCGGCCGCACACGCTCGTGTTCTCCGCGATCATTCTCGTGGCGACCGTGATCCTCTTTTACTTTATCCCCAAGGGGCTTTTCCCGAGTGACGACACCGGACAGCTCCTGGTGACGACGGAAGCTGCCCAGGGCGTCTCGTATGACGGG
>DATMLM010000043.1:0-54688 GCA_035570055.1 Gemmatimonadaceae bacterium
TGGACCGCGTGGTGTGTGCGCTGGACTGCGGGCAGACCATCAACCCGGACACGATTCGGGCGCAAATCGAGGGCGGGGTGATCTTCGGCATTTCCGGCGCGCTGTTCAGCGAAGTCACGCTGCAGAACGGGCGCATCCAGCAGCACAACTTCGACAACTATCGGGTGCTGCGGATCAATGAAGCCCCGGCGGTCGAGACGTACATCGTGCCGAGTACGGAGAACCCCGGGGGGATGGGCGAGCCGGGCACGGCCTGCGTGGCGCCGGCGGTCACCAACGCTATTTTCGCCGCGACGGGTAAACGGATCCGCCGCCTGCCTGTGCAGTCTGCATTCACGCGAGTGACGTGAACCTCCCATGAGCGAACTCACGCGGCTTGCGGATGCACTGAACGCCGGAGCGCGGAGCGGCACGGTTACCGTGCTCGCCACTGTGGTCCGTACCGAAGGATCGACGTACCGGCGGACCGGTGCGCGGATGGCCATCCTCGCCGATGGCGCGCGGACGGGCGTGGTGAGCGCCGGGTGTATCGAACACGACCTGGTCACGCGCGCCGAGGGCATCCGCCTCACGGGCGTGAGCCAAGTCGTGCGCTACGATACGCGGTCGCCGGACGATCTCGTGTCGGGGTTCGGCCTCGGTTGCGGCGGCGTGGTGGAAGTGCTGCTCCAGCCGCTGGCGCCCCACACCGCCGCGTCGAGTGCGTCTCGTCTGCTCGCGCTCGCCAACGCGCGGCGACCCGTTGTGCTCGCGACGGTCATCCGGACGTCGAGGCGCACGCACTGGCGAGTCGGCGATCAAGGTGTATTGGCCAGCGCAGAGGCGAGCGTCGACGGCTTGGACGGTCCCTTTCACGCACGTATCCAGCGCGTCGCACGGCACGTGCTCCGGCGCGCCCGATCCGTAACGGTGTGCCACCGCTGGATGGGCGAGACGATCGATGTCGCCTACGAAGTCATCGTGCCGCGCGTTCGGCTGGCGGTGTGCGGCGCCGGCGCGGACGCCGTGCCGCTGGTCGCGACCGCCAAGCGCTTGGACTGGTATGTGACGCTGATCGATGACCGTCCGGCGATGGCCGCCAAGGAACGGTGGCCGAACGCGGACCGTGTGCTCGTGCCGCCGCCGTCGGACCTCGCCGCGAGTGCAGCGGAGGCCGACTGCGAGGCCGCGATCATCATGAGTCACAACTTCGAACGCGACGCCGAGTTCCTGGCGGGTTGGCTGGCCACCGGCGCGCGTTACGTCGGCGTGATGGGGCCTCGGCATCGCACGGAGGCGCTCGTCGAGACCTTGCGCTCGCGCGGCGTGTCTATCGACCCGGACGCGCGGGCGCGCATTCACGGACCCGTCGGACTGGATATCGGCGCGGACTCGCCTGAGGAGATCGCGGTGGCGATCGTTGCCGAAGTGCAGGCGGTCCATGCCGGGAGGCGGGGACGTTTCCTCGTGCATCGCGCCGGCGCGATTCACACACGCGGCGGCGCGGCACCACGACAATTCCTGCACCAGTGACCGCGACCGTACTCAGTGTCCCAGATGCCAGAACGGGTTCGCCCACCGGCCGTTGCGAAGAACAAACACCTCCGTCGACCGACCCTGCATCGTGTGCGACGTTCCGCGAACCGCCGTCGTGAGATCGAAGGTCGAGAACACAACGGCCGTGTTGCCCATGAGCCGAATCTCCGTCCGCGGAAACGCGAGGCTCACCAGGCTCCCGCCAGTCGCGACGAATTGCTTCGCTTCGTTGAAGTTCTGCGCCCGATCCGTCCACCGCTGCCCGGTTTCCGCATCGCCACCCGCGGCCACGGCCTCGGGCAGCAGCTGGCTCAATTGCGCTGTATCATCGGCGAACCACGCGTGCCAAATCGCGTCGCGCGCGCGGAGAATCGCCTGCTCCGTCGCCGAGTCTGGGGTGACGGTCAGTCCCTTCGCCGACAACACCTCTGTCGCCGACGCATCGTTCACTCCGGTCCGACCGCACGCTCCGATGAGCGTCGCGACCACTAACGGAACCACACACCGACCAATCGCCTGGCGCATACGTCCATCCTCCGCGTCTGGCTGACACGATCCGCGTATCGATTCCGCGTCGCCACTGTTTTTCAGTGAACGGCATCCCGCCTGCAGCGAACGGGCTGCAGGTCGTTGCAGATGACGACGCCGTCTTTCATGACGAACCGGGCGTGCTCGAGGGCGCGTACGTCTTTCAGCGGATCCCCATCGACCGCGATGATATCGGCACGCTTCCCTGCCTCGATCACGCCCAGGCGGTCTCCCCAACCAATGAGATCGGCGGCATTGATGGTGGCGGCGCGGATGACATCGAGTGGGGACATCCCGTCGTTTTGGTAGGCTTCGAGCGGGAGGAGGCTGGCCTGGCCGCGCGTCCGGCCCGGCACGTCGTAATACTCGTCGGAGCCGAACGCGATCCGGACGCCGAGCTTGATGGCGCGGTTCAGGCGGTCGCGCGACAGCGCCTCGAACTTGCGCGCACCAGCGAGCTCGCGATCGCGCTCCGTCGCGCTCAGTCCGTTCGGGGCCAGCGCGTCAACGTAGAAAGCGGCGGGATAGTCGGTCGGCACGAGGTAGATGCCCTTTGCCGCCATCATGCGCAGCGCGTCGTCGGAAATCGTGTAGCCGTGCTCCACGGAGTTCACGCCGGCCAGGGCCGCGATCCGCGTCGCGGAATCGCTGGTCGCGTGGGCCGCGACGCGTTTGCCGACGCGGTGGGCTTCGTCGACAATGACCTTCATCTCCTCGAGCGAGACGACGCGCGGTCCGGTGTTCACGATGACTTTGATGAGATCGGCGCCATCGTAGAACGCCTGTCGGACGGCCCGGCGCGCCTCTTCGACGCCGCTCACGACGACGTATTCCTGCTGGATCAGCGACTGCGCCTCGGGCGCGAGTGTACCGAACTGGCCACCGGCTGCGGCCAATGCGCGCGTCGAGGCGATTATGCGCGGCCCGGTCACCCATCCGTCCGCAATCGCATCGCGCAGTGCGACGTCGCCGCCCCAACCGGAGTTGCCGACATCGCGCACGGTGGTGATCCCGGCCTCGAGGTCTTGCCGGCCCATCGCGACCCCGAGGAGAACGCGACGGGTCGTGCCGAGCGTCGCTACGGTGAGCGCCATGTTGGGATCATCGCCGCCGTACGCGCCTTTGTAGTTCATCAGCAGGTGTGTGTGACAATCGATGAGTCCAGGCAGCAATGTGACGGACCCCAGGTCGATAACGGTCGCGCCAGATGGAATCGCGATCCCGGCGCCGGCAGCTTTGATCACGCCCGATTGGACAATGACGACGGCGTTCGTGGTGATCGTGCCGGTTTTGGGATCGAGGAGTCGAGCGGCACGCAGCGCCGTCACTCCCGAATCCGGGCTCTGCATGATGAGCGCGAGCATCGCCGCGTGCAGGACGAGCACGAGTGTCTCCTATTAAATCAAGGTGAGTACGGTGTACCGATTGAGCAACGGCCGCCTACGATCCTTCAGTATTGGCGTGGACGACAATATGCCAGCCGCGATCGTCTTTGCGCAGCAGGTCGAGCCAAGCCGAGGTGAAGGTGAACGGTGCGCCGTTGACGGTGCCGCTCACGCGCACATGGCCGATGAGCGTCGCCGACCGGCCGTCCGGCCGCAACGTCGATACGCGGTGGATCGAGCTCCCTCACCTCCGTGATGGCGCGACCGCGCAGGTAACCGGCGGCGTCCGCCAACCCTTCCGCGCGCGCGCGATCGTCATGGCATCAACCAAAAATGCTCGGTCGTTAGGGTAGCAAGTCAGGCGCTCCCAACGGTGCCTGGCATCACTCGGCGCGCAGTGCCGTGTTGGGGTCGACCCGCCATGCCGAGAGTACCGGAACGATCGTCGCCGCGAACGCGGCGGCGGCGAGCGCGATGGCGACAACCCCAAACACCACCGGGTCACGTGGAGACTCGGCGAACAACAAGGGTGCGATGGAGGAACCGCTCGCGAACGCGATGGCACTTCCGATACCGGCCCCGATAACGAGAAACCGAGTACTCTCGGTTATCAACAAGCGAAACACGTCGCGAGGGCGTGCTCCGAGGGCGACTCGAACTCCCAGCTCGTGTCTCCGACGCGCGACGTCGTAGGAGATGACGCTGTAGAGCCCGACCGCGGCGACGATGAGCGCTAAGCCGCCGAAAGCGACGAACAGCTCGGCCCCAACCCGCCAGGATCGCATCTCAGGATCAGTGACCGCTTGCATCGGGGTCAGATTCACGTACGCGTCACCCGGCGCCAGGAGTTGTAGTACTCGACCGACCGTTGCCTGATACGCTTGCGCATCCCCCCGAGTCCGAACGTACAACTCGGTGGTCACGCCATAGTCGTCCTGGTCAATCGGCAGGTAGTAGTGCAGTTCGTGGTCATTCGCCAGGCTGGTCTGTCTCGTATTCTCGGCCACGCCGACGACCGTGGTATAGGGAGCCGTATCGGAGTAGACGCGGAAGCGCTTCCCAATCGGATCCTGACCTGGCCACAGTGCTTGGGCCATGGCCTGGTTGATGACCGCCACCCGCGGAGCGCCGGCTCCGTCGGTGTTCGCGAAGCCACGGCCTTCCACGATCCGAGTTCCGACGGTGCGGAAGTACTCCGGCGAAACCGATTGGTCGTAAAAGCGGCCAAGCGCAGAAACCGTTGCGATCCCCGGCACGAACAGTTCCGATGACTCGGTTTCGATGAAAGGAACGCCGGACGCCCGGGCCGCATCGGTAACCCCGGGGATGGCCTTCGCGGCATCGACCATCCGCAACGCCAGACCGTGCCGAGCTACAGAATCGAGCTTCGTCTGACGCAGCTCCACATCGGCGTGCAGCACGGGTCGGACATCGTACCCCAGACGGAGCGCACCTGCCCGCTCAACACTGCGGGTGAATAATCCTGCGCCTATGAGCAGCAGCGCGGACAGTCCGCTCTGTAGCACGAGCAGCAGTCGTCGGGTTTGCGCGCGGTCGGACGAGCGACCGCGAAGCCCACCTTTCAGCGCATCGATGACCGATATGCGCCGCGCATACAGGGCCGGACCGATCCCGATCACAATGCCAGCGAGGAGCGTAGCCGTTGCGCCGAACAGCAGCGTACGAGGCTGGGTCATCACGCTCGAATCGGCACCGGGGATGAACATGGAGGTGAGCACTCTGCCCCCGAGTCCCGCCACCACCACGGCGATGCCACCGCTTATCCCTGCCAGCAGCAGACACTCTATCAGCAGTTGGCCGGCCAATCGCTGCTGGCTAATGCCGAGCGCAAGACGCAGGGCGATCTCGGCTCGACGCTCGCGCGACCTCGCCAGCAGGAGGTTGGTCACGTTGGCGCACGCAATGAGGAGCACCACGCCGGCTACGCCTATGACCCACGTGGCCACGCGTGCTGTCGCACTCTCCATGGGCCCGCGCGCGGCGAGCACTGGGGCGGCGATCGCTCGTGGCCGAGCGACTTCGATCGTTGGGAACCTGGTGCTCCATTCGATGTAATCTCGTGCCGCGGCCTCGCTGCGACTCGCGGCGTAGCTCCATTGAAACGCCTGCGTGAGATTGCTCGATGCGGCTTGTGAGGTGACGCCTGGTCTGCGTCGGACGAACATCTGGAGCCACACCCAGCAATACGATGTCGCGTACCGACAATCGACGACGCCGGCCGTGGCTGCGTAGGTCGTGAGTGGAACGAAAACGCTCGGCGACTCGGCATCCGCCGATTCTGGGTCCACGTACGCGTCACTCATGCCGACGAAATTCCGGGGAGCGACGCCGACAATGGTGTACCGCTCGTGACCGATTTGCAGGCCGCGACCGATGACATCGGAGCGCCCTTCGTACCGCGAGCGCCAAAACGCATAGCTGAGGACAGCGAGGGCGGTCCCCGCCGGCGGGGTGTCCTCTTCGGCTGTGAAGTACCGGCCGACGGCCGGAGCAGCGTCGAAGAAGGAGAACAGACTCGCACTGACCGCCGCGACCGTCAGCTCTCGCGTCTCCAGTCCTGTTCCGACCGGCAGCTGTTGGGTTGAAAACGCCGCGGTTTGGGAAAACGCTGTTGTCCACCGACTCAGGTCGCGAATCCGCAGGTATTCCATGAACGGTCCGAGACGATCCCGGCCCGACGCAACGTGCCAGGTCAGGTAGACTCGATTGACCGCGGCGGGGTCTCGGAGGTACGGCGGGGGCTGGAGCAACAACCGGTCGATAACTTGGAACATCGCCGCATTGGCGCCCAGGCCGAGGCCCAGGGTCAGCGCGACAGCGATGATGAGCCCGGGGCGACGACGGAGACTGCGCCACGCGTACACCGCGCTTTGTGTGCAAGCGTCGATGGCCGCCGAGAGTGGCGCGTCAACCTGACGGCGTTCAGCGATGACCCGGCACCGCTTCACCGCGCATCGTCCTCGGTCGTCACTGCGTTGTCGCTCGAGTTTGTCGAAACGCGTCCATCATCCGTATCAGCTCCGCGTTCGTGAACGGCTGCCAACCGTGTGGCTTCATCGGCCGGCCGTACTCGAAAGTAAAATCCGCCTTCGGATTGTCGAGCTTTGCCGTCTCCTGCTCCATGAGGTACACGCCGAGATTCAAATAGTAGTTGTCCATGTCACCGACATAGACATGGAGCTTGCCGGCAACCAACGGGCCGACGCGAGGCCAATTCTGTCGCAGGTACCACGTGAGATCGTCCCCGTGGTCGTGCCAATACGCCGCAACCTCCTTGTCGATCACGCCCGTCTGTCGATCCCACAGGCGTCGCGGATACCCCTCTGCGTCGATAGGTCCATACGCCGCGTCCCATGCGTCGTATTGTTGACCACTGCGCGCCTTGTCTCCGAGGACGGCTTCGAGGCGGCTCATGAAGCGGAACGAGAGCAGATCCTGGCCTTCGGTCGTACGACTCATCGACCGTTCGGGCACCGGCGCTTGTGCGTTATTGGGATAGAAGGCGTTCGAGTCGGCGTAGATGTTCACCGTTTGGTTGCGCCGAAAGTCGACCGGATCGGGGTACAAGCACCACGCACCGCCGAAGAAATCCGGACGCTGAATCTGCAGCGCGGCACACTCCCAGCCGCCGGTCGATCCGCCCGTCAGAAACCGCGCATTCGCTTCCGGGATGAGATGGAAACGGCGCTCGAGCTCGGGGACGAGCTCGAGCAACAAGGCATCTTGATAGGGGCCATTGTTGACCGAGTTCACGGCGTACGAGTCGTCGTAATACGGCGTCGGATGCTGCCATGTGATCGCGACGAAGCGCGGAAAGTCGTCGCGCATCCATGACGTCGCAAATTCTTCGCCGCTCTCGCGCGCCGACGTTGGTGTCGCGTCCCACACGGTGTCAACGCCCCGGGGGCGGCCTGCCACGGCGCCTCGTCCATCTGCGGTTTCGGTGAAGCCGAACGGGGCCGCGAGTCCGAAGTGCCCTTGGATGTACACCGCGGGGTAGCGACGGCTGGACGCATCGTCGAAGTCTCTGGGAACGAGAACAGTCGCGCCGATGTACACCGGCGCCCCCCAGAACTTCGACAGGCGTTCGCTTTGAATCTTGACGTGCTTCACCCACCGCGTGTCGGCCGGTGGCGCGAGCGGCGGTAGTTTCCTGGTCAACACCAGTTGAACCGCTGTGCGCGCTTTCGGGTCGAAGTGAACCTTAACGACCTCGCTCACGAGGTTTCCGGGCGATACCGCCCAGTGCTGCCCTTCCCACTGATCGGCGTGGACCCAGACGGTATGACCATCCGCGCGATGATACTGCGTATAGACATTGAGCAACGCCTGGACGTAGTAGTCGCCCGCCGGCATCTGCGTGAGGTTATCGAACGGGAAGCCGGGCACACTGGCCCCGACACGGGTCGTCGTCCCGGGCTTCCATCCACTCACGTCCATTCCGTAGAAAGGCACGCTGCCGGTATAGCTGCCGGCGAGGAAGCGCGGCTCGCGATCCGCGCCGCGCGCGAAGATGACGAAGAGTCGGCCAGTCATCGGCTCGGCCGCGGCGGACGGCGCGAGAGTGACGACCGTTTGCTGCGCTACCGCTGCGGCCGCGAGGCCGAGGTGGGCGGATAGTATCGATGCGAGCAACAGTGACGATCCGCGCACGACCGCTCCGGGCATGAGGTTGATATCCGACGACTATAAGTTAGAAGTCACCGCACGCGCGTATCCACTACCGCACGGTGCCGCATGTTTCCTTCGCGTCGCGCGCCATCCGTCGGAGACCTCACCAGCGTGCCCGCGCGATCGTGCTCACTCGTCCGTCGGCGGCAATCGCCCACAGATCGCACGACGCGGCATCGACCGACCTCGCTCGGATTGTGAACGGCGCCCCGCCGATCAGCGGCGATACGTGGCGGAATGCAAAGTGGGTCAGTGGCGCACGCGCGTGCGCGCGCGCCAACCGTATCAACCGCGTCGACTGCAGTGGGCCCTGCACGACGACGCCAGGGTATCCCTCGACGTTCGTCGCGTAGTCACGGTCGTAGTGAATGCGATGGCTATTGAAGGTGAGTGCCGAATAGCGGAACAGCAGCGTCGGTGTGGCCGCGGCCATCTCGATGCGATCACCCGGACGGTCCGCATCGACCGGGTCACCCAACGGAATGGCGCCGTGTGGTGGGAGGAGATACGCAATGTCTTGTCGCTCGTTGATCGACACCCCGCGGCTCGTCTCGTACTCGTGCCGTACGACGACGAGGAGGAGTGGACCACTGCGTCCTTGCGTCACGCGCACGTTCTGGATCGTCGAGCGCCGGCGCACGCGATCGAGCAACTGGAGCGGTTGCTGCAGCGTGAGCTCGCCGCCAGCCCATACGCGTCTCGCCGAGGGGATCGGCGGAACAAGCACGCCGCGAACCGGGTGCCCGTCCAGCCCTAGTCCGTCGTTGTCGATCGCCGGCGTCGCCAGGCACCAGTGGATCCCGAGCAGCGCGTCGTTGGCGTCGTCACCGGCTTCCTCTCGCCCAAGGACCGCCATGAACCGGTCGCGGAGCGTCTCCGTGATGGTGTCGGTCTGGACCTCCGTCAGTCCGATCCATCTCTTCCAATCGTTCATCGGTCTCTCAATACGACCGCGGGAGGCCAAGCACGTGTTCGGCCAAATAGGACAGGATCAGATTGGTCGAGACCGGCGCGACCTGGTACAGCCGCGTCTCTCGAAACTTTCGCTCGATGTCATACTCTTCCGCGAAACCGAAACCGCCATGCGTTTGCACGCAGACGTTCGCCGCCTCCCATGCCGCGTCGGCGGCGAGCATCTTCGCCATGTTCGCTTCCGAGCCGCCGTCGGCGCCGGTGTCGAACAGCTCGGCGGCCTGGTGCACCATGAGCTCCGCGGCGCGCATATTGGCATACGCTTTGGCGAGGGGAAATTGCACCCCCTGGTTCTGACCGATCGGCCGGCCAAAGACGCGCCGTTCCTTCGCATAGTCAGCGGCTTTTCCAATGAACCATTTTGCGTCTCCGATGCACTCCGACGCAATCAGAATACGCTCGGCATTCATGCCGGACAGGATGTACCGGAACCCTTGCCCCTCTTCGCCGATTCGGTTGGCCGCTGGCACTCTGACGTTGTCGAAGAACACGGCGGTGGTCGAGTGGTTCATCATCGTGCGAATCGGCCGGATCGTCAGGCCCGCCCCGCGCGCCTCACGCATGTCGACGAGGAAGACCGACAGACCGCCAGTTCGTGTCGTGACCTGGGCCTTCGGCGTTGTCCGGGCCAACACGATCATCAGGTCGGAATATTCCGCCCGACTCGTCCAGATCTTCTGCCCGTTGACCACATACTGATCACCATCACGGGTCGCGGTGGTCTCGATCGAGCTGGTATCGGTGCCGCTCGTCGGCTCGGTCACGGCGAAGGCCTGCAGGCGCAACGAACCGGAGGCGATCGCCGGCAGGTACGTCCGCTTTTGCTCGGCGCTGCCGTGCCGGAGGAGCGTGCCCATGACGTACATCTGCGCGTGACACGCTGCGCCGTTGCAGCCCTGCAGATGGATCTCCTCGAGAATGGCTGCCGCCGCCGCGAGCGGCAGGCCGGCGCCGCCGTACTCCTCCGGGATCAGTGCGGCGAGATAGCCCGCGTCGGTCAGCGCCGTCACGAACTCCAACGGATAGCGCATGTTCCGGTCAAGCGCGCGCCAGTACTCTCCCGGAAACCGCGCGCAGAGTTTCGCGACTTCCTCACGAATCGCTGGTATGGTCATCGTCGCGCGTCGCGTTCACCGAAACGGCTGGCCGCCCGAGCGATCGTCCGGCACGAAATGCGTTCGCGCCGGCATCTGAACCTTCGGAAGCGTCTGCGCGTTCATGACCGCGGTGCGCGGTATGACATCGTTTTCCGCCAACAAATACGCGACGAGCGCGTAGGTCTCATCCGGCGATAAGGATCCGGGTGCGACGAGCGGCATCGCGCGATGCACATAGTCGTACAGCGTCGTGGCATAGGGCCAGTAGTTGCCGATCGTCTTCGGAATGGTGAAGTCTTTCCCGAACGGGAAACCCTGTCGCGGCTCCGCGCCGACTAGACGAGGCGCCGGCGCGATCCCTTCGCCGTTGGCGCCATGGCAGACCGCGCACTTCCGGGTGTAGATCACCGCACCTTGCGCATACGTGCCCTGCCCGGCCGGCAGCCCCGCGCCGGTTGGATTCGCATCGATATCGATCGGCGCGATGTCCGCCGACGTCGCCGGACGCCCGATGTCGAGGCGCGCTGGGAGTGACGTGGGCAATGCCGCGATCGGTAACCCCGCCGCCTTTTCACTCGACGGCGCAAACCGGCACGACGTCGCGACTGCCGCGGTGGCGACGGACACCATGAGGAGACGTGCGGGGCGCATGGTCACGCCTCGAAGAAGACGTGGCCATCCTGCTCGACCCGCCACGTGCGCACCGAGTTGAAGTGGTAGTCGGTGCCGGCTCCGCGCACACGGCGAAACGTCTCCAGCGTCGGTTGCACGTATCCCGTCTCGTCGATCGCCCGGCTCATGAGGCGCGCGGGGGTGCCGTCCCACTGCCACATGTGCCGAAAGCGCGTGTGCGCCATCGGCAGCACCGGCCCGACCAGCTCCGCCTGAGTCCAACTGCGACCACCATCGGTGCTGACATCGACGCGCGTGATTTTGCCGCGGCCGGTCCAGGCGAGACCGGTCACCGGCCACCAACCATGGCTCGTGAGCTGCGTGGGATAGGACGGCGAGGTAATGATCGACTTCGCATCCATGATGAAGCTGAACTGCCGCGCGGTCCCGTCCGGGAGCGGGTCAGTGTATTTCGAGGTTTCGTCTTTCGACATGTTCGGTTGATCGATGGCCTTGAGGCGGCGGATCCACTTGATGTTCATGTTGCCCTCGTACCCCGGGAGCAGCAACCGCGCCGGATAGCCGTTGGGCATGCGAACGGCTTCGCCGTTCTGCGCATACGCGATCAGCGCGTCATCGAGCATCTTGTCGAGTGGAATGCTGCGCGACAAACGCGACGCGTCGCCGCCTTCCGCCAGGATCCACTTCGCCGTCCGTTGGACGCCAACTTCGTTGAACAACGTCGCGACCGGCACGCCGGTCCACTCCGAGTTGCTCGTCAGCCCGTCTACATCTTGCGCCGTCATCGTTGGCTTGGGCGTGCGATACGCTGAGCGCCCGTTGCCCGAACATTCGATGAAACACGTGCGTGTCACCGCGGGGAACCGCCGGAGATCCTCGAGCGAGAACACCATCGGGCGATCGACGAGCCCGTGGATCGTGAGGCTGTACCGTCGTGGGTCGATGACGGCGATGCCGTTGTGATGTCGCTGGAAGTGCAGATCGGATGGCGTGATCGTCCCCGAAATACTTTGCAGCGGCGAGAACGACGCACCAGTCGTGACGCCGATCGGCGTCAGCGCCGGCGTCTCGAAGGGCGAGCGGATACCGAGAGCGCCGGACGGCAGGCCCGGTATCGTCGATGCGTCTTCAGGTGCGACGGGCGCCGCCGCCGTCTGCTGGGCCAGCACACCCGCCGCCCCACCGCCGAGCACGACTCCGCCCAGGAGTCCCGCCGCGACACCGACTGCCCGGCGTCGATCCATCGCGCCAGCTGGCTCCGCGGGCGTTTCGTCCAAGCCTGTCCTGCGCACTGTGACTCCTCCGCTACGAATCCGGGGTTGGGCAACGCGTGGTAGTCTACACCCATGAGCGTGGCCAACGTAAGACTCACGGAGCCGCCAGGCGCGCGGCTCTTCGATCGTGCGGAGGCGCTGTGTTACTCTACCTTTTCGTACTTCACCCCATGTTCCTGCAACTGCGTCAGCGCGACATTGATCGCGGGCACCGTAATGACGCTTGGCAAGAGACCGGCGATGATGGCGGCATGGATCTCGTCGTACGAGCCGAGGTTGGCGGCAACGAGCTTCCGGGTGGTGTTGGCGATCGTGTTCATGCAGATGATGAACCTGACGCCTCGTTGCTGCAGGGCCTCGATGGTCTGCTCCGGCGTCACGAGTGTGGCCGCCGCGGCGTGGGCTGAGGTGAAGACGTTCCGTATCGCGGCGCCTTTCGTCTCACCGTCCGTCACCTCGTATTGTTGCCCAATCTTGTAGCGGTCCCACAGGGCGTCGTTCAGCAGGAAGGGCGCCGCGTCTCCGTGGATACCCATGACGAGATTCACGTCGCGCTCCGGCGTGTTGAAGGCATCGCGCCACCCGTCTAGAAAGTTCTTCGCTTGAACGAGCGGCTTGCCGTTCCTGTGGGCCGTCACGTCGAGCACGGTGCGGTGCGGGGCCGTGAGGGTCTTCATCCAGTCATCCCCCGGAGCTCGAGCGGCGGTTGCCGCACCAAGGAGGCGTGGCGACGAACCGGCCGCTACCAGGCTGGCTGCTCCGGCAATGAGTTTGCCAAGAAAACCGCGCCGAGCCGATGCCGTGTCACGAGCGTCCTGTTCGCCTGCCATCAATAACTCCAGTGAGGGTTCATCGTTTCGTGGTCACCGAGGAGGGCGGCGGTACGAGCCCCAGTTCGGGGTGTGGGCGCGGAAACAGTGTCGCGGACGGCGGGTGGAAGGCGACGTGTCCTTTGGTGTTGTACGGCACGTCGTACGGCGCTCCGCCCGAGGGCCAATCGGCTTCCTTACCCGGCGAATCCGGCCGCGCGTGAGAATCGACAAAAGCGGCCACGTCGTATGCCTGCTGATCGGTGAGCGAGCCCGGATTGTTTTGCGGCATGAAGTGCTTGATGAAGGTAGCCGCCCGCTCCTGACGGGCCATCGATGCGCCAATGCTGAAGGACTTGCTTCCCCACAGCGCCGGAAACGCCGGTGGGTTACCCTGTCCGTCCTGACCGTGGCACACGGCACAGGTTTGCGCGAAGATCAGCGATCCACGAGCGCTATCGCCGCTGAGCTTGGGCATCGCGGGCATGCCTTCGCCGATCACATGGCGGCCCACCGGCACGCCGCGGGAGATATATGCCACGTACGCGACGATGTCCTGCATCTCGCGACTGTCGTTAGGAATTCTGTTCCCCGCGAGACTGCGCGTAAAACAATAGTTGATCCGATCTTCGACGGGAACGACCGCTCCAGCGCGGTCCATATACTTGGGGAAGCGCGAGTACGCGCCGAGCAATCCCGCCGCGTCGCGACGGCGGCCGGCGTCGATGTGGCAGCTGGCGCACTGCAAGGTGCTCGGCGCGTACGCGGACAAACTGTCGGTGGTGTGAATGATCAACGCGAGACCACGACGGATTGATGCTCCGAGCTCGTCGTTCGGGATGAGGGAATCCGCGGGCGGCGTATAGTCCATCGGTCCCGTGGTGCTCGATGCCGGCTTCTGCACGGCGACTACCGGGTTGGATGTGCGGCTGCACGCGGCCATCGATAGCAGGACTAACAGCGTCACGCGACGGCGATCGCCCACCCATACATCGCGAATGTGGTCTCCCACGGGCTTCGTACGATCGATCGTCCAACGCATCTCCCCAGTTTGCAGCAACCCTCCGACGCGGGCAAGCTCGTCGGTGGTTGCGATTGCAATCGGTGACTGGGCGCTCGATGCATCCACTCTCCTCCGTGCGATAGCTGGCACTGTGTAATATTGGTGTACCAACTAAGGTGAGTATGGGCTGGATGGGATAGTGGATTTTCAGAACCAAACCAATTCACTCACCGCTGGGGACTGTGCTTCAGCTCGATCATGATCGCCTCGAGAAGCCCAAGCTCACACAGCTCCCTGGCCCGAGTCCGAGTCACGCATCACGTGCGTTGCCACCGTCGAGATTCGCACGTCGAGCAGCTGTGCGGCATTGCTCACGCGCTATCGCCGAAGTAGCGGACTGGTGGTGATGACAACGGAGACCGGCCGCCGCATTGGTATCCGAAGGGTTTCACTTGCGGCACATTCGAAGTGTGCGTATCGAGGGGGTGCTATGACAGCAAGAATCACCATGGCCGAGTCATTACCGACAACCGCCGTCGTCCGCGTCTCGCGCGCCAGCTACGACCCGAGCCGGTTCGCCGAGGTCGACGCCGTGAGCAAGAAGACCTCGGAGTACATCATCCCCGCCGTCAGGCGGCTGCCGGGGCTCATTCACTTTTATGCGGGCGTCTCGGCGAAGGGCTCGATCGTGCAAGTCAGTGTCTGGGACACCGACGAGCATGCGGCACAGTTGGACCGACTGAAGGAGATGGTCGTCGACGGGCGCAGGGATATGGAGGCGGTCGGCGTGACGTTCACCCCGATTTTCAACTACCCGATTGACTGGACCTGGACCGTCTGGCCTGCAAGCAACCACTGCGAAAGCTGGCGCGGTCTCCGATCAGTTAATTTTGCGGCATGATTCGCGCAGTCGCACTACTCATCGCCGCATGGGCGACGCTCGGCTCCATCAACCCCGATGCAGCGGGCATCGAGCAGCTGCGGCAACACGACGTCGCGGCAACGCTCACTCAAAATCCCGATGACCGGGGGCGGTTCGAGGCGACATTCCAGGGCGCGCACGACAGCGCAGCGTCGGTCCTGCATGGGCGCTTCCTGCGCGTGATGAAAAAGCAGCGGGACGGGAGTTGGCGATATACCCGCATCATGTGGCAGCAGGACAAGACATGACGACGCCGAGGCACTGGTTATGCACCGCCGGCGGACCTCATGTGCCGCGTGATCGTTTCGACATCGGTGACGAGCGGCTCGCCAGCGAAGGCGAAGCCAGCGTACGCGCGCTCGGCAGCGGCCGGATCGCGATATCCGCAGCCATCCCGCACGACGATCGGGATGTAGCCCAAGTCCGTCGCGTGGCGCACCGTCGGCTCGATCCCGATTTCCAGCGCGATGCCGACGATCACGAACGAGTTGATGTGACAGTCCCGCAGCGCGAAATCAATCGGCGTGCCCTCGAACGCCGACATCGCGAGCTTGTCGAACACCGCCTCGTCCGTAGTCGGCGCAAGCTCCGGCACAATGTGCCACGCCGGAGAGTCTCGCACGAATCGCGGCACGATGTGCGTCGGATCGTCGACACGCTGCCAGGCCATGGCGGTGCGGAGTTGGGACACGCCAGCCAGTGCGTTCGGCAGTGTCAGGTGGCGCGTGAAGTACACGCGATACCCACCAGCGCGGGCCGCGGCGAGCACACGCGTGACCTGCGCCGTGATCTCACGCCCCGTTGGAATCTGTGGGACGATGCCGACTTGCATGTCATAGATGAGAAGCGCGGTCCGTGCCGGGTTGCAGGCATCCTCCAACGACACCGGGATGTCGAGTCCGTACGCCCGCTTCATCGCGTCACGGGTATCGTGCGATCGTACGGCTCGCCGGTATCGACGCGCGCGTCAAACAACGCTTCCAGTGGCAACGGGACCTGGAGCGCGACGAAGTCCCACTCGATGAGACCGGCGCGTGTCAGCGGGAAGTCATCGGTGTACCGCTTGACGGTCGCCACCGAATCAGCCTCGAAGACGATCACGACCCCATATTCATCGGCGCGGGCGTAGTTCTCTCGAACGATACCGGCTTTCCACAATCGCCAGACATTGGCGACCTCTTCCGGCAGGTAGGGCCGGACGGTGTCGATCGTAACCCCCGGCTTGAATTTGTCGATGGCCATAATTCGCATGGTCCTACGATAATCGCGCACCACACTGAATCAACGCACCGGCAGGTAACTCGTGAAAACGCACTTCAGCTGTCCCGTCGAGGTGACGCTCTCGATCATCAGCGGCAAATGGAAGCCCGGCATCCTCTGGCAGCTGCATGATGGCCCGTGCCACTTCAGTGATCTGGAGCGTTCGTTGCCGCGCATCACCCATAAGGTCTTGACATCGCAACTCCGCCAGTTGGAGCGCGACGGCATTGTCTCGCGGGTTGACGGCACCTATGCGCTGTCGGTTTTCGGGCAGACGCTCCGCACGGCGCTCGACGAGCTCGCGGGATGGGGCAAGCGCAATTCGGCGCGCTATGGGGCCATCGTTGAGGATATCAGCTGAGGAGCGGCAGCGTCACGGTGATCACGAGCCCACCGCCGTCGTTCTTGCCGGCCGCCACCGTTCCGCCGTGGCGTTCGACGATTCGGCGGGTCATGGCCAACCCGAGGCCCGTGCCATCGGGATGCTGCGCACTCGCGTCAGCGGTGCGAAAGAACGGATCGAACAACCGCGGCAAATCGGCTTCACCAACTCCCGGACCCTGATCGCGAATGATCACCGCGGCCGTGCGCGCCTGGCGTTCCATATCGAGCGTGACCACGGAGCGATGGGGACTGTGCCGAAGCGCGTTGCGGACGACATTCTCGACGGCAATGCGGAGCAATTCCCGGGTTCCCGTGACGCGGGCCGGCTCCCCGACCCTGTCGGTCCGGACCCGAATCGTCACGCCGCAGGCGTCCGCCTCGAGCGCCGCGTCGCGGGCGACCTCATCGATGAGCGGCGGCAGGTCCACCACCTCGGTATGGTCCAGGGCCGCGCCGCTCTCGAGGCGAGCCATGGTCAGCACGCGGCCGATCAGGTCATTCACGCGCTCGAGCTCCCGATCGATGCGCGCGAACTCCTCGGGCACCGGCCCGCTGAGACGCTGCCGCGTCAGTCCGGCCGCCAGCGCGATGCGCGTGAGCGGCGTTCTGAGCTCGTGCGAGATGTCCCACAGGAATTGCGACTGCTGGTCCAACAGCGTCTGAATGCGTTGCGCCATCCGGTTGAAGTCGGACGCCAGGCCCTGCAGCTCCTCGCTATGTTGGAACTGGGAGAGATCTTCGACCCGCACGTGCAAGTCGCCGTCGGCGAGGCTGCCCGTCAGCCAGCGGAGACGCGTGATCGGCTCGGTCAGGTAGCGGGCCAGCCAGTAGCACACCAGGCCGGCGACGAGCACAAGGGCCGGCAGCAGGACAGTCCACTCGCCAGGTGAGAGCAGCAGCTTCAGGAATGGACGTTTCGGAAACCGGATGACTAACGTCATCGGTGGTCCGTGGGGCTCCGCCACCCGGCAGCCCGTCCACTGGTCATCGTTCAGGCACACATCCGGTTCGCGCTCCGCCAGGGCTCGTTGCGCCAGCGCCCGCGCGGCGGCTGGTGGTGTCTGGCCACGGACCTCCATCATCGTACTGTCGAAGAGATAGAAGGGACGGAGCGCCGCGCCACCGCTCGCGGCGAGGTCCTCCAGTGCCGCCCTCCCGGAGTGCTGGTACAACGTGGCCGCCGCGCGGGCCGCGAGGAGTGTCGCCGCCGCATTCCTCGCGCGACGGTCGCGCAGCACGCCGGAATCCGTGGCCAGGATGGTCCCAGTGAACGTCAGCGTGAACGTCAGGGCCAGCACCACCACGGCCGCCCAGAACCAGAGCACGATCCGGAAGAAGAGACTCCGCACGGCGTCAGTATCGGTTGGTGGGCTTCCTCACCGGCGTATCGCTATAGAGATATCCGGTGCCGCGGATCGACTTGATCCGCTCGATCCCATCGACGCTGGCCCCCAGCTTCTTGCGCAGGTTGCTGACGTGCGTGTCGACGCTCCGGTCGTATGACGTATAGTCCCGGCCGAGCACGCGCTGTTGCAACGTCGCTCGGCTCACGACCTGTCCGGCGGTCGTGAGTAGCGCGTGCAGGAGATCGAACTCGACCGACGTCAGCTCGACGGCCATCCCGTTGCACACCACCGACCGGGAGCGCGTATCGAGCACCACGTCGCCGCGTTCGATCGTCGGTGGCCGCTCGGGTATTCGGCCACCGCCCAGGGTGCGGCGCAGGATGGCATGGATGCGAGCCGCGAGCTCCTGCGGAAGGAACGGCTTCGGAACGTAGTCGTCGGCGCCGAGTCGAAGCCCGACGACGCGGTCGACCGCTTCGCCGCGGGCCGTGAGCATGAGGACCGGCACCTGCGACTGCGCGCGAATCTGACCCAGGAGCGCGAGCCCGTTGATGTCCGGCAGCATGATGTCGAGGATGACGAGGGCGTACGCGCCCGATGTCGCGCGCTCGACCACGTCCGCGCCCGTGCCGACCGCGTCCACACCGTAGCCCTCGCCGCGCAGATACGCCGACAGCATCTCGCGGATCCCGGCGTCGTCGTCGACGATGAGCAACTGCTCCATGAGCACAGTGTGCCACGATGCCGCGAAGCGGTCAACCACCCGCGGCCACTGTAGAGAAGTGTGAAGGCGGGGCGGACCACCCTTCACAATTCCCCACAGAATTGAGCGGAATCGAGGGCAACGTCCGGATAACGTCTGTGGACGAAACACGGACGCGCGTACTCGAGGGAGCCCATGGGGAAGTTCGTCGTCGCGGCGATGGTCCTACTCGCCGGATCGGGGGTCGTACCGCCGCTGCATGCACAGGACACGACGGCACGCGACGCAGGCGGGGAGCGCTGCCGGTTCGCGCCGGACGGAAGCGCGAGCTCGGACGCCGGCGCCGCGCTCGGCGTTTCGCTCTCCTGCACCGACCAACGGTCTGACGGGAGGTCCTGGATTCTCCGAAACCGCATCGGCGTCGGCTATGAGACCGGGTCGGGCGGTGGCCGCTTCATCTATCTCGGCCAGTTCCGGCCGAATGGGGCGGGCCCGATCTGGTCGCTACGCGCCGTGGCCGTGAGCTCCCAGTTCCAGTGGTACTTCGGCGAGGGGAACGAGACCGTGTTCATGAACGACACGGCGCTCGGGCGCAACCGATATTACCGCGCGCGCCAATCGTACTTCGCGCTGAACCCCGCCGTCACCATTCCCCTCGCTCGATACACGACCCTGTCCGTAGGGCCCGACCTCCGCTACTGGGAGACCTCGCGCCTCGGAGGGTTCGTCGATTCGCTCCGCCCATATGGCGTCGGCCCATTTGGCACGATCGCCGGCTTGGTCGATGGACGATTCGACACGCGCGACTCGCCGGCGCACCCGACAGAAGGGTTCGACCTGCACGTGATCGGCCGCGGCATGGTCCACGCATGGGACGCTGACCAGGGGTACGGCACGCTGTACGCCAGCGCCGCGACATACGTGACGCCGGACCTGCAGCCGCTCCGCCCCACGCTCTCGCTGCGCGTCGGCGCCGAGAAGGTCTGGGGCACCGCGCCGTACCAGGACATGGCCCACATTGGTGCCGGCGGGCCGGAGACGCCGCTGACGGTCCGGGGGTACCTACCGGACCGGTTCACCGGCGACGCCTCGGCGTTCGGCAATGCGGAGCTCGAGCTGCCGATCTTCAAACCAGACGAATCGCGGCCCGCCAACGTCGGCGTCCTGCTCCTCAACGACGTCGGGCGCGTCTTCCTGTCCGGCGAGCACAGCTCGGCGTGGCACGATGGAGTGGGCGGCGGGGCCTTCTATCACGGCGACCGGATCAGCGTGAGCCTCGAGTTGGTGCACGGAACGGATGGGACGCGCTTCTACATCGGCTCCCGCTTATGATGCGCACTCGACTCGTGGCTGCGTTGCTCGCGGTCGTCGCCGCCGGTTGCGCTGGGCCTACCGTTCGCTATCCGGCCACCCACGAACGCGACGCCGTGCTCATTGTCATCCCAGCCGGCGAAACCCAGATCGGCGACAACGCCGCACCGCCGGATGAAAGGCCGGCCTTTCGGTATCGCGCGGCGGCGTTTCTGATGGACCGTACACCGGTGACGGTCGCGCAGTTTCGGGCTTTCGTCGAGGAGACGGGCTATGTGACCGACGCAGAGCGATTCGGGTCCGCCGGCGTGCTCGATTACGCGCAAGGCGCCTGGATCGCCGTCCCCGGGGCCGACTGGCGTCACCCGACTGGACCGGATGGTCCGCTCTCGGCGAGCTCGCATCCCGTCACGCAGGTGAGCTGGCGCGACGCCGACATCTTCTGCCGCGCGTACGGCGCGCGACTCCCGACCGAGCTCGAATGGGAGCGCGCGGCACGCCTCGGCCAGACGCGGGACGGTCACGTCTTCAGCGTCGGCGATCCGCCGGTCGACCGCGCCGGCCATTTCGCGGCCAACGTCTGGCAGGGTCTCTTCCCGTTGCTCGACACCGGCGAGGACGGCTATCGCGGCACATCATCGGTCGGCGCCTTCGGCGCGGCACCGTCCGGTCTCACCGACATGGCGGGCAATGTCTGGGAGTGGACGGACTCCTGGTATGTCCCGTACAGCGCGCTGAGCCGACTGCTGTCCGGTGGCGGCGAGCGCGTGAGACGGGGCGGCTCGTTCCTCTGCGATCCGACGTTCTGCCAGGGCTACCGCGTCACGGCGCGGGGCCACTCGACGCCAGACACCTCTCTCATCAACGTCGGCTTCCGCTGCGTCGCCGACACCGACCACCTCTCGCCATTAGCGGGGCGTCGCGCCCAGGTCCGCACATGAGACTTGCCGTATCGCTGGTCGGGGCGCTGCTCGTGACCGGCCTCACACCCGCCGGCCGACACGAGCGGTCGCCGAACATCATCCTCATCCTCGCCGATGATCTCGGCTACGCGGACATCTCGGCCTACAAGGTCGGCCGATTCCACACCCCGAACATCGATCGCATCGGCATGCAGGGCGTGCGATTCACCGACGGCTACGCATCCGCTCCCGTCTGTGGGCCGTCGCGGGCCGGGCTGCAGACGGGGCGGTATCAGGAGCGCTTCGGGTTCGAGTTCAATCTCGGCGGAGTCGCCCGCCAACAGCAGAGCGGCGCCGGGCTCGATACCGCCGAGATCACGCTCGCGCAACTGCTCAAGAGCGGGGGCTACCGTACCGGTATCGTGGGCAAGTGGCACATGGGAATACAGGACCAGTTTTACCCGACGAACCGCGGCTACGATGAATTCGTCGGCTTTCTGCTCGGCCAGACGAGCTACATCGATCCCGATGTCCCAGGCGTGCAGGTGTCGTTGAAGGTGCCCGGGGTCAACGAGGACGCGGACGGCCTCGTCGGCTCCTTGGTCAAGGCGTACCTGCACCGGCAGCCGGGCAACCAGATCATCGAGGGACCCGATCGTCGGGTCATCCACAACGAGGATCACTACCTGACGGACTACTTCTCCGACCGCGACGCGGAGTTCATCCGGCGCAGCACTCGGACCGGGCAGCCGTATTTCCTCTATGCGGCGTTCAACGCCGTGCATGCGCCGCTCATGGTCACGCAGAAGTACTACGATCGCTACCCGCAGATCACGGATCATCAGCTGCGCGTCTACGCCGCGATGGTCTCGGCGCTGGATGACGCGGTCGGCGCGATCCTCGACGCCGTGGATTCGTCGGGCCAAGCCAGCAACACGATCGTCATTTTCGCGTCGGACAACGGGTGCGCCGAGTACTACCCCGGCCTCTGCAGTTGCGAGCCGTTGCGCGGTGGCAAGCTGTCTCACTACGAAGGTGGGACCCGGGTTCCCTTCATGATGCGCTGGCCCGGCCACATCCCATCGGGCCTCGTGTATCGCCAGGTCGTCTCGCTGCTGGATATCCTCCCGACATCGGCCGCCGTCGCCGGGGTCGCGCTGCCCACCGATCGCGTCTACGACGGCGTGGACATCATGCCGTACCTCACGGGACGGAAGACCGGAACGCCGCACGACATGCTGATGTGGCGTCGTCGCCCGCTGGTCTCGATCCGGAAGGGCGACTGGAAGCTCTGGGAGTCGGTCAATGATTCGACCGGGACATACGGCGAGTACAAGCTGCTCTTCAATCTGCGCACCGACTTGAACGAGGCGACCAACGTCGCCGCGAGCCATCCCGCGAAGGTCAAGGAGCTCGAGGACTTGATCCACCAGTGGGCCAAGGACATGACGGACCCCAAATGGCCGACCAAGCGGCCGATCACGTTCGATGTCTGCGGCACGCCATTCACGTTGCCGATATGAGAGCCACGACCCTCTTCGTCATGGTGCCGATCGCGGAACTGAGACAGTCGCCGCATGGGCGACTCGTGATCGAAGGCCCGGTGGCCTATGAGTGGGGGCGATTCGAGGCGACATTCCAGGCATATCGCGCACGCCGGGAGAAGATATCGAGGGCGCGGACAGGCTCACGGCGGAGGCCATGGTGGCGCTGACGGGCAGGTCCGTCAATCGGAGATCGGGGTGCGTAGTGTGCGAGAAGTGTTCAGCGCTCGGCGCGCGACGCAATGTTCCAACCATTGAGCGGTGGAGGTCACTCATTGGTAATGCAGCTCGAGGCGGGCGTGTTGATTGGTGCGCTGTTAGCCGGGCAGCTTGCGTTGGCTGCGAGCGCCCAGCAGAGCGCCACCCCGCCGAGGTCCAACTCATCATCCGATACTGGAACGATCAACGGCGCCGCATACCGGATCGACTTCCCACCTCGTTGGAACGGGGGAGTCGTGCTGTTTGCGCACGGGTACAACCCAGGGCCGCCTCAACCACTCGTCATCGAGTGGAGCATGCCAGACTTCCTGAGTCGCGGGTACGCCGTGGCGCAGAGCCGGTATCGAACGGAAGGATGGGCGGTCAAGGAAGGCATTGAGGACATTGACGCCCTGCGTATGCACATCGTGCGTCGGTACGGGCGCCCGCGGGAGATGTACATCGCCGGCATGTCCATGGGAGGCCTGATCTCGGTCGCGACGGCGGAGTTGCACCCTCGCGTGTATGACGGTGCGCTGGTGCTCTGCGGTCTTGTTATGCCGGCGACCGAGGTGCTCCGAGAGCGCATGTTGGACATGATCTTGAGCTTCGATTTCCTGTTTCCGGGCGTGCTGGGCGATGATCCGGGTCACATGGCGAGCGATCCGGCCGATTCGGCGGCATGGGCGAACCAGTCGCACAGCATCACCGCGGCTCTGGCGGCCTCGTCGGAGAAGGCACGAGCATTCTCCACGCGGTTCGGAATGCCAGACTCAGTGTCAGCCAGCCAGCTACCGTTCATCCTGCAGTTCTACGCATCGATCCTGGATAACGTAGTCCGTCATGCTGGCAGCAATCCCTTCGACAACCGAAACACGATCTATGGCGGGTTCCCTGACGACAGTGCGCTCAATCGCGGGGTCCATCGTGTGACGGCCGATACTGGCGCTCTCGCGTACCTGGCGCGCGACTACACGCCGACTGGCCGTATTCAGATACCCATGCTCGCCTTGCACGCGACTGGCGATCAGGCCGTGCCCTCCTGGGTGGTGAACGACTACGATGCGAGGACGGCAGCCGCCGGCGCTGAGCGGTTTTTCGTAGTGCAGTACGTGGTCGCCGCGAATCACTGCGGGTTCACCCACGCTCAGGTAGGGTCCGCGTTTGACGAACTTCGGACCTGGGTGCACGGAGGAGCGAGACCAACCGGCGGTATGCTGGCTACTCAACGTTGAGTCGACGCGAATCGGCCGCAACCGGACATCGCGTCGCCGTGTACGAAGACGGCCATGGGAACCGTTCCGGCGGTGGTTGGGCGATGGAGATATGACCTGGGGCTATCCCGGTGCCGGGCCGCGGATCTTCATGTGCAACATTCTCGGCCTGTTGGTCTCCACCTGAGGCCCTTCGCCTCGCCCGCGAGGGCCGTGATCGTTTTACTGGCGAGAACAGTCCCGAGGATGGCGGCGAGATCGAATTGGCCGCCGTGCGATCGTGGGTTGCCGACGTCTGGACCAAGGAATATCTCGATGCCCAAGAGAGGCGTAGTCACCAGAGTTGCCTCGGCTGGCTCGGCCCACTGGCATAGCCCGACCAGCCGCCGGCTTGTGAATCCTCGGGTACCGTCGGCGTCTGCGCGGTAGGATCGAGACGATCCGCATAACCGTCGGCCCAAGTCAACCACTGCGCTAACGGCGAGTCTGCTTCTCCCACGCCAGATCGCTCAGCTGCAAGGGCTTCCTCGTTCGTCGACGTGGCCGCCGCGGGCGGCTGGCTCAGTACCGTGACGCTCGCCACCTGCTACCAGCAGCCGACCAATGACGACGTACTCGCCGTCGTGGCCGAGGAGCGGAAGGTTCGAGATGTAGCGGTGATCGACCGCAGGTGATGGTCGACAGAAACGGGCCGAGAAACGGGCCGAGGTAAAGTTAAGTCTATGGAGCGGAGGGGGATCGAACCCCTGACCTCCTGGTTGCAAACCAGGCGCTCTCCCGGTTGAGCTAGCCCCGTCGACGGTTTACGGCCCGCCTTGCCCGCCCTGGTCGTTTATCGAAATAACTATATATTGTATGTATGCAACGCGACGACTTCCTCCGCGCCTTCGAGGCCCTTGGCGCGCGACTCGGCCCCCGGACCGAGATCGTCGTCGCTGGTGGCTCGGCCCTTGTGCTGTTGGGAATCGTCGATCGCTCGACCGCGGACGCCGATGCGGTTGCCAGTCACCCGAAGCTCTCGACGTTCGCCCGAGAAGTTGCCGCAGTCGCCGACGACTTGGACCTGGCACCGACATGGGTGAACGACGGCGTCACCGCATACCGCGACCTCCTCCCGCCTGACTTCGCGTCGCGAACGGTGTTCCTCGGCACATTCGACCAGCTCACGGTCCGTGTCCTCGGCCGCGAAGATCTGATCATTATCAAGCTCGCCGCGAGCCGCCCGCGCGACCTTGATGACCTGCACGCGCTCGCGCCGACGCTCCCCCGCATCAATTCGCTTTACCCGCGCGATGCCCTGCGCATGCAACTGTATCTGGAACAGCATGGCCCAACGCCGGAACGCTCATGACCAGTTCCCCGCTCAACCCCCGCACGGAGGTACTCGCCCTCGGCCGCGCCTGGACTCGACTCGGCGCTGCATTCACGGTCGAGCCGCAACGCACGCCTGTCGATCTCGAGTACATCATCGCCAGGACTGTCGCCGTTGCGCCACTCGATGAGCGGCTGTTCATCATGGCCGCCACGTGGTTGGCCGGCCGTCATACGCTCGTCGATGCCCGGAGGCTCACCGCGACGCTTCGGCCGCTCACCGGCAAAGCGTCAGCGGTCGCCGGCGCGATGTTGAGCGTCGCCGCGGAATCCACGACAGGCCAGACGGCCCTCCACGCCGGCCTTGCGGTCTGCCACAAGCTCCGTCGTCCCGAGCCACTCTTCGACGTGCTCCTGACTCATCCCAAGCTGCTCGCCCTGGTGAAAGCGGAGACGCTACCGGTCTATCGTCGTTGGGGCCTCTGGGCCAACGATGCCACGCTCGCGTGGGACGCGTTGCGTCCGATTCGCTGGACGCTGCGCCACTGCCCCGAACTTCGCTTTCGCGCACTGCTCGGCAGTGGATTGGACGCCGGCGTCGCAACCGCACTCGCCGAGCATCCGGCCACGATCACCGAGCTCGCCAGCGCGACTGGGGCTACCTACGCCGCCACGCACGTCGCTGCCGCGCGTCTCGCGGCTCGCGGGCTTCTCGATCCACCGCCCCGCGCGGCTGGCCCGAAGCGCTGGCGCGCGTCGCCCGCACTCCTCCGCGCCGCGGCCGCTGCGTTTCAAGGATAGACCCGAACGACCTGCGCCGCGGCCGGATGACCCGGCTCAAGGCCAAGGTGTCGTCAGAGGGGGAGACACCAGTTGTCTCGCTGTTTGATGTAGAGCATCAACCAGACAGCTGGCACCCATGCACACACTGCCCCGGCAACCGTGACTGGTATTTCGACCAGCAAGACCGGCTTGAATCTTCGCACGTACCAACTGATGGTCATCGACGCTCCGACCGGGACGCCGTAGTACAGGCTAAATTCCTGTGCTGCCATGAGGGCGCTCCCCCACAGACACTCAGGGCGCGACGATGCTCGCCATCCTTCGGCCGCTGTGTGATAGCTGGTAAGGCCGATCAAGATCACCGTGCACAGCACTCCAAGTCCCAGCCAAGCCTCGAGGCCGAGATAACGACGGATGGCAGGCTGCAACAGCACGAGCAAGCCAATCCATAGGATGCCGTTATTGTCCAAGTACTTGCTGACGTGCTCTACGAACGTCGTGGAGTCTGAGAGTATCGGATGCACGCAGTAATGACGCGGAGTAATGCCCAAGTGAAACGCACTTAGCAGTCATTAGCACGAGCGCGCCCGGGAAGTAGCTAGAGACTGCGAAGCCGCGCTCGCCAGCCCGAAGCTGCCATGTGACGCTTGCTACCAGCAACCGACCAATGACGACGTACTGGCAGTCATGGCCGAGGAGCGAAAGGTTCGAGATGTAGCAGTAATCGACCGCAAGGTGATGGTCGAGAGAAACGGGCCGATCAAAAGTTAAGTCCATGGAGCGGAGGGGGATCGAACCCCTGACCTCCTGGTTGCAAACCAGGCGCTCTCCCAGCTGAGCTACCGCCCCGCGATGTGCGTCGGGTAATATACGAGGAGAGGAGAGCTTATGACCACGACGACGACGCCAGAGACTGCCAAGAAAGTCACCCTGCAGTGCCAGTTCTGTCAGAGCTGGAATCGGGTGGACGCCGCGCGGGCGCAGGATAGGCCCAAGTGTGGGAAATGCGGGAAGCCGCTCTTGCTGGATCGGCCCGTGGCGCTGTCGGATGAGACGTTCCAGCGGACGATCGAAAGCAGTGAGATTCCCGTCTTGGTCGACTTTTACGCTGACTGGTGTGGGCCGTGCAAGATGATGGCGCCCGCGGTTGATGCCGTCGCGGCCAAGTATCAGGGGCAGGCGCTGGTCGCCAAACTCAATACGGATCTGGCGCCGCAGACGGCGGAGCGGTTCGAGATTCGTGGCATCCCCACCACCATCGTGTTCGAGCATGGACGGGAGGTGGCGCGACAGACCGGCGCCATACCACAGCCCATGCTCGAGAAGATGCTCACTACTCGTGGGCCGGCAGCGGCTCCATAGTCCGCGGGTCCACCGGGACCTGGACCTCGTCTCGATACCGTGAGGTCTGCATCACGATGCGCATCTTCGGGAACGCAGACATAAAGGCCAGATAGCAGAGGCCCCACGTCCCGAGATACAACAAGGCGACGCCGATCTCCACCACGCCGAGCGGCGCGTGCTTCGGGATCCCGTACAACGATGGGTATACCTCGGTGTAGCGCTGCAGATACGTCCCCACGAGTCCCGAGAGTGCGAAGCCAATGAAGGTCGGCAAGTAGACCTTTGCCGCCTTGGACATCAAGCCGAAGAATGGCAAGAACGCGAGCGCGGCGGCGATCGTCGTGATCGTGACCCAGGGGGCGGAGAGCCGGAGATGCATGAAGTGCGTCTCTTCCGGCATGTTGCCGTACCAGATCACGAGGTACTGGCCGAACGTCAGGTAGCCCCAAAATGCCGTGAACGCGAACGAGAGCTTGCCGAGATCATGGAAGTGCTTCGTGACGATCAGATTGTCGGCGCGCATCACGTTGCGGAACCACATCGTGAGCAGCGAGATCGACAGAATGGCGCCGAGCCATGCCGTCATGAAGCTCCACCAGCCATACAGCGTGCTCTGGAAATGCATGTCGAGCGTCAACGAGAAGTCCCACGTCAACACCGACCAGCCGTAGGCGTAGAAGATCACCATGAACACGGCGATCACGCCGTTGCGCGAGTGCGTGCTGTGGATCTCACGACGCTCGTCGCCGAAGCCACGGCGCATCCGCTCGCGCAGACCCTTTGCCCAGGCGGCGCCCGACTCCGGGATGACGCCGATATCGAGGCGCAAGGAGTTGTAGACGAACCAGAGCCCGAGACCCATGATGATCAAGAACAGCCCGATGTCGCGCGCGACGAGGAACGTCGGATTGAGATAGAGCGCGCGCTCGGGGTTCGGGGGGGCCGTGTGCGTCCACGGGAAAATGTGCGAGCGCCCCACGAACAGGATCAGCAACAGGTCGACGAACGCGAACGGGAGGAAGGCGACGAAGCCCTCCATCAGGCGCACGACCGGGCGCGACCACCGGGCCGTCGTGATCCGCTGGACGGCCGCCCAGGTCACGCCCGCCGAGCTGATAATGGTGAAGTAGTACCAATTGTAGTGGAACGCGCGCCAGGCGCGGTCCGGGTCGGCGATCAAGGCGTACAGGAACACCACGAGGCCGATGCCAGCGGCGAGGAATGCCATGAGGCGCGCGCTGGGCGGCGTCGGGCGCTGCGCCATCGCGATCACGTCATCGCGCGACGGGGCCGGGAGACCGTGGGCGCTCATTGCGGGGCTCCGCCGACGGGCTGGGCTTGGATCGGGCGCATGCTATCGGGGAATACCGGTCCGTTCGGACCGTAGTACGGGAACGGACGCGTTGGAGCGGTCAACGTGTAGCCAGGAAGCGCATCGCCCGTCTGGCCGGGGTAACCGACGGGGCCCGTTGGAACCGGCTTTGGCAGCTTGCCCTGGAGACCGCGGATGTAATTCACGATGTCCCAGCGGTCCATCTCCTCGATCCGGTCGTAGGTCGGCATGAGGCCGCGACCGTTTCGGATCATCCCGAAGATGTAGCCGTCGGTGCGGTTCTTCGTGAGGTCGGTCGTCAGGTTGATGCTCACGATACCGAACTTCGCGTTCGGAGAATCGCCCTTCCCCGCTTCGCCGTGGCAGACCGCGCAATTGATCTGGAACAATTTGCGGCCGTTGATCAAGGATGCATCGGACGGCTGTACCGGATTCTTGATCGACGACATCGAGTCGATCGTGCCTGGGAGCGGCGAGTAAGAGACTTGATAGCCCGCTACGAACGTGCCCGTGATCGGCACGGAGTTCTGAGGGTTGCCTCGCTGCGGCGTCTTGATGCTGCCCAAGATCTCCCACGGGTCTATTTTCGGCTGCTCCACGAACGCGGTGAACCAGCTGCAACCCGTCATGGAGGCCGCCGACAAGGTGAGCGCGACCAGCCTCTTAGCGTTCACTGCGCACCTCCACTGCTCCATTGCGGCGCAGCGTGTCCTCGACTGCTTTGGCTTGGTCCGCGGGACATTCGACGAACACGCCGAAGTCGCCCTCGCTGAAGCGCGGGTCGTACCCGACCGTCGCCGTCAGATTGGGGAGGTGGGACGAGATGAACATTCCCGCGACCGTCGCGAGCGAGCCGATCAACACCATGAGCTCGAACCCGATGATCGTGAACGGGATCCACGTCGCGATCGCTTTCCCGCCGATGACGAGCGGCCAGTAGTCCGAGGTCCACACGGCGATCCAGTAGCCGAACGTCGCGCCGAGGAATCCACCGATCAGCGTGTAGCGACGCACCGGACTCTCCGGGCCGCCAACCGCTTCCTCGATCTCGTGGCTCAGGATGGGCGTGAAGACCTGAATGTCATCGACCCGTTGGCGCTTGACGTCGTCGATCGCATCGATCGCCGCGTCGAGCTGCTGAAAGCGACCCAGTACGCCGCGCGACATCAGCCGTGTCCCTCCTGCCCCGCCGCGTGCCGTCGTGGCACCGGCAGAATCTCCTTCACCTCGGCGATCGCGAGCACCGGGAACTGCTTGATGAACAGCAGGAACCACATGAAGAACCAGCCGAAGCTGCCGAGCAGAATGCAGTAGTCGATGTACGTCGGAATGTACGAGCTCCACTGCCACGGCTCGAACTCGTGCGACAACGACGGCTCGACGATCACGAACCGCTCGAACCACATCCCGAGGTTAATAAACAGCGACAAGATGAAGAGCCACGTCGTGTTGCGGCGCAGCTTCTGCGACCACAGCGACTGCGGCAAGATGCAGTTGCAGAGGAGCATGATCCACGCGGCCCACCACCACTGGCCGAACACCCGGTTCCACCAGAACTCCTGCTCCATCGAGTTCCCGCTCATCCAGCCCATGAAGAACTCGGTCAGGTAGGCGCACCCCACGACCATCGACGTGAACAAGCACAGCTTCGAGGCGGCGTCGAGGTCGTTCAGCGTGATGTACTTCTTCAGGTTAAAAAACTTACGAATCGGGATGATGATCGTGAACACCATCCCTATCCCCGAGAAGATCGCGCCGGCGACGAAGTACGGCGGGAAGATCGTCGTGTGCCAACCCGGCGTGTTCGCCATCGCGAAGTCGAAGGACACGACCGAGTGGACCGAGAGCACCAGCGGCGTCGCGAACGCGGCGAGGAACAAGTACGCTCGGGCGAAATGGCGCCATTCTCGATCAGAGTTGCGCCAGCCGAGCGAGAGTTGACTCAGTATTGCTTTGCGAATCGGGTTCGTTTCGCGGTCGCGCAGGATCGCGATGTCCGGGATCAGGCCGACATAGAAGAACGTCGCGGAGACGGTCAGGTACGTGGATATGGCGAAGACGTCCCAGACCAATGGGCTCTTGAAATTGGGCCAGATCCAGCGCCAGTTCGGATACGGGATCAGCCAGAACGCCTTCCACCAGCGGCCGAGGTGTAAGATCGGGAACAGACCCGCCGTCATGACCGCGAACACCGTCATCGCTTCCGACGCGCGATAGATCGAGGTGCGGAAGCCCGCACGGAACAAGTACAGGATGGCTGAGATCAACGTGCCGGCGTGGCCGATACCGACCCAGAACACGAACGACACGATGTACACGCCCCACATCACGGGCGGGTAGTATCCCGCGACGCCCAGACCCCAGAAGGTCTGGTACATCCACGCCGAGATACCGATCGCGAGGCACGTCATGGCCAGCGCCACGCAGGCGAACCACCCCCACGTCGGCTGGAGCGTCGCGATGACGTCGTGGTCGGCCTGCGCGTAGGACTTGACTGCCGGCAGACGGACGTCGGCAGTCGGGATATTGTCGTAGGGCGCCGGTGCGGGAGGCGTGTCCGGTCGCGCGATCGTGGCCATTATCTGGTCACCTTCTTGAGATAGACGACGGCCGTGAACGTGTTCAGCTCCTCGAACACGTGGTACGCTCGACTGTCATCGATGTGCTTCGTGACACTCCACGCCGGATCCGCCGCGTCGCCGAACGTGAGCGCGCGCGACGGACATCCCTGCGCGCACGCCGTCGTAAACTCATCCGGGCGCAAGTCGCGCCCCTCGAGTCGCGCGCGGTGCTCGGTCGTGCGAATACGCTGGATGCAGAACGTGCACTTTTCCATCACGCCCTTGCCGCGCACCGTGACATCCGGGTTGAGCTGCCAGTTGAGCGGCTCGGGGAATGCGTATTGGGCGCGGTTCGTCTCGCCGTAGCCGAACCAGTTGAAGTAGCGGACCTTGTACGGGCAATTATTCGAGCAATAGCGCGTGCCGACGCACCGGTTGTAGACCTGCACGTTCAAACCATCCGGGGCGTGGTACGTCGCGTACACCGGACAGACCGGCTCGCACGGCGCGTTGCCGCAGTGCTGGCACATCATCGGCACGAACCGCGCCTCGAACGTCGGATCGAACTCTCCGTCCTCGTGCTCGGCGCCCTCGTAGTAGCGCTCGAGACGCAACCACGCCATCTCGCGGCCGCGCGTGATATTCGCGCCGAAGCCCACGCGATCGGCGAGCATCTGCGGTCCCTGCCACCAGGCGCCGACGGTCGGGATGTTATTCTCGGTATAGCACGCCGTGACGCAGGCCGAGCAACCGGTGCAACGCGCGAGATCGACCGTCATCGCCCAGCGACGCTTGGCCATCCCGCTCCAGTGCTCCTGGCTATACATGCCGTTGCTCTTGGACGATGTGTCGGCGTAATCGCCCTGCGCATCGGCCGCGACCGGCGAGCGCAAGCCAGGCAGGAAATCGCGTGGCGCCTCGCCGATAAAGTGCTCGGCGGATTCCTCGGGTTGCTTGCCGAGGTCTTCGACCGCGATCGTGCGGGCGATCCCGCGACCGTGCTGGCGCGCCGAGCCCTCGGTGGACACGAGCAGCAACGTCTCGGCCTGCTTCGACACGCGGCAGCGTGTGGCTGTCAGTACCAGAGCGCCCGCCTTGTCTTCGCCTGCCGGCAGGAGATCGAGCGCGTTGATGCCGCAGGTCTTCGCGTAGCGGCCGTAGGCGGTGTGGCCGCGGCCGAGCGCGAGGGCAACCGTGTCCGGGCGGACGCCCATGAACATGTAGGCCGGCGCGAGTACGGTGCCGTGGTCGGTCTGCAGCTGGAGGACGTCGCCGTTGCTGACGCCGAGCTTGCGAGCCGTTTCCGGGTGGAGCTCGATCACGGATTGCCAGCCGATCTTGGTGACTGGATCCGGGAGCTCCTGGAGCCACGGTTTGTTCGCGCCGCTGCCGTCACCGACGGTTGGTGAGTAGTAGACGACTAGATCATAGTCGCCAGACGTGCTGGCGATGGGCTTCGCCGCCCCACCCACCCCCCCCCTTGAAGGTGTGGTCGAAGCAAGCGACGCGTCTCGAGTGGCGGGCAGTGGCGGCGCGGACACAGTGCCCGCGGACAGCGCGTTCGTGAACGCGACTACGCCGCCCTGGAACCGACTCGCCAGCCACGCCCGGTAGTCGGCGAACGGATATTTTGGCGCGACTTGGGTGTCAGACTTGGCCAGGGCAATTAATACGTCGGGCGTCGACTTCGTATCGAACACCGGGTCCATCGTCGGCTGCTGCAACGTGATCGTGCCCGAGACTGATTCCGCATCGCCCCAGCTTTCGAGCGAGTGATGATCCGGGAGGATCAGGTCGCACATCTCCATCGTCTCGTCGGGATACGACGAGAAGCCGACCTTGAAGCCGACGTGAGAGAGGGCTCCCGCGAAGTCGAGAGACTTTGGGGTCGAGTAGACTGGATTCAGGCCGCGGACGAACAGCAGCGGCACGTCGCCCGAGCGCATCCGCTCGGCCACCTGGCGCAGGTCCGCGAACGAGCGGCCGTGGTCGAAGATCGTGAGCGGCGCCGCCGGCTTGATCGTCACGCCGACGCTGCCGGTCGCTTGGTTGATCGCGTTCACGGCGAGCGCGACATCGAGCGCCTCCGCGCCCGATGTGCCGGCGAGCACGAGGCTCGGCTTCGTGCCACCGATCGCATCGGCGAGCTTCTGGATCGCCGGAGCCGGTACGCCCGCGGCGTCCGCGGCCTGCGTCATTGTGACACCGGTGCCATGGCCCAAATGCGCAAGGATCGCGTTCGCGATGACGAGCTCGCTGCCGGCGCGCGCGGGAATCCATTCGTCGGCGTTGAGGCCCGTGAGTGAGCGGCGCGGACCCACGTAAATGAAGCGCGGGGCATCGGCGAGCTTAGCACGCGCGTCGGCCCAGTCGAGTTGCTGCGGAACGCTCGCGCCCCACGTCTCGAGGAAGTCGGCGCCGAACGAGACGATCAGCTTCGACGCGCTGAAGTCGATGCCCGGCCAGGCGACGCCATAGGTCTGGCGATTGGCGGCGACCGTCGCGGCTGGGGCATCGGTGTCGATGCCGATATGCGCCGGCATGCCGAACGCGGCGAGCCACGCATCGAGAAACGCCGGGAACGAGCCCGTCTCATGCTCGGCCAGGAATACGGCCTTCGATGCGGTTCCACGGGCGGCGAGTTTTTGCGACAACAGCTTGAGCGCGGCATCCCACGTCGTCGGAACCAGCCTGTCACCCTGCCGGATCATCGGCGACTTGAACCGGTCCGGGTTGTAGAGCCCCTGGAGCGCCGACTGGCCGCGGGCGCAGAGGGCGCCACGGCTCGACGGATGCGACGGATGGCCCTCGAGTTTGATCGCGCGTCCATCGCGCGTCGCGCAGATCACGCCACAGCCCGCGGCGCATTCACGGCACGCGGTGGCGTAGAAGGTCGAGACGCCCGGTACCGTCTCGTCCGGCGAGACGAGATACGGGATCAAGCGCTGCACGTGATCGGAGCCGCAACCGACAGCGGTGCCGGCAGCAGCGCCGGCGCCCAGCACCTTCAGGAATTCCCGGCGCTTTACGCTCATGTTCCCTGAGAGACTAGTAGTGGCACACGCCGCAGTCGTAGCGCGCGCGATGCCGTGGCTCGCTCAAACTTGGCCCGATGTTGCGGTTGTTCGGCCCAGCCGGGAGAGCCGCCGAGTCGACTAACGCGACCGCTTGATAGAGCGCAGTGCCGGCCGCGGTGGCCGGCTGGAGATTCGCTTTCGAGGCGGCGCCCTGGGGTCCGAGCGCGACCGCTGATCCGGCGGCCTTGTCGCCCTCCGCGGGGCTGTAGCCGTTCACGTGGCAGTTGATGCACCAGCCCATGTTGAGCGACGCGAACTGGTAGACCTGATACATCTCCTGCACTTGTCCATGGCAGGTTTGGCAGGTCACACCCGCGTTGACATGGCGCATGTGCGGGAAGTGCACGTACTCCGGCACTTTATGAATGCGCACCCACGGGACCGGCTCCTTCTTGTTCCAGTACTCGGTCAGCTTTTTGATCTCGGGCTTCCGCGTGGCGACCACGAGGTGGCAGCCCATACACGTGCTCACCGCCGGCATCCCGACGTCGGCGGCTTTGTTCGCGGAGAAGTGACAATAGACGCAATTCATCCCGAGCAGCTTGACGTGCTTCGGGTGTGGAAATCGGATCGGCTGGATGGGGCTATACCCTTGCGAGGACGAGCCACCGTGATAGCCCCAGCCCTGTGAGCCTGGATCGTGCGTGATCACAGAGTCTGGTGGCACCGCGGCGCCCTGATAGGCCGACAGGACTATGGCGACCGCGGCGAGGCCAACGAACCCGATGCTCCTCCAACCCATCCGCATTTATGTCCGCGTCTTTGTGAAGTTTTTCACAAGGGATATAGACGCCGGAAATGATGCCTCGGGCGGGGCTCGAATGCAAGGTTTTGAGGGCGCTTCGCGCCGGCGCGCTGCGCTTCGCCCTATACTTGGGACGTTCTCTTGGCGACGCGCTCCAAACTTCTCACCACCTCGATCGCCGCGGCGCGGAGCAGGGTGAGCTCCCGAGAGTCTGGCCCGGCGCGATGGGCCAAGGAACGTATGGAGCGCATGATGTGCTCCGGATACCGCGTCTTGAAGAAGTCGATCGCCACGAGCGCGCGCTCGGCGTCGGCGAAAAACAGCTCGAACTGCTCGGCAGTAGCGAGCGGGGCATCGTGCTTCGGCGGGTCGATCGTGCGGGTGGCATCGCCCGCCGCTAAATGCAACTCGTACAGTGCGATCAAGACGGCCTGAGCCAGATTGAGCGAGGCGTGATCGGTCGTCGGGATCGTCGACACGATGTGCGCTCGGTCGAGGGCCTCGTTCGGCAACCCGTGATCTTCACGGCCGAACAAGATCGCGACGGGGCCAGCCGTGGCGTACGCGAGCAGCGTCTGCGCAGTCTGTCGCGCATCGGCGGACGCCCGCTTCGCGGCGCGACGGCGGCGGGTGAACGCCGCGATGTGGACACAGTCGGCGAGTGCCGCGTCCAATGACTCGAAGTGACGAATGCCGGCAACGACGTCGGCGGTGTCGTGCGCGATGCCCTCGATGCGTTCGGCATCGTACGTAACAGGATCGACAAGACGTAACGTTCGTATGCCCATGTTCTTCATCGCGCGAACCGTGGCCGCGATGTTCACTGGGTCCTGGGGTTCGTAGAGCACAACCACTACGTGGTCTAGCAGCATGCCCCAACGTATGTTGCGGGATCCCCTATGCAAATCAGCGACCTCTTCCATCGATTACGCGACTTGCCGGCCCTCGTTGCATGGGCCGGGTACGCGGGTATGGCAGCGATCGTATTCACGGAGACCGGCCTCTTTGTCGGATTCTTCCTGCCCGGCGATTCGCTTCTCGTCACGGCTGGGCTACTGTCTTCGCAAGGATTGCCGCTCAATGTCTTCGAGCTGGGCCTCCTCTTGACCTGTGCGGCCATTCTTGGGGACAATACCAACTACTGGGTCGGTCGGCTGACCGGCGCGAGCATCTTCACGCGCGAAGATTCCCTGCTCTTCAAGAAGAAGCACGTCGAGCGCGCGCACGAGTTTTATGTCAAACACGGGCCGAAAACCGTCGTGCTCGCGCGATTCATGCCGATCATCCGGACATTCGCGCCACTCGTGGCCGGGGTCGGCAAGATGGATTACCGAACTTTTCTGACGTTCAGCGTACTCGGGGGGACGGCGTGGATCTGGAGCATGCTCATGCTCGGATACTTCCTCGGCGCCAAAGTCCCCGGCGTCGCCAAGCACATCGAGCTGGTTATCATTGCGGTGATCTTTCTGTCGATCCTCCCCGGCATTATCAGTTGGTGGCGGCAACCTGAAAGGAGAGTCCAATGACGTTTACTTTGCCCCCGCTTCCCTACGCGTTCGACGCGCTCGAGCCGTATATCGACGCGAAGACGATGGAAATTCACCATGACAAGCATCATGGTGCGTATGTCACCAACCTGAACGCGGCAATCGATAAAGCGCCCGAGCTCAAGAGTAAGAGCCTCGAGGAGTTACTCGCTGGCATCAACTCTGTGCCCGAGGCCGTGCGGGCCGCCGTGCGCAACAATGCTGGTGGGCACTGGAACCACTCGCAGTTCTGGCTGTGGTTGGATCCGGCCAAGAAAGGCGGAGAGCCCGGCGGGGCGCTGGGCAATGCCATCAAAGCGAGCTTTGGGGACTTTGCCAAGTTCAAGGAACAGTTTGCCGCGGCGGCCGTGGGGCGCTTCGGGTCAGGGTGGGCTTGGCTGACGCGCAAAGGCGATAAGCTCGCCATCACGAGCTCGCCGAATCAGGATAACCCGCTCATGGACGGGATGAAGCCCGAGGACGTCCTCGTCGGGCTCGACGTGTGGGAGCACGCGTACTACCTCAAGTACCAGAATCGGCGCGCCGACTACATCGGGGCGTTCTGGAACGTTGTGAATTGGGCTGAGGTGTCGAAACGCTTCGAGTCGGGCAAGCTCGCGCACGCTGGGGTCTGACTACTCGCCCTCCAGGTACGTGTAGCCCTCGAGTCCGGCGACGTACTCGGCGATGAACGTGTTGGCCTCTTGCCGCGTCAGATTATCCGCGCCGGCGACCTTGCGACGGAACGTCGTGAGCAACTCGCCGGCGCCGTACTCGACGTAGTTCAAGACATCGGTCACGGTGTTGCCGCGAACGAGGTCCGTGATCTCGTAGCCGCGGGCGATCGTCGAGAGGCGAATGTGCACGGCGTTCGTGTCGCCGAACAAGTTGTGGAGATCGCCGAGTATCTCCTGATAGGCGCCCGTCAGGAAAATCCCGAGGATGTAGGGGTCGTTGTCGCGGAACTCGTGCAGCTCGAGGCTCGTTTTGCCGGAGCGCCCGTTCCCGCCGACGAAATGGTCGATCTTCCCGTCGGAGTCGCACGTGACGTCCTGCAGCGTCCCGCGGCGCGTCGGCTCTTCGTTCAACCGATGGATGGGCATGATCGGAAAGAGCTGATCGATCGCCCAGTGGTCGGGGACGGACTGAAACAACGAGAAGTTGCAGAAGTACCGATCGACGAGCGTGCCCTCGAGATCACCCGCGATATCGGAATACTCGTCGGGCTCCTCGACCGCCCGATTCGCCACGGCGTTCACGATCCGCAGGTAGATCTGCTCGGCCCAGGCGCGACCGCGCAGCGAGAGCACGCCCGATTGGAATAAGTCCTGGGCGCGGCCGCGATCGAACACCGCGTCGTGGTACGCCTCGATCACGCGGCGGTGCTTCACGGCCGGGCGACTGAGCTCGCCGTAGTCGGCGAGCATGTCGTGCAACAACGCGTGATCGTCGTCGCTCAGGATCGGCAACGGCGGCTCGGCCTGAGACTCGACATCGATCACGTTGATCAGCAACAAGGCATGATGGGCCGTGAGCGCGCGGCCCGACTCGCTAATCACGTGTGGCATCGGCAAGTCCTGCTCGCGGCAGGCCTCGCCCAAGATGTAGATCACGTCGTTCGCGTATTCCTGGACCGTGTAATTGACGCTCGCGTTGGCGGTCGAATTCGTGCCGTCGTAGTCGACGCCGAGGCCGCCGCCGACATCCACGTGCGTGATGTCGACGCCCATGTTGCGGAGCTCCGCGTAGTAGCGGGCGACTTCCTGCATGGCCGCCTTTATGTAGCGAATGTCCGAGATCTGGCTGCCGATGTGGAAGTGGATCAGCTTCAGGACATCGAGTCGACCGCGCTCGCGGAGCATGTCTACTGCTTTGACGAGTTGCTGTGTCGTGAGGCCGAACTTCGACTTCTCGCCTCCGCTTTGCGCCCAACGGCCAGAACCTGCTGATGCCAACTTGACGCGCACGCCTGCCGTGGGCGTGACGCCGATTTCGTCCGCCGCTTGCAGGAGTACGTCGAGCTCGCTGAGTTGTTCTATTACTACAAAAACCTCATGGCCTAGTTTCTGGCCCATCATCGCCAGGCGCATGAACTCTGAATCTTTGTAGCCATTGCACACGATCGTGTGGTCACTGGCTTCTGATAGGGCTAGGACTGCTTGCAATTCGGGCTTGGAGCCGCATTCCAGGCCAACACCATGCGGGGTGCCGAACTGGACGATCTCTTCGACTACCCGGCGGATTTGATTGACTTTGATGGGATAGACGGTGGTATAGCCGCCCTGATAGTCGAACTCGCGCATGGCGCTCTCGAATGCGCCAGTCACTGCTTCGATTCGGGATTTCAGGACATCCGAGAAGCGCAGGAGTACTGGGAGCGCTACCCCCTGCTCTTGCAGATCACAGCCCAGCTCATACAAGTCGAGCTCGCGTTCGGGGTGCGACTTATCGGGGCGGACGACGACGTGGCCCTTGGCGTTGACGTCGAAAAAGCCCGCGCCCCAACCCTCGATGTTGTAGACATCGCGCGCGGCTTCGATGCTCCAGTGGTTGGCCATCAGCCGACCGCTCGCTTCATGAAGCTTCGTAGAGCGAAGGTCCAGCATACCGCCAATAGGACGATCAACGCGGCCAACACTATTGGGAGAGACAAGTGCGGCACCTCTGGTGTCAGTCCAGCGCGCATTCCTTCGGAGACGTAGACGAGCGGATTGATCAAGACCGCGTACTTCACCCATGGCACGGCGTCCAAGCCACGCCACGGATAATACGTACAGCCGAAAAAGATCATCGGCGCGATGATAATGCTGAACATGAGTCCGATCTGCGTTGGACTGATCGTCGAGCCGATCAGCAGACCAAGCGCGGAGAACGTCGCGGCGCCGAAGATGGTCACCGCGAGGACTTCGCCGAAATGGGTCAGGGTGAAGCCGGGGATCGGACCCATGATCAAGCGGGCGATGGGCAATACGACGAGCGCCGCCACCATCCCCTGGAGGATGCCGACGATCACCTTCTCGACCGCGACGAGCGGGGTCGGAATCGGGGCCAACAGGCGATCTTCGATCTCCTTGGACCAGCCGAAGTCTTGGACCATGGGTAGGGTGACCGACTGGATCGCCGAGAGCGCGAGGCTCAGCGCCAGGATGCCCGGGAGCAGCGCCGTGGTGTATGTCCCGCGCACGAAGCCCATCTTCGGCAACAAGTAGCCGAAGACGATAATGAACATCAACGGCTGCATGATCGTGCGCATCAAAAAGAACGGCAGCTCGCGGCGGGCCACCCGCACATCACGCCGCAGGAGCGCGAAAAAGACGGTCGCGGTCAATCGAGTTTACGGCCGGTGAGAGAGATGAAGAGCGTCTCCAGGTTTGGGGACGCGAGGCGAATGTTCGTCACTTTGCGCGCGGCGCCTTCGGCGACCGCGATCAACGCCGGAATCGCCTGGCCGCCACTCGCGCTATAGGCGCGCAACACGTTCGCCTGGGAGTCGCCTGACGACACACCCGGGAGAGCGAGAGCGGCAGCGAGCAGGGGTGCTGCATCGCCATCGAGCGTGAGCTCGATCAACGTGCCGCCCGGAGCGCGGGCGACGAGTGCGGCAGGCGTGTCGACGGCTAACAAACGCCCCTGGTCGACGATCGCGATCCGGTCGCAGAGCTGCTCGGCTTCTTCCATGTAGTGCGTCGTCATCACGATCGTGCGGCCGTCGGCATGGAGCGCGCGCAAGATCTCCCACAACGCGAGACGCGCTTGGGGATCGAGGCCGACCGTGGGCTCGTCGAGAAAGAGCACCCGCGGCTCGTGGATCAACGCGCGGGCGATCATCAGGCGCTGCTGCTGCCCGCCGGAGAGGGCGTCGACCTTTGCGTGCGCCTTCTCGGCGATGGCGAGTTGTTCGAGGAGCGCGTTGGCGCGGGCCGAGGCGACCGAGTGCGCAATGCCGAAATATGCGGCATGGAACAAGAGGTTTTCGAGCACGTTGAGACTGCGGTCCGGGTTCGGACGCTGCGGGACCACGCCGATGCGAAGCCGCACGCCGACCGGGTCAGTGCGCACGTCAGCGCCCGCCACAACAGCCGTGCCAGCCGTCGGCCGCACGCGCGTCGTGAGGATGCCGATCGTGGTCGTCTTCCCCGCTCCGTTGGGTCCGAGCAACCCAAAGAAGTCGCCTGCGCCGACGTGCAGGTCGAGCCCGTGCAGGGCGATCGTGTCGCCCGGATACACTTTCCGGAGCGCGGTGGTCTCGATGCTCAAGGACACGGGGGATAACTTAACAGCCGGCCGTTATCTCTCTCATGATCAATCGGATCCCGCTTCGTTACAAGATCGCCGCAGCCGCTCTCGCCGCCCTCGTGATCCTCATCGTCGGCGCCGCGGCGTTCATCGCCGATGGCCGCGACGCGGTGGCCATCGCGGCCGTCTCGCATACGCACGACGTCATCGAGACCACTGATGCGGTGCTACAGCGGCTCGTCGACGCCGAGACGGCGGAGCGCGGGTTCTTGTTGACCGGCGACACGGCGTACCTGTCGCCGTACGACGGCGCGGGCGCCGATGTCCGGCGCAACCTGGCGCGGGTCAAGCAGCTCACCACCGACAATCGGGTGCAACAGCAGCGGCTGGACACGCTGGATCCGCTCGTCGCCGCCCGGCTCGACGCACTGGATCGCGTGGTCAGCACCCGTCGGGACTCCGGGGCCAGCGCAGGCTACCGCGCGTTTCGGGCCAGCGCCGGCCGGCACTATATGAGTGAGGCGCGCCAGCTGGTCGCGGCAATTCAAGACACGGAGCGCCAGCTGCTCGCCAGCCGCACCGCGGTCGAGCATCGCCGCGCCGTGCGGACCCAGTGGATTATCGCCGCGGGCACGCTGGTCGCCTTCCTACTGGCCGCGTTCACGGTCGCCGCCCTGTCGCGGGCGGCCGCCCGGGAAGCAGAGGCCGCCCAGCGTCTTCGGGAGCAACAGAGCGAGCTCGAGACGACGAACGAGCAGCTTCAGGAACAGGCGGCCGAGCTGGAGGCGGCGAACGAGGAGTTGCAGTCGACGACCGAGGAGCTGGCCGAGCAGACGCTCGTCGCGGAGCGCAATGCCGACGAGGCACGGGACGCGCAGCGGATCGCGGAGAACGCGAACCAGGCGAAATCGAGCTTCCTCGCGACGATGAGCCACGAGTTGCGGACACCACTCAATGCCATCGCCGGGTATGCCGAGATCCTCGTGCTGGGACTACGGGGACCCGTCACACCTGAGCAGACACAAGATCTGGAGGCGATCCGGAGGAGCGAGGAGCATCTCCTCGGGTTGATCAATTCCATTCTCGCCTTCGCGCGGCTCGAGGCCAGTCAAGAACAGATCAAGCTGGGGCCCGTGTCGCTCGCCGATGTGATCACGACCGTCGATGCCTTGATCAAGCCGCAGATCGGAGGCAAAGGCCTGGGGTTCGATACGTCCGGCGCCGACCCCGCTGTGGTGGCGCACGCCGATCGACACAAAGTCGCGCAGATCCTGACGAACCTCGTGTCGAACGCGATCAAGTTCACGGACCGCGGGGGCATGGTGTGGGTCTCGTGCGAGGCGAACGGGGCGAAGGTCCACGTGCGCGTGCGCGACTCCGGCCGTGGGATCCCCGAGGCCGACATGGGGCGCATCTTCGAGCCGTTCGTTCAGCTCGACCGGCAGTTGTCGCGGCCCGTGGAGGGCGTTGGGCTCGGGCTGCCCATCAGTCGTGCACTGGCCCGGGCCATGAACGGCGATCTCACCGTCGAGAGCACGCCCGGCACGGGGTCGACGTTTACGCTTGTTCTCAGATCTGAAAGCGATTGACCGATTCGAGCGCGACCGTCGCGACGTTGCGTAGCGCGGCGAGCTCGGCGGCCGCTTCACTGATCACATTCGCCTGGGCCGCGGTCGACATCGCCATCTGCTGGGCGGCCGAAGCCTGGCTGCCCGAGAGCGCCGCGACTTCGGCCGCGCGGGCTTCGATACGGCGGACCGCTTCGCGCTGAGCGGCCGCTAGCGTCGCGACCCCGCGCACAATGGCCGCCGCGGCCTCGACCCGGGCGACCGAGTCCCGAATCGCGGTACCCGTGGCGCCGATCACTTTGCGCCCGGCGAGGACCTCGTCGTTCGCGCGCGAGAGATCGGTCGCCGTCGCGCGCGTCCCCTTCTGGATCCGGCTGACCTCAGCGTGGATCTGGTCGACGAGCTTGCCGGACGCGCGGGCGAGCTTTCGGACTTCGTCGGCGACGACCGCGAATCCCTTCCCGTGCTCGCCCGCACGGGCTGCCTCAATCGCGGCGTTGAGAGCGATCAAATTTGTGGTCTGAGCAATGCCGGCGATTCCCGCGGTGGCCCCGGCGATCGCCTTGAGGCGCTGCTCGACTTCCGCGAAGCTCTGTTGGGCCGCCGCGGCGGCGGCGACAATGCGCTCGACAGCCGTGTCGGCTTCCGCCACACCCTTGAGCCCGACCTGGGCGGCAGCAAGCGTGTCACTGGTTATCGAGTCGGCTTCGCCGACACGCTCCAGGACTGCCTCGGCGGCTTCGCCGGCCGCGGCGGCCTCTTCCCGCGTGCGAGCGGCCAGGTCGGCTTGCGCGGCGGCGTCGGCGGCAACCGTATCAACGGCTGCGGAGACGTCGTGACCCGATGCGTTGAGGGCCGACGTGGAGGCACTCAATTCTTCGGTGCGGCGCACCACGTGCTCGGCGGCTTCGCGCGTGTTGGACACCAACCGCGCGAGCTCGGCGATGAATCGGTTGACGCAGACCGCGAGATCGCCGATCTCGTCGCGGGTGCGCACGGCGACCCGTGTGCGCAGGTTCCAATGGGACTGGCGCGTCAACGCGTCGAGCGAGACCGTGATCGACTCCAGCGGCCGCGTGACGGAGCGCGACAGGACGAACGCGAGAAACGAGGCCACGCCGATCGCAACGACCGTGGCGAACGTGAAAATGCGGCGCATGCGGAACCACGCGTCGCTCGCCCGATCGAGCGACCAGGCGAGCACCACCCGTTCGCCTTCGCGCGTGGGGCGAACCACCCACAGCTCGCGCTCGTTTCGGCGCGTGCCCTCCAGGTGATCGGCGTGGAGCACGGCGTCCGGAGGCGTCAGGCGGTCACGCTCGGACCTGGCGAAGAGCACGCGTCCATCGGCGTCGACGATACCTAAATACAGCAGGCGGCCGATCGCGGTGGTGAAGGCGTCGTTGACCGTCTCGGGGGTCGGGCGGCGGACGACGAACGCCGCGACCGTGCGGGCGCTTTCGGCCGACTCGGCGAGTTGGACCGTCCAGAACTCCCGGGGCAGGTACCAGTAGCCCAGCGCCAGGAAAATCGGGACGAGTGCCACCACGACGAACAGAATGATCTTTGTGCGGAGGCGGGCGCCGCGCCGCTCCAGACCACCGTGGATCTGTAGGAACTCGATCCCTTCCAGCGTGTCCAGCTCAGGCGGGCGCGCCTCTGGAGCGTACGTCTCTGCGGCCACATCGACTGACGACAGGGCTGGCCAAGGGGATACGCCTTGCCAAGGTGAGACGGAAACGTATCGTTGACTGGTGACGACCTCGGTACCCGCCAATCAGTCGAGTTGGTCGACGGTCGCCGACCGTCTGAATGACGCGCTCCAAGGGGAGTACATCATCGAGCGCGAGTTGGGTCGTGGGGGCATGGCCGCCGTATTTCTGGCCTACGAGCCCGCCCTCGACCGGCGCGTGGCCATCAAGGTCATGTCGCCCGGGCTCATGCCCGACGCCAGCATGGTGCAGCGTTTCCAGCAGGAAGCGGTCACCGTCGCGCGTCTGAATCATCCGAACATCATCACGATTCACGCGGTGCGGCAGGTGGGCGACCTGCACTGTTTTGTGATGAAATTCGTGGTGGGACGCCCGCTGGCCGAGATTATCGGAGCGCGGGGTGCCCTGCCCATCCCGGTGGTCCGCCACATTCTCTGCGAAGTGGGCAGCGCACTGAGCTACGCGCATCGGCTGCAGATCATCCACCGTGACATCAAGCCGGCGAACATCATGATGGATGCCGCTGGCGAAGCCATGGTGACGGACTTCGGTATCGCCAAAGTCGCCGAGTCCAACGCCCACACGCAGACCGGCGCGGCGGTCGGCACGCCGCAGTACATGAGTCCCGAGCAGTGCCGCGGGACGGAGATCACGTGGGCCGCGGACCAGTATGCGTTGGGCGTCGTCGCGTACGAGATGCTGACCGGCTCCGTGCCGTTCACGGGGACGACGTTCGCCGTGATGCGCTGTCACATCGAGCAGGCGCCGGCGCCCATCACCGAGCGCCGGCCGGACTGTCCGCCGGAGCTCGATGCGGCCATCCGCCGCATGCTGGCAAAGACGCCGGCCGAGCGGTGGCCGAGCATGAACGCGGCGCTACACGCGGCCCAGGCGCGGCCGTTCGAGGACGACGATCCCGAGAGAGCCGAGCTCGCGAAATGGGCGACCGATGGTCTCGACACGACCATCATTCGGGGAGCGCCGAGCCCGATCCCGCGCGGCGGCGTGACGCAGCAAGTGGTGAGCAAGGTGGCGATCACGGCACCAGGCGAAGTCACCGTGGGCGAGGCCGTCACGCTCAGGCTCACCGCGTGGAGCCCGCGCGGCGCCGAGGTGCCAGCCGTTGCGGTGAGCTGGAGCTCAGACGCGCCAGAGATCGTGCGGGTGGACGAGAAGACCGGGCGGGCGACGGCAGTGGCCCCGGGCGCCGCCATCGTGCGGGCAGCCATCGGCGATGCTCGGGCGGCGATTTCGCTTGCGGTCTCGCGGCCGATCCCCGCGACTATGCCCGCTGGTTCGGCGGTCTCACCGCCCACTCCGCCACCGCCTCAGGCGCCGGTCACCGCTACGCGGCGACGGCGCAACGGGTTGTGGGTTGTCGCGGGGATCGTCGTGGCAATCGCGGTGGGCGCCGGGGTCGGCATCGCGCTATGGGCACCGCTGACGCCGGCGGCAGACGCACCGCCGCAGGAGCCGCAAACCGTATTTGTCGCCGCCGCGAAGGGCGTGAGGTTCATTGACATCACTGGCGCCGAGCCACTGCAGGTTGGCCAGACGTCGCGACTGCATGGTATCGCGTCCGATGCGAATCACCGCCCGGTGTCGAGCGCGCCGATCGTCTGGAGCAGTGATGACCCGGCGATTGCGACGGTTGACGCCAAGACTGGTGCGGTGACCGCGGTCGCGGCTGGAACGGCGCACGTGCGCGCGACCGCGGCGGGGCGTGAGGCGACCGTCAGCCTCACCGTGCACTGACCGCGAGCTACCTACCGGAGTAGCGTCAGCGACTTGATCTGCCACACGCCGCCTTGCTTGGCGAGCGCGGCGTGGTAGCGGAACGACGGGCTGCTCTTCCCCTGAGCCGGGGTCGAGAACGTGAGCTGGTAGGCGAACTCCGTGTCTCCGGCATCGCCGAGCACCGACGCGTTCGGCGGCGTGGTGATCGACGCCGAGAAGTCGGTTGCGTTCGCCGTCAGCGCGCGCAGGCCAGTCTCCAGCGCGCCGGGCATCGTCGGATAGAGCTGCTTCATCCGGTTGATGTTCTTGTCATTCAATGCGTAGACGTAGTCCTTCACCACCTGGTTCGCGTGGCCTACCTCGGCCGCCAGGTCGACCACAGGCGCCGCGGCCGGCGCCGGAGTGATGGGAGCGGGCTGCTGCACCACCTGCTGCTGCACCACCTGCTGCTGCGGCTGCGGCTGGGGCGCGGGCTGGATTGGCGCCGGCGGAGGCGTGGTGGCGACGACCGGCGCGGGACGTGTCGGCGTCGGTTTCTCTTTTGCCGGCTGCTTCTTCGGCGCGGATTTCGATGGGGTACTCGGCGCCACAGTCGCCTGTGGCGGTGTGGCGGCGGCTTGCGTGTCCGGCGTCGGTTGCGCAGCTGACGGAGTCTGCGATGCGGCGGATAGCGACGGCGACGATTGCGACGGCGACGGACTGGACGACTGCGACGTACTGGGCGCCGAAGCCTGCGCTACAGTGTTCGGTGCCGGCGCGGGTTTCGACAGCGTGCGCCACGCGATGACGCCGCCTACAGCGATCACAACGGCTGCCGCGATGCCGCCCCACATCAGATAATTTGGCTGCGCTTTCCGCTGGGCCTTTCGTTTCGTCGTAGCGGCGCGCGCGGTCGCGTGGATGACCTTCGTCGCGCCAGCCTTGTTCATGACGATGGTCGCCTTCGAGTGAATCGGCGTCTTCGGCCGCGTGCCACGGCGGTCGTCCTCGTCGATGCATTCGTCGAGCGCTTCGCTCAGCTCCGCCGCGTGCTGGAAGCGGTCGTCAACCCTGCGTGATAAGAGGCGCGTGATGACGCCTTCGAGATTCTTTGGGCAGTCGGGCGAGAGCGTTCGGACCTTAGCCGCCTCTTCGGTCAGGCGCCGGTGGAGCACGATCTCGCCGGTCGGGCCGGAGAACGGCGACTGGCCGGTCAGCATCTCGAACAGCATGCATCCGAGGCTGTACAGATCGCTGCGTCCGTCGAGCTTGTCCCCGGCGATCTGCTCGGGGCTCATGTACGCCGGCGTGCCGAGCACGAACCCCGTGCGCGTCATCTGCGTCCGGCCGTCGGCCATGGCTTTCGCAATGCCAAAGTCGACGACTTTGACGCGTTCCGTACCGTCTTTGGCCCGAACGATCATGACGTTGTCGGGCTTCAAGTCGCGGTGGACGATGCCGAGCTCGTGGGCCGCCGACAACGCGTCGGCGACCTGCTTGCCGATCGTCGCGACCCGCCCTGATGGCATCACGCGCTCGCGCGCCAACATTGACGCCAGGGACGGCCCGTCCACGAACTCCATGGCGAGATAGACGAGCCCCTCGGGCGTCTCGCCGAAATCGTAGATCGCGGCAACGTTCGGGTGCGCGATGCGGCTCGCGTTTTCGGCCTCGGCGCCGAACCGACGCACCGCATCGGCGTCGGTCGCCAGCTGCGGGCGCATGACCTTGAGCGCACACATGCGCCGCATCTTCACCTGTTCGGCGAGATAGACCTGTCCCATCCCGCCCTCGCCGAGTGCCTTTACGACGTGATAGCGTTCGGCGATGATCTCGCCGATGATGCCGGTGCCGCCGGTCTTGGAGCGGAGCGGCGAGCCGTCGGTCGGGCAGAAGCGCTGGTCCGACGGATACTCGGCGCCGCACTGCGCACAGACGCGCGTCGTCTTCGCCGGCGTCGCGACGCTCACCGTCGGTTTCGATCGCCGGGTCGCGCCCGTCATGTCCGGCGTCCGCGGCGCCGCTGGCGGCGTCGGCAGCATGGGGGCGCGTGTCGGGTCGACTGGCGTGGCCGCGAGCTTGTATGGCTCGGCCGTCTCTCCCGTCGTCATCAGGCGGAGCGCGACCAGGCCGTCGCCCTCGCGGGCGAAATAGATCGAGCCGCCGCCCGGGCGAGGCATCGAGCCCAGAAGGGCCGAGTACACCTGTGCCAACCGGCGGACCACGGCGGGATCGTCGGGAGTTCCGACGACTTCGCCGCCACAGACGCCGCAGCGGGCCGCCCAGGTCGCGAGCGGCGCCTGGCAGGCGTCGCAGGTGATCCCGAGCGTCGGGACGCGGTCGTCGAGCTCATTGGCCTCGGCGAGGGTGTAACGGTCCTCGCCGATCGTACTCATGGGGTCCCGTTCCAGGAGCAGGACCGAGAGGGCGCGGTCCGACTTCTGGCGGACGAGATAGGCCATCACGCTTCTCGCGCTCGGGCCTAGCTCGCCGAGGGTCTCGTAGTTCGTCGCGGACGCTTCGCGTACCGCGTCCAGTAAATGGGCGCGGGTATCTGGGGCGACGGGCGAAGCGACGCGGGTAGTGTTCAATGAGGCCCAGTTCAAAAGCTTCGTTCGAGACCAACGGTCCAAATAATATTTGCTTTGACGCCGCGATCCTGGATCGGGAAGATCACGTTGCCCAACACGGTGAAGCCCTTCCCGAACCCGATCTTGAGTCCGGTCGATCCATCGATGTTGTCGTCCCGTTGGTTCGGAAACGTGGTTCGCTGCACGACGCTCCCATCGATATACGACGCGGGCCCCGGCAAGGGCACGTTTGGGCCGACCTCCCACCGTCCAATAATTTCACCGGCAAATGTCACCGGGGGGGCCAGTCGGGCATCCAGTCCGACCGTGGTCAGCGCGGCGCCCGTTTCAGTAGTCGCATTCTGATACTCATACCCGACATTGACATGGGGCTCGATGAAGGCAAGGCGGGTCGAGGCGATCAACAGGGCGCGCCAGGAGATCGTGCCGGTCCCGAGGAGGTTGTTTTGGTCGCCCGTCGGGAGCCGCAGGTCGGCCAGGAGCCCGATGCCCGTCGTCGCCGTCTGGAGGAGGTTCGCCTTGAGGCGAACGGACATGTCGCCGACCCCTGTCACATTTCCGCCCGAGTGCGTCGTGTCCACGAGCTTAGGGTTGAGCGGATTGCCCGACCAGTAGTGGTCGGCGGGGCCAGGCTCATTATGCATGATCGTGCCGATGCTCGTCCCGTTGAACGTCAAGTGTACCAACGGCACGGCCACGGAGATGTCGACGTGATTCGCCAGGCCGTACGTGACGTACGCCGAGTACGCGAGCATCGACAACGACATGTCCGTCTGGATGTTGATGTAATCGTACTCGAAGGTCGGGCTGCCGAGCTTGCCGCCGTTCTGGGGATCGATGTTCTGGTGGGTCAGGTTCAACGAGATGTCGTTCAGCGGCACGCCGCGAATCGACGCGAAGCTCAAGCTGGTCGCGTTGACGCCGACGACGAGATGGCCACGGCCGAGCGTCTGCGCGCGTTCGCCGAAGATCGGTCCGGTCGATCCCGCGGAGACGATCGGGACGCCGTTCGCATCGAATGAGAACACGGCGCCGGATGACGTGCCCCCGATCGGGAGGTTGCCGATCGTGGTCGTGACCGCGTTCTCCAGGAAGTTGATCAACTCCGTTCCGCTGGTCGCGGCATCGGGATTGAAGTGCGTCCCGTGCGGACCAGCGCTGGTATCGATGCAGATCAAGTTCGCGCAGGTGCCGAAGTGGAACAGGTTGCGGATATCCGTCTTCATGTTCGGCGTCTGGCCGAATGCCGGCGCCGCCAGGCAGGCGCCGACCAGGACGAGACCAACGTACCGGCGCGTCATTGAGCGGCTCCTTGTTGAATCCAGGTCGCGACCAGATGCTCCTGCACGGACGTGAGGCAACCGGCGCCATTGAGTCCGTTTTCCGGACATCCCACCGGCATGTTCTCATTAAACGCTATGTGGGCTGTCGTTTGCGCCGACAATTGGACCCAGAGCCAACTGGTCGTCGAGTCGCTCGGGTTGACGCGATACGGGAAGCCCGTGGCGGTCACGTTCGGCGCAACGCTGACCAGGTTCGTGTAACTGGACGTGGCCGACGAGAGGTCGACGCCGCCGGAAGGCGACCCACCTGAGTGACAGCCGGTACAATTGGACTGGAAGAGAGCCTGCACGTCGTTTGTGAGCGTGGCCTGTCGCTCGAATGTCACGGTCACGTTCTGCGACGTGACACCCGGCAACGAGGAGGCGATGGTGACGGTTGCCTGATACGTCCCAGGGATGATCGACCCAGTTGTCACACTCAACGTCAACGGCGTCGACGACGGCGACGCCGGAGCCGACGTGGCGAGCGTGGCGGCGAGCCATCCCGTGGTGCTCCCGGTGTAGTTCACCGTCGCGGTGAGCCCCGTGAGCGATCCGCCACCCGTGTTTGACACCGCAATCTGCTGATTCGCGGGATCGACGTTCGCCTGCTGCGAGAGGAAGTTGGCGCTCGTGCCTGCCAGATGGATCACCGGTGCCGCCGTGACCGTGTACGTGACGGTGATATTCTGCGGCGAGTTGCTGGCGCCCGCGGCGGTGACGGCCACGGTGGCCTGATAGGTTCCCACTCCGAGCACGCTGGACGGTTGCAGCGTGAGTGTGGCCGGCGCGGTCGTGCTGCCGAGCACCGCGGTCAGCCAACCGGATCCCGAGGTGTAGGTGATAGGCGCGGTCAACCCGGACAACGTTCCGCCGCCGCCGTTCGTGATCGTGATCTGTTGGCTCGACGGGACCGACCCACCGCTCGTCGCGTTGAATGAGGCCGAGGTGCCCGAGAGGCTGATCGCGGGCGGCACGGGCGCCGCGGACACCGTGTAGGTGACGGTGACGTTCAGCGGCGTCACGCCGTTCGTCGTCGAGGTGATCGGTACCGTCGCCGAGTAGTTGCCGACCGCGAGGGCCGTCGATGTCGCCGTGAGCGTCAGCGTCGAAGGGGTCGTCGCGGACGTGACGCTCGCGGCGAGCCAACCCGAGGCGCCGGCCGAGTACGCGATGGTCCCTGGCGCGATCCCGTTGATCGTCCCACCGCCGCTATTCGTGATCGAGACCGTTTGTGTGCCGGGCAGGGCGGCATTCGCTTGCGCGGCGATCGGCACGCTGCTCCGCGAGAGCACCAGCACAGAGGCCGGATCGACGACGTAGGTGACGGTGACGGTTCGCGGCGAGTTCGTCGCCTGGGGAGACGAGATAGGGACGGTGGCCGAGTAGGTCCCGGCCGGCAGGACCGTCGTCGAGGGCTGGAGGGTCAGCGTCGCGGGCGCGGCGGCGCTCGCGGGGAGCGTCGCCGTGAGCCAACCGGACGCGCCGGTGCTATAGGTCACGAGTCCGACGGTGAGGTTCTGGAGCGGCCCACTCCCGGTGTTGGCGACACCGACCGTTTGCGGGGGTGGCGGCGACGCACCCGCCGGTGCTTCGAACGTCACGCCGGTCGTCGAGAGCCCGATCTGCGGTGGTTGGGAGACGGTGATCGTCGCGAAGGCGTTGCTCGCGCCCGAGGAGGCATTGATCGTCACCTGCCCGGCAGCGATGCCGTACACCATGCCGTTGACGACATTGGCGATGTTGCTGTCGCTCGAGCTCCACGTGACGAACGCCGGCGCGTTCACGGCGGCGATCTGTTCGGAATCCCCGACGAATACATTCGACGAGTCCGGGTTGATCGTCATGTGACCCGGGGTCGTCGAGTTCTTGTCGCTACTGCAGGCGGCAAGTCCTACGGCCGCGCATACCAGGAGTACTGCGCGCACGAGAGATCTCCGGTGGCTGAACCGCGAGCAAGATCGTACTATCTGTCCACTTCGGCTAGCTAGACGATCGAAATCAGCCGACCAAAACCGTCGGGCATCCGAGAACGATGGCCCCGCCGTGAGCGGTGAGACTGCCCATTTGGGCGGCCGGCATACCGCCAATAAGAACGGTAAACGCCCCCATCGCGATGACATCCGGCGGTCCCACGCAGACCGCCATATCGCCGACGCGAGCCGCCGGCAGACCGCCGATGAGCACCGTCGGACAACCGGGGCCGACGACGGGACCACCGACGTGCGGGATGATCCCCGTCACCATTGCACATACGTGCATGTCCGTGAGGCGAGCAGCGGGCAGTCCCATTTAGGCCTTCCTCCAGGCGCCAGCCTGATCACCGATGTGAAGCGCTTGCTCGACATAGCGCCGGAACCGCTCCGGCGCGGTCTTGGGATCGGTGCCAATCGATGCCAGCGCCACGGCGCCGAACACCGCTTTGGCCGTGAGGAACGGGCCGGGTGGCACCTCGGGTTGTCCCGGCACCGAGAGGCTGCCGCCGCTCAAGAACGCGGCCAGGCCAGCGCATCCGGCGGCGGTACTGAGCGTCGCCTTCTGCGCCGCGGCCATCGCCGCGCGGCGCTGCTCATCGCCCGGGTGTCGTACCCACACATCCGTCGCGTCGAGCGAGGCCTTTACCTCGGCCGGCGGCGCATCCCCAGCGGCTTCGCGCGCGCACAGCAACGCCCACCAGACGGCTTCGCGTTTCGGGAGCGCGTGCGCCACGAAACGAACCGCATCTTGAAACAATTCGGCGTTCACGAGCGCGGTGGCGAACTCGCGGCCGCCATGCTCCGGGTGCAGCACCGCGAGCGCATCGCCATTCAGCTCGGCAGCCTTCGCCACCTCTCCTGGGGCCGGAGTCATATCAGCCGATCATCGTGATGGCGCCGGAAATCTGCGTCATCGCGCTCCCGGACACCTGCGTCATGAGACCCGAGACCTGCGTCTGCACCTGGCCACTGATGGATACCATCATCCCCGAGATGGTCACGCCGGTCATGTCGATCTTGATGCTGTTCGGGCCGACCTTGAGCTCGATGCCTTGCAGCGCCTCGATCGTCACCTGCCCGAGATCGGCCTTGATCGACACGTTGCCCATCGACGCTTCGAGCTCGTAATTGCCCATATCCAGCTTGGTCGACACGTTGCCGCGCGTGAGCGACGTGCTCATGTCGCCCTGACCGAGATCGATGTCGTAGCCGCCCATCTCGAGATCGAGACTGCAATCGCCCTGGCCGAGCGTCGTCTTCTGCGACCCCTGATCGATGTCGATCTCCTGATCGCCCTTCTGGATCTCCAGGACGTACTTCCCTTCCTTCAGCAGCTCGTTGTAGTCGCCCTTGTCGATGATCTTCGTTTCCGCGTTGCCGATGTACTCGGTGCGGTTGTTCTCGACTGTGATTCTGAGATCCTTTTGGGCATGCAAGTGAATCTCCTCGCTGCCCATTTTGTCCTCGAACCGGAGCTCGTTGTAGTCCGAGGTGCCGCCGCCTTCGGTGCTGCGCGATTTGATGCCGCTCTGCGATTTGTTCGCGGGCAAATCATACGGCGGCATCATGTCGGGGTTGTAGACGCTCCCGACGATGATCGGCCGGTCCGGATTGCCCTCCTCGAACGCGACGACGACTTCCTGGCCGATGCGGGGAATGTGGATGATCCCCCAGTTCTTCCCGGCCCACGACGTCGACACGCGCACAAAGGGCGAGCTGCCTGGGTCGCCCTTGTTGGTCCGCTCCCAGAAGAACTGGACCTGCACGCGGCCGTACTTGTCGACGTTGATCTCGCTGCCGGACGGGCCGACCACGAGTGCGGTTTGCGTGCCGCAGATCACGGGGCGCGGCGTGCGTAAGTCCGGGCGGAAGACGGTTTCCTTGGCGAGCGCCCGGAAATCGTTCTGGTAGGTCGCGGTCTGATCGGCCGCCGCGGCTGCCCCATAGTAGCCAAGCAGTTGGGCCGTGTGACGCACCTTCACGAGGTTGAAACCGCCGTTGAGATCGCTGCGGAAGTAGTCCGACAGCGTGAACTGGTATCCCGCCGTGAACCCCATGCACGAGCTCACACCTGTGACCTCCTGCTGGAACGCTTCGGCGGCATCGAGCTGCGCTCGCGCGTATCGGTCGCCCGTGTCCTGATCGGTGAAGCCACCCGGATAGTCGTATATCTCCTCGGGACCGCTGGAGGACACCGTTGCGGTGAGCGCCTTCTGGCCGTCGAGGTAGTTGTAGTCGTACAGCGTGACCGTGCCCGGTAGGACGTGCTGATCCCACTGTATGGAGCCGACGCTCTGCTGGTACTGGGTGCTCCCGGCGACCTGTTCGCTGGCGCTGATCGTCGAGGTTCCCGGCACCGGCTGAAACGCGCTGTTGCCATCAGCCATGACGAGCGTGTGCTTCGAGTCCGTGTGCTGAAAGAAGTAGAATATGCCTTCTTCCTCGAGCAGGCGACTCACGAATGCCAGATCGGTTTCCCGATACTGCACGCAGTACTCACGCGGCGCATAGGTGCCCGTGGTCTGCAGCTTAAAATCTGTCCAGTTGTTGCGCTTGAAGACGTCCTCGACGATGTCCGGCACCGACTTGTTCTCGTAGACCCGGCAGTCCGCCGCCAGCGACAGGAACCAGAGCCAGGGGACGACCTCGGCCCGGTACGCATACAAGCTGCTGAACGCGCTGTCCATCTGAATGAAGCGACGGACGAGGCCATGGATGTAACGCGTCGTGCCGTTGCCCATATCCAACTCGACGACGAGCGGCTTCCGAATCATCTGGCTCGGCAGGATCGATTCTTGTTCCGAGAGCATGTCGACCGTGAACAGGAACGGCGTCGACACCGCCTCTTCCCCGGACATACTGCTGAAGAGGAGCGTATCGCCGCCCAGCGGCGAGACGACTTTATAGGGGCCGGTCTGTGTATAGGTCGACATATATCAAAAGGCGCTCAGGCCGGGAGTGGCGCGAGCCCGCGATCATCGGGCGCACGCTCGGGGTGGTAGGTGAACGCCCCATCGCTTCCGACGCCGACGCGCACCGCCGTCAGGCGAGTCCCGCTGACCATTGCCTCGAGCAGAATGCGCGAGACCTCGGGCAGCAAGCCGTTCGTGAGGATATTGTCGACGTTGCGGGCGCCGCTCTCGACTTCGGTGCGGCGGCTCGCCACGGTCGAGACGAGGTCATCGCCATAGACCA
>DATMLM010000044.1:0-3444 GCA_035570055.1 Gemmatimonadaceae bacterium
GCGCTCGTCGGCAGTCTGGTGCCACGCGATGCCTTCATCGTCACGCGCTTGCGCGCGGCAGGCGCGATCATCCTCGGCAAAACGAATTTGAGCGAGTGGGCGAATTTCCGTTCCACGCACTCGTCGAGCGGGTGGAGTGGTCGCGGTGGTCAAACGCGGAACCCGTACGCGCTCGATCGGACGCCCTCGGGCTCGAGCTCTGGCTCTGGCGTCGCCGCCGCCGCGAATCTCGCCGCGCTCACGATTGGCACCGAGACCGATGGCTCGATCTTGTCGCCCGCTTCGTGCAACTCGTGCGTGGGGGTCAAGCCGACGATTGGCCTCGTGTCCCGTGCAGGCATTGTTCCGATCTCGCACAACCAAGACACCGCCGGCCCCATTGTCCGCTCGGTTCGTGATGCCGCGGTACTCCTCACGGTGCTCGCCGGCGTTGATCCGAGAGACAAGGCGACGAAGCCCAAGGGCGTCGACTACACCGCTGGTCTCGATGCCAACGCGCTCCGTGGCGCGCGAATTGGAGTCGCGCGCAAGCACTACTTCGGGTACAGCTGGATCACCGACAAAATCGTGAACGAAGCGATTGATGCGATGAAACGCCTGGGCGCGATCATCATCGACCCCGCGGAGATCGAAACAGCCGGCAAGTATGACGAAGCCGAGCTCGAAGTCTTGTTGTACGACTTCAAAGCCGATCTCAACGCGTATTTGGCCGACCTGGGTCCGGGTGCACAGGTTCGCACGCTCGCCGACGTGATCGCGTTCAACGAAGCGCACGCGGACACGGAGATGCCGTACTTCCGGCAAGAGCAGATGGTGGCGGCGCAAGCCAAGGGCCCGCTGACGAGCCCCAAGTATCTCGCGGCCCTCGCCAAGTGCCACCAGATGGCGCGCACCGATGGCATCGATCACACCATGACCCTCCACCGGCTCGACGCGATCGTCGCGCCGACTGGCGGCCCGGCGTCGCCGATCGACCTCGTCGACGGCGATGGCGGTAGCGGTGGGTCGAGCACGACGCCGACGGCGGTCTCGGGCTATCCCGCCGTCACGGTGCCGGCCGGCTACGCCTTCGGTCTGCCGGTTGGGGTCTCGTTTATGGGGCGGCCATTTTCTGAGGCAAAGCTGCTATCGCTCGCCTACGCGTTCGAGCAAGAGACCAAAGTGCGCCGCCCACCCGAGTTCAAGCCAACGGTCTCGTTCGCGTAGGAACCTCTGTTCTCGTCGTCGTACATGTAACGCGATGACGAGCAGCATAACGGCCAACGATCACGTGTTTGGACCGGCGGACGCGCCGGTCACTCTTTTGATGTATGGCAACTACGAGTGCCTGCATTGCCGGCGGGTGTATCCAGAAGTTGCCGCCATCCGCGCCGACCTCGGCGACGAGTTGCGCTTCGTGTATCGACACTTCGCACTGACCGCGGATTTTCCGCACGCGGAGTTGGCGGCGGAAGCGGCCGAAGCAGCGGGAGCCCAAGGGCGATTCTGGGAGATGCACGAGGCGTTGTCGCTCCGTGCTCCGTCACTCGAACGCGAGGCGTTACTCGCCGAAGCCGATCGCCTGCACCTGGATGTCGCCCGTCTCGCCGCTGATCTCGATGCGCACACATACCGTGCGCTCGTCCGTGAGAAGACGAGTAGTGCGCTGGCGTCAGGCGTGCGCAGCACGCCGACGTTCTTTGTCAATGACAGTCACGTCGAGGACCCCTGGGACCTCGACGGCCTCCGCGCCGCGTTACAGCGCGGCTAACGCGAGCGATCTGACGTGCGGCAGTCCGGCGCGTTCCGCGGCGCCGATGGTCTCGGTAATGATCGCGCGTGCCTCGCCGACACGGCCGCGACGCGATGCGACGCTCGCTTCGGCGATCCGCATTCTCAGCTCGCCAACGACGTCGCCTCGGCGCAGCGCCAACGCCTGGGCCTCGCGAAAGCTCTGCGTGGCTTCGTCGAAGCGACCGAGCGCTCGCAGGGCTTCGCCGCTTCGTTCGTACGCTTCGGCGGCGAGCGCCGCATGCAGCGGAAGCTCGAGCTGCGCCAGCAGCGTCTCGTAGACATCGACCGCCAGCGCCCACTCGGCCACTTCATGCAACCGAGCCGCGTAGGTGTGCAAGGCGTCAATGACGCGTTGGCGACGCAGTCGCCACGCGCTGCCGACGGCCGAGAACAGCGCGATGAGCGCGGGGTACAACGGCGACTCGCGATCGACATCGGAGACGGCATGTCGCACCCGACGGAGCTCACGCCAACTCGGCCGACGGCCGGACACACGCCGGTCGGCGAGTCGAATCGTGACGAGCCCCGCCGACGTCGCTCTCCAATCTGCGCTGTCCGGCGTACATCGGCTCAACACTTGAAAGAACGGGATGTGTAATGTGGACATATCTTATTAAAGACGCATATCTGGTGCGCGTGCTCCATGTCTTACCGAGCAGGGATCGCGCCCTACGCGCGACGCCCGTAGATTTCTGTCGATGAAGCAACGCGTGGTCGTCACTGGCATGGGCGCGCTCACGCCGATCGGAAACACGGTCGGCGAGTTTTGGTCCGCGGCCCTACGCGGTGAAAGCGGTGCCACTCCTATTACGCGGTTCGACGCATCGGCGTTCGATACGCGCTTCGCTGCCGATGTCAAAGGCTTCGATCCGCTCGAGTTCCTCGATCGCAAGCTCGCGAAGCGACTCGATCCCTTCTGTCAGTACGCGATCGTCGCGGCCGATGAGGCCCTACGAGACGCCGGCATCTCGCCCGCGTCGCTCTCAACCGAGGCCAAGTCTCGCATTGGCGTGATCTTTGGCAGCGGCATCGGCGGGATACAGACGCTGCAGGCGCAATCGGCCGAGTTCCAGAAACACGGCCCCAACCGGTTATCGCCGTTCTTCGTTCCGATGATGATCTCGGACATGGCGGCTGGCATCATCTCGATCCGTCACGGCTTCACCGGACCGAACCATTGCGTCGTGTCCGCCTGCGCGACGGGTAATCACAACATCGGTGATGGTCTCGCGGCCATCCGCGCAGGGGATGCCGATATCGTGTTGTGTGGCGGCAGCGAGGCCGTGATCTGCGAGCTCGGCGTGGGCGGATTTTGCGCCATGCGCGCGATGTCCACGCGCAACGACTGCCCGCAGATGGCGAGCCGACCGTTCGACAAAGATCGCGATGGCTTTGTCATGGGCGAGGGCGCGGCCGCGCTCGTGCTCGAATCCCTCGAGCATGCCGAGAAACGCGGCGCGCGCATCTACGCCGAGCTGCTGTCCGTGGGCTCGTCGGCCGACGCGTACCACATGACGGCGCCGCACCCGGAAGGGCTCGGCGCACGCCTGGCGATGGCTGCTGCACTGCGCGATGGCGGTATCACGCTCGACGACGTGGATACCATCAACATGCACGCGACCTCTACGCCACTCGGCGACGAGTCGGAGTCGCGGGCGATCAGAACGCTGT
>DATMLM010000045.1:0-184752 GCA_035570055.1 Gemmatimonadaceae bacterium
CAAGGTCTCTGCGCCCAGGGCGCGGAGCACGCGCACGGGGAACGTCACCTGCTGCAGCGAGTACCCTTCGTACCGGTGAAATCTTGCCTGCATCGCGATGACCGTCTTGCCCGCGAGTGTGCCGCAGAGCAGCCGTCCGACATGCGACTCGACCGTCGATAGCGGGAAGTACGGGATATCCCCGTACTCGATCGTCACCGCGACATCGATCTCGCGCGCGAGACCGCCGAGACCCGTGCCGAGGATGAGCGCAACCTGGGGCCGCTGCCGGAACTGCGAGCGGACGACCGACGCGGCGGCGTTGATCCGCTCCGAGACGTGAAGATACGGAGGGATGCCGTCCGGCATCACCGCGGCGTGCTCCTGCGTCACCTCGGACGCAGGCGGCGTGGTTCGGAAGGTCATTTGTCGCTCGGAACCGCCTTGAGCCAACCGGGCGTCTGCACGTGCTGGCGCGCGCCCTCATCGGAGTCTTTCTTCTCGTCGGGCTTCTTCTCATCCGTCTCCGGCGCAGCCCCATTCGGCGGCACGGCCGCGAGAGGTACCGTCGTCGTCCGCGTGGATGCCCCGGGTGGTGGTGGCGGCGGAGCCCCTTGCGCGGCACCGGTCGTCGCTGGCACTGGCGGCTTGCTCCCGCCGGTCGTGGGCTCGCTCTTGCGACTCTTACCACCCGTGACCGGCTCGCCCGGTGGGGCCGCGGGAGGGGCTGCGGGTGCCGCCGCGGGTGCCGCCGCTGCCGGTGCCTCGGGACGCGTCGCCTCGTGCGACGGGATGGCATCGAGCTCGGCGAGCTGACGCGCGACCATTGAACGCAACTGAGCGAGATACGCCCGGCGGGACCGCTCGAGGGCCTCGATCTCTCCCGCCAAGCGCCGAACCTCGGACTTGGCCGCATCGATGAGGCGATCCCCTTCCGCCTTCGCCTCGCGAAGCGACAGTTGTGCCTCTCGCTCGGCCTGATCGCGCGTCTCCGCGCGGAGTTGCTGGGCCGAGACGAGCGCCTCGTTCAATGCCTTGTCGCGCTCGCGGAAGGCCCGCAGCTGCTCGTGGAACCCCTTGGCCTTGTTCTCGAGCTCATGATTGAGCCGCGTCAACCGCTCGAGCTCATTGGCGACGCGGTCGCGAAACTCGTCGACCCGCGCGCGATCGTAGCCACGGAGCGCGGCGGGAAACTCCGTGCGCCTGACGTCCAGCGGGGTGAGATGAAATGACTCATCGATCACTGTGCGCGCGCTCCAAAGAGAATCGTTCCCAATCGCACCATCGTCGCGCCTTCCTCGACCGCGATCTCGAAGTCGTTCGACATTCCCATCGACAGTTCCGTTGCCGGATGCCCAGCCTCGCGCACGACCGCCAACGCCTCCCGCGCGCCACGAAAAGTCGCGCGTAACACGTCGACGGACGCATCGAGCGGCGCCATCGTCATGATACCCCGCACCCGCACACCAGGACGCTCCACGAGCCGTTCGGCTTCCGCCCGCAAGTCCTCGGGCGCCCAACCGGACTTCGACAGTTCGCCCGAGGTATTCACCTGCAAGAGCACGTCGACCGCCCGAGCGCGGGTGACCCCCAGCTCGTCCAACGCATCGGCGAGCCGCGCACTATCGACCGAGTGCACGAGCGCGAAGCCGTCGACGTCCTTCACCTTGTTCCGTTGCACGTGCCCGATCAGATGCCAGCGCACGGGTACCTGGATTGCCGCCATCTTCGCGACCGCTTCCTGCACCCGATTCTCTCCGACGTCTCGCAAGCCCGAACGCCACGCCGCCTCGACGGCGTCCGGGCCGTACGTCTTCGTTACCGCGATGATCGTGACGTCCTGACCCACACGCCGCCGGACTTGGGCCAGGCGTTCCGCCAAGTCAGGAAACGGCATAACATGTGAAAATATCGGTAGTTAGAACTCGCCGCAAGTCACGGCAGCGCCGGCTGCTCACTGCTGGTCCGAGTCCTACGCCCGGACAGTTGGTCCCGGGCCTGGATGGGCGACAAGGAGCGGGTGAGGCGTCCGTCACAGGCCATGGAGATCACCGCCGTCTCCTCCGACACCACGAACACATACGCGTCCGTCTCTTCGGCCAGCCCCAGCGCTGCCCGGTGCCGGGTGCCAAGGGACCGATCCGAGATCGGCGCCTGCGACAGCGGGAGGATGCATCCCGCGCCGATGATCGTATCCCCGCGAATGATCACGGCGCCGTCGTGAAGCGGGGAGTACGGGGTAAAGATCGTCGCCAACAGGTCAGAGGATACCTTCGCGTTCAGCTCCGTCCCGGACTGGATGTACTCCCCGAGCGGACTCTCCCGCTCGACCGCGATGATCGCGCCGATGCCCGACCGGCTGAGCCGCTCCAGCGCATCGCTGATCGCATCGGCGACCTCCGACTCGGCCATCCCCCTCAGGAGCCGCGTCACGCGGGAGGAGCCGAGGTGGGCCAACGCCTGCCGGACCTCGGGCTGGAAGATCACGATCCCGGCAAACACGCCGTAGGTGAAGAGGAGGCCGAGCAGGTACGTGATCATCGACAGCTTGAGCACGACGGCGACCGCATACACGACGACCAGCACCACGATCCCACTCAGGATCTGCACGGCTCGCGTGCCGCGCACGAGGAGCAGCCCGCGGTAGAGGATGTAGGCGACGAATGCGATCTCGAGCGCATCGCGCCATCCGAACGTGAGTCCGCGGAACTGATCCAGGAAATCCACTAGCGCATCCGCCTCATGATCTCCCACGCCAGGTCGAGCGATCGTCTGGCCGCGCGGACATCGTGCACGCGGAACAGTCGAGCGCCCAGGGTGAGCGCCACGACGTTGGCGGCCATCGTGCCCTCTTCGCGATCCGCGGTGGTCGTCACGCCGGTAATCTCTCCGATAAATCGCTTTCGCGATACGCCCACCAGAACTGGCAGTCCCAGCACCGCGATCTCGGGCAGGTTGGCCAGGAGGCTGATCGAATGCTCGGTTCGTTTCGAGAACCCGATGCCCGGGTCGAGGACAATCGAGCGGTCATGGATACCCGCATCGCGCGCCGCGCTGACGCGCGAACGCAACTCGGTTGTCACCTCCCCCACCACGTCCACGTATTCGGCGTGGGTGTACGCGGCCATGTCAGCGACCGAGCCCCGCGAGTGCATGAGCACGACACCGACACCTGACGATGCGCACAGGGCACCCATATCGGGATCCAGCCGGAGTCCCGAGACATCGTTGACGATCGCGGCCCCAAAGGCAATGGCCCCTTCGGCGACAGGTGCTTTGACGGTGTCGATCGACAGCGGGATGTCAGGGACCGCGAGCCGCAGACCGCGGATGACCGGGACGATCCGTCGCATCTCCTCGGAGAGCAGGACGGGGGAAGCATTGGGCCGGGTGGACTCGCCACCGATGTCCAGGATGTCAGCGCCGTCCGCGACGAGCTGCCGGCCGTGGGCCACGGCCGCATCGGGCGAAAAAAAGTCACCCCCGTCGCTGAAGCTGTCGGGGGTGACATTTACAATGCCGACCACGATCGGTCGGTCGAGGGCGATATCTCCGCCTCGGATGCGCCAGATCAGGCGGGCGCGACCTCCGGACCCCCGAGCAGCGGAGGCGCGGACCGGCGGGGCTCGCCGACTGGAATCGGCGCGACCGGCGCGGGCGGGACCGTCGGGACTGCCGGCGGACGCGGCGGCAATTCCTCGCCGCGCATCAGGTACCCGATGTCCTCTCTCGTCAGCGTCTCCCGCTCGAGCAACGCCGACGCGACCTTGTGCAACAGGTCCATGTGCTTCGTCAGCGTTTCCTTGGCCCGCGTGTATGCCTCGTTGATCACGCGCGCGACCTCGGCGTCCACGAGCTGGGCGGTCTTCTCCGACACCTCGCGGCGATGCTGCAGCTCTCTCCCCAAAAAGAGCTCCTGCTCATTGTCGCCGACGAGCACCGGACCAATCGCGTCCGACAATCCCCATTGCGACACATACCGCCGGGCGATCCCGGTCGCCGACTGAATATCACTCATGGCTCCGGTCGTCACGTGATCGCGACCGAAGATCAACTCTTCGGCGACGCGACCGCCGTACGCCATCACGAGCCTGGCTTCCAACTGATGGCGCGTGACCGACACGCGGTCGTCCTCGGGGAGCGTGAACGCCAGTCCCAGGGCGCGGCCACGCGGCACGATCGTGACCTTGTGCAGCGGGTCGTTGCCATCGACCATCATCGCGCAGACGGCGTGTCCCGCTTCGTGGTACGCGGTGTTTCGCTTTTCCTCGTCCTTCATGACCATGCTCTTGCGCTCGGCGCCGAGCATGACCTTGTCCTTGGCCTCTTCGAGATCGGCCATATAGACCTTCTCGTGATTCCGTCTCGCGGCGAGAAGGGCCCCCTCGTTCACGAGATTCGCCAGATCCGCGCCGGCCATGCCTGGCGTTCCACGGGCGAGCGTCGTCACGTTCACGTCGTCGGCGACTGGCTTGTTCCGGAGGTGCACACGGAGAATGCCCTCGCGCCCGCGGAGATCCGGAGCGTCGACAACGATCTGACGGTCAAACCGACCAGGCCGCAGTAACGCCGGATCAAGTACATCGGGACGGTTCGTCGCGGCAATCAAAATGACGCCGTCGTTGGACTCAAACCCGTCCATCTCGACCAGCAACTGGTTCAGCGTCTGCTCGCGCTCATCGTGACCGCCACCCAGGCCGGCTCCACGATGGCGACCGACCGCGTCGATTTCGTCGATGAAGATGATACAGGGGGCGTGAGCCTTGCCCTGCTCGAAAAGATCGCGAACACGGCTCGCGCCAACGCCGACGAACATCTCGACGAAGTCTGAGCCCGACATCGAGAAGAACGGTCGTCCGGCCTCACCAGCGACCGCCTTGGCCAGCAGAGTCTTGCCGGTACCCGGAGGACCGACGAGGAGAGCGCCCTTGGGGAGACGGCCCCCGAGCTTCGTGAATTTCTGCGGATCCTTCAGAAATTCGATGATTTCCTGGAGCTCAACCTTGGCCTCGTCAGCTCCAGCGACGTCCGCGAACGTGACCTTGGGAGTGTCGCCCGTCAGCAGCTTCGCCTTGGATTTCCCGAATGAGAAAGCCTTGGCGCCACCCGCCTGCATCTGACGGAATAAGAACACCCACAAGCCAATGATGAACAGATAGGGCAGCAGGTTCATCACGTACACACCGATGCCCGGGTTATCGCCCTTGGCCTCGATCTGCACGTTGTGATAGCGTAGGCGGTCCAGTTCCTCGTCCGAGTTTTCGACCGGGAGCTTGACGGTGAATTTGGAACGTTCCTGCCCCTGAAACTCGACTTTGTTCTTGAACTCGCCGGTGATGCGTCCGGCCTGGATGACAACGGACTTGATGTTGTCGGCCTGCAGCTGTTGATCGTACTGCGAGTATATGATCTGCGGCGCGGGGTCATTGCGCGCGCTGGAAAATTGAATGAAGACGATCGGGATCAGAATGATCAGGATCCAAAAAGAGAGCGTCTTGGAGATGCTTCCCCAGCTCACTTTCTTCTTGTTGTTGCCGTTGTTCGGCGGCGTAGGCAATACAGGCATGCTTATAAGCTCGCGATATAGGGCAGGTGGCGGAAATCCTCCGCATGATCCAGCCCGTACCCAACCAGAAATTCGTGTGGAGCGTCAAAACCGACGAATTTGACCCGCTCCTGCAACGCCGAGGCAATGTGCTTATGGAGCAAGGCGCATACCTCCAGCGAACTGGGCCGCCGCTCGCGCAGCACGCCCATCAGGCGGTTCAAGGTTCGACCGGAATCGACTATATCCTCTACTAATAATAAGTGTTTCCCTTCGAGCCTGGTTTCAGGGTCATACACCAAGTGAACCGCTCCACTTGATTCCCTGCCGCTCCCGTAGCTGGAAGCGATCACGAAGTCGACCTGGAGCGGGCGTTCGATACGCCGGATGAGATCGCTGAAGAAGATTACGCTTCCCTTAAGCGCCCCCAAGATCAGCAGATCGCCCTCACCATACCAATCCGTGATCTCGGCCCCGAGTTCTCCCACTCGCCGCGCGATCGCCGTCTCGTCGTACACGATACGGGCGAGTGAGCGCCCGCCGAGCCGCGGATCAGGGGCGGATGACAAACTGCGCTCGCGTGCGCACGACCTCGACGCCGCCGGACAACTGTATCGACGAGCCCACCCGACCCCCGGTCGTAAACGCGACCACGCGCGAGGTTCCCCGCCAATCGAGCGTCACGCCCGCCCGCGCGGCGATCGCGGGCCAAATGATGGCGAGAGATGCGGGATCATACCCCTCGAGATCTGCCGCCGCAACGGCGAAGTGGTCGCCCATGCGGTCGACAGGGCAAAACCCCTTTACGAGCCGCTCGATTTCCCTCCGCCACTCCGCCGCCCTCCGTGCAATCGCGAGGATCTCCTCGTCGACCTTCGGTCGTACTCGCCGTAACGCTGGGAGGAGATCCAACCGAACCCGGTTACGCAGATGCCGGCGTGAGTGATTCGAGGGATCGTCGATTACAGAAATATTGTGTTCCCGTATGTACGCCGCGATCGCGCTTCTCGGCACGTCAACGAATGGTCTCAGTACGTCGGAATCGGCGTAGAGACCCGCCAGTCCCCGAGCGCCAGCGGCGCGCATGATCCGCATCACGACGGTTTCGACCTGATCATCCCTCGTGTGCGCCGTCACAACCGTTGCTCGCGCTTCGCGCGCGACACCACGCAGAAACGCCCAGCGCGCGGCCCGCCATTCGGCTTCCGTATGACCCGGTTGCCCCGATTGCGCCGAATGCCCCGATTGGCCCGTGACGATCTTGAGTCCCAGCGCGAGTGTGCGATCCGCCACCAAGGCAGCCGCGCGGCGTGCCGCTTCCCCTGTGCCATGGTCGAACGTCGCGACCGCGCTGATTCGAGCGCGGGCGGTGTGTGCCGCGGCCTCGAGCAACGCCATAGAATCCGTCCCACCGGACACGGCGAGGACGACCCTGGGCTTTCCAGCGAGAGCTTTCGCGACGGCCTCGTCAACCATAGACTTTTAAGCTATGGAGAATCACGGTCCCCTGGGAACACTGTGGGTCGGCATCGGCATCGGCTGTTTTTTCATCGCACTCACGTGGGTCAACGTACTGCTCGGCGGCCTGCTGACCCCTCTTTTCATCATGCCCATCACGAAGGTCCTCGATAAGATCACGCGCAAGAGGACCTGACACTCCGGGAGTTCCTCGATGCTACCCCTGATCGTGCTCGTGGTGGTCGCTGCCGCACTGGCCTTCTGGGTCATCGGCGCGTACAACGGACTCGTTGCTCTCAAGAACCAGGTCGCAAACGCCTGGAAACAGATCGACGTGCAACTCAAGCGCCGGCACGATCTCATCCCGAACTTGGTCAACACCGTCAAGGGCGCGATGCAGTTCGAGAAAGACACGCTGGAAGCCGTGATCAGCGCCCGGAACAAAGCGATCGCCGTCCAGAGTGCCGGCGGGCCGACCGGGCCCAGCGTCGGGCAGACGGCGGCCGCCGAGGGACAGCTCTCCGGCGCCCTCTCGAAACTCTTCGCGGTCGTGGAAGCCTATCCTGACCTGAAGGCCACCGGCAACGTGGCGCAGCTCCAGGAAGAGCTCACCTCGACCGAGAACAAGATCGCGTTCGCCCGCCAGCTCTACAACGATACGGCGACCGAGTACAACACGAAGCAACAGCAATTCCCCACGTCGCTCGTCGCGGGGATGGCTGGCGCCAAGGCGGCCGAGCTCTGGGAGATCACGGACGCGGCCGAGCGCGAGAATGTGAACGTCGACCTGTCGATGACTCCGCCGCAGAAATAATTCGTGGCCGAGTCGGCGAACCTCTTCGCGCAGCAGGAGAAAAATCGCCGCGATTCGCGGCGCGTCATCCTTCTGTTCGTGCTGTTCTTCGCCTGGCTCGGCTTCGGCGGCGATTTCATCTGGTACCTGGCCACCAAGAACGCCCCGCCCGGGCACCATCACGTCTTTCCGTTCGTCGGACTGGCAATGGTCGCCCTGGCGATGGGGATGACCGCCTGGTCATGGCTGATCGGCCCCTCGGCCATCCTGTGGTCCACCGGCGCCCGGAAACTCGAAACCCCGTCGACGCCGGAAGAAAAACAACTCGTGAACGTCGTCGAGGAGATGGCGATCGCCTCAGGGCTGCCGAAGCCGGCGGTGTACGTGATCGACGACGCTGATCCAAACGCATTCGCCACCGGCCACGACGAGAAGACCGCCAGCATCGCCGTCACCACCGGCCTCCTCGGCCTGGTGAGCCGCGACGAGTTGCAAGGGGTGATTGCCCACGAGATGGGCCACGTCAAGAATCTCGACGTCCGACTGATGACGACGCTGGCGGCACTTGTCGGCGTGGTGGCGCTCATCGCGAACGGCGCCTGGCGCTTCATGCCGTGGGGCTCCAGCGGACGGGATCGCGACGAAGAAGGCGGCTCGAATGGCGCGCTCGTCGCCGTTCTCTTCGTCATCTGGATCATCAGCTGGATGCTCGCCCCGCTCGTCACGCGACTCCTCGCGATGGCCGTGAGCCGGGATCGCGAGTACCTGGCCGACGCCTCCGGCGCGCAGTTCACGCGCAACCCAGCCGCGCTCGCATCAGCCCTGGAGAAGATCGATCACGCCGATATCCCGTCGAGCGTGATCAAAGGCGGCGCGGCCCACCTGTGCATCGCCGACCCGCTCGGGCGCGCGGTATCGAATAAAGAAGGCAAGATCGCCGACTTGCTCGCCACGCATCCGCCGATGGCCATCCGGGTCGCGCGGCTCAAGGCAATGGCCTATCGGGCCTCGACAGGCAAAGACGCCGCGCTCACCGCCTGACAACGCGCGCGTTCGGCGGCAGCCAGCACAACTGACACGTCACGTTCTGTGCGCACGTCGGTGCGGAGCGTCAGCGTTCCGTCAGGGGCGGGTGCGTACATGATCACGACATCGGCATGGGCCCGCTGCGGCGCGACATAGCGCTCGTAATCGGTCTGTCGCCGGCGGATATGCTGAATGACTTGGTCGGCCGTGTATCCGCGCTTGGCGGTGTCTCGCGCGATCTTCCAGCGGATGCGAAGCAATGGGTCCGGGTCCAGAAATACGGTGAGGTCGAACGCCGAGCGCAGTTCGGCCGTATGCAACGCCAGTAGCCCGCGCGCAATCACGATGTCACCGGGCGCGAGATCTTCGTCCCTATCGAACGTGCCGTGCTCGTGGTTATAAACGGGTTTCGTAATCGACTCTCCCGCGCGAAGCGCGTGGAGGTGAAGCGCCATCAAGTCGAGGCGATTGCACTCGGGAGTCAGCGCGGTGAGGTCGAGGCGGGATCGTTCCGCGCGATCGTACCGGTGATAGTCGTCGAGACAGATCGACGTCACGCGCGAATGCCCGATCTCGGCGGCGAGAGCGGCGGACAGCGTGGTCTTCCCGGACCCGGAATCCCCGACGACACCGATCACCATAGACCCAGATCTACTAGTTTTGTGCCGATGTCGCACCGGGCCCTCGTCACGTTGTCATTGATCGTTCCGGCCGCACTCACGGCCCAATCGGTCTTGCGCCCCGCCCAGCACTGGGAAACCGTCCGCACGCCGCACTTCACGGTCGACTTCCCCGCGTCGGCCCGCGCGTGGTCTCTCGATATAGCGCGCCGGCTCGAATCCGTTCGCGCGTCGGTCGACTCCGTCGTCGGCGGTGGCCCGACACGCCGCGTCACTGTCTTGATTGACGACCCCTATAACAGCGCCAACGGATTCGCGCTCCCGTTTGTCGACGCGCCCACGATCGTGCTGTTCGCCGCGGCGCCCGAGCCATCGGACGACATCGGCAACTATCGCGATTGGGGCCAGACGCTGATCACGCACGAGTACACGCACATTGCGCACCTGACGATTCCGTCGCGTAATCCGTGGGAACAGCTCCTCGCCCGCCTCGCGCCGGCCGACATCAGCCCGATTGCCGCACAATCGCCACGCTGGGTGATCGAGGGATACGCCACGCTCGTCGAGGGCCGGGTGACCGGGGACGGCCGGCCACACGGCGCGGCCCGCGCCGCGGTGCTCCGCGTGCTCGCCCTCGAAGGGCATCTTCCGACATACGGAGCACTCGACGGCTCCCCACGATTCGAGGGCGGCGAGCTCGCGTATCTCGCGGGTTCGGCGTATCTGGAGTGGCTGTCAGCCAATCACGGCGACTCGTCGCTCCCACACTTGTGGCGGCGCATGACCGCCCGCCGCGAGCGCACGTTCGACGAAGCGTTCATTGGCGTGTTCGGAGCGTCGCCCGATGAGCTCTATGGCCGCTTCACCGTCGAGCTCACGCGCAAGGCGCTCGCCGCGCAATCCGTGCTCGTGGCCTCGCGTCTCGACACCGGCGAGACCGTCGAGCACACCACCTGGTACACGGGTGCCCCCGCGGTGTCGGCGAACGGGCGTCTGCTGGCGATCCCGATCCGGGCGCGCGGGAAGTCGACGCGCATCGTCGTATCAACGACCGCCCCCTGGTCCGGCGCGGACACGGCGATCGCACGCCAACGCCGCGAGTTGCTCCAGCGCGATCCCAAGGACGTGCCGGCGATCGACGTTGGTCCGCCGCGCCGTCGCACGATCGCTCAGCTCACGTCAGCCCACAATCGTGGGTTCGATGAGCCGCGATTTATCGGCCGCGACTCGATTCCCTCGGTATTGGTCTCACGCCTCGAGCCCCGCGCCGACGGGGCGCTGCGTCGCGATCTCTTTCTGTGGTCGCTGCGACAAGGGACCGTGCATCGTGTCACGCACGGCGCCGGCGTGCGCGACGCGGATCCCGCTCTGGACGGGCGAACCGCGGCCGCCGTGCGATGCCACGATGGCACGTGCGATCTCGTGTCCGTCGACCTGGCCTCCGGTGGTGTGCGGCTGCTTCGCGCCGGTACACCGGACACGACGTATGATCGCCCCCGTGTCTCGCCAATCGGCGGGCCCGTCGCGGTCGCGATGCACGACCGTCACAACTGGTCGGTCGTCCTGATCGACAGCACGCTTCGACGTATCGGGCCCGACGACGGGGCCAATCGCTACGATCCCGTATTTACCACGGACGGCCATTCGGTGATCGTCGTCTCCGAAGCTGGTGGCGTCGAGCATCTCGAGGTGATCGACCTCGCCACGAATACGAGTCGGATCCTCGCCGCCGGGCTTGGCGTAGTCTCCTCTCCAGCAGCCACCGGCTCGTGGGTCTATTTCCTCACGACTCACGCCAGTGGTCGCGTGGTCCAACGCGCGCGCTTGTCCGTTGTAAAAGACGCACGACCGTTGGCCCTGCCGGACACGCTGGCTCCTGTTGCCGTACCGGCGCCGATCGCGCCGGAATCACTGGGCGCACAGCCGATCGATGGGCCGCACGCATATGGCATTGCCCCCCGCGGATATCGAGTACTGCCGGGCGGCGCGATAGCCACCGAAGGTCGCTTCGCGACTCTAGCCCTCGCGAGCACCGATCCCGTCGGCCGCCTCGGTTGGATGCTCCAGGGCGCACTCGGAGACCGAAAGACCTGGCGCGGCGTGTCGTTGTCGGCCGCATGGCGCGGCTGGCCAGTCGAAGTCGACGGCCAAGTCTTCGGCACCTGGGACAACGGCGTCGAGTACCATGGCCTCGCATTCGCGGCCTCGTTGCCGGCGGCAGGCAGCTGGCATACCGACGAATACCGACTCGGAGTCTCGGCCGGCCGACTGGGCGGTGCCCAACGCACGTTCGCGTTTGCTTCCGCCTCCACCAAAGCCGACGCCACGACGGACGACCAGATTCTCGGTTGGGGAGCGTCAGTCGCCGGTTCGGCCGGCCGCACCGATGGCGCCAACTGGGCACGTGTGCTCGCCGATATCAGCGCCCATATCGGCACACGCGATGTGGCGGCCATTGGGTCGTTCGCTGGGGGCATCGTCAGTCACACGGCACCGACGTACGAGCAATTCGTCCTCGGCGGAGTCGAGCCGCCACTCACCGACTCGTCCCTCCTCACGCAGCGCATCGCCGACCCGGCGTTACCACTGGGCATTGCCGGGGGACAATATCTCCTGCACTATCGCTTCGCGACGGCAGGCGTCATCCCCGTCTCGCTCTACTTCGAGGGTACCGCCGCCGGCGAAGCGCTGCACATCTGGCATCGCCTGTACGGAGCCGAGCTGCGGTACGTGGTCCCGCCGTTGGGGTTCGTTCGCATACCGGGCATCGACGCGACCGTCGGCACCGGGTACTCGATCGACGACCCGTACAAGTACAAGCTTCGCGGCTATGTCTTGGTCCGCTATTCGCCCTAGTGAAATTCGATGGCTACCAGCCGAACCTCACTGGCGAACGTCCCAGTCGCGCGCGAATAGCTGACGTACATCGTCTTCCCGCCGCCAGCGTTGAACTCGGGATGAGCCAGCGCGTCGTAGATCCAGCCGCCACCGGCTGGAGCCCTGGCAGTGAAAATCCGACGCTCGCCTGACCACGGTCCCTCGGGCCGCGGCGCGGTGCGAATCATGACGTCATCGGAAATGGGCTCGCTATAGATCGCGACGTACTCGCCGAGGTACGCGTTCCACGACACGTTGAGGATGTCGTCGCCGCTGAAAACAGACACCGCATCCCCGACGCTCGCGGACCATCGCCCACCGCCGGCGTAATACGTCCATGCGCTTCGGTCGAGCACATTCGCGGGATCTACACGTCCCAACGGACACGATTTCCCGCATCCGTATGCGTACAAGAAGCCGCTGTCGATCAGTGCGGCAGCCCCGAAGCTCGGTTCGTTCTGGGTGAACAAGAGACCAGTCGGCCGCACGGGCGTGTGACCGAGCCCTGCCCAGGTCGCGACCGACACGCCGGTGCTATGGAAGTTGAAGCTGCCCGGCGCCGCATGGACCACGGAGTAAAAGATGAGCGCCCGGTCGCGGGCGGTATCCGCCACGATCGCCGCGAGCCACAACGCCCATCGCTGGCCATCGGTGTCGAGATGCGCTTGATTGAACTGCGTCTCGGCCGGCGTCTCCGGCAAGAACATCGCCGGATCACCAGTGGTGTCATCGTGTTGCTGGAACGAATGCAGATCGGTGGTCCAGGCCCACGAGTCGCTGATCAGCGTGCGGCCCAGCGCGTTCGGCTTCGATAAGAACGTGTCGCTGTACAGCCATACCGACTGGCCCTGAAACTCGGCGCTGTAGCCGCCGTCGCGCCCGACGACATTCGCGCCTTGCGGGAGCGTCCCCAAGTCGCTGACCTGGGCGACCGTGAGGTTCGGCCGCGGCCCCGCAGGGTTGTTACAAGCGGCGACGCCCAGCAGAAGCAGCGGAGTACAGCGCCTCATGATTTCAACATAAGCTTACGGCGTGTCCACTCCCCCTAAAGACCTCGCGGGGCTGCTGTTCGGCCGCCGGCTGCGAACGGACGAGCAGGACGCGCAAAAGATCAGCGCCCTCGCTGGCATCCCCGTCTTAGGCCTCGACGCGCTTTCGTCGGCCGCGTACGGCCCCGAAGCGCTGCTGACGGTGCTCCTGCCGCTGGGCGCCGCCGCCATCGGGTACCTGGCGCCGATCAGCGCGATCATCATCGCGATTTTGTTGGCGGTCTTCTTCTCGTACCGCCAGACGATCGCCGCCTATCCGAACGGCGGCGGATCCTACACAGTCGCCAAGGAGAACCTCGGCCCCCACGCGGGACTGCTCGCCGCGGCGGCGCTGTCGCTCGACTACATCCTGAACGTCGCGGTCGCGATCGCCGCCGGCGTCGGGCAGATCGTGTCTGCCATACCGAGGCTGCTGCCATTCACGCTGCCATTGTGTCTCGTGATCCTGGTCGCGCTGACGATCGTGAACCTGCGCGGCATCCGCGAGGCGGGACTCGTCTTCATGCTGCCGACATATCTCTTCGTCGGCACGCTGGCCGTCGTCATCCTCATCGGCGTGGCGCAGGTGGCGCTCGCGCATGGCCACCCGATCCCACGCGTCCCCCCACCCGCTCCGGTCGCCAGTACGGCCGCCGTCAGCCTCTGGCTGTTGTCGCGCGCGTTCGCCAGCGGCACCACCGCCATGACCGGCGTGGAAGCCGTCAGCAATGGCGTCCCACTCTTCACCGAACCCACCATCAAGAACGCGCAACGGTCGCTCACGGCGATCATTGGCATCCTGGTCGTGCTGTTGGCCGGCGTCGCCTATGTCTGCATCGCCTATGGGATCACCGCCACGGCGCCGGGCGCGACCGGATACGACAGCGTGCTGTCGATGATGACCGGCGCGGTCGTCGGGCGTGGGTGGTTCTATTTCTTGACGATGGTCTCCGTGGTCTCGGTGTTGTGCCTATCGGCGAATACGAGCTTCGCGGACTTTCCGAGACTGTCGCGCCTCCTGGCGCTCGATCACTATCTGCCGCTGGGATTCGCGCACCTCGGCCGCCGTCTCGTGTACTCGCTCGGCGTCGTCGTGCTCGCGGTGTTCGCGGGCATTCTGCTGATCGTCTTCGGCGGGATTACGGACGCGCTGATCCCGCTCTTCGCGGTCGGCGCGCTCCTCGCGTTCACCTCCTCACAGTGGGGGATGGTGGCGCATTGGCGACGCGTCGGCGGACCGGGTGCTCGCCGATCGCTCGTGATCAACGGCGTCGGCGCGGTCGCGACGTCCGTGACGTTGCTCGTCGTGATCGTCTGCAAGTTCACGGAAGGCGCGTGGATTACCGCCGTCGCGATCCCGACGCTCTACTTCATTTTCCTCGGCATCCGCTATCGGCAGGAGCGCGTGTCGCGCGAGCTCGGCGAGGAGCAACCGGATTGGGGGCCGTTGCCGATCCACGAGGCGAAGCCGCCCGTCGTGATCGTGCCCATCACGCGGCTCGACTGGGTGAGCCGCAAGGCGTTGAGCTTCGCCGTGACGATCTCGCCCGACGTCGAAGCAGTCTTGGTGCAGACCGATGATAGCGACACGGGTGTCGATCGGGTCGAGGCCCTACGCGCCGCATGGGGCGAGTTGGTGCATGACCCGTGTCAGACGTGCGGCCTCGAGCCGATCAAACTCGTGACGCTCAAGTCGGAGTTTCGGGAGTTCATGCCGCCGATCCTGCAGCACGTCCGCGCGGCGGCCCACCGGCACCGTGACCGCTACATCGCCGTCGTCGTGCCGGAGGTCGTCAAACGCCGGTGGTACGACATTCTCCTGTCGGGCCACCGGCCGACCATTCTCAAGTCGCTGCTCCGGATCCACGGCGGTCCACGCGTGATCATCGTGGACGCGCCGTGGCACCTACGACAGAACAACCGCCGCGTTGACCCGCGTCGTGCGGAACGCCGGGACGCTGGCCGCGAGCAGGGCGACGCCGGTGAACAGTCCCGCAGCACCGAGGAACGCGGCGGGATCGTGGGGACTCACCCCGAGGAAGAGTCCCGATAGCGCGCGCGTAACCCACCACGCGGCGGCCGAGCCGAGCAGGATGCCGATGCCCGTGAGCGCGAGCGCGTGGCGCAGAACGTTGGCGATGACGTGCCCGTGCGTCGCACCGAGCGCGAGCCGTATGCCGATCTCGCGCCGACGCTGGGCGACGACGTACGCCAGTACGCTATAGATCCCCACGACGCCGAGCACGAGCGCCACGACGGCGAAGAGCGATGCCAGGAGCGTCGAGAACCGCGTCGAGCCGACGGTGCGGTTGACGCGCGTCGTCATCGTTTGCACGTCGGACACGGCCGCGGTCGGATCGACCGAGTAGATCGCGCGCCGCATCGCGCCCGCCAGCACGCCCGGATCGCCGGCGGCGCGCACCTCGGCGAACACGAACGGCTCCCCACACTGCACATACGGGAAGTACACAGCCGGCGGCTCGTCTTTCGCGAGTCCGTGCAGCCTGACCGAGTCGACAATGCCAACGATCGGGACTGTGTCGGGGCCCATCACCAGGCGCTGACCGATCGGATCACGCCCGGCGAAGTACTTCCGGGAAAACAAGCGATCCACGACCGCGATCTCCGACGAGTGCCGCTCATCGGTCGGTAAGATCCCCCGTCCTCGCAGGATCGGGATGCCCATCGTGCGGAAGTACTCCGAAGTGACGCACATGTACGCGACGACCGGCTTGTGCGCCGGATCGGGCGGCGGATCGCCCACGATCGAGAACATGAGGCCGAACTGATATACGCCCGGGAGATTCGAGCTCACACTCGCGGAGCGGATGCCCGGCACGGCCGCCAGACGATCGACCGCGGTCGTGATGAACGTGGCGATAGTTCCCGTATCGGAGCGGAGTGGCAATGATAATTGCGCCGTCAGCACGCCCTCCGGTTGAAAGCCGAGATCGAGGTGACGGAAGCGCTCGAAGCTTTTGACGAACAATCCGGCGCCGGTCAGGAGGAGCAGCGCGACCGCCACTTGCAGGACGACCAGCGCGTTCTGGAGTCGATGGTGGCGCGCCGTGCCTGTCCCGCGCCCACCGTCTTTCACCACGTCGGCAACATTGCCACGCGACGCGCGCCATGCGGGCAGTACGCCGAACAGCAACATGGTTACCAGCGTCGCGAGCGCGCAAAATGCGACGACCCGTGCGTCGACACCGACTTGATCCAATCTCGGGAGATCGGGCGGCGCCAGCACGCGAAGGGCGCGCGCACCGCCAAACGCCAACGCCACGCCGCCCGCGCAGCCGGCCGCGCCGAGCACGAGCGCCTCCAACACGAGGTCGCGCACCAGTCGCCCACGCGACGCCCCCAGTGCGGTGCGCACCGCCAGCTCGCGCTCACGCGCCAGGTACCGAACGAGGAACAGGTTCGCGAGGTTGGCCGCGCCAATCAGTAGTACGCAGCCCGCGGCCGCGAGCAGCATGAGCAAGGCGGGCCTCACGGCCCCTAGCACAGTGTCGAGCAATGCCTTGGTCACGACGGTGAAGCCGGCGTCGTCCTCGGGATACGCAGCCGCCAACCGCGAGGCTATCGTCTCCAACTCGCGCTGAGCGCCCTGCTGCGTGACGCCGGGCGCGAGCCGCCCGTACACGTCAAGGGAGTTGGGGCCGCGATCGGCCGGGTCGTTAGCCTTTACGGTGAGCTGAGTCCAGATCGCGTTGTCGCCCGGCAGTCCGGGCGGCATCACGCCCACAATGACGCACGGGCTCCCATTCAGCGTGAGCGTCGAGCCGACCGTCATGCCCGATCGGCGAGAGTACCCGTAGCTGATCACGACCTCGGCGGTCCCGCCCGAATCCGGAGAGAGCCCTCGCCCAAGCACGGGCGTCAGGCCGAGCACCGGGAAATAGGAGGGCGTGACCACGAGTCCTTGCAGACGCTCGGGTGGTCCGATACCCGTTGCCGTTCTATTGCCCAACCCCGACGCGGCGAGCGCCGAGAAGGCCGTCGTCTGCGCCTGGTATTCGAGGAAATCTCCCGGCGTCATCCGGACGGCGGCCATGCCGCGCGCCGGGTTGCTGCGGGCGATCCAGAACACCCGGTCCGCATCGCGGTACGGGAAGGCCTTGAGGAGAACGCCGTCGACTATGCTGTAGAGGGATGCCGTAGCGCCGATCGCGATGGCCAACGTAAGGGTGGCCGCGATCGTGAAGGCCGGGCCGCTCCGCAGCCGGCGGAGGACATGCCGGAACTCACGCATGTCCTCCAATATGGGCCGACTTTCGCGCTAGACTAGTGCGCCGTTTCGGCGCTTCGGCGTCTCGCCGTGAAACTGCTCTTTCTCGGTCGAGCCCTCGAGCGCACCGGTCGACGCTTTGCCGCCCGTCACGGTGTTGAGCACGAGGTCGAAGTAGCCGGTGCCAGCCTCGCGCTGGTGCTTCGTCGCCGTATACCCGTCTTTTTCGCGCTCGAACTCCCGCTCCTGCACCTGGACGTAGGCGGTCATTCCCTCGTCGCGATAGGCCGCGGCGAGCTCGAAGGTCTCGAGGTTGATCAAGTGCCAGCCGGCGAGCGTGATGAACTGGAACTTGTAGCCCATAGCCGCGAGCTCCTGTTGGAAGCTCGCGATCGTCTCGGGGTCGAGATGGCGCTGCCAGTTGAACGACGGTGAGCAGTTGTAGGCGAGGAGCTTCCCGGGGAACTTGGCGTGAACGCCTTCGGCGAACCTGCGCGCCTCGTCGAGATCCGGAGTCGACGTTTCACACCACAGCATATCGACGTACGGCGCGTAGGCGATGGCTCGGGTGATCGCGCTGTCCAGCGATCCCTTCACCGCGTAGTACCCCTCCGCGGTCCGTTCGCCGGTCATGAAGGGCGCATCACCCTCGTCGATGTCACTCGTCAGCAACGTCGCCGAGAGCGCGTCCGTACGAGCAACGATCACCGTGGGAACGCCGAGAACGTCAGCCGCGAGCCGCGCGGCGGCGAGCGTCCGAACGAATTGCGATGCCGGGACGAGCACCTTGCCACCCATGTGCCCGCACTTCTTCTCTGATGCGAGTTGGTCCTCGAAGTGGACACCAGCCGCACCCGCCTCGATCATCGACTTGGTCAGCTCGAACGCATGGATAGGACCGCCGAACCCCGCCTCGGCGTCCGCCACGATCGGCGCGAGCCAGTCGCGGTCAGTGCCGGTCCGCCCCTCGCTCCACTCGATCTGATCGGCCCGCATGAGGGCGTTGTTGAGGCGACGAACCAACATCGGAACGCTGTTCGACGGATACAGCGACTGATCGGGATAGGTCTGCGCCGCGAGATTCGCGTCCGCGGCCACCTGCCAGCCACTGAGGTAGATGGCGTCCAGTCCCGCCTTCACCATCTGGACGGCCTGCGCGCCCGTGAGCGCGCCAAACGTATGGATGTACTCCTTGGAGTGGAGGAGACTCCAGAGGCGCTCGGCCCCATGCCGGGCCAGCGTCTCTTCGACCTGCACCGATCCGCGCAGCCGAACCACCTCCTCGGCCGTGTAGTCTCTACGGATCCCCCGCCACCGGCTGTCTGTATCCCACAGGCGCTTGAGCGCCGTCACCTGCGCGTCGAACTCGATGCGGCTCATTACGTCTCCCCGGTTCAGTTGTTGATAACCCAGGGACGCGTGCAATGGCTGTGCCTCTTGGTCAGCCAGTCGCTACAACGGGATATCCGGCTAACTGTGGCAGCCGTACAACTATTTGTCGCAAACGGGGACAGCCTCCGGACCGGTCAACCCCTGCGCTTGTGTCTTTGGCGGCGAAACCTGACCGACATAGATCACACAACTTTTCCCAGCCGCACCGCTGGCCGTGGCACTCGCCGCCCACCCATTGGCGGTCGAAGGGCCCAAGGTAACGGTTACACCGGCCGAGGGCTTGTAGGATGTCAGGTCGCTGACACTGCTCGCGTACTTTTTATTCTTCGCGTGGTAGACCTCGTTGAGGCTGACCAGCTTTCTCAGATCGGCCTTGGCGCCAGCCAACGCGTCCTGTGCGCGAGCCATCGACGTGATGGCCATCATCGTTCCCGCCAATAACACCAATCGACCCATTCGCATTCACGCCTCCTGAGCACGATACTTGTGTCCTTATCGAGGAGTATAACCCCCGAGCATGCCGCCTCGTTATTCGACAGCCGAAGTACCGGTATACGGCTCCTCCCCACCGAAGAACGGCACGGGGGACACGTCGAGCCCGACGTGGCGCGACCGCGTCGACGCCCTCCGCTACTTCCCGGCGCTGGTCCGCCTGATCTGGAGTACGGGGCCGGTCCTGTCGATCCTGATGGTCATCCTGCGGGCCGTGCGCTCGCTCACGCCGCTGTTCGAGCTCTACATCGCCCGGCTGATCGTCGACACCGTCGTCGCGTCTCGCCTGCACGGCGCCGACTGGATGCGCCTGATCCATCTCTTCCTGTCAGCGATCGCGGTCGCCATCACCAGCGACCTCCTCGCCCGCGGCTCGATCCTGGTCGAGAGCTTGATGGGCGATCTCTTCGCGAACCGGACCAGCGTGCGGATCATGGAGCACGCGGCGACCCTCGATCTCGCGCAGTTCGAGGACCCGGCGTTCTACGACCTGTTGGAGCGCGCCCGCCGCGAATCCACCGGCCGTATCGGGCTTTTCTCGCAGGCGCTCGCGATGGCGCAGGACGTCATCACGCTCCTCACGCTCAGCACCGCGATGATCGTGTTCAACCCGTGGCTGCTGCTGGTGCTCGGCGTGACCGTGCTCCCGAGCTTCATCGGCGAGACGCACTTCGCCGGCCTCGGGTACTCGTTGCTGTTCCGCTGGACCCCACAGCGGCGCATGCTCGAGTACCTCCGCTTCGTCGGCGCGAGTGACCGCACGGCGAAAGAGGTCCAGATGTTCGGCCTCGCCCCGTGGTTGACCGAACGCTATCGGGTGTTGTCCCAGCAGTTCTACGAGGAGAATCGCTCGCTCTCGCAACGACGCGCCGCGGTGAGCGCGTCGCTCTCGCTGCTCGGCACGTTCGGCTACTACTCGGCCTATGGATTGATTCTCTACGACACGGTTCGCGGCTTCGTGACGATCGGCACGATGACATTCCTGGCCGCGTCGTTCTCACAAAGCCGGGATATCATTCAACGCCTCTTGCTCGGCGCGACCGAGGTCTATCAACAGATTCTGTATCTGCGCGACCTGTTCCTGTTCTTCGAGATCAAGCCGACGATTGTCAATCGCCCGAATGCGCGACCGGTCCCACGACCGCTGCGCGAGGGCTTCGTGTTCGAGAACGTCGGATTCCAGTATCCGGGCAGCGAGCGCTGGGCCATTCGTCACGTGAGCTTCGCCCTGCATCCCGGCGAGCGCCTGGCGCTCGTTGGCGAGAACGGCGCCGGCAAGACGACGCTGACCAAGCTCATTGCCCGCCTCTACGATCCGACCGAAGGGCGCGTGCTGCTCGACGGCGTCGATCTCCGGGAATATGACTTGACCGAGCTGCGCCACGCGATCGGCGTCATCTTCCAGGATTTCGTGCGGTACGACCTGCGGTTCGACGAGAACATCGGCGTCGGCAAGATCGATGAGACCCAGGACTATCTCACGCGCGCGGTTGCGGCCACGAACGGCTCGGCCCCACCGGTGCCTGGAACGATCGAGTCCGCGGCCCACGACTCGCTGGCCGACACCCTGCTGCCTCGCCTCCCAGCAGGGTACGCCCAGATACTCGGCCGGCGTTTCGAGGACGGCGTCGACCTCTCCGGCGGCGAATGGCAGAAAGTCGCGCTCGCCCGCGCCTATTTGCGCGACGCGCAACTGCTGATTCTCGATGAGCCCACCGCCGCTCTCGACGCGAGGGCCGAGTTCGAGGTCTTTGAACGGTTCTCCGAGCTGACACGGGGGCGGATGGCCATTCTGATCTCGCACCGGTTCTCGACGGTTCGCATGGCGGACCGGATTCTCGTGCTCAGCAAGGCCCATCTCGTGGAGCAAGGCACCCACGAGGAGCTTCTCGCCAAGGGTGGGCTCTACGCCGAGCTCTTCACCATGCAGGCGGCCGGCTATAAGTGATACAGCGCGGCGTAGAGATCGCGCCCGCGCATGATCGCCCGCACGTAGTCCCGCGTCTCGGTGAACGGGATGCGCTCGACGAAGACTTCAGGGTCGTTCGTGCCTTTGCGGACGCTCCAGAGCGTCACACGCGACGGTCCCGCATTGTAGGCAGCGAGCCCTCGCACCAGTATGCCGTGCTCTTGCTCCAGGAACGTCGCGAAGTGTGCGACCCCGAGTGAGATATTGACGTCGGGCTGATCGAGCACCGCCGGATCCCAAGGGCCGCTGACATTGTGACTCCGCGCGAGATCGCGGCCGATGCCAGGCATGATTTGCATGAGGCCGCGAGCGCCGACCGGAGACGCGGCGTTGGCCGTAAAATTGGACTCCTGGCGAATGACCGCCGCGACGAGCGCCGGATCGAGCGATGCCGCTTTGGCATCCGCCGCGATCTTGTCGCCGTAGAGCAATGGGAAGATCAGCCGATAGACGCGCGTGTCGGTGCGGGCACTGTCGCCCCGAGCGAGGAGGCGCCAGCCGAACGCGATCCCGCGTGAGGCATCGCCGGCGCGAGCGAGCGCCGTGCCGGTGGCGAGGAGATCCGTGTACGTCCCCGACGTCGTGCGCGCCACGCGGTCAGTCTCGAACTTGGCTTCGACGTCCATGCCCAGCTCATTGAGCAGCGTTGCGCGCCCCAGCGCGCTGTCCGTCGCGGCGCCAACCGGAGGGGGTGTCGTGTCGGCGCCGAGCGTGGGAACGGGCGCGTGGCCATCGAGGCGGAGCCCACTGAGGCCGGCGTAGTATGACAACGGCTCGCCGGCGATGATCGCCCGCCAGCGAATGCGCGCCGCGCCGGTGTCGCCGGCCGCGGCCCACGCGCGCGCCGCCCAATACTTCGCGGCGATCGCGTCTTCGGCGTGCGCGGTGATGGCGAGGCCGTCCCATACGCGCGCGGCCGCACGATACCGGCCCGCGACGAACGTGATCAGTCCCAGCCGAAACCGTGCCTTGCCCGCCATCGTGGACGTCGGGAATCGGTCGGCAATCGCCAGGTACGCGGCTCGGGCGCCCGCGTCGTTCCCGTCGTCGGTCGCGAGATCGGCCAACAGCGCCAGTGCGTTCCCCGCCGAGGTATCCTTGGGCGCCGCCGCCACCAGTCGCCGCAGGACGGCTCTCGCGCCGGTCTTGTCTCCGCCCGCCACGAGGGTTCGGCCCCGCTGATACATGGCCGCGTGCGCGAGCGCCGCTGGCGTGGTCACGCGCGTGAATTGCTTCACGGCATCGGCCGTCCGGTGCAACCGCTCGAGTGCCACGCCGTACGCGAAGCGCTCGGTCGGCGTCAGCGGCCCGGCCGAGTCGAGGCGAACGAACGCCTGGACGGCGCGCGCGGGAGCGGCGCTCATGGCCGCGACGCGCTCGATATCCAGCGGCAGCGGAGCGCACAGGCGATCCCCGATGTCGAGTGCCGAGCGCGCGTCCGGGCCGCCGGTATGCGCGAGGGCGAACTGCTCGATGTCGCTGCAAAGCGCAAAGTGGCCCGACGTGTCGCTCGATGCAGCGCGCGCGTGGAGCGCCTCGGCGTGCGAGCCGAGGGAGTCGTAGGCGCGGGCGGCGCCGGCGAAGTCTCCCGTCCGCTCGCGGGCGAGCGCTTCAGTCCACGGGATGCGCGAGCGCGCGACGTCGGTGTGGACCGAGGCGTAGTCTCGCGCGCGCGTGCCGGTATCGGCTGTCACACCCGCGGCGCGCAACCAGAGCCAATCGGAGATTGTTGGGAGGAGCGCCGCGGCGGTTTCATACGCCGAGCGCGCGGAGTCCAGGGAATTGGCGCGATCGAATGCGCGGGCGGCGAAGACGAGCGACGCCGCTGGAGTCCGAACGGGAGCCTCGGGAGTTTGTGCCGCAGCCGGCGCGGCCACGCTCGTGCCCAGCACGAGCGCCCAAGCTGCTCGCGTTCTACTCAGGCTTTGTGGCGGTACGTGATGCGGCCGCGAGTGAGGTCGTACGGGGAGACTTCGATCTTCACGCGGTCGCCCGCCAGTACGCGGATACGGAAGCGGCGCATGTTCCCGCCGAGGGTCGTCAAAACGTCATGGCCGTTGTCCATCACGACGCGGAACGTCGCGTTCGGCAATACTTCGGCTACGGTGCCTTCGAGCTCGATTGCTTCTTGTTTCGCCATAGGTCTCCGGTGTGAGATCTTAACGGTAACAGACCTTTTACCGCGCCGCAACGTAACCCGTTGTCACGACTCGCCCTGAAGGCTTCAACCGGATATATTGTCCACATGTCCACCCCTCATGTTGAACCCAATTCGAGAGGAGGTGATCCTTTGTCTAGCCTTACGGTGGTACGGATCGCCGGAGCCTACTGAGCGGTCCAACCGCCTGGTGTGGTTTAGTGGCTCGCCGGAGCGTACGGGCGCTCCGGCGAGCTTTTTTTATGCGGCTTTGGGTCGGGTCTCGGCCGGCACGATGGGCAGTGTTCTCACCGCGCCCGAGCGTACGAGCACGAGCTTGGCCGGCACGCCGATGCGCTCCTCGGTGAGCACCCGATGCAGGTCGTCGACGCTCTTGACCGGCTGGTCATTGAACCGGACGATGACATCGCCGTCGACCAAACCCGCCTGCGCGGCAGGACTCTCGGGCTCGACATTCGTGACCAGCACGCCGGTGTTCTCTCCGAGTGTGAGGTCGTGCACAATGCGTCTCGCGATCCGAACGGTCTGGCCGCCCAGGCCGAGATAGCTCCGCTTCACGCGCCCATCTCGGAGCAGCGCGCTCACGACCATCTTCGCCGTATCGATGGGAATCGCGAAGCAGATACCCTGCGCAGGCAAGATGATCGCGTTGTTCACGCCGACCACGCGACCTCGAGAATCGAGCAACGGTCCGCCGGAGTTGCCGGGATTGAGCGCCGCGTCCGTCTGCACGACGTTGTCGATGAGTCGCCCGGACTGGGAGCGCAGCGACCGCCCGAGCGCACTGACGACACCGGCGGTCACCGTGTACTGGAACCCATAGGGATTCCCGATGGCGATGACGACCTGGCCAGGGCGGAGCGTCGCGGATTCTCCCAGCTCTACGGTGGGATACGGGCCGTCTTCGCCGTTGCCAGCGATTCGGAGGACAGCGAGATCTGTCGCTGGATCATCGCCCACGACGGTCGCGGTGCGTGTGCGGCCGTCTTGCAAGGAGACGGTCACGCGCTCGGCGCCTTGAACGACGTGACTGTTGGTGAGGGTGAGACCGTCAGGGGCGAAGATGAATCCGGAGCCGGAGCCCCCTGACCGCCCGCGGCCACCGGGCTTGCGGGTTTCGATCTTCACGACTGCCGGGCTGGCCCGCTCGGCGGCGCCGGCTACCGCTTCTGAATAGGCATCGAGTAACGCGTCCATGATGGAGCGTACCCGGTGACCAAGAACGATTACAATCAGCCGTTCGGGGGACCAGTTAACGTCTCAGCGGCTCAGCCGTCCTTACATCAACACTTATGAGGACCACGTCATGAAATCGAAGCTTCTCGCTGTCGCGTGCCTGATCGGCATGGTCGGCTGCGGCGGTCCGCCGCCACCGCCGCCGCCCCCGGGCGTCGTCTACGTTCGCAGCGCCCCGCCGTCGGAAGTCGTCGAAGTGGTTCCGGCCCAGCCGTCGGCCGAGCACGTGTGGATCCGCGGCCACTACCGGTGGGATGGCGTGGCCGCAGCATACGTGTGGGTGCCAGGTCACTGGCAGCAGCGTCCCGCGGGCTACACGCGATGGGTGCCCGGCCACTGGTACGAGCGCAATGGCGCCTGGTACTGGGTCGAAGGCCACTGGCGCGCGTAGCAGAGCCGCTCCGCGGCTCGTCGATGCGGCACACTACGCTGCTCGACTGGTCGGTTCGCCTCCAGGGGGCAAACCCCAACTACGCCCCCCGGACCCCCCAACTACATGTTCTCGACCATCGCCGCGGCGAACTCGCTGGTCTTGAGCAGGGTCGAGTCGGACATGAGGCGTTCGAAGTCGTAGGTCACGCGCTTCTGCGCGATGGTCTTCTCGAGCGACGAGATGATCTTGTCGGCTGCTTCATCCCAGCCGAGATACCGGAACATCATCTCGCCCGACAATATGACAGAGCCGGGATTGACCATATCCTTGCCGGCGTACTTCGGCGCCGTCCCGTGCGTCGCCTCGAATACGGCGTGGCCGGTGGAGTAGTTGATGTTCGCACCGGGCGCGATGCCGATGCCGCCGACTTGCGCGGCCAGCGCATCGGAGATGTAGTCTCCGTTCAAGTTCATCGTCGCGATGACATCATACTCGGCCGGCCGCGTCAGAATCTGTTGCAGGAAGGCGTCGGCGATAACGTCTTTGATGACGACTCCGCTGGCGAGCTGCAGCCACGGGCCGCCCTGGTATTCCTTGGCCCCGTACTCGTCCTTCGCCAACTGATAGCCCCAGTCGCGGAACGCCCCCTCGGTGTACTTCATGATGTTGCCTTTGTGCACGAGGGTCACGCTCTTGCGCCGGTGCGTGACGGCGTAGTCGATCGCCGAGCGAATGAGGCGCTTGCTGCCCTCCTCGGAGATCGGCTTGATGCCTATCCCGCTCGATTCCGGGAACCTGATAGCCCTCGCGCCGAGCTCGTCCTGCACGAACGCAATGAGCTTTTTCGCGTCGTCACTCCGCGCCTTGAACTCGATGCCCGCATAGATGTCTTCGGTGTTCTCGCGGAAGATGATCATGTCGACCAGCTCGGGATGCTTGATCGGTGAAGGCACCCCGTTGAAATACCGCACGGGTCGCACACACGCGTAGAGATCGAGCTGTTGGCGCAGCGCGACGTTGAGCGAGCGGAATCCACCGCCGACCGGCGTCGTCAACGGCCCTTTGATGCCGACGAGAAAGTGCCGGATCGCCGTCAGCGTGTCTTCAGGGAGCCAGCTATCGAGCCGGTCCTTGGCCTTCTCGCCCGCCAGCACCTCGAGCCAGGAGATCTTGCGCGCCGACCCATAGGCCGCGTTGACGGCGCCATCGAACACGAGTCGGCTCGCGCGCCAGATATCGGGGCCGGTCCCGTCGCCTTCGATGAACGGAATGACCGGAGTGTCGGGAACGCGCAGCCGCCCGGAGGTGAACGTGATCGCTTCACCGGTCGCGGGCATTGTAAGATTCTCGTATGTGGGCATGCCGACAATAATAAACGACGCCCCGGCGCTTGCCTCGGTCATCGCGACCGCGTTTGCATCGTATCACGACGGGTTTCGTTACATCACCCGGCGCGCGCGCGGCCATTTCGAGGAACGCGAGTGGAGCGCGGCCCAAGCGAGCGCGTCGGCCCGCCTAGCGCTGTACGAGGAACGCGTGGCCGCCACGGTCGCGGCCGTTCGCGCCTGGCACACGACGCCGAACTGGGTCGAGGTCAAGCGCGCCTATCGCGAGCAGGTGTGCGCGCGGAACGACGCCGAGATCGCCGAGAGCTTTTTCAACTCGGTGGTACGGCGAATTCGTGGGACGATCGGAAGCGACCCCGAGATCGACTTCACGGCGCCCGATGAGCCACCCGACGGCGATCCGCCGTTTGTGACCCTGCATACGCAGCGCCTCGACGCCGCGGCGGTCACGGACATTCTGCAACTCTTCACCTTCTCGATCCCGTGGGCCGATCTCCATCGCGATGCCTCGCTCTCGGCCTCTATCGCTGGCGTCGATGATGCAATTATCGCGGTGGACGTAGTCCCCGCGGTATTCTTTCGAAACAAAGGCGCATATATCGTCAGCCGCGTTCGTCGGGAGAGAGGGCGACCGCAGCCGTTTATCCTCGCGCTCATGAACGGGCCGCGCGGCATACGCGTCGACGCGGCGTTGCCGACGGCGGACGAAGCGTCAGTCGTGTTCGGTTTCAGCTGGTCCTACTTCCACGTGGATATCGAGCGTCCGCGCGCGCTCGTCGGATTCCTCGCGTCGATGATGCCGAGCAAGCGTGTGGACGAGCTCTACACGGCGATCGGGTACAACCGGCACGGGAAGACCGAGCTCTATCGAAGCCTCATGCGGCACCTGGAGCGACCCGACGCCCGGTTCGAGATCGCCGAGGGCGACGTGGGGACAGTCATGAGCGTGTTTACGTTGCCCTCGTTCAACGTCGTCTTCAAGATCATCAAGGACGCATTCGGATTCCCCAAACGCACCACGCGGCGGGGGGTCATGGATCGTTATCGTTTCGTCTTTGTTCGGGATCGCGTAGGGCGATTGGCGGATGCGCAGGAGTTCGAGTCCATGGAATTTCCCGCCGCTCGCTTCGCGCGCCCGCTGCTGGAGGATCTTTTGGCCACCTGCAGCAGAACGGTACGATTAGACGGGGACCGCGTCGTGGTTCGACATCTCTACACGGAGCGCCGGGTCACCCCGCTGAATCTGTATCTCAAGCAGGCGAGCCCCGAGGAGGCGCAACGCGCCGCGCTCGACTACGGCACCGCCATCAAAGATCTCGCGGGCGCTGATATCTTCACCGGCGACATGCTGCTCAAGAACTTTGGCGTCACGAGACACGGAAGAGTGATCTGTTACGATTACGATGAGCTGGCCCTGCTCTCCGAGTGCAATTTTCGCGAGATTCCCCGCGCGGTCGACGTCGACGAAGAGATGGCGGCCGAGCCGGCGTACCATGTTGGAGATCACGACGTGTTCCCCGAAGAGTTCCGCGCGTTTCTCGTTCCACCCGGCGCACTGCGCGACGCGTTTCTCGCCGCTCACGGCGACCTGCTCGACGTGATGTGGTGGCGCGATCGGCAGGCCCGCGTCCGGGCCGGCGAGTTGCTGGATCTGATTCCCTATCGCCCCGAGCGCCGCCTCCCATGATGCGGCTTCGCGCCATTCGGGGCGCCATCACGGTCGAGCGGGATGCCCCTGAGCTCGTCTACGCCGCCACGCGCGAGCTGCTCTCCGAGATCATTGCCCGCAATGGGGTCGACCTCGATCACATCATCTCGGTGATCTTCACGGTCACGCCCGATCTGACTAGCGCCTTCCCTGCCATGGCCGCGCGGTCGATGGGCTGGCTCGACGTGCCATTGCTGTGCACCATGGAGATTCCCGTGCCGGGAGCCATGGCCCACTGCATCCGGGTCCTGCTGCATGTGGAGAGCGACCGGCAGCGCTCGGCCATCCAACACGTCTATCTGGGCGACGCGCAGAGCCTCCGCCCAGATATCTCCGAGGTCAGGCCGGCACCGGAGTCACGTCCTCCTCGCCAGGATTAGCGAAGAGATCGGTCTCCAATCCGTATTGCCTGTTATAGAGTTGCCGATATCGGCCACCCAGGGCCAGGAGCTCTTCGTGACGTCCGCGCTCGACGATACGACCACCCTCGAGAACGAGGATCTGGTCCGCGCTCTCGATGGTGGACAGTCGGTGCGCGATCACGAACGTCGTGCGTCCTGATCGGAGCGCCGTAAGCCCATCGCGGATCAACGCCTCGGTCTCGCTGTCGAGGCTCGATGTTGCCTCGTCGAGAATAAGAATCCGCGGATCGGCGATGATGGCCCGTGCGATTGCGACGCGTTGGCGCTGACCACCGGACAACTTGACCCCGCGTTCGCCGACAATCGTGTCGTACCCTTTGGGAAAGCGATCCACGAACTCATCGCAATGCGCGATCTTGGCGGCCAATCGCACCTCGGCGTCCGTCGCACCGGGCTTGGCGAACGCGATGTTGTCCTTCACGCTGCCGTCAAACAAGAAATTGTCCTGCATGACGACGCCGAGATGGGATCGATAATCACGGATGCGGGTCTTCGTCAGATCCTGGCCGTCGATGAGAATCCGTCCCGAGTCGGGCTTCGCGAACGCCATGAGCAGCGACAGGGTCGTGCTTTTTCCCGAGCCGCTCGATCCGACCAAAGCCGTCGTGGTGCCGGCGGGGGCCGAGAAGCTCACCTCGTGCAACACGGGCTGGCCGGGCACGTACGCGAAGCTGACGCTTTCGAATGCGACATCGCCCCGCACGTTCGCCAGCGGCGCGTGCTCGCGATCGTGATCGTCCTCGGTCTTCATGTCCATGATCTCGCGAATGCGATCCAGCCCCGCGAACGCCTCGCTCACCTGCGTGCCGATCGACGCGATCTGAATGAGCGGGAAGGCCATGAGGGCAATGAAGAACGTGTAGCTGAAGAGATCCCCGATCGTCATCGTGCCCGCGAGAACCGCGCGAGCCCCGCCCAGGCCGACAATGACGCCGAGGAGCCCGGCCGTGGCGGTCGCCCCGGCGCCCACCGCCGACGTCCCCGTGATCGTCTTGGCGATATTCCGGAACAGCCGGTGGACGCCCTTCGCGAACACCACCTGCTCGCGCCGTTCCGCCACGTACACCTTCAACGTCCGAACGCCGCCGAGCGACTCGGTGAGGCGACCCGTGACGTCGGCGGTGATGATGCTCCGTTCCCGAAAGAGCGGGCGCAGTTTGCTGAACGCATACGACATCATCGCGCCGAACGCGCCCAGCACGACGATCGCGAACAGGGTCAGGCGCCAGTTGAAGTAGAGCAACGCGACGAGCGCAATGATCGCGGTCAGGACGCCGCTCACCAGTTGAATGAGCCCGGTCCCCACGATGTTCCGCACGCCCTCGGCGTCGGTCATGATGCGCGTGACCAGCACACCGGACTTGGTCGAGTCGAAGTACGAGACCGGGAGACGCAAGACGTGACGCTCGACCTGCTTCCGGAGATCGGTGATCGCCCGCTGCGCCGCAATGCTCACGATTTGCGAGAGGGCGAAAGAGGCGATCACGCGGATCAGTGTTGCGGCGCCGATCGCCGCCACGATCGGCACGAGCCAGGTGGTGTCGTGCTTGAGGAGTACCTTGTCGATCAGGAATTTCGGCGCGGCGGGCAATACGGGCGTCAGCGCCACGTTGACGAGCATCACGAGGAGCCCGAGCGACAAGGACCCCCGGTGACGCCACGCCAGCGTGCGCGCCTCGCGCCAGGCGCGCTTTTCGTTGTACTTCTCTTTGGCCATCTCGTAAACTAAGGTGGGAAGAACATGTTGTCGGCAATCGCGGCGACCTCCTCCGCCCAGCGCCACGCCTCGGCCAACTCCGCGAGCTCGCCTTCCATGGCTCGGCGCTCCGATTCCTCGTGGGCGGCCATCTCCAGCGCGAGGCGAACAGTCACGGGCAGCCTGTCCATCCCGTGCTCGAGCCCCGACCGGTAATTCGTTACCACCTGGCCGAAATATTCGTTCGCGTCCCTGACCCCCGAGAGGAGGTCAACGGCGCTGTCGAGTTGCGCCCGCGTGCCACCGAACGTGTTGATGCCCGCGAGCAAATGCCGCGCTGGGGCGAGCGCCTGATCATCGTGGAATACGCGCATCCCGTCATCATGGCAGATGCCTACTTTCCAGCGTCCGAACGGGGCCGGCGCCAAGCGGCTCGCCATGAGATGACGGTACCGTACCGTCAATGGCCTGCTGCCGTCAGGGATGCGGGCAACAACACGACTCCCGTAGACCCATCGGGCGATTCGGCGCCCGTTCCAGACGAACACGAATGGGACACTCGTGATGATGCCGGCCTCCACACCACCGATGATGGCGCCCGCGCCGACGATCGCCGCGGCCCCGACAACCGCCAGCGCTTGTACCCGTCGCCGCCTGAGCCTCGGCCCATACCGCCATGCGGCGAGTTCCGGAAGCAGCGGCTGGCCGATGCGAATCAGCTCGACGCCTTCCGGCAATCGCGCGAGACCGATCTCGCCAGTCGATACGCGGCGTTTGGCGTCGCGAAACCGCCTTTCGGAGTCTTCGACCGCCTCCCACCGTTCTTCGAGCGGTGTGAGGTTCCACTGATGACAATGCGGGCAGACGACCCACAGACGGCCCTTTGCTGGATCGAACGCGAGCCGGCGGCCGACGGGAAACCGGTCGATGATCTCGTTCGCACCGAGTGAGCGATTGCAGAAGAGACAGCTCGCGTACACCTACTCGACCTCGTCTATCGACCTCGGCCAATCTTCGCGTAACAGTCGGGAGAGGGCCCGATCTGCCAGGAGCTTGCCGCCCGTCTGACAGCGGGCGCAGTAGTTCGTTTCGTTCTCTGCATACACGATGCGCTGGACGGGAGATCCACACACCGGGCACGGTTGGCGATAGCGGCCGTGGACGGCCATGCCCTCGCGGAACGCGGTCACCTTCTCTGGAAACCCTTCTCCGACCTCGCTCCGAAGTCTGGCCGTCCAATCCAACAAAGTCTCTTTGGTCGCCACATAGAGTCGCTCGATTTCCTCGGCCGACAACCGCCGGGTGAGCGTCATCGGCGACAATCGGGCCCGATGCAAAATCTCGTCGGAGTACGAGTTGCCGATCCCACTGAATAGCCGCGGATCGGTCAACGCCCGCTTGAGTGTATGGCTCTCGGAAACGAGCCGGGCGGAGAACGTCTCGAGATCGGCCGTGAGCGGCTCCAGTCCGCCCCGGTCGATCTCGGCCAGCGCGGCTTCGCCTGAGACCAGGTTGATGGACGCCCGTCGTTTCGATCCCGCCTCGGTGAGAAAGAGCGTGCCGTCGGCGAACTCCAGCGCGGCTTGCGCGAGCTTCCCGCGTATCGGCTTGTCCTTCGCGCGCCAGCGCAAGCGACCGGCGATCATGAGGTGGATGACGATGAAGAGATCGCCCTCCAGCGCGAGCACGATGCGCTTGCCGATGCGCCGCACGCCGGTCACGCGGCGGCCATCCGCGTCCGATGTCGGCGGCGTGACCGAGCGCAGCACGAACGGGTTGAGAATCCGCAGGCGCTCGAGCGGCTGACCGACGATGCGCGCGGTCAGTCGCTCGAGGTACACGACAACGTCAGGGAGCTCGGGCACGATCGAGCGCGGCGTGTCCGGTCGCCGCCTCCAGCGCGCGGACGACATGCGCGAGGCGCAGATGGTCCTGCTCCTGCTCTTCGAGCGATGGGGGCAGCGCGGGCGCGGGGGCGGGGTCGTTGAGGCTCGTGAGGTCGATCCCGTGCTGCGACGCGACCGATATGGCTTTGGCGGCCGCGGCCTTGGCGGCCGCCGGCCGACCGAGCTGCTCCCATCCCTTGGCGAGCGTGAGGTAATAGCGGGCATGGATGCGCGCCGGCAAACGCTCGCGCGCCAACGCCTGGCGATACTGCTCGAACGCGGCCTCGTGGCCGTCCTTCGCCGCCAGCTCCAGGAGGTTCAGCATAGCGACCATCCGCGTTTCCGGCTCGACCGTCGTGCCCGAGATAATGAGAAAGGCATCGCGGGCGCGATCCCGCAAGCCGAGATCGGCGAGCACCATCGCCATGTCGCCTAACGCGCGGTCCCGGTTGATGGGTTCGACGTAGGTCTGCCAGGCCTCGTAGAACTGCATCACGGCATCGCGCAGTCGGCCGTGCTGGTACGCGATCGTGCCCCGGTCGTGGACCGCGAACGCACGCACGACCGGCAACGCGTGTCGTTCGGCCGCGGTGATCACCTCGACGAGCATCGCGTCCGCGCCGTCGACATTCCCCCGCAGTCGCTCGAGCGCCGCGGCGGAGATTCTGAGGCGAAGGCCCGTCTCGACGTCGCCAAGCGAAGCGGCAACGGCCAACCCCATGCGCACCGCGGCCGCGGCGCCATCGGGCTGCCCCTGCATGCGGAGCGCGTAGGCCAGGCGTCGATACGCGTCGGGGATCCACTTGAAATCCTCGGGCGTCGCGGCGTGCGCAATGAACGTCTGATAGACATCCGCGGCTTGGGCCCAGCGCGAGTCGTTCAACAATACGCGGGCGTACGCCATGAGTCGCACCGCGACAAACGGCCTCGTGCCGCCGCACGCATCGGTCACCGCATCGAGCACCCGGTCGAGAGTATCGCGAATCGCCGCGGGCTCGACATCAGCGACCAGCCGGCGCGCCGCTCGCAACTCGCGCGGCGTCGGCCGCTGTTCCCGTGGAAGGCCGACCCGCAGGGAATCGACCAACCGCAGCACGTACAGACCGGCTCGGGCCTCGCGTTGCGCCGCCAGCGTGTCCGTTGCGCTCGCGTGCGCGGCGAGGAATGCGCGGTGGGCGTTGGGTGGTGCGGGACGAGCCCGGTCGGCCGGGGATTTCGCGCGTCGCCGACTCATGGCATCGTAAACATGCGCTGAATGCTGTATACAAGCAAGCTGTATACAGCTCCGATCACCACCCGGAGCGTTGCCGCAGTGCGGTAATGTGCGCGACATGGTGCGCGCCATGCCACGCATACAGTGTCGCCAGCTGATCGACACGCCAATCGCCCGATTCCGGATGCCGGAACGTTCGCGCCCACTGATCCGATTGCAGGCCCCGGAGGAGCAGCACCCACCGCGCGTGGAGCGCCTCCAACATGAGCATCGAGATGCCGATCGGCGTCGTCTCGACATCCGAGGTCTGCGCCCACGCATGCTCGTCGTAGGGCTTGATGACGGGATGCGACTCCGTCAATGCCAGCTTACATCGCGTGTACGCGTTGAAATGACTCTCGGGGACGTGATGGACGACTTGGCGCACGGTCCATCCACCGTCGCGATACGGTGTGTTCAGCTGCTCGGCCGTCAGGCCCTCGACCGCCGCGCGCAGCCGCGCCGGGGTCTCGGCTATCGCCTGAATGGCGGCGTGCAGCGTCTCGGTGTCGATTGACGTGGGGCGCTGGAAGCGACCGATCGGGTAGCGAGGATCCATGCGCGGAAACTTAGCGCTTCCACCGAAGGATCATGACGCGCCCGCCCTCGGGTGGCGTCCGGAGCTCGAGCTGATCGTCCTCGATGGTCAGATGCCTGGGCTGGTCCGTCCCAACGAGGTTGGGGAAGAGACTCATCGTGACATGATGCGTCACGACCAGCCGCGCTTCGTCGACGCTGTACGTTCCCGCATACGCGACGTATCCGGTGGCCGCTTCAACCAACTCGGCGTCGCTGCCCCGAGTAATGGTGGTCGACGCGAACGTCGCGCGACCAGGACGCATGAGCTGTCCCGCCATGACGCCATTGGCAGCGTAAATCAAGACGCCGACCGCATCGCGCCCAAACGGGTGCCGTACTGGCTGATCATCCGAATGCACCTCGAAGGACACCAGGTGCCAGACGCCGACCATTCGCTGGGCGATGCTCACAGGCCTGTAGCATATGCGCCACAGAACCACTCGCGGCACTGAGATCTTGAGGCCCAATCCAGGGCCTTTCTCTTGCACCTCCGGCGGGCATGTCGATCGACCCGCTCGTGAGCGATGAACCACTTTCGCGGTTGACACGAAATACTTTGCTCGACCGTCTGGCGGTGGCCCTCACAGGCGCTGTCAAACAACCCGCCGCGGAGTTGCCGACGATCGATACAGCGATGGGTGCGTACGTGTCGCACTTGAAGCGTGAAGGTGGCCGACCCGAGCACGCGATCGTCCATGTGCGCGATATGTCGCGACGGGCCGCGGAGGCCGAGCGAACGACGCATCATCCCGATTGGGTCGACCCCGAGATGTTCGTCATGCACGTCGAGCGGCGCTGTTTCCGCGCCTATTTCCGCGCGGACTGAGCCGCTTCGCGGCTCGTCGATGCGACTGCGTCGCTCGACTGGTCGGTTCTCCTGTGCTCGGCTGCGCCGAGCACCCCTCGCCGACCTCGCGAAACAGTCGCGCGTAGTCAGCCGCCTGAAAGTGGGCGTTGAGCCCACTCGGATTCGGTAACACCCAGAGCGTGGCACCCTCGAATCGCTCCGGTTGACGTCCCAGTTGGGCATGAGGGGCATCGAACGCGATACGATACGCCGTGATGCCCAAGGTGACGACACAGCCCGGAGTGATTTTCTTCACGAGCGTGCGCAGGCGACGACCGCCCGCTTGATACTCATCGTCCGTGAGCTCGGCCGCCGTTGCCGTGGCGCGCCGCACGAATCCGGTGATGCCGATGCCGAGCGCCAGGAGCTCTTTCTCCTCGCTCGGATCCAACAACCGCGGCGTCAGGCCTGATGCGTACAACGCCGGCCAGAACCGGTTGCCCGGCTTGGCAAAATGATATCCGCTCCATGCGGTGTAGAGGCCCGGATTGATCCCCACGAACAAAATGCGGAGACCCGGCGCGACCAGGTTGGGGATCGATTTGCCGGCCGACGCGAGCAATTCGGCGCGCGTCGGCCGTCTCTTTATCCCTTCCACACGACGCGCCAGACGCGGCCGTGTAAGTCATCCGTGATGTAGAGCGCGCCGTCCGGCCCTTCGGCGAGACCACACGGGCGGTGGGCCGCGTCGGTTGGGACGAAGAGCGGATCCTTGCCGGAGAACCCGATCGCAAACGTCTCGTAGTCGCCCGACGGGTTGCCCTTGGCGAACGGAATAAAGACGACGCGATATCCCGCCTGCGGATCCGGCGCGCGATTCCACGAGCCGTGGAACGCGATAAATGCCCCGCCCCGATACTTCGCGGGAAACGTGTTGCCGTCATAGAACAGCAATGACATTGGCGCCCAGTGTCCCGGGAACGCGACGAGCGGCTCCTGTTTCTGCGCGCACCGGTCGATCTTGTGCCCACCGTCGCCGCCATACTCGGGCGCCAGCACGAGCTTCTTGTACCGGTTGTCGTAGTAGCAGTACGGCCACCCGAAATCGTCGTGATCGGCGAACCGGACGAACTCTTCGGCGGGATTCTCATCCCCGTCGGCTTGCGTATACAACGCCGACCAATTCTGGGCGAGCTGATCGCGACCATGCTGCGTCGCGTACATCTTCCCGTCCATCGGATTGAGCGCGAGGCCCATGGCGTTGCGGATGCCCGTCACGACATGCTCACCGGTCGCCGGGGTCTGATTCGGCTTCGCGGACTGGAAACGCCAGATCCCTGCTCTCGTATCGAGCTCGGTGCATGGATCGATCCCGGGCGACTGGTTTTGCCGGTCCCCGGACTGACACGAGTTCGTTCGCGACCCGACGTTCACGTAGAGCATCCCGGCCCGATCGAACGCAATGTTCCGCGACCCGTGCCCCCCCGTCGGCAAATCGCGCACGATCGTGTCCGGCCCGCCTGCCGGGGCCAGATCGTCCGTCAGCCGGTACCGAACGATCGCGCTCTTCACGTCGACATACAGATAGCCGGCATGAATCGCGATGCCGGTGCCACCGATATCCCCAACATGGGCCATCGCATCGGCCCGACCGGCACCTTTTGTATCCTTGAGCGCCATGACCCCCGATGTGACGGTCACGTAGACCGTACCATTTGGCGCCACCACGATGTGCCTTGCCCCTTGGATGCTGTCCGCGAATACCGTCGCGCAAAATCCCGACGGCAGCGTAAGGGATGTGTCGCACGGAGCCGCCGCAGCGGCGATCAAGAGTGAGATCAGCATGCCAATAGTATATCTTCACTGACTATGCGATTCATACTGCCTCTTGTCTGCCTGCTCGCTCAGGCACTGCAGGCGCAGACCGACCAGTACCACGCGCTCGCCGAGAAAGTCCTGCGCGAGACGCCCCTGATCGATGGTCACAACGATCTCCCATGGACGATTCGCGAGCATGCCGGGCGGGACGTCGAGGCGTATGATCTCCGTAAGCCCACGCCCCGGATGACGGACCTCGCCCGCCTCGACAAGGGCATGATGGGCGCTCAATTCTGGTCCGTGTATATCCCGGGCGAGATCAAGGACTCCGGCTACGCCCGGGTCCAGCTCGAGCAAATCGATATCGCCCGGCGCATGATCGCCAAGTATCCGGAGCGTCTCGAATTCGCCACGGGCACCGCTGATATTCGCCGGGCGTTCCACGAGCATAAAATCGCGTCCTTGATGGGCATGGAAGGCGGTCACGCGATCGAGAACTCCTTGGGCGCCCTCCGCGCGTATTACGACCTCGGCGTCCGCTACATGACGCTGACGCACAACGTCACACTCGACTGGGCCGACGCTGCGCTCGACTCCGCCAAGCACGGCGGCCTCACGCCGTTCGGCAAAGAAGTCGTGCGTGAGATGAATCGATTGGGGATGCTCGTCGATCTCGCTCACGTCTCGCCCGGCGTGATGAGTGACGCCCTGACGACCAGCGAGGCGCCCGTCATCTTTTCGCACTCCGGCGCCCGCGCGCTCGTCAATCATCGGCGCAACGTGCCCGACTCTATTCTTCGCCGCGTCCCAGCAAATGGCGGCGTCGTCATGGTTCCATTCGTCACGTCGTTCGTCTCCAAGGCCGTGTGGGAGCACGACTCGGCGCAGGACGCGTTCACCGTGGACCTCAAGCACCGCTATCCTGCCGATAGTGCCGCCCGTGCGAAAGAGCTGGCTACCTGGAGCGCCGCGCATCCGACGCCCAAGGCTACGCTCAAGGACGTTGCCGACGTCATCGACCACGTCCGCCAAGTCGCCGGCGTGGATCACGTCGGGATCGGCAGCGACTTCGATGGCATCACGGATGTGGTCGTCGGCCTCGAGGACGTGTCGAAATTTCCAGATTTGTTCGCCGAGCTAGCCCGAAGAGGCTGGACTCAGACGGACCTCCGTAAATTGGCCGGAGACAATCTGCTGCGGGCGTTCGCTCAAGCCGAGGCTGTATCGCAACGGCTCAGGCGCGAACGGCAGGCTTCGACTGCGACGATCCAGCAACTCGATCATGTTACTACTCAGTGATGCGTGAAATTCGCGGAACCCGTCTGACCGCGCTCGGCACCTACGTGCCGGAGCGGGTGATCACGAACGCCGAGCTGTCCCGCCTCGTCGACACGAATGATGAATGGATCGTGCGGCGAACGGGGATTCGCGAACGCCGCGCATCCCGGGACGATGAGTTCACGTCCGATATGTGCACCGCCGCGGCGCGAGGGCTCGACTTGGGCGGCGTCGATTTCGTGATTCTGAGCACGACCACGCCGGATTACGCTTTCCCGAGCGTCGCCTCACAGGTGCAAGATCGCCTCGGCATCGTCGGCGCCGGCGCGATCGACATCAATGCGACCTGCGCCGGGTTCGCGTATGGCTTGCACATGGCGCATGGTCTGGTGGCGTCCGGCGTCCAACAGAAAGTGCTCGTGTTGAGCGGCGAGACGCTCACGAAAGTGACGGACTACACCGAGCGCACGACCTGTATTCTGTTCGGTGACGGGGCGGGCGCGGCACTCGTGGAGCCGTCGGATCAGCCGACGGTACACGCGACGATCGTTGGCTCCGATGGCAGCGGCGGAGGCTTGCTGTACCGGACGGGTCTCTCCACCCGCATCGCCGCACCGGACGACACCAAGCGAAATGTCATTCGCCAAAACGGCCGCGAAGTCTACAAGTGGGCCGTCGAGACCGTCTCGGCCGGCGTGTGCGAATTGCTGCGTCGTGGGAATCTCACGCCCGACGCCGTCGACTGGTTCGTGCCTCACAGCGCGAACTTCCGGATCACGGAAGCCGTCTCGGAACGCGTCGGGATCCCCGTCGAGAGAACGCTGTCCAGCATCGAGTATTTCGGCAACACGTCCGCCGCCACGATCCCTCTCGCGCTCATGCTCGGCCAACGCGATGGCAAGCTGCGCGAGGGTGACACGGTTCTTCTCTATGGCTTCGGCGGTGGCCTGGTCCACGCCGGCATCCTGCTCGAATGGCGCCCAGACTCCCGCTGATCCTCTCGGCAGTCTGGCTCCTGGCCTGCTCCGGCGGCGAGACGAAGACGGCTCCACAGCATGCGGGTGACACGACGTCGGCGTCCGGCGTGCCGACCTACGGCGTCACGGTCGTGCATCGCTGGCCGCACGACGCGAATGCGTTCACGGAAGGCCTGGAGATGCACGATGGCATCATGTACGAGGCCACCGGGCTGGTCGGCCAGTCCGGGTTTCGCTCGTATGATCTCTCGTCCGGGAATATTCTGCGGCGCTACGTGCTGGCCCCGCCGTATTTCGGCGAGGGCATCACGATTTTCCGGGGCCGGCTCTATGAGCTCACGTGGACGACTGGCGTCGGTTATGTCTACGACACAGCAACGTTCACCCGACGTAGCTCCTTTAGCTACTCGGGCGAGGGATGGGGGCTCACGCACGACAGCGTGTCGCTGATCATGAGTGACGGCACCAGCGTGTTGCGTTTCCTCGATCCCGCGACGCTGCACGTCCAAAATGCGTTGAGTATCACCGCACAGGGTCTGCCGGTCCCCAAGCTGAATGAGCTCGAATGGATCAAAGGGGAGATCTGGGCGAACGTGTGGCAGACGACGCAGATCGCGCGAATCAATCCGCGCACGGGTGCAGTGAATTCGTGGCTCGACATCAGCAGCCTCCTGCCCGCTGGCGCGGATGCTGACTCGGCCGACGTCGCGAACGGCATTGCATACGACTCCGCGGCCGACCGGATTTTCGTAACGGGCAAGCGTTGGCCCGTCGTATTCGAGATCAAACCAAATGGTCCCAAATAGCGCGTAACCGCCGTATGGCCGAGCCCGTCTGGACAATGAACGTCATTGATCCAGGAGGGGCTTTATGCGCCGGATTTTTCTGGCCGCGCTCGTCCTCGCCGCGACGGCCTGTACATCCGCAACCGCGCCGTCAGCGTGCCTCGGCGGCGGTGGAATGAGTCAGGGCAGCGATACGCACTGTCATCAGTGAGCGGTCGCCTGCTCGCACAACGCCCGCACCGCTTTGACCACGTGAGCGACTGACGCCGGTTCCGGATCCTCGGCGATCGGAATCGGCGGCAGCGCCTCGTGGCGGCGCATGGCCTCGAGCGCCCCATCGGCCTGCAGCATGATCACGTTGAACTTGTGCCGGGAGGCGATCTCGATGGCTCGCCCGTACGCGACGCGCGCCGCCTCGTTGCGGCCGAACCGGCGGAGCCCTTCGCCCGCGTACAGGAAATAGTGCGCGGCGCCGCGCGGCGGCAGCCCGGCGAGCGCGAGCTCGCGCCGGAAATGCTCGAACTCGAGCTCGCGGCAACCGAGTTGCGCCAGGTACATGAGATTGATCGCGGCGATCGCGCGACCATAGGCCTCGGTCGCTGACGCATAGAGCGCGCGGAACGCGTCGCGCGCCGCATCGACGAGACCGAGGGCGGTCAGGTTGTACGCGATGTCGACGAGCACGCGCTGGCGGCCGCGCTCGTCCTTGTAGGCGTTGAGCGCCTCGTAGTACAGCGTGACCGCGAACTCCGTGTCGCCACGGTCGGTGGCAACGACACCGCGGTCGTGCTTCGCCCGCGCGAGGACGTCGGTCAGCTCTTCGACGCCCGTCGCCTTGGCGATGACGTCGTCCAGCATCTGCTCGGCCGCCGGATAGTTGCCACGGTCCTTCATGACGTGCGCGGCGCCGAGGCGCGCCATGAGCGCGGTCTGAATGTCGCCGGCGCGCTCGGCGCACTCGCCGCCCGCCTCGTATGCCGCCAGCGCCGCATCGCTGTCACCCGCCACGCGCTGGCACGCGCCGAGTCGCACGTAGGCGATCGGCACGAACTGGCGTTCCTCGCTGGTGAGCGCGTGCCGGACGAACGTGTCGAACGCGTCAGCGGCGAGGGCCCACGACTCGAGCTCGCGCAAATGCTGCGCGTAGCTCAGCACGGCGGCCGTCACCGCCGAGGAGCGCCTGCCCCAGGATCGGGTGGTTGCCGTGATGATGTCGTCGAGGAGGTCGCGGACCCGCGCGTCATCGACGGCATCGACGGCGCGGTGCACCGCGTTGATTTCTTTGAGGAGCGGCGCCGGTGCGCCGTCAGTGGTGTCGGCCCACTTCTCGACGAACCGGAGCGTCAAGAATCCCGCCAGTGTACGCTGCCACTGGGGGGACGTCTCCGTCATCCCGGCGAGCGCCTCGAGGAACGGGAGATGCGCGATGGATGAAGGCGCATCCATGGCGCGATAAGAAACCCCCGATCGGGGTCCGTCGCAAGACGCGGATTAGCGGCGGACGACGAACTCCCCGGCGGGGACCTCGATACGCGATTGCTCGCGATCCGCGGGGATGATCAGTGCGGACAGGTAGTAGCGGCCCGAGGGAATATCGATACCAGGTCCGTAACGACCCGATTGCGCCGTGTACGTCGCGTGCGGCGCTAAGCGCTCGTGTACGGGCTTAACGTAGCACTCGGCTCCCGACGACGCGTCGTAGAGAGGTTTGCCGCTCCGGTCGGACTTGCGGAAGATCCGAATCAGTACGGCGCAATTGCCGCCGAGTACGTCGAGCGTCGCCGAGTGGTCGGTGGTGTTGGTTGCCGTTACAGTGACCTGAACCTCCAACGGGCCCCACACGTTGGCGCCGCCGTTCTTGGCGGTGTACTGAAAATCGCCAACGGTCACGCCGGCCGTCTTGGCGGGCACGGGACTGACGCTGGCGTGTCGACTGCAGGCGGCAAGGAGCAAGAACGGGATGCACCGGCGCATCCCGAAAAGATCAGTCGGCGTACGCCTCAGCGCACCACCGATGCACTTCCTCACGCAGCAGGTGCGTGCTCCATTCGGGCGTCCACGACGGCATCACGGCGTCGACTGCGCGTAGGAGCGCACAACGCGCCGCGTTTTCGTCGAGTCCGGTCTGCCGTGCTTGCAAGAGATGCAAGCGAACCTCCAGGCGCAGCCGCGCAAGCGGCCCCAGCCCTGGCAATGGCGACCGCGCCACCGTGAGCGGCCTCAAGGGACTTGGCTCTTCGCCAACTACATCGGCCAGCGCCTCGAGGACTGCCGCCGGTAACTCTGTCAAAAGTGTTGTCGCCATGCGCACGGAAGATGTGTGGGCACAATGACCGAATGCAGTGATAGACATCACACGCGATTTCAGCTCGCGACAATAGAGAGAATCGCGATTGCGTAACCCGAAACGGCGCTATTACATAGACGCGCGAACCGTTCCCACAACCACAGGAGGGCCTTTCATCTCATGCGACACACGTCGATCGTCCTCGCCGGAGCAGTTCTCGTGGCAACGGCGAGCGTAGGGAGAACGGCGGCCGCGCAAGAAGCGTCGCTGGAAACCATGTCGGAGAACGCGAACCAGTGGGTGATGACAGGTCGGACGTACGACCTGCAGCGCTACAGCCCACTGACGCAGATCAACGCCACGAACGTGGCGCACCTCCACGCCGCGTGGAGCTTCTCGACCGGCACGCTGCGCGGGCACGAGGGCAACCCCCTCGTCATCGGCAGCGTCATGTACCTCCACTCGTCGTTCCCGAACAAGGTCTACGCGCTGGATCTCTCCAAGCCCGGCGCGCCCCAGATCTGGCAGTACACGCCCGAACAGGACGCCAACGTCATCCCGATCGCCTGCTGCGACGTGGTGAACCGTGGGCTCGCCTATCACCCCTCGGGCAAGCTCTACATCGAGCTCTTACAGGGGGACTTGCTCGCCCTCGATGCGAAGACCGGCAAGAAGATCTTCCAGGTCAAGTCGGCCGATTTCCACAAGGGCGAGACGATGACCAACGCCCCGCTCGTGGTGAAGAACGTCGTCATCACGGGGATCTCGGGCGGGGAGTTCGGCGTCCGGGGGCGGGTCACGGCCTTCGACGCCATGGACGGCCACGAGGTGTGGCGCGCCTACTCGACGGGGCCGGATGCCGACGTCAAGATCACGGGCGTCCCGAACGCGAACTATCCGTCGATGCAGGGGAAGGACCTGGGTGTCTCGACGTGGCAGGGCGATGAGTGGCAGCACGGGGGCGGGACGACCTGGGGCTGGTACTCGTATGACCCGAAGTTGAACCTCTTCTACTACGGCTCGGGGAACCCCGGGACGTGGAACCCCGACCAGCGGCCGGGCGACAACAAGTGGTCGATGACGATCTGGGCCCGCAACCCGGAGACGGGGGAAGTGAAGTGGGCCTACCAGATGACGCCGCACGACGCGTGGGACTATGACGGCGTCAACGAGATGGTGCTGATCGACACCAAGGACGGGAAGAAGATCCTGACCCACTTCGACCGGAACGGGTTCGGCTACACGCTCGATCGGACGAACGGGAAGGTGTTGGTGGCCAACCCCTACGGGCCGGTGAACTGGGCCAAGTCGATCGATCTGACGACGGGTCGGCCGGTCGAGGATGCCTCGAAGCGCACGACGGCCAAGGGGAACACCGAGGGGATCTGCCCGGCCGCGATCGGGTTCAAAGATCAGCAGCCGTCGGCGTATAGCCCGAAGACGGGGTGGAACTACGTGCCGACGAACAACATCTGCATGGACTACGAGGGCGTCGAGGTGAAGTACGCGGCGGGGCAGCCGTATGTCGGCGCGATCGTGCGGATGTTCCCGGGCCCCGGTGGCAATCGTGGGGCGTTCATCGCCTGGGATCCGATGCAGGGGAAGATCATGTGGTCGGATAAGGAGAACCTGGCTTCCTACGGCGGCGCGCTGGCGACGGCCGGGGATATCGTCTTCTACGGGACGATGGAAGGGTGGCTCAAGGCCGTCGATCAGAAGACGGGCAAGCTCCTGTGGGAGTACAAGACGCCGTCGGGGATTATCGGGAATCCGATGACGTATGTGGGGCCGGACGGCAAGCAGTACGTCGCCGTCCTCTCCGGCATCGGCGGCTGGGCCGGGATCGGCGTGGCCGCGGGCATTGGCGCCGAAGATCCGACGGCCGGCTTGGGCGCGTTGGGCGCCTTCGGTGACGCCGGGTCGTTCTCGACGCAGGGTGGCGTGTTGACCGTCTTTTCACTCGATACACCCGCCGGCAAGTAGCGCCGTTACGGGGCCGGTCGCGTGAGCGTGAGCTTCGTGACCGGCCCTTCTCCTATCCCGGCATCAGTGCGCACGGTCGCGACGATCTCGCCTTTCGACCCGAGCGTTCCCGCCAGCTGCGCTGACTCGATATCGACGACGCCGTAGCGCCACGGCGCCAATCGCAAGGTCACCGCACCATGCGACGTCGTCCCGCGCGCGGAAATCGGGAACGATCGCCCGTCGGTTCTGGCGACGCCCCAGCCACGCAGACTATCGCCGCTGACGCGCAGCGTGAACGCAACGGTAACAGGCATGCCAGGCCCGGGCTCACTCGCGCCCTGCCATCTCCCTCCGACACCGCTGTCGGGTATACAGCCGACCAGTGCCAACGCGAGTGCTCCGGCACGCCATGTGCGCATCAGTGGAGTATAATTTCGCATGCGCTCGCTATTCCTGCTTTTCGTGCCGGCCGCGCTCCACGCGCAGATGATCACGGCGAATCCGTGCTTGTTGCTCACGCCCGCCGAGGTCCTGAGCGCGACGCACGATACCGTCGCCACGACGGCGCTGTCGCAGTTTCAGTCGCCGGAATGCCTGATCACGACGACCGACTCGAACGCGACCATCCTGATCAAGGTCGAGACCACGCGCGACTACGATGACGGCTTCTGGGACGCGGTCAGCGACAGCATCAAGCCGGTCCCATCGCTCGGCGAACGGGCGGTCGTGACAGGCGCCCGGCCTGTCACGAAGGTGCTCCGCCGCGGTCACGTCTACACGATCACCTACGCGAACATCACGGTGCCGCCGGACAAGATCCGCGATCGCGAGAAAGCGCTCGCCACCTTCGCGATCGCGCGCGCGCCGTAGCGGCTGCGCCGCTCCGGCGCGTCGGTTCGCCTCCGGGGGGGGGCAAACCCCAACTACGCCCCCGGACCCCCCCACTCGCTCCTAGAGAATTTCCTCGAGCGTCCCGACAATGTGGCGCGCCGAGATGCCGTAGCGATCGAGCAGCTCGGCCGATTGTCCGCTGTGCGCGATCTCCCGTATAGCGAGCTTCTTACACTTGATGCCCTCTTCCGCGAGCACGGCGATCACGGCGTCACCGAGCCCGCCGTGCGCGTAGTGGTCTTCCACGGTCAGGACGATCCCACCGGCACCATGTGCCGCGGTGATCAGCGTATCGGCATCGATTGGCTGCACGCTGAACACATCGATCACGCGAACGTTGACGCCTTCTCCCTGCAGAATCTCGTACGCGGCGAGCGCCTCGAACACGGTCACCCCGCCGGCCACGATCAGCGCCCGATCGTTCGCGCTTTCGCGCAGCACCTGACACCGTCCGATCTGGAACACGGTCTCGGGAGGATAGATCACGTCCGCATCCGGGCGGCCCAATCGGATGTAACACGGTCCACTTTTCGCGGCTGCGAGTCGCGTCGCTTCCCACGCCGCCGTGGCGTCGGCCGGGTATAGCACGGTCATGTCCGGTTGCGCGCACATCTGCGCCAAGTCCTCGAGGCCCATCTGCGACGGGCCATCTTCGCCGATCGAGACTCCGGAGTGCGTGCCCGCCAGCTTGATGTTGTTGCCGCCGATCGACGCCATTCGCACGAAATCGTATGCGCGCGACAAGAAGCACGAGAATGTGGCGGCGAAGGGGATGCGCCCGCGTGCCGAGAGGCCGATGGACATACCCACCATGTTCTGCTCGGCGATGTATCCCTCGACAAATCGCGCGGCCGCCGCGACCTCGGCCTCGTCGGTATAGGTCGAGTTTCTCACATCTCCGTCGAGTACGAAGACTCGCTGATCGATTTTCGCCAACGCCGCAAGCGCATCACCAAACCCGCGCCGGGTTGAGATGCGCTTGACACCAACGGCATACGGCGCTCGTGGCATAGTGACCGCGGGCGGCGAAGCCGCCGCGACATGCATTGTCGGTAAGTGCGGCGCCCAAGATTCGGCGATACCGTGACGAGTCGATTCCAATGCCGCGATAACCTTGTCGGCGGTAGCGGCATCCAGCGCTCGCCCATGCCACCCTTCTTGGTCTTCGATGCCTGGGAAACCCTTCCCCTTTACGGTGCGGGCCAAGACAACTGATGGGCGGTCGGTGACGTGAGCCGCGTTTTCATATGCATCGAGCAGCGCCGCAACATCGTGTCCGTCCACGACGACCGCATTCCACCCGAACGCCTCGAAGCGGGCCTGGTAGATCTCCATCTGGTGTTGCAGCATGGTCGGCCCACTCTGCCCAAGCCGATTGACGTCGACGGTCGCGCACAAATTGCCGACGCGATAGTACCCGGCGAGCTCCGCGGCCTCCCACACGGACCCTTCCGCCGTCTCCCCGTCACCCATAAGCACGAACACCCGCGTGTCGGGTGAACCGAGCGCCAGGCCGAGACCAACGGAGAGGCCTTGCCCGAGCGACCCGGTCGCCGCGTCGACGAACGGCAATCTCGGTGTGGGATGCCCTTCGAGATCAGAGTCGAGCTTCCTCAGGGTCAGGAGCTGCTCGCGCGGAAAGAGTCCAGCCTCGGCCCACGCCGCATAGAGGATCGGCGCCGCATGACCCTTCGAGAGAACGAACCGATCGTTCGCGGGGTCCTTCGGATGGCTCGGGTCATAACGCATGACCGAGAAAAACAGGACCGACATGATCTCGGCCGCCGATGCGCAACTCGTGGGGTGCCCGCTACCGGCCGCGGTCGTCGCTCGCACGGAATCGATCCGCAACTGTGTCGCCCGGTCCGCTAAGAAATCGAGGGCGGTAGAGCTCGGCGCGTCGCCCTGCGTCATCGAGGCCATTAGACTCTTCTCCTGAATGAGTGCCAAACGGTGACGCAGGATCGATTCCCAACGCTCCGAACGGACGATTCCGAGCCGCTCGTCGAGCTCCGCGACCGAGCTGAGCGGCAGCTCAACGCCGTCCGGGCACTCATCCTGGGCCTCCTCGCCTTCTCAGCCGTCGCTTATTCGCCGACGCTGACCCCGGCACTGCGCTTGGTCAACGTGTCGGTCCTGATTCCTACCCTGGCCTGGACCTTCTTTCAGTACTTGCGCTGGTACCACCGGCCCCGGTTACCCGCTTGGCTCAGCATCGCGAACCCGGTCGTCGACGTCACGGCGGTGACCCTCAGCATGCTCGGCTACGGTCTCGCCCAATCAGCCGGGCTCGCCCTCAAGGCCCCGATTTTCCTGGCCTACTTCGCAATTCTGGCGGCTCGCCCCGTCACGTCATCAACTCGCATCGCGTGGGTCGTGAGCGCGTTGACCGTCGTCGAATATTCGGTCCTCGTGATCTTCCTCCTGTCGACCGGCAGCGTGCCGACGACCGCGAGTCCGCTCGCCGCGGCAGCCGGCAGCGCGGTCGCCCCACTGGACGAAGGCGCCAAGATCCTTCTGCTCGCGGTCGCCGGCGCTGCTTCGGGCTTCGCGACCACGTGGCACGAGCGTTTGGCAAAGCGGTACGACCAGGCGGCGCGTGAACAAGAACGGCTCGCGGTCCGGCTGGGGCGAGCACAGTTCGAGAGCCTCAAGCAGCAACTGCAACCGCATTTTCTCTTTAATGCGCTGAACGCCATCACGGCATTGATCCCCATCGATCCCCGGGGCGCCGAGCGGGCGGTGCATGGACTCGGCGAGCTCTTGCGCCTCTCACTCGACGCGGGCGCCGAGCACGAAGTCCGCGTCGAGCGAGAGCTGGAGCTGCTGGGACACTATGTCGACATGCAGCGACTGCGATTCCAGGAACGGTTGACCGTCCGGATCGATGTCGACCCGAGTGTCCGGACAGCGATCGTGCCGAATCTCGTCCTGCAACCGCTCGTTGAGAATGCGATACGGCACGGCATACAACCGAGAGCGGCCGGCGGGACGGTTGATGTAAAAGCGTCGCGGGATGGCGCGATCCTGCGCCTCACGGTCGCCGATGACGGAATAGGCGCGAGCCTCGACGGCTCCTATCAGGAGGGCATAGGTTTAGGCAATACCCGCGCACGGCTGCGCCACATGTACGGAGACCGCCAGCGCTTGACGATCTCGACGGCGCCCGGCGCAGGCTTCACGGTCGACATCGAGCTTCCCTACCGAACGTGACACCGCTTCGAGTTCTCATAGTCGATGACGAACCGCTGGCGCGCACGCGCCTGCGCGAGCTTCTGGACGATGATCCGGCGATCGCGATCGTCGCCGAGTGCGGCAACGGTCGCGATGCGGTCACGGCCATCCAGCATGAGGGACCTGACGTCGTCCTCCTCGACATCCAGATGCCGGAGATGGACGGGTTCGCCGTCGTGCGCGCGGTCGGCGCCGAGCATATGCCGGCGGTGGTGTTCGTCACGGCATCGGATGCGCACGCGGTGCGCGCGTTCGAGGTGCACGCGGTCGACTACGTGCTCAAGCCCGTGGACCGGGAACGGTTCGCCGAAGCGATGCGGCGGGCCAAGGAGCGCGCGACATCGCCCGGCGATCTGCGCGCCCGCCTCACGGCGCTTGTCGCCGACGTGTCGTCGGCCGCTCGTACCGCGCCCGCGCAATCCCGCCTGGCGATCCGCACCGTCCGCGGCAACGGCCGCGTGCTCTTCATTCGGACCAGCGACATCGATTGGTGCGAGGCGATGGATAATCACCTGCGGCTCCACGTTGGCAAGGAGACGTATGTGATCCGTGAAACTTTGACCAATCTCGAACAACGTCTTCCCGCCGGCGCGTTTCTCCGCGTGCATCGTTCGTCGCTCGTCAACGTCGATCGCATTCGCGAAATTCAGCCATGGTTTGGTGGAGATTATGTGCTGATCTTGACAGACGGCACGAAAGTCACCACCGGCCGACGGTATCGCACCGCCGTGCAAACTTTTTTGGACCGCTCGTCATAGTGCGTTCGCGGTTGGTCCCCAAAGAATTGTAGGTCGTCTGCGCGCCTCCGATCATGGGCTGTTTCTCACCCAGGAGAGGAGGTATGAAGCGTTATTGGTTCGCGCTCGTGTGGACCGCGACCGCCGCAGCACAGCAATCGCCAACGGGGACCGTGAGCGGAACGGTCACCGACGCCGACTCGAAGACGCCCGTGTCGGATGTCGGCATCCTGATCGTCGGAACGAACCGCGCCGCCCGCACGAACGCGGCCGGACAATACCGGATCGTGAATATTCCGATCGGCGCTCAACAGGTCCGCGCGGTGCGTCTCGGCTATTCGCCCGCGGAACAGACCGTGACTCTGCGCGAAGGCGCCACCGTGCAGGCCGACTTCGCCCTGCACACGACGTCGACGACCCTCGCCCAGGTCGTCATTACTGGCACGTCGACGCAGACCCAGCAAGCGCGCGAGAATGGCGCGTCCATCGGCGTCATTGCCCTCGACTCGATCAACCCCACGCCGGTGACCGACTTCACCGAGCTGTTGGACGCCCGCGTCCCCGGACTCGCCGTCCAACAGATTTCCGGATCGGTCGGCACGGCGGCCAAGATCGTGATCCGTGGCGCCGGGACCGCCGCGCTCAGCGATCAACCGCTGATCGTCATCGACGGCATCCGCGCCTATAACGACATCAACGGCTTCTCCGACCTCGGCGGGGTCGGTGGCCAGTCGATCTCGCGCTTCGACGACATCGACAAAGAGAGCATCGAAGACGTCCAAGTGCTCAAAGGTGCCGCCGCGGCTGCCCTGTACGGCACCGAGGCGGCGTCCGGTGTCATCGTGATCCAGACCCGCCACGGCGAAGTGGGTCAAAGCCCGCGCTGGCACCTCTTCGGCACACTCGGCTCGATCACGAACTACGTGGACTTCCCGGCGAACTGGGGCCGCGGTGTCGCCAGCAACCCGAACGCCTCGTGCAGTCTCATCGACGAGTACTCCGGCGTCTGCACGGGCGCGCATGGGGCACTGGGAGGCACCCAGGCCTTCAACTACAACCTGATCGACAACTCCAACAGCATCCATACGGGTTACGACGAAGGCACCGGTCTCAGCGTCGACGGCGGCACGCCGACGATCACGTACTACCTCGGCGCGAACTGGGACCGCGAGCAGGGCATCTTCGCCGACAACGCGGATCGCTGGACGCACTTGAACGGCGCGTTCACGATCCACCCGTATTCGATCTTCGATCTCTCGACGAGCATCCAATACACGCAGCGCCGCACACTCCTCCCGATCGGTGACAATGGGATCGGCGGTGTGATCACCGGAGACCTGCTCGGTGGTCCCGGCCCCGGATTGTTCTTCCAGGGCCTGACACCGCAAGCCGCCGAGCAAGCGCCGAACGACGAGAACGTGGATCGGTTCTCGATCGGCACGAACGGGACGCTGCGCGCGGAACCCTGGCTCACGTTCAAGGGAACGGCCGGCCTCGATTATCTCACGCAGTACGACTCGTACTTCTACTCGCAGATCGTGCTGCCCCCGGTCGTCACGGCGCAGGGGAACGCCGGGGCCGCCAACAACGCGATCTTCCAGTACACGGGATCGGCATCGGCGATCGCGCAGTACCCTATCGCCCCGGCACTCTCGGGTTCGACGACGTTCGGCGGCGAGTGGCAGGACTTCTCGCTCCGACAGACGTTCGGCACCGGCACGGGACTCTTGCCCGGGACGAGCGACCTCTCGGGCGCGACCGGCAGCTTCACGACCGGCGAGATCAACAACGACATCGTGAACATCGGCGGGTTCGTGCAGCAGACCGTGACCTGGCGCAACATCCTGTACGCCACGGCCGCTGCCCGGCTCGACGGCAACAGTGCCTTTGGCCAACAGTCCAGCACCGCGCTCTACCCCTCGGGCAACCTCTCGTACGTCGTGAGCGACGAGCGGTTCTGGCCCCGCAACGACATCGTGAGCTCGCTCCGCCTGCGGGTCGCGGCCGGCCAGACCGGCGTTCAACCGTTCTTCCGGCAAGCCCAGGGGAGCTACATCAGTGGCGGGTACAATACGCTCGGCCAAGGCACGCAGATCGCGCTCCTGCCGAATACATACGCCAGCGCGAACCTCGAGCCGGAGCGCTCCACCGAGTACGAAGGCGGATTCGACATCGGCATCGCCAAAGAACGGGCAACGCTGACGGTCACGGCCTATGACAAGACCGAGAAGAATCTCGTCCAGCAGGAAAACATCGACATCTCGACCGGCGTGGGTCCGGGACTGCCGCCGACCTTCAAATACTCGAACCTCGGCGAGATCGATAACCGGGGCCTCGAGTTCGGCCTGGCGGCGAACCTGTTCCGCAGTCGGCCCGTCACCGTCGACTTGAGCACCAATTTCTATCTCGAGCGGAACCTCCTGGTGAACCTGGGCAAACCGGCCGCCGCACAGCTCACGAGCGGCGTGAGCGGCAATCGGTTGCAGCTCGACACCACGGGATTCCCGCTGGGCGAGTACTTCGCGGTGCCCTACACGTTCGCCGACAAGCACCACGACGGCATCATCACGCCGGACGATATCACGTTCGGCACGCACGCGGTCCCGGTCGGCGCGCCCGGTCCTCGCGAAGAGTTCACCATCGCGCCAACGGTCACGCTGTTCAAGATCCTGCGCATCAATACGCTGTTCGATCGACGCGATGGGATCACGGTGTACGACGGCACCGATGCCTTCCGGTGCTACTCGCCGGGGTTTCAAGAAGGACGGGAGTGCAACGATCCGAAGGCGTCGCTCAAGGATCAGGCGGCCGCGGTTGCCCAGAACGGGGCGTTCTTCGGTCAGCAGGCGAGCGACTTCGGGTATCTGCTCAACGGCTCATTCTGGAAGTGGCGCGAGCTGTCGGTCGCGATCAGCGCGCCCGAGAGCATCAGCCGCCGGTTCCTCGGTGGCCACGCGGCGCAGTTCACGATCTCGGGGCGCAACCTCGGCACGTGGACGCCGTATCGCGGGCTCGATCCCGAGCTCAGTCAATTCGGCGGCAACTTCAACCCCGCCGCATCTGGACAGTTCTTCAGCCAACCCCCGTCGCGCTACTTCATCGGCCGCATTGATCTCTCCTGGTGACCAATATGAAACGCCTTATCGTCTTAGCCCTGGTCGTCGGATGCGACGCCTCTCAGCCGCTGAAGGTGAAGGATCCGGACATCGCGCCACCGAGCGAAATCAATAACCCGGCCTCGCTCCCATTCCTGTCCGCCGGCACGCTCACCGACTTCGCCGTCGCGTTCATCGGCGCCTCGGACCAACTGAACAACGCCCACGAGGGCATCGCCTCGATGGGCGCCATTTTCACCGACGAATTCACCGACTACGACACGTACACGACCCGCAACGCGCTCAACAACCGCGTGGCCGTCGCGGCCAACGCGAACCTCGCCGCGGTCTATCAGAATCTCGGCCAGACGCACAACGATGCGTTGCGCGCCGTGTCGGCGTACACGAAGTTCGCCCCATCGACCGTCGATCGCGCCGAGATGTACGCGATCGACGCATACATCTATATGCTCGTGGCCGAGCATTGGTGCTCGGGCGAGCCGTTCAGCACGATTGATGTCGCGACCGGGAACGTCACGAACAATCCGTTCCTGACCACGACGCAGATGCTCGACACCGCGCTCACCGAGCTGCAGCAGGCCAAACAGGTGGCGGCGTCGGACAAGGCGGCGACGCAGCAACGCGTGGCGAGCGTGACCGGACTCGCCCAGGTCGGCGCCGCGCGCGCCCTGCTCGACCTGGGCCAGGTCGCCGCGGCCGCTGATTCTGCCGCCGCGGTCCAATCGGGATTCGCCTACCAGATCTTCGCGTCGAGCAACACGCCGCGACAGAACAACGGCATCTGGTTCTATACGATCTCGTTCAACGCATTCAGCGTGGGCGACCGGAAAAATGGGACCGGCCTCCCTTTCCAATCAGACACCGATCCTCGCGTCCCATGGAGCGCCCCGCCAGGTCTGACGGGCTCCAACGGAGGCGGGCCTTTCATTATCCAGGAGAAATATCAGAGCTCGAGCACGCCGGTGACGCTTGGCGACTATACGGAAGCCCAGTTGATCGTGGCCGAGGGAGATCTCTTTGCCGGCAACTATGCCGGGGCCCTGCAGATCATGAACACCCTGCGCGCGAGCTCGGGGCTGACGTTTCCGGCGCGGGACGCGCTGGCCGACCTGAGCGCGGCTCCCCGGAAGGCCCAGATGCAACAAATCCTGTCCGAGCGCGCCTTCTGGATGTATGTGACCGGACACCGCCTGGGCGACTGGCGGCGGATGCTGCGCTCCCCCTACAACGCGGCCCCGTACAGCTTCGTGACCGAAGACGTCTACCCGGTCGGCGGCAGCCTATCGACTACGCTCGAATTTCCGACGCCTCAGCTCACAAGCCCGAACCCCAACTACAAGGCCTGCGACCCGACTATACCATGAATTGACCAAAAACGAACGATTCACTGACACTCATTCTGTCAGGCCCCTCCCCCGGCTTTTCACCGCACGCGCTTTGTGATTCGCCCCGTGGGAGGGGCTTTTCGTCCCATTGGCGGGCGCCTGTCACCCGACAATGCTTGACAGAACAACGCCAACGACGTGACAATAGCCGCTTGGACTTTCTCGTTCGAGATGGCTAGTAGGACACTCACTTAGGAGGCGGAGGATGACACTATGCGTCGATTTGCGTTAGCGATCGGATGGTCCCTGGCGGGACTGGCGGCCGCCGTCGGACCCGTGCGACTCGCCTCACAAGAAAGCGGGGGAACCGTCACCGGTCGCGTCACCGACAAGGGGACGGGAGGCGGCGTTGGGCAGGCGGTGGTGACCGTCGTTGGCACGGCGATCCGAGTCCAGACCAGTGACAGTGGCACCTATCGGCTCCGGCGCGTTCCGGCCGGAACCCAGACGCTGCGCGCGATCCGACTCGGGTACACTGCCAATACCGTGACGGTGTCCGTGACGGACGGCGCCACGGTCACCGGTGACATGTCCCTGACCCCGGCGGCCAGGGTCCTCACGCAGGTGCAGATCACCGGCACGGGACAATCGAAGGAATCCCGCGAGGTGGCGACGTTCACGCCGACGCTCGCCGTCGACTCGATGACGCTGGCCGCGACACCCAATTTCGCCAGCGTGCTCGAAGGGTCGGCTCCCGGCGTCCAAGTGACGCAAGCCAGCGGCACGACCGGTGCCGGCGCCCGCGTCCGTATTCGTGGCGCGAGCTCGATCTCGCTGTCGAACGAGCCACTGCTCGTCATCGACGGCGTCGAGGTCGACAACAACCCGAACGCGTTGAGCGGCAACGGCAACCCGCTGGGTATCGCCGTCGGCGGCCAGCAGCCGTCGCGCCTCAACGACATCAATCCGGAAGACATCGAGTCGGTACAGACGCTCCAGGGTCCGGCCGCGACCGGTCTCTATGGCACCGCGGCGGCCAACGGCGTGATCGTGATCACGACCAAGCGCGGCACCGCCGGCAAGCAGCACTGGGATGGGTTCGTCGAGAACGGCGAGCTCCACGACCAGAACGATTATCCAGCCAACTACGGGGCATTCTCGAATATCGGCTACAGCAATTGCCAGATTTTCTTCACGCCTCTGCCCGCCTCGCAGGGCGGTTGCACGATCGATAGCGTGACGCATTACAGCCCGCTCCGTGGCCAGCTCACGCCGATCCGGATGGGACGCCGCCAGGAATACAACCTGAGCACGAGCGGCGGTTCGGACGTCAATCAGTACTTCGTGAGCGGCGATTACCAGCTGGAGAACGGCACGGACATCGGCAATCAGCTGCAGAAGACGAACGCCCGCGCCAATTTCTCGACGCGGCCGCGCAGCGACCTGTCGATCAGCATGAGCGCCGGCTACGTCGCCAGCAACACGCGGCTGCCGCAGAACGACAACGACATCCTCGGGAATCTCTCCGAGGGTCTGCTCGGCAACGGGCTCAGTGGTCCAGCGAACAACTTCGGCTACTTCGGTGGCAACTTGAACCCGGCCGTGATGTCCGCCATTCGGACCTTCGAAGACATCCAGCGCTTCACGCCGTCGGTGACGGCGAGCTACACCCCGGTCTCGTGGCTGTCCGCCAACCTCACGGGCGGCTTCGACCTCGTGAACTCCGACCAAGAAGACGGTGAGCAGCCGAACATCGTGCCGTTCGGCAACGATATTCTCGGGACACGGACGCGTGACCGGCTCGAAGATGAGACGTACACGTTGAACGCGAACGTCAACGGGACGGCGAACCTCCCGATGGACATCCGCTCCACCACCACCGTCGGCGGCAGCTGGCGGCGGACGTTGGAAACCGGCACGTTCGCCCAAGGCGCGGGCCTGACCGCTGGCTCGAGCTCGCTCACGGCCGTGTCGCAGCTGATCGCCGTCAGCGAGATCAATCAGGACAACCGCGTGCTCGGCGGCTTCGTCCAGCAGCAGTTCGGCTGGCGCGATAAGCTGTTCATCACGGCCGGCATCCGGCTGGACAAGAACAGCTCGACCGGTATCGCGGCGGGCACGGCTGCGTACCCGACCGCCAACGCCTCGTACGTGATCAGCGACGAGCCGTGGTTCCCGAAGAGCAACATCATCTCGGCCCTCAAGCTGCGCTTCGCGGCTGGTCAGTCGGGACTGCACCCGGATTTCCTCAACGCGCTGACGTACAAGAACCCGGTCACGGGTGTGACGCCGGCCGGCAACCCGACGTCGGCGTTCACGGCCGGTAACCCCGGAAACCCCGACCTCAAGCCCGAGCGCACGACCGAAATCGAAGAGGGTTTCGATCTCTCGGTGCTGAAGGACCGGCTCACCGTGGGTCTCACGTACTACGATAAGCACACGACGGATGCGTTGATCCAACAGACGCTGGCGCCGTCGGTCGGCGATACGACGTTCCAGTGGGCGAACTTGGGCAGGGTCCGGAACCGCGGCCTCGAGCTCCAGACGACGGCCGAAGTCGTCCGGATGCGGAACGCCAACTTCACGGTCACGGGCAACTTCTCGACCCTCGAGAACCGCCTGCAGCACATCGGGACCGTCAATAACACCCCGATCATCACGGGCCTGGGCGGCGCGACCCAGGAGTTCGCCCAAGGCAAGCCGCTGGGCGGATTCTGGCAGCTGCCCTACACCTATACCACCACCAACGGCATCGTCACGCCGAATGACGTCACGGTTGGCCCGAACCGCGTCTACCTCGGCAGCGTATTGCCGACGGAGAACGCGAGCCTTTCGCCCGAGCTGACGCTCTTCCGCATCGTGAAGATCTCGTCGCTGTTCGATTTCCAGGGCGGCAACAAACTGTACAACGGGACGGACGACTTCCGGTGTGGCCAGTTCTTCAACTGCCAAGAGGACTACACCAAGGGGAATCCGGCCTTACAGGCTCGCGACATCGCCGACCGGTTCTACGGCACCGTCGCCGGCTTCATCCAAGACGCATCGTTCTGGAAGTGGCGCGAAGCAGCCGTGTCGTTGCTGCTGCCGCCCGAGTATGCCCGGAAGATCTATGCGCGTGGCGCGACCGTCACGCTCGCGGTTCGCAATCTGCGGACGTGGACGAAGTACGGGGGCCTCGATCCCGAAGTGCTCGAGAATCTCGCCGGCGCCAACAATTTCGAGGGCGCTGACTTCCTGACACAACCGCCCGTGCGCTATTACACGGTGCGCGTGACCCTCAACTACTGAGATGATGCGACGCCAATTGACTCATATCATTGCGGGCGGCGCCGCTCTGGCCCTTGGCCTGGGATTGATCGCCTGCGATAATCGTACGCTGCGTGTGACCGCGCCTGACGTTGTGCAGCCAAGCGCGTTGACCAACCCGGCGGCCTTGGCAACAGTGACGGCCGCCGTGTACGCCGACTTCGGGTACTCGTACGGCGGCGACGGGGGTGACGACGAGGGCTTCGTTCAGCAGACCGGATTGCTGGGTGACGAATTCCATTCGTCGGATACCTTCCCGACCCGGAACCAGATCGACATCCGTCAGACCACGACGGACAACGCCCAACTCGGCAGCATCTTCGCCCGCTTGCAGCGCGCGCGGGCGACCGGCGAATTTGCCGCGCGGCAGTATCAGTCACTCCAGCCGGGCGTAGCACTGGAGGCCGAGGCGCTCACCTTCGTGGGGCTCACGTACATCGAGGCCGGCGAAGCGTACTGCAGTGGCATTCCGTTCAGTCAGATCACCTCGACCGGTGCGGTCACGTACGGTCAGCTGGAGCCGACCGCGCAAGTGTGGCACGATGGGCGCGCGCGGCTCGACTCGGCGATCGCGATTCTGACCGCGGGGAAGGACACCGTCGACAGCAAGGCGCAGGTCGCGCTGGAGCTCGCGTTCGCGTCGGTCGTCAAGGGCCGGATGTTGATCGACTCGGGCGACTATGCCGACGCCGCGCTCGCGGTGGCCGCCGTGCCGGACGGCTTCGTGTTCAATCAGGGCTACGCGGCGACACCCTCGCGCGTGAACAACGGCGTGTGGGAGTATGACGAGAACGAAGGCCGGTTCAGCGTCGCCGACAGCGAAGGGATTGTCGGCCTGCCCTATCGGACGGCGAATGATCCGCGCGTGCAGTGGGTCGACTCGGGCGTCAAAGGGTTCGACCACGTGACGGAGCTCTTCAACCAGCACAAGTATCCGAGTCGCAGCGCCGCGATTCCGATTGCCACGGACATCGAAGCCCGACTGATCGAGGCCGAAGCGGCCCTGAAAGCGGGCAACAACGGCCTGTTCCTGAGCAAGATCAACCAGGCGCGCGCCGACGCGGCGACCGATTTGGGAGTCTCCGTGACGGCCGCTTCTGGCGTGCCGGCGGGCCTGAGCGCGGTCCAGTTCCTGTTCGAGGAACGCGCCTTCGGCCTCTGGCTCACGGCGCACCGCCTTGGCGATATGCGTCGAGAGATGACGCAGTATGGCCTGACCGCCGATCAGGTGTACCCGAACGGACCGTATCCAAAGGGCGGCGTCTACGGCCCCGAGATTACGCTGCCGATTCCGGTCACCGAGCTGGCGAATCCGAACTACAAAACCTGCGACGATACGAAGCCGTAGGTCCGTAGCCGTTTCGTACCTCAACCTCGACGGCGGCTCTTCGGAGTCGCCGTCGTTTTTTATGCGACGTCGACGAGCTCGTACTCCTCGATCGGCCTATGGCCGTTGCCGTTCGTCGACACGCCGAACCGCTCCACGACCTCACCGAGTGACGCCGCCGACCGCTCCAGGGCCGCCGCGGTCGTCCGGAGGTGGTCCGTGAGCTCCCGCTGCCGCGCCGTCGCTGTGGCCACCTGCGCCGTCTCGGCCGCCGTGCCCTCGGCCACCCGCACCACGAGGGTCGTCGCCGTGCCGAGGTCTCCAACCAAGGATTCGGCCTGCGCGGCTGCAGTAACGACCGACTGCGCGAGCGCGACCGTCCGCTCGACCCGAATCTCGATGTCGTGGAACACCGTCAGCGCATTGCGCATGACCTGCTCTCCGCCCTCGGCGGCCTCGCGGGCATGGGCCATATGCAGGTCCAACTCGTCGGCTCGCGATCCAATCTGCTCCAGGAGCCCCTGGATGGCCGTGAGAGCGTCGGCGCTACGCCGGGCCAATAGACGCACCTCGTCGGCCACGACCGCGAACCCCTTGCCCTGCTCGCCCGCCCGCGCGGCCTCGATCGCCGCGTTGAGCGCCAGGAGGTTCGTCTGCCGGGCGATCCCTCCGATCTCGTCGATCAACTCGTTGGCGGACGTGGCCGCCGTCCGTAAGCCAGCCAGACGCCCCACCGCGTCCCGGGACACGGCCGCTATGTCCGCGACGCGGGTCGTCGCGCCATCCGCGCTGGCGACCCCGTCGACGGTCCGCTGGCGCACCGCGTCGGAGATCTCGAGGGTCTCACGCGCCGCCCCACCGACGCCCGCCGCGGCCGCCGTGAGCCGCTCGGCGGCTCCCCCAATGCGACGGGCGGCCATCGTATTCTCATGGGCACCTGCCGTCAGGCGGGCGAGCGACGCCGTCACCTGCTCCGCGCCATCGGCCACGACCCCACCAATTCGGGAGACCTCGGCCGCGGCCGCCAACACGGCCTGCGCGGTCTGCTGGGTCTGCGCCACGAGCGACGCCACGTCATGGAGGGCCGACGTCACGCCATCCGTGCCGCTCTGCATCAGGAGCGTCGACCACTCCCCTTTCCGGATGGACTCGGCCAAGGCCTCGAGCTGGCCCAAGGGTCGCGTCATGATCTCGTTCAGCCGCCACACGAACCAGCCAATGGCGGGAAGCGAGATAGCCCAGGCGATGACCAGCTCCACCGGACGCAGGCCTCGGAACGCCACGGAATACACGACCGTGCCGATGATCAGCAGGAACACGCCGAGGGTTGACGCGATCTCGCCGAGCAGACGGTCGCGGAAGCGGCTCCGGACGATGAGCACTGCCGCCGCTATCACCACCGCCATCACGGCCAGCGTCAGATAGAGGCGAGAGGGATCGTACGGGACACCGGTCCACGATGGTGTCATAGTGCGAACCTATCGCGAGGGGGTTGCCCCCACCACGACCACGGGGTAATCGACTGAGCGTTCGGGGTGAACGTGCCGCGCTTACAGACGATTGTGGCGGGTGGGCGTCTCAAAATGGCAGCGCGTCACACACGCGTTTCGATCGGGCATCAACTCGCTCGAATCATCTCGCGAGGCATCGGCTCCTCCGCACGAACGTCCGCCCGCACATGTGACGATTCTCATGCGGGATGACTCGCTCGTCGCCACCTTCGGGCACCGGAACGACGACGACGTCTTCGTCGACGGCGGCGAGCGCATGGTGCTGCACGTCGTGCTCGAGGCCGAGCACCTGCCGGGGCCACTCGACTACACCTTGGAATTCCGTCGCCCGCACTAAATTAGGTTCGGTTTCACCCGGACCTCTGGCTCGTCGTCACAGAATAATGGTCGTACGCCGTACACCATGGGCGGTCGTCGCCGCCTGCTATGTCGTGGCGTATATCGTGTTGACCGCCACGCATTCGAGCCTCATCGCGCATCTCGGCGCGGTGGCTTCGCCCGTGGCGTCCCTCCCGTTGAATTTCGGCTCGGCGTGGCTCTACTGGATCGCGGCGCGCCGGCGGGATTTCGACGTGCGCCTGCGCCGCGCGCTCTGGCTCGCCGGCGGCGCCATGGCGGCGGTGTTCCTCGGCCAGTGCGGCGATCTCGTCGTCCAATTCGTCGAGCATCGCGACTTCTCGCTCGCCTGGCCGATCGGGATCTTCCTGCTCTACTACCCGCTCATGCTGGGCGCCCTGCTCAGCCTTCCGCACGCGCGGCGCGCCCGGTTGGAGTGGTGGAAATTCGCGCTGGATGCCGCGACGGTCGTCCTCGGCGGCGCCGTCGTGGTCTGGTACTTCGTGTTGCATCCCACGGCGTCGACACCGATGGATCCGCGCGCGGTGCTCGTGGCGTTCGCGTTCCCGATCGGCGACCTCGTGCTCCTGTTCGGCCTCACGACGCTCGTGCTGCGTCGCACCGCGGAGGGACCGCCGACCGCGTTCCGGTTCCTCGTGCTTGCGCAGTTCTCGGGGATCTCCGCGGATCTCATCGGCAGTGTCCTGTTGCCGGCCACGGGCACGCTCAACGCGATGCTGCCGGATTCGCTCTATTTCATCACCGCCGTGCTCACGATCGCGAGCGGCGAGCTGTATGCGCGGGAGTCGCTCACGGGGCGTGACGGTGGTGAGACGGCGACGGGCCTCTCCCGCTATCAACTCGGCAGCCCGTTGCCATACGTGGCGGCCGGCTTCGTGTACCTCCTGCTGTTGACCGCCGCCGTGCGCGCCCGCGGCTCCGCGTTGAGTGATCTCGTCGTGGCGGCCGCGCCGGTCACGGTGCTGCTTACTGCTCGCGGACTCGTCTCGGCGCGACAAAACGCACGACTGCTGACCGAACGGGGCGAGCGCGCCGGACAGGCGCGGCTCGTCGCCCTCCTCGACGCGACAACCGATTTCGTGGGCGTCGCCAACGACACCGGCGAGATGGCCTACATCAATCCGGCGGGTCGCCGGATGATCGGCCTCGCCGACACCGAGTCGGTGCGCGAGATGTCCTTGCGTGACATCACGGCGACGATCCCGCCCAAGAAAGATGGCGTTTGGGAAGGCGAGTCCGTCGTGCGGACGCGCGACGGACAAGAGGTCCCGGTGTCGCAGGTGATTGTCGCGCATACCTCGCCTCAGGGCGATCGATCGGTCGCCACCATCATGCGGGACATTAGCGGCTGGAAGCACTTGGACCGCGTGAAGAGCGAGTTCGTGTCGACGGTCTCCCACGAGTTACGCACGCCGCTCACCGCGATTCGTGGGTCCTTGGGCCTGCTCGAAGGTGGAGGGGTCACGAACCTTCCGCCGAAGGCGCTCAATTTGCTGCGTATCGCGCGCAATAATTGCGACCGCCTCGTGCGGTTGCTGAACGACATGTTGGACCTGGACAAGATCGAGGCAGGCAAGCTCGCCCTCCGCGCGGTCCCGCTCGAGCCGGCGGAGGTCGTCGGCGCGGCGCTCGATGAGCTGCGCCCCATGGCTGACCAACGCGCGATCGCCTTGGTCGAGGACCTCGCGCCAGTGCCCCCGGTGACCGGCGATCGCGACCGGCTGATTCAGGTGCTCACGAACCTGGTGTCGAACGCGATCAAGTTCTCACCCGCGGCCGCGACCGTGACGGTCTCGATCACCGCCGTCGAGCATGGCGTGCGGTTCGCCGTGCACAATCCCGGTCCCGGTATCGCGCCCCACGACATGCCGCGCCTCTTCGGCCGCTTTCAGCAGCTGGACGGATCCGATCGGCGCCGCCACGGCGGGACGGGCCTCGGGCTGGCGATCGCGAAGGCCATCGTCGAGCAGCACGAAGGCACGATCGGCGTCGAGTCGGATCCCGGCGCCGGGACAACCTTCTGGTTCGTGCTACGCTACCGTGATCGTCTCGTCGAGGTAGACGTCCTGCACGAGGTGTAGGAGCTTCACGCCGTCTTTCATCGGCCGCTGGAACGCTTTTCGTCCAGTGATCAACCCGGTGCCACCGGCTCTCTTGTTGATCACCGCGGTCTTGGCTGCGTCCGCGAAGTCATTGTCCCCGGAGGCGCCTCCGGAGTTGATCAGTCCCGCGCGGCCCATATAGCAACACGCGACCTGATACCGGCACAGGTCGATAGGGTTATCAGACGTGAGATCCGTGTAGACCCGCTTATCAGTTTTGCCATATGGCTTGCCGAGCGCCTTGGCGACGGCGCCGTACCCGTTGTTGTTGACCGCCAGCTTCTGCTTGATGATATCGGCCTCGATCGTGACGCCGAGGTGGTTCGCTTGTCCCGTGAGATCGGCGGAGAGTTGGTAGTCCGTGCCGTCGATCTCGAACAGGGGGTTGCGCAGATAGCACCAGAGGACCGTGGCCAACCCGCACTCGTGGGCCTGCTGGAACGCGTGGCTGATCTCGGTGATCTGCCGGTCGGACTCGGGCGACCCGAAGTAGATCGTTGCGCCGACCGCGGCGGCTCCCATGTCCCACGCTTGCTTGACGGTCCCGAACAGGATCTGGTCGAACTTATTCGGTGCCGTCAGCAACTCATTGTGATTGAGCTTGACGAGGAACGGGATCTTGTGCGCGTACTTCCGCCCGACGGATCCGAGCACGCCAATGGTCGATGCCACGGCATTGCACTCGCCCTCGATCGCCAGCTTGACGATGTTCTCGGGATCGAAGTACTGGGGATTCTTGGCGAATGATGCGCCAGCCGAGTGCTCGATGCCTTGGTCGACGGGGAGGATCGAGAGGTAGCCGGTGCCCGCCAGCCGTCCGGTATTGAACATGGCGCGCAGATTCCGGAGCACCTGAATGGACCGGTCGGACTGCGTGTATACGCGGTCCACGAAGTCCGGACCCGGCAGGTGCAGCATGTCCTTGGGAATCTTCGCCGCGGAGAAGCCGAGCAGCCTGTCGGCCTCTGGTCCGAGGTATTGCTCGAGGCTCGTGGTCATCGTCGTTTGGCCCATGGGGCCAAAAATACATGATTGACGGCATGCCGCCCACGGGCCAGCGGAGATGCTCGGCGGCATGCTTGCCTCGCTGCTCTGGGGCTCGACCTGGATCCTCATATCGGGCTGGACCGGGCGGCTCGCGGGCGTGCACCAAGTAGTGGACGAGGGACGTGCACCGGCATAGGTTGGCGCCTATGAAACGGAGTCTCCCATTGGCGCTGGCCATTCTCGCGATCGTGGCCGCATGTGATGCGAACAATTCGACTGGCCCGTTCACCGGAACGCTCAAAGTCAGTCTTTCGAGCTCGGTCGGCGGTGCGCTCGCCAACATCCGCGTCGTCGTCTACCCGCCGACTGGCGACTCGACGGTCTTGCACACGGGGAGCGACGGCTCCCTTCAGCTCAACAACGTTCCACTTGGCACCGGTGTCGTCCAAGTCGAGAGCCTTCCGGCCGACTGCGACACCCAACCTCCGTACAATTTCTATCTCGAGTCGCCGCAAACGACGGCGTCAGTGGTCCTGACCATCACGTGTACGTCGAGCCACCAAGTTGTGGCGGGGCTCGGAGACCTGGACGGCGGAGCCATCAACGAGGTACGCCGAAATCGGCCGTCGCGCGGTCACGATGCTCGGCGCATCGCTCTCGAATATCGCGTCGCGGGCCTGACCGACGCGCCACGGGGGATGGGCGACGTGATATTCGACCGCCGATCCGTCCGCTGCCACCTCGAGCTCGGTCCCGGCCGGAACACGTGCGGCGAGCACGTTCAGAAAGCTATTCCCGCTTGATGCGGATATCGCCGTCACCGGTTCGGATGTTGAGCCGCACGTCGCCGCCCGACCCGACGGTCCCGCGCAGGTGCCGCGGGTCCATGTGTCCGGAGAGCGCGAGGGGCATCTCGCTCTCGATCGAGCCATCGCTCGTCGACGCATCGATTTCCCCACCGAACGCGGACGCGACGAAGATGGTGACCGACCCGTCGCCGGTATGGAGATTGATGTCGCCGGGATTCACCGCTTTCGCCATACGGAGCTGAACGTCCCCATCGCCGCTGGTCGCCTCGACGGGCCCGGACGCGGCCGAGATGGAGATGGATCCGTCGCCCGTATGCGCCGTCACGGCGCGCTGGGCATTCTCGATCGTGATCGAGCCATCGCCGGAATTCGCTTTGACATCACCGGTTGCGCCGGACACGCTGATGTCACCGTCGCCGCTCGATACCGCGACGTCAGCCCCTGCTCCACGCACATCGATCGACCCATCGCCACTCGACGCAGAGATCTTGACCCCAGCGGGCAGCTCGACCGTGAAATCCGCCGACGGCGACGGTTCTCCGGGGAATCCCACATGGTACCCCTCCTCACCGTGCGCCCCTCTCGCGTCGCAGGACCCGTGGGGGTGATACGCGCAGATCGTCACGTCATCGCCGACCTTCACGACTTGGAAGACCAAGGCCCGCCCACCAGACAGGACATGAGTGCGCTGACCGTGCACCTTCGCCTGACCGCTCGTCCCGGTCACGCGGATATTGCCGTCGACACTGTTGATGTGCAGCGTAGCGCCGGCAGGCAGCGCGCCACTCCAATCGAACGTCGCGGCATCGACTTGGGCGCCCGCCGACTGCGCCGAGGCGGCGGCAAGCGCTAGGACCAGCGGGAAAGCTCGCATAGCGTCCATACGGGGGCGTTCACCTCGCGGTTTCACATGCTCGGAATCGGTCTCGTTGTCAGCGCTTGACACAGGTCGGCCACCGCCATGTTCCCGCCACACAAGAGCAACACCACGTGGTGGTCCGGGCCAAAGCGATCCCGCAGTTTCTCGGCCGCCACGAGGGTACATGACGCGGCGAGCTCGGTCAGCATTTTCGTTCGCTCGAGCAGAAACCTGAGCGCGGCGAGCGCCTCGTTGTCACTCACGACCGTCACGGACTCGACGTCGCGCTGAACGATCGAGAGAGTTTCGTCCGAGGCCGAGGGCGCCCCCAGGGTCTTCGCCATCGAGGTAATCGCGGGCATCATCACGGGTTTCCCCGCGGCCAACGCCCGGGACATGCAGTCGGCGCCTTCGGTCTCCACGCCCCAGATGCGCGTGGACGGCAGACAGGCTTTGATCGCGGTGCTGACGCCGCTGATGAGCCCACCACCTCCGATGCTCACGATGCAGTCCGTGATGTCGGGCACGTCTTCGATGATCTCGAGTCCGGTGGTGCCTGCTCCCGCCATGACGAGGACGTCCTTGAAGGGATGCACGGGCGCCCATCCCTTCGCGGCATACTGGTCGAGCAACTCGAAGCCTTCGTTGACCGCCCGCACGAATATGATCTCGGCGCCGTACCCGAGCGTGGCGTCGACGTAGTTCCGTGGAGTCGTCTCCGGCATGAAGAGCACCGCGCGGATGCCGAGCACCTGCGCCACGTACGCCACCGCCTGCGCGTGATTTCCACCGCTCACGGCCGCGACGCCGGCCGCGCGTTCTTCGGGCGTCAATCGCAGCATCTTGTTGAACGCCCCGCGGACCTTGAACGATCCGGTTTTTTGGAACAGCTCGGCCTTGAGATAGACATTCGTGCCGAGGCGCCGGCTCAGCACGTCGCTCCGGGCGAGCGGCGTACGTTTGACGTGCGGCGCAATCTGCGCGCGCGCGGCCTCGATGTCGGCGAGCGAGAGCGTGAATGGCACTACTGCACGGGCGAGCCGTACGGCGTCAGCTGATCGGCAACCACCTTCTTATCGCCAGCGACGACGATCGACATCTTGGACGGGTCGAGGTACTTCTGCGCCATGCTCTGCATATCGGCCGGCGTCACGCGGTTCACCGCGGGGATGTAGTTCACGAACCACTGATTGTCGAGACCATGGATGTCCATGAACTCGAGTTGGGCCGTCAACCCGGCCGGCATCGAGTTCCGGAGCACGAACACGCCGTCCAGATAGTGCTGAATGCTTTTCACTTCGTCGTCACTGGGAGCCGTCGTTCGCAACCGGTCGATCTCCCCGAAAATCTCCTTCAGCGAAGCGCCGGTCGCGCTGGTCGTCACGTCGGCGCTCTCCGTCCACGACGCGCTCCGGTAGTGCGCGGTGACGGTGCTGAATGGTGAGTACGTGTAGCCCTTCTGTTCCCGTATGTTGCTCGTGATCCGCGAGTTGAAGGACCCGCCGAGGAGTGCGTCGGTCGCGACGAGCGGGATCCAGTCGGCGCTCGATGGGTCGGCGACCCGGAGACCGACGTCCAGCGTCGATTGCACGGCGCCGGGCCGGTCGATGAGCACGAGTGTCCGCTCGGCGTGCGGTGGCGGCACGTTGATCGTCGGGGGCGAGCCCGCCGCCCAATCGGTGAACGTCTTCTCGATCGCCTGCTGCACCCGCCCCGCATCGAACTTGCCGACGACGATGAGATGCGCTCGTGCCGCGCCGACCGTGCGCGAATAGAAGTCCGTGATCTGCGCCGTCGTATACGATCCGAGGGCTTGGCTGGTCGGAAAGAGCCGTCCATACGGATGGTCGGGATACATGAGCTTCGCGTACCGCTCGGCCGCTATCTGCTGTGGCTGCGTCTTCGCGATAGCCAGTTGCCGCTGCCGGTCACCAATGAGCCGCGCCAACTCGGATTCGGGAAACTTCGGATGCCGCGCAACGTCACCGATCAGTCGCACAAACGCAGCCGCGGAGTCGCCGAGGATCGTGCCCGAGATCGACATGTCGTCGAATCCGGCGGTGATGCTGAGGTCACCACCCATCCCGGCGACGGCATCGGCGAGCCCGGCGGCCGATCGCGTGGTCGTCCCCTGCTGCATCATGTCGGCCATGAGCTTTGAGAGCCAGACTTGATCGGGTCCTTCATCGATCGCGCCGGTGCGGATGATCAGCGTGACCCTGGCGAGAGGCAGATCGCCGTGCGGAAAGGCCGTCACCTTCATGCCGTTCGGCAGGCTGGTGGTGTTGAGCCCCGGGAGGGCGAAGCCGATCTCCGCGGCCGGTGCTGGTGGCAGTTCCTTGTTTTGCGCGTGCAGGATCGACGCGGTCAGTGCCAACAGACCGGCGATTCTATTTGCCGACAGCGCCATTTGTCGTCTTCCCGGGCACGATGGTGAGGACGGTCCGATTGGTTGGCTGCAAGTATTCTTTGGCGGTTCTCAAAATCACCGCGGGAGTCACCGCGCGAAACTGCCCTTCGAGCGAATTGACGTAGTTGGCATTGTTGTCGAAGAGGGCATAGCTCGCCAGCAAGTCGGCCCGCCCAAACCCGGCCTGGCCGCCGATGATGTTGTACAGGTCCGCGCGTTCCTTGACCCGGGCCCGCTCGAGCGTGGCCGGGTCGACCGGTACGGTACGCAACGAATCGATGACCGCATCCGCCAGCTTGAGAATCTCGTCGGGCGAGTGCTGCGCGTCGTGAAAGAGCGAGACCATCCACAACATTGGCCCTTCGTAATCGAACATGTTGCCGAGCAAATTGATGCCGCCAGAGACGTCGCCCGTGACGCCAGCGCGCTGTACCAGCGCTTGGTAGAGCTTCGCATCGTGGCCTTGGAGCAAGATCTGGTCGATCAAGCCCATGGCGAAGTACTCCGGCGTATTCCGCGGCGGCATGTGATACGCGAAAGCCAGTGCCGGCCGCGTGGCGAGCGAGTCCGTCTTGCTCGCCCGAATCTCTTTCTCTTGCTTCGGTTCGGTGAGATCAGGACGGGGTGGGAGCGGCGCATCGGGAATGTTCCCGAAATATTTCTGGATCCACGCCATCACCTCCGCGGCAGCGAAGTCACCGGTGACGACGACCACGGCATTGCGTGGCGAGTAGTACGTCTTATGGAACGCCTCGGCGTCGGCGAGCGTCGCCGCGTCGATGTCGCGCAGGTCGCCGTAGAAGTTGTGGGCGTTGTACCAATTCGTGTTCGCGTACTGCGGCATGTCGAGCCACGGGAATCCACCGTACGGGCGATTCAACACGTTGACCCGTACCTCGCTCTTCACCACGCCCTGCTGGTTCGTCAGGTTGTCTTGCGTGATGGCGAGCGACCGCATGCGGTCGGCTTCCGCCCACAAGAACGTCTGGAGGGTGTTCGCGGGGACGGTTTCGAAATAATTCGTGAAGTCGAAGCGCGTAGAGCCGTTCAAGACTCCGCCGTTCGACTGCACGAGCTTGATGAATTCCATCTTTCCCAGGTTCTGGGAGCCCTGGAACATCAAGTGCTCGAACAAGTGCGCGAAGCCGGTCCGGTCGCGGGGCTCGATACGGAAGCCTATGTGATAGTACACGGCAACGGTCACGATCGGGGCCGAATGATCCGGCGAAAGCACATATCGCAACCCATTCGACATTGCGCCGGACGTCACCGGTATCTCGAACTTCGGGCTTTGCGCGCTGGCGCACGTCACGCCCAGTGTGATTGCCGCGCAAACACGCCACCATGTCATAGCTAGTGCTCCATATCCATCCCCTTCATATCCACGGGGAGGAAGGCTTCACCGAGATCCTGTCGATACACAGCGTCAGTCGTATCCACCATCGGCCATTGCTTCCCGCGATCCGGCACAAACAACCCGGCGACCGCCCCCATACCGGCGCCGTGGAGCGTCTGCCCTGTCGGATTGTCATACCGGACGGTGATGCGATAGCGATGGGACGCTTCGATTCTAAGCCCGAGTCGATACCAGCGATAGAACTTGGTAATCGGCATCTCGAGGACATGTCCTGACGAATCCCTGACAGGTTTCTGACGCCAGATCACCTGCCCGGTCGTCGCGTCCGTGAGCTCGAGCTCGGTCGCGAAATCGTGGACATGGCCACCGAGTCCCAGCACGTATCCGGAGATGGCCGGGCTCGACTCCCAAGATTGGACGGTCTGCCCGGGTGGGAGATCGAACGCGAGGCTGCCCTCGGGTCCGGTGCCGAGCGGAAACTTCACGTCGAGCACCCAGGGATACGCGCGGAAGAGCGGAAACACGGATCCCGCGAATCCCTCGGTCAGTCGATATCCGAATGTGAGGCGAATCCGGACGCCGTGATATGGGATGTCCGTGGGGTTGTTGAGCATGGCCGTCGCGAGGAGTCGCTGGCCGCGCTCGAGTGGGAGGCCGAGGACGAGCTGCGGGACATCGAGGGTCGGCGTCTCCTTTGACGCCGCCAGGATGTGCAAGCCGGTCGACAAGAACAGATCGCGACGTTTCGGATCGCGCAGGTTGACGTGGTGCAGGAACGGGCGCGGGAGCTCGTTGCCAGCGCTATCGATGACTGCCGTTTGGACGCTGTAGATCGAGCCGCTGGCCGGGATGATCAGCTGTTGCACCGGCAGGCTCATCATGCTCATGCCGCTGGATGCCGCCGCCAGGTCGACGGGGACGAGCTCGATCACGAGGGTGTGGTGCGCGGGGTCCAGCGTCGCTCGACCGCGGGGGAGCGTCGACAGATCTGGGATGGTCGGAGCGGTTAAGAATCCCAGCAAAACGGTTACGAAACGGATCATGGCCTATCAATATGGCCTCAGCGCGGCTCTTTGAGTAAGGCGTGGAGCCGCTCGCTGTGCGACCGACTCGAGGTGACCCGCGAGCCGTCGCGCATGGTCAACACATACTCCCCGTGACCGTGGGGCTCGAGCCGCTGCACGTGATCGATGTTCACGATCACCGACCGGTGCACCCGAATAAACCGGTCTGGGTGCAGCTTGCTGATGAAGGCCTTCATGGTGTCGCGCACGAAATGGACGCGTCCCCCGGCATGCAGTCGGACGTAGTTGTCGGCGGCATCGACCCATTCGATATCGGCTTCTCGAACGAAGTAGAGATGGTTCGACGCGCGCACCAAGAAGCGGTCGGGGTAGGCGCGCTCACTCTTCAGCGTCTCGAGAAACGTCCGCAGATGCGGCTCGAGCCCGGTCGGCCGCAGTCGCTCGGCGACGCGCGCGAGGGCTTGGTCGAGGCGGCCGGCGTTGAATGGCTTCAAGAGATAGTCCGTCGCGCTGACGTCGAACGCCTTCACGGCATACGCATCGAACGCCGTGACGAACACGACCGCCGGCGGCACGCGCGCCGCTTCGAGCGCCTCGAGGACATCGAACCCATCGAGCGCCGGCATCTTGATGTCCAGGAACACGAGATCAGGTTCGTGCTGCACGATGGCTTCGACCGTCTCGGTTCCATCGGCGCATTCGGCGAGGATCGCGTACTCCGGCTTGGTCTCCAGCATCATGCGCAATCGCTTGCGGGCGAGCATCTCGTCGTCGGCGATGATGACGCGGTATGTCATGCGTGATATGGAAGGGTGACCGTCACCCGTGCACCCTTCGGGTGGGACGCCTCGAGCGTCACGCCCTGCTGCTCGCCATACAGCTCCGCCAGCCTCGCCCTCGTGTTCGCGAGCCCGACACCGTTGCCGTTGCCGTTGCCGTTGGTCGCCTCGGGCTCCAATCCCGGCCCGTCATCCACCACGGCAATGCGCAACCGATCCCCGTCGCGGCCGGCGCTGATCGCGACCAGACCTGGGCCCGGCTGCAACGCGATCCCGTGTTCCAGCGCATTCTCGACGAGGGGTTGCAAAATAAAGTGCGGAACGAGCGCGGCGCGAACGTCGGGCGCGACATCGTACACCACCGTCAGTCGATCCTGAAAGCGCGCGCGCACAATAGACAGATATCGCTCGATCAGCGCGATTTCTCCCGACAACGGAATCTCGTGCGTGCCGGGATGTCGCAGGGTCTCGCGGAGCAGCTCGGAGAGCTGCGTCACCATTTCGTCCGCCGCGGCCACGTCCCAGTGCATGAGCGCGGCGACGGAGTTCAGCGTGTTGAACAGAAAATGGGGATGCAGCTGCGACTTAAGGGCCTCCAGTTGCGCTTGCGACAGCTGCACGCGCAAGGCCGCTTCCGTGCGCTCGCGCTCGCGCGACCGCTGGTAATACCGCACCGCGTGCGCGACCACGATGACGCTCGTGAAATCGAACGTGACGGACAACGCGTTGCTGGCGATGAACGCGGGCATCTGCGCGGTCGGCATGTGCCAGTACGAGCGCCAGAACGCGAAGAAGAGCGGAAAGAACAGGAGGTATTTGCCGACGGCGATCGCCAGTGCGCCGACCACGAGAATGGGGATGCGTCGCGCCCACCCGTGCCGATCGATCGGGAACGTCTCGGAGAGCCAGAACAGTGCGGGCACGGCGGCCGCGCACGTGTACTCTTCGAGCGATCGACCGACGAGGATCTGCTTCCACGGGATGGCTTGGCCGAGTCGGATGGCCTCGATCGCGTGCTCACCGATCGAGATCACGAGAATCGGTGTGTACGCGAGGAGCCCCCAGCCGAGCAGTTTGAGCCACCGCATGGGGACAAGATACGAAAATGGCGCGGGGTCAGGCGCCCGGGTCGCCCCTCCGCCGGGCCGGCTCACCCCTGATTTCGCCCGAATGTCGCGCGATCGTGTCGAGCGAATCGAACCGGGCTTGCCGAAATGCGGCTTTCGCTTGCACCACGGATCCGAGCTCCAAGTACGAATCGCTCGTCGCATCGTACACCGGCCACCGAGGACGCCCGTCGCCGTTCGGATCGCCCGTGGTCGCGAACGCCACCCAGTAATCGCTCATGGTCTCGGCCAACGTCGAGTCATAGGCGGTTCGGCCTGACGCACGGGGATGATCGAACACGAACGTGATCTCGGCGCTATGGTAGGCGCCGGTGCTGTCGCCCGCGCGCGTGAAGACGTAACGATAGGCGCGCACGCCGCGCCGTGTGACGAGCCGGGCGAAGGCGCGTGCCGGCGCACCGAACGCGGTGTCGCTCTCGTCGGCATTGCTGCCGACGATCACGGGAACTGGTTGTATCGGCCCGAGCGCGAGTGCGGAATCGACCGTCCGCGGCGGCACGACGCCGTCCGGGCGCAGGATATCGGAATGGATGCCCGTGCCGCTCTCGAGGATCGCGCGCCGAAAGAGTCCGCGCGCGATCGGCGAGACCATGAGTGCGCCGACGCTCATCCCGCCCGCCGACTCGCCGAAGATCGTCACGCGCTCAGGATCGCCACCAAAGCGCGCGATATTGGCCTGCACCCACCGAAGAGCGGCGACCTGGTCGAGCAACGCAAAATTCCCGCCGTCGAATCCATAATGGCCCAGGCGGTAGTTGATCGTGACGACGACCACGCCCTTCTGCGCGAGGCGGCCGCCATCATGTCGCGCCTCGCCGCCGAATCCGGCCTTGAACCCTCCGCCGTGGATCCAGAACATCACCGGCCGCTTCCCATCCGTCCCCGAGGTCCAGACGTTGAGCAACAAGCAGTCCTCGGATACGCCGACCGTGAAGGGATCGATGTCGTCGTACACGTGCTCTTGCATGCAATTCTTGCCGAGCCGATCGGCCGGGCGCACGCCAGTCCACGGGATGGGCGGCTGCGGCGGTTGGCCACGCTTGGGCGGGGCCGCATAAGGAATGCCGCGAAAGACCTCGACGCCGGTCGCGGAGTCGATGCTTCCTTGGACGAGACCAGCGTCGGTGCGTACCTGCACCTGAACCAGCAGGAGCAACGCGGCGAGGAGCACGCCGCAAAATATGCCTGCTGGTCCGCGGAGCCCAACTGAGACGCCAGCGTCGCTTCGGCGGAATTGTCCAGGCTGCAGCTGATACATAGTTTTTTTGCGATATGGCTCCGCGGCAACAGCTCGAGGCGCTGTGTCTCGCGAATCTCACGGCGATTCAGCGAATAGCTGGCGCCGTCTGTCGCCGCCATGGTCTGAGCGGAGACGAGGCCGAGGATTTCGGGTCGTGGGTGTCGCTGCGGATGGTGGAGAACGACTACGCGATTCTGGGCAAGTTCCGCGGCGAGAGCTCGCTCACCACGTACCTGACCGTGGTGATCGCGATGCTGTTCCGTGACTACCGTGTCCAGCGCTGGGGGCGCTGGCGTCCATCGGCTGCCGCCGTGCGCCGCGGCCGCGTCGCCGTCCAGCTCGAGACCCTGGTCTACCGCGACGGCCATCGCTTCGACCAGGCCGCCGAGGTATTACGAACGCGCGGCGAGACCGCCATGTCGGACCGTGACTTGGCTTCGATGTTCGCCGAGCTGCCGACCCGTGGACCGCTGCGCCCACGCGAGGTAGGCGCCGAGCCGCTCGCTGGCCTCCCCGCCTCTGGCGAGGCAGACGACCCACTTCGTACCGAGGGAGACGCCTCAGACCGAGCGATCATCGACCGCGCGCTCGGTGAAGCCCTGCGTGAGCTCCCCGCCGAGGATCGCGTCGTGGTCCGCCTACGATATTGGGAGGGAATGACGGTGGCCGACATTGCCCGTGCTCTCCATGTCCCGCAGAAGCCGGTCTACCGCCAGATCGACCGTGCCCTGGCCGAGCTCCGCCGGCGCGTGGAGCGCTCTGGCGTCTCTCGCGAGCAAGCGCGAGCACTGCTCACCGCATTGGTGGAGTGAACTATCACTCATGAGTCCATCTAATGATCCGCCGGAGGCAGGGAGGGACCGTCGAGTGACGGATCCGACGGACGACGCCGAGCGCATTGCGGCGCTCCTAGATGGTCGCCTCGACGCGCGTCAGCGCGCCGAGATCCTCGCGCGCCTCGGCGAATCCGACGTGGCGTTCGAGGCATTTATGGACGCCGCCGCTGTCTTGCGCGAGGCGCCCGAGGAATCCGTTCGACCGCTTGCACATCCGCAACGTTGGCGCAGGCCCGCGCTCGCTCTGGCCGCCGCGCTGATCCTCGGCGCCATCATCGTGCCGTTTGTTCGCTCGCGAAGCGGGTCAGCAGACGGGGGCGACCCGCAGCAATTCGTCGCCCTATTGAGTCCAGGCGGATTGCCGTCCGACTTGGACGCGACGCCGTGGACCACAACTCGGGGCGGCGCCGAACGATTGACAGACGCGGCTCGTGCAACCCGAATCGGAGCGCGCCTCACGGACCTGACGGTAGCGGTCCAATCCGGCGACACCGTCGCCCCCCAAATCGCCCTAACGGTCGCCGCCCTTCTCGACCCTATTCCCGCATCTACTCCAGCGTCCTCAATCTTTCGCAGCATCGCCAACCCGCGTACGAGCAACCAAGACCGCGATCGTCTCCTCACCCACGGCATCGCCGCCGCCACATCTCTGGCCGGCAATCAAGCAGCCTCAAAGGGCGCGTGGCTCGAAGCCGCACGCATCGCGGCATCGCGCCACGACACAGCGTTCTTCAACTCAGCGCGCAGTCGAGCCATGATGGCAATCGAGCCCACACTGCGGACAATTCGTGTGGGCTCGGATGACTGGGTTGGCGTCGAGCACGATCTATCGACTCTGTTGGGCGCGCTTGGATCCTAGCACCACTCCGCTACGATTCTCCCGGTGACTTGACGCGCACCAAGGCGTGAATGCAGATCGGAGACGAGATCGTTTCTCCGGCTTGGCGCGATCGCATCACCCAGTCGCATCCACCGGTCCACTGCGAGTAAGGCGACGGATCATTCTGCGCTTCGACGAGCTGTGGAATGGTGACGTGACACTTGCTGGTGTCGCTCGTATCAAAGCATTCGTAGTACGCCCCGAAGTGCGATGCAGGGGTCCCGGGCATTGGCGTGTCGGGATGGTTCGGCGGAATGTCTTCGGCCATCGCATTCATCACGACCAGTCGGATCTGGTTGTTGTGCGCAAATAATGGAAGGATCAGCGGGGTGTCACCTTGAGAGGTGAGGTACGAGCACTGCAACAACAACCCCTCGCGACCCAACACCGTCGAGTTGACGTTCGGGATCAGCCACTCGGTATAGTGTACCAGCTTCCTATTGATGGTTGGCCCCTTCGTCTCGACCGTGAACGGTGAACCTTGGCCAAACCCCGAAGTCCTGCCGGTACGAAGCGTGAACCGTGCCGCGGCGATCTGTGAGGAGTCATCGATGTACGAGCGGCTCAGTTTTCCGCATCCCGAGAACTCGTCGAGGTCCCCGATGCCAGCGACGTTGTTGTCGGCGCTGATTGGAAGTGAGTCGAAGTCTGGCGGAGTCGTGGCGTCGCACGGAAAATCAAAGGAGCAATTGTCGAGCTTCGCGCACAGGAAGTACTGCCATTCCGGCGAGGGCTGCGGATCGGCATACGACTTGTCGTAGAGCAACACCGGCGAGTGCGTTGCGTGTGGGCATTCCATAAGGAGGACGTGTAACCGGGGGCCCACCGGGTTGTCCTTGTCGATGACGAACATGCAAAGGCCAGTAAATGTGATTTTGAGATCGAATGCCATCGTGGTCTCATGGTGGGAGGTAGATCCAGCGAACCGGAGGCCGAGTTACGGCGCTCCATTGTACCGAAAGGCGGCCCAAGCGGGTGGAGCCCGTAGTGCCGGATTTCGACCACGCAGCAGCTGCAGCTGCGCGACCCGGAGCGCGCCGGGTCCATCGCCTGTGGCAGCGTACGCCTGATGGAATGCGACCACGAAGGATTGAACGAACTGATCGTCAACTCGCCAAAGACTTCCTACGACGCCGTGGGCACCGGCGCGGAGAAATGCTCCCGCAAGCCCCGCGAATCCGCCCGAACGACCGGCATGATCGACGCCCGTCTCGCAGGCGGACAACACGACTAGGGGGCTGTGGGTCAACGTCAACCCACCAATAGTCGTGGCGTGCAGCTCGTCGGAGGCGCCCGACACGGGGGATCGAGAGAGGACCAGTGCCGAGTGATCGGGGTCATCATCGTCCACCAGCGCATGGACTGCGAGGTGTATCACCCTCGCGCTCGATAGCACGGATCGGATCGTGGATGGATCTGCGGCCGTGCCCTCTATCACCCGCGCGCCAGGATACCATTGCGCAACCGCCGCTACCTCACGGCGAGCGCCCCCGAGACGCGAGAGATCCGGATGCTGTTGCGGGTCGAAGGCCGGATCCGCGACGAGAAGGACCGTTCCCGCGGTGTCTCGTGTCCCGGGCACGACCATGTCACCCAAATCAGCGAGACTGTTTGCAAATCGTATTCTGAAGGACTCGATTAGGTAGCGGTGTTGGACTCGGTCGCGCAGCGCAGCGAACGGGACCCCACTAAGCTCACCGTCGAGGATGACAACCAGAGACGTGTCAGACGGTGCTACATCGCCCCGGATGGGGGCGAATAGCCGATCATAGAGGCTAGACAACTCCCGATCGACCTGGCGTTGATCTCGGCGCCCCTCCAGAGATGACGTGATCTCTGCGACGTCGCGCGCCAGCGAATCCCGGGAGAACCATGACCGGCGGAGCGTGACGCTGGAATCCTGTATCACCCAAGTGAGCAGGGTGTCGCCAACCAGTGCGTAGTCGATCACCGCCTCATCCGCCGGGACGTGAGGCCGGGTCGCTTCGGCCCGATTCGTCGTCCCGAGAAGCGACGCGCGTCCACGCTCGAGGATCATCAGGGCCTCGCGCGGCGTGCCGATCCGCAACATCGTCAGCCGGTCGATCGTTCGTCTCGCGGCATCGAGTAGCGTCAGTCGGATCGGCCTACTAGTGATCGCCGCCTGTCGACGATGCATCAACTCCAGCATGCGTCGTAGATCCGTGGCGCCGTTCGCGGTGTCCCCGGCGAGCAGATGCGCGTCCGCGCGAGCGGCCAACGCCTGCGACTCGAGGACGGGATTGTCATTCTCATCGAAGAACGCCACCGCCGAGTCGAACACGCTCGCTGCTCGCTGATCGCGACCCAACGTCGCACCCCGTACGAGTTGGAGATTGGCTCGAAGCCAATCACGCAGGGGGCCGGGAGGAATCGAATCGACGAGAGTGACGGCCAGGCCGATGTCGGCCCTGGCGCCGGCCGTGTCGCGGATATCCAACCGAGATCTCGCGCGCGCCGTGCGCGCATCGAGCAGCACCGCCGAGGACCCCGAGTGCGTGGCGACGTCTACGTCTTCATCGTGTAGTCGTGCCGCGGCTGCTGGAAGGTCATTCGCGATCAACCGACCCCAATTCAGCAGCGCGTTATGCAGAAAGGCCGAATGCCGGTGCTTTCTGAGGGTGAGCGCAGCGTGATGAAACGCCGCTTGCGCCTTAGCTCTGTCGCCGAGGACCTGCGCCATGTCGCCTGCCAAGAACTCCGTGGCGCCGACGTTGTCGGTCTCACCAGCCACGGCAAAGAGATGGTCCGCGCTATCGATCGTGCGGAGGGCACCTTCTGATTGCTCGCCGCTCCGGAACAGCGCGATCGCGCGTGTCCACTCGATCTGCGCGGCGAGCGCCGGATAGCGACGGACATCGACGTGAGCGCGCAATGAGTCGGCGAGCGCCAACGCCCGGCTCATGTGACTCGTCTGCAAATCGATGGCTGCTAGATAGACTGTGGCCCAACACGTGAGGGGTGCCGCGGCAACCCGATCGCGGACGACAGCGGTCAGTCGTCCGCGAGCCGCCGCCAGGTCGCCGCGCTGGAACGCTCGACGCCCATCACCGTAGAGGCGGAAGAGCGGCGCTACCAGGCGCGCCTGTCGCGGGCGGCGCAGTCTCCGAGCGGCGTCGGCCAGGCTCGCATCGCCGCCGCGCTGCTCGAGCGCGACACCGAGGTGTTGGGCTTCGAAGAGCAGCCGGCGCGCGCCCGAGGAATCGCCGCGCGTCACGTCATCCCCCCACAATCCGAGCAACTCGTCCCAGGCCAGCTCACGAGCGGCTTGCGGATCTTGACGCGCGAACTGCTCGATGGCGTCGACCGTTGACGCGTCCGAGATCCGGGACGTCGAATCCACCGTGAGCCACTCGTTCGCCGTCCGCCATCCACGTCGTGCCGCATTCGCCCAATCCGAAGTCGAGTCCACTCGCAAGTAGTCCTGCCATGCCCACGCCGCCTGCGCTTCAAGTCCCAAGCGATCCAAGCCAAGAGCGAGATCGAAACGCGTCGCGGCACTCGTCGAATCCAGCGCTCGAGATCGGACGGCGGCATCCACCGCTTCCGCCAGATCTTCCGCACTGCCCGTTCGTTCCGCCTGCACCAACAACGCGGCAGAGAGGTCGGTCAACGCCCGCGCCGATCGAGCCGAGAGCCGCGTGACGGTTCGCAGTGATGAGACGGCCCGACGAATCGAATTTCCCGCGGAATCTGCCCACAAGAGACCCAACAGCGCGGACAGATGGAGAGCATCCAGATCCAAGCCGCTTCGCAACCGCGCGGCCGCGTCCGCAGACAACACGCGCACGCGATCCCAAGTGACGTCGTCACCGATCGGTAGCGATGGACAGGTCGTGCGTGGACACGTTGCGGTCTCGACGGCGAGACGTACGTCTAACACACTCGGCAGATCGAGTGCCGACAAAGCGCGAACGAGTCGACCGTCACCTTGATCTGATGTGCATCCGGCGGTCGCCCAAGCGACGGAGCCGCACAACATCCAAAGGAGCCAACGAGAGCGCGCCATGGCGGCAGAACAGTGGCGCCATTCCGCGCGGGCGTCCAGCGGGCCTCAAACAGGCAGAATCGTGACAGAAAGAGCCAATTTTGGACAGGCCGGTCGTGCTCGGACTAGAAATTGGTGTACAAGAGATGAGCGCTTCCACCCTCGCTATCGTAGATCGTGCGCGTCGCCGCTCCGAGGATCGCCCGACGAACGTCCCGGGGAGTGGCCGTCTGGTGGGTTTCGAGGAACTGAGCAGCCACGCCAGTGACATATGGTGTGGCGATCGATGTTCCTGAGACTGGGGCCCAGTCATCCGCGCCAGTGGAGGCAGCCGACAGGATCTTGTCGCCAGGCGCATAGATCTCCACGCAAGGACCATAAGCAAAACCCGCGCTATTGTCGTTGATGTTCGATGCACCGACCGTGATGACCGCCGCGGTGTCACGCGCCGGTGAGCCCTGGCAAGCGTCAACGGGATCGTTTCCGGCAGCCACTACGACTGTAACGCCTTTGGAGACGGCATAAGCGACACGACTATCGATCACGCTGTTCGGGTCTCCTCCGCCGCTGTAGTTGAGAACCGCGGGGCTCTCGTGGTTCTCTGCGACGAACAGGATGGCCGTCGCGACGAGATCGGCGTTTGCCGTGTCGGCGGTGTCAAATACTCGCACGATGTGCAGAAACACACCTTTCGCGACCCCGACCTTGGTTCCACCTATTGCGGCGGCAACCGCCGTTCCGTGCCCCGTCTTGTCCTCGCCGCCGTTCGCGGAATCGACGAAGTCCTTGGCACTGTGGATACGCCCCAGGAATTCGCTGTGGTCTCGGCGGATGCCCGAGTCGATGATGTACACGTGCACGTTCTGGCCAGTCGATCTGTACGTGTACAGACCGTCGAGATTCCCATCGACTTGATCGATGCGGTCGAGTCCCCAGGGCACTTGGGCCTCGTTAGTCACTTGAGGCGTGTTGGCATAGAGGCGTTGGATGGGAACCCGGTAAATGGTATCGACCTCAGGAGATAACCTCATCGCCGAGATTTGCTCGGCAGTCAGCGTAGCAGAGAATGTCGGGGGTCCACCCGTAGCGAGTACATAGTGAACGTCACGCTTCGCGAGTTGGCCATTTGCCAAGAACTGCGTGATGATTCTGCGGACGCTGTGCCTCGAATCCGAATCTGGCCTCATGACTACAAAAAACCGACCTGGAACGGCGGGCGACTGCGAGCTCTGTGTGTGGACTGTCGCCCGGCTGCTGGCGTTTGCGACATCGGCGGAGGTCGCGGGATTCGCTTCACCGGGGCAGTTGACGAATCCGAGAAGTGGGGCGGCAAGGAGCCAACGGACTCGAAGATTTTTCATGACTACGACTGTCTCGAAAAATGCATCGAATCACAAGGCCAGAATCGAGACGCAGACCGACTGATTTCTGACACATCGCGAAAGGCGATTGCCGTGTCCATCTCACCGCTCGTGCGCTCGAGGCGGCGTTGCTCGATAACGACCGCTCTACCTTGCGATCGGAGGTTGACATGGCAACTGCTTCTCTCGTGGCAGAACTCGACGCGTTAGTCGAGGAGACGACCCGACAGGTTCGTGGCATCGCCCATCAGCCCATTGAGCTGCCGGCCGGCGCTCTTGGCGCAGGTAAGGGCGTAACGTTCTGCAGCTTGTGGCCGACCGTGAAGGCGGTTCTGCAGGCGTTGCAGAAGGTGGTCGGTGGCTGGATCAAGATCGTGATCGGAGTCTTGATCGCGGCGGGAGACGCCGTATGTCCGCCTCAGGCCGGCGGCAAGCCCAAGTCCTAAAGAGGCTCACAAACACGCCCGCGTACCTCGCGGGCGTGTCACGAGTGCGCCGCGCTGAGCCGGTGCGCCAGTCCGGGCCCGTCTTGTTCGCCTAGAAGACTGACTTGCTGAGACCTCCCATCGCGCCAACGAATCCGGATTCGTCCGGACTGGGGAATATTGAAGATGGCAAATCGAGGCCGGGGGTCGTGGATCACCTCGATCAGATCGGCGCGCCGCCACTGGAAGTTGAAGCGGTGGACGCGAAGAAACTCGGAACCGTTGACGTCGAGTCCACCGTATCGCCGCAAGCGATGCGGGCGGGGGTATGACCATGGGTCGTCCGACTCCGCGGTCGGCGATGCGAGGATCCCGCGCACGAACCCGCCGGCGATGATGGTGTCATTCACATAGATCGCGAACGTCCGGATCATGACGAGCGCGTGCACTGTAAGGCCGACGAACGCCCAGTCGTAGCCGCGGGGTGGCGCGATAGTCGTCATGGGCGAAACTTTAGGCCCGCCAACCCCCGTATAAAGGGGTATCCCCTTCTCGGACCCCTAGATGCTCGCGGCCCTGCTCCGTCTGCTCGCGCTACGCCCGCTGCTCGCGATCACGATCTTCGGCATCCCGTTGCTGGTGCTCGCCGTGATCGGCCTGCTAGCGGTCGGTCTCGTCAAATTTCTGATCTTCGTCGTGCTGCCGATCGCGCTCGTGATCTGGGTGCTGCGCTGGTTGTTCGGCCGCGATCGGGATAGTGACCCCAACGTGTAGCGGCCCTTGCGGCGGATCGCTGGCCGGGAAACTCTCGACGCCCAGCTCGTCGATCTGGGCGTCGAGGTCCCGCGGTTCCTGGTCCCTCATACACTGAACGTAACTACGATTTCTTCCGCAAGGCGGGCATGAAGCTGTCGCGAGGGCCGGTCAGCGACCCGTCACCGTGTAGCGTGAAGACGAGCTTGCCGGCATCGCCCGGGCAGTTCAGCGTCAGGCTCTCGCCCTCCACCCGGTAGTTGCAGGCGACCGCATCACCGGGAACCGAGAAGCTCGCTTTGCCGCCCGATTTGAGATCGAGCACAAACGCTCCGCTCTGATCCGAGTAAGTCCCGCGCACACCCGAGCAACCGCCGACGGCGCCGAGGCTGAGCACGAGGGCCACGAGCATTATGCGACGCATGTGATCCTCACGGGCTCGAAGGTTTGGGCGGCGTGCTCGCCGGCGGCGTGGTCGCGGGCTGCGTCGTCGGCTTCGGGGTCGTCGTAGCCGCAGGCGTGACAGCCTTCGCTGGCGTTGTCACCACGGCCTTCTGAGCCGCAGCCGTCGGTGCCGCCGCGGACGCGGGCTTGGTCACAACCGCTCCCGTCGACGTCGTCGTCGTGGTCGCGCCAGTCGCTCCTGTCGCCGCGGCGCCTGTCGCCGTAGCCCCACCTTGCGGCGTACACGGCACGGACGACGCGCTGGCCGCGGCCTGCGGCTGTTGCTTCTTGCCGAACAACCCGCCGATGCTCGAAACGGCCGATGTGACGGTCGACGCCGTGTTGGTCGCGCCGTTGGCGACGTTCTGTACGGTGCTGTTCTGGCACGGGATGCTCGTAAGCGAGCCTGCCGCACCAGCGGCACCGCCCCCACCCGCGACCGCCACTTGGCCCGGCGCGGCACCCGCGGCGCCATTCTGCAGGCCCTTCCATATCAGAGGGAACTCCCCGCCGAGCGTGTACTGATTGCCCTGGAACGCGTTGATCTCGTTGACGGTGAGATCGAGCTCGAACGTGAAGCCGAGTACCTGCGGGTTCCCCTGCAACAGCAGCTCGAACCGCGCATCGCCGTAGCCACCGGCTCGAACCTGGAACTTGGGATCGAACTGCTGGCCGTTCACATACCCCATGCCGCGCAACGCGTTGCCTCCCCAGAGCACGTACCGGTTCCCGCGATCATCGGTGGCGGTGCCCGACCCATTCGCGTATCCCATGATGAGCAGGCCGTTCGTCTTGTTCGTGAACCGGATCGTCACGTCCATGAGATGGTAGCCGCCCGTCAGGCTCGTCCGGAAATCGGTGATCGTGGCAGCGAAATCCGACCCTTCGAAGCAGAGTGGCTGATTGCCACAGATCGTGGGCGCTTGAGCCGGCGCGGCGGGCGCTTGGGCAAAAGCGCTGACGGCGAGCACCAACGACGCGATGGTGATACGCCACATATTGTCTCCCCTGTAGTGTTGTCACACAGTGCGAAATGGGGAGACAAAAACCGTCATCGTCGGTCGTCAGCCAGTTTCCGATTCATTGCGACCGACTCCGCCGCGACGTCCTTTTGCGCGGTAAGGAGCCAGGTATTGCCCGTCCCGGGCTGTTTGGCAACGATTCCATAGCCCGCGAGGCTCTCGCGCCTGGCATCGTCCAACCGTCCGTCCGCCAACAGGACCTCCCCGAGCTTGATCCTGGCGACACCGGTATTCAGATGGTCGGCACCCTGCGCGTCGGTCAGCCGCCGAATGGCGTCCCGCAGGGAGCGCTCGGCGCGCGGATAATCCTGTCGTTTCGCGTACACGCTTCCCAAATCCGAGGCCGTAATGCCCGCCGTGTAGTGCTGCTCGCCATACACACTGCGATAAATGGCGCCCATTCGGGTGAAATCACCCTCGGCCCCATCGAGATCCCCCTGGGCGAGAGCGGCGAGCCCCAGGGCATTCAGCACCGATGCCACGCGTGGATGCACCGCCCCGTACACCTTCTCCTGAATCACCAGCGCCTCCTGCAGCATGCCGACGGCCTCGGGATACCGCTTCTCGGCGATCAACGTCCGCGCGAGCATCGGCAGCAACGACACCGTCTCCGGGTGATTGGCGCCATACCACGCCTGATCGATGTCGATCGCCTGCCGATAGAACCCCTCGGCCAACGGGTAGTGTCCGAGATCGTGCTCGATCGCCCCGAGATTGGTGAGATCCGTGGCCACGCTCGGATGCCGGTCGCCGTGAATCACTCGATCGAGCGCCAACACGCGCCGATTGATCGAGTCCGCGACCGCGTATTGGCCCTCGTCGTAGTACGTATTCGCCAACGAGGTCAGCGTCTCCGAGAGATCCGCCGAGTCGGACTGGATGCGTGCCGCGCCCTGCAGCACCCGCAGCGCGCTGTCTTTCTCGCCACGATTGCGCAAGACATACCCGAGCGCGGCGGTCGCTCTGCCGACGGATGGATCGTTCGCTGGCTCGACGCGCAGCGCCATCGCGAGCCCCTGTCGCACGAACGACTCGGCTTCAGTGAGGCGCGCCTGGTCCACGCGCAAGAGACCGAGGAGGACCAAGCTCTCGGCGATCTCGGCGTGATCCGCGCCATACAGGGACCGCCGCTCGTCGAGCCCCGCGCGCAGCAGCGAGTCCGCGCGCTCGAGATTCCCGAGCTGTTGATACACGCCGCCGAGCGTGGTGTACAGCGCCGCTTGGATCGCCGGTTCCCGATCGAGCGCACGGGCCTCACGCACACCACGGTCGACCATGGTCAGTACCCGGAGACTGTCGGACGGCCCTTCGTTCTCGTCTCCGCCATCCAAGAGGCTCAACATGAACCGCTGCACGCGCTGCGTGCGGGCCGCCTCGGCCACCGCCGCATTGCGCGCATGCGCCAAGCCCACGGTATAGATCGCGGTCAGACCCACCACGACGGCCATGACGACGCCCAGGGCGGCGACCGGACGGCGATGCCTCCTGACGAATTTCACCGCGCGATAGCGCATCGAGTCGGTCCGTGCCTCGAGCGGCTGGTCCTTCACGTAATGGTCGACATCGCGCATGAGCGCTTCGACCGATTGATACCGCCGCTCCGGATCCTTGTGCATCGCGGTGAGGCACAGCACATCGAGATCCGCCCACGACGCCGCCCCCGCCGGAATCCCCGAACGCTCGGCCACGCGCTTCGCGACCGCCGACGGCTTGACGGGATCGTGCTCGAGGATGATCGTCTGCGCCTCGCCCGGTGTCCGGTGCGCCAGGTCGAACGGCAACCGCTCGGTGAGGAGCTCGTAGAGCACGACGCCGAGCGAGTACACGTCCGTCTGGACGCCGGCGCGATCCCCGCGCAGTTGCTCGGGCGCCGCATACGCCGGTGTCATGAACCGGAGTCCGGTCCGCGTATGATCGACCGGCGTGCCGAGTCCTTCGATCTGCTTCGCGATGCCGAAGTCGAGCAGCGCGACGCTGCCGTCAGGCCGCACGAGAATATTCGACGGCTTCAAGTCGCGATGGATGACCAGATGGCGATGCGCGTACTGGACCGCCTCGCAGATGATGCGAAAGAGTCGGAGTCGTTCCGTGATGCTGCACCCGCGCATGGTGCAATGCGCCGTCAGCGGCATGCCCTCGACATACTCCATCGCAAACCAGGGTGTGCCATCGGCGAGCGTGTCCGCATCGTAGAAGCGCGCGATCGATGGATGCGTCAATTGCGCCAGCGTGCGCTGCTCATTCGCGAATCGCTCGCGCCGCGCCGGTGAGAGCCACGCATCGCGCAGAATCTTGATGGCGACTTGCCCACCGACCTCCGTATCGCGCTCGGCGAGATAGACGATGCCCATCCCGCCTTCGCCGATCACGCGAATCAAGCGATAGCGCCCGACGCGCTGCCCCAGCACGTTGGCGTCGTCGCCGAGCACAACGCGCGCGACGTCCGCCACCCCACGCTCGAGGATGTCGACCCCCCGCTCGTCCGCATCGAGCAGGGCCTCGACCTCGGCCAGCAACTCGGGATCGTCGGGGCAGGCCGCGTCCAAGAATGTGCGCCGCTCGCCGAGGGAGAGATCACTCGCCCCATGAAACAGGGTCTGCACGAGCCCCCAGCGCTCAGCGTCCACGGTTGAGCTCCCGGGCGAGCCAGGCCTTCGCCGCGCGCCAGTCGCGCAAGATCGTGGCCTCGGAGACCTCGAGGAGCTCGGCCGTCTCCGCGACGTCGAGCCCGCCGAAGAAGCGGCTCTCGACCATCATGGCTTGCCGCGGCTCGATGCGCGCCAGCTCGTCGAGCGCCGCGTCGAGCGCGAGAAGATCATCGGCGCGGGCGCTCGTCTCGGCCATCGAGTCGTCGAACGTGACCGGTGCCATGCCGCCACCGCGTTTCTGCGAGCGCCGCCGCCGCGCGGCCTCGATCAACACTTGCCGCATCGCCCGAGCCGCGATCCGCTTGAAGTGCGCGCGCGATGTCGCTGCCCCAATCGCGCGCGACCCTTCCAGTTTCAGCCACGCCTCGTTCACCAGCACCGTGGGACTCAGGGTCGCGCTCGGATCCCCGCGCCGGACCGAGGATGCCAGGCGGCGCAGCTCTTCGTACGTGAGACTGAACAGTTGGTCGAGTTCCTGGCGGGTCGCGATATCTGTCATGACGGTTTTTACCGGCCGTTCGCGCACTGTCCCGCGGGGGAACCTACGGTACCACCTCACCGCGTCTCCGTGCAACAGTCGGAGGTCAACGTGCGACTGACCGATACGACGCCGCAGGAGGTCGTTCTTGCGCTCAAGTCCACCGGGGCGAGCGACGAGGACGTCCTCTATGCGGCCAAGTCGGAATTCGCCGAGCCGTTCCGGTATCAGAGGATCTGGGGAGTGTGCCTGGTCGGATTCGGGGTCGCGCTGTCCCTGACGCTCATCGGCGCGCTCCTCGGCATCCCCGTTGCCGCCGTCGGCCTGTGGATATGGCGCAAGGGCACGCGGAATCTCACCGTCGTGGATACCGCCTTCTCCCAATATCAGTCCACGCGGCGCTGATTCGTGTAGCACCCGTGCCACAGGGCGGGTCGATATATTGTCGGCCATGCTCGACCGCCGCCGCTTTCTCGCCACATGCTCGGGGTTCGGAGTTGGGGGCACGCTCTTCCCGGGCGCACTCTGGGCGATAGCCCACGACCAAGGCACCGTCACCAAGGACATGATCGAGCAGGCGACGGTCATCGCCGATGTGCCTATCCCGCCGGAGTTTCGCGACGCGATGGTCGCGAGCCTCAATCAGGACGTCAAGGGCTACGACGCGATCTTCGCGTTGCACATGCCGAACTCGGTCGCGCCGGCGGTCGAGTTCAATCCGACGCTACCGTCGATGACGTTCGCCACGCAGCGGCACCCGATGCGGCTGTCGTCAGCGCCCTCGCGCGGCGTCCCCGCGCATCTCGAAGACGTGTGCTTCGCGACCGTCCGGGAGTTGGCCGAGTTGGTCCGCACGCGCAAGGTGTCCTCGTCGGACTTGACGGCCATGTACCTGGCGCGTCTCAAGCGACTCGACCCCGTGCTGCACTGCGTGATTACGCTGACGGAAGAGCGCGCGACGGCGCAGGCGAAGGAAGCCGACCGGGAGATTGCCGCGGGCAAGTATCGGGGTCCCCTGCACGGGCTGCCGTGGGGCGCCAAAGATCTCCTCGCGGTCAAAGGGTATCGCACCACGTGGGGCGCCGGCGGGTTCGAGCAGCAGATGATCGACGAAGACGCGACCGTCGTGAAGCGCCTCGATGACGCGGGCGCCGTGCTCATCGCCAAGCTCACCCTCGGCGCGCTCGCCCTCGGGGACCGCTGGTTCGATGGCGTCACGCGGAACCCCTGGCGCCCGGCTCAGGGATCGAGCGGCTCCTCGGCAGGCCCCGCCTCAGCGACTGCCGCGGGCTGCGTCGCCTTCAGCATCGGCTCCGAGACGCTGGGCTCGATCTCCTCGCCATCGACGCGCTGCGGCTGCACCGGACTCCGCCCAACGTTCGGACGCGTGCCGCGCACGGGCGCGATGGCGCTCTCGTGGTCGATGGACAAGCTCGGGCCGATCTGCCGGTCCGTCGAAGACTGCGCCATCGTGCTCGACGCGATCTACGGCCCCGACGGCCACGACCGCACCGTCCACGCGGCCGCGTTCAACTGGGACGCCCAGGTCGACATCCACTCGCTTCGGATCGGCTATCTCAAGAGCGATTTCGAGAACGATCCACCGCAGCTGCGGCTTTTCGCACCACCGTCTCCGTCGGATACGACTGCCCAGCGCCAGCGGGAGCTCCTCAGCACGCACATCGCGTACGACCGGCACTTCGATAAGGCCGCATTGGAGAAGATCGCCGCGATGGGCGTGACGATGACGCCCGTGCAGTTGCCCGATATGCCGTACCAGGCGATGACGTCGTTGCTGTCCGTCGAGGCGGCCGCGGCCTTCGATGAGCTCACGCGGACGGGTCGCGACAAGCTCTTGACGGAGCAGTCGCCGAGCGATTGGCCGAACACGTTCCGTGTGGCCCGCCTGACACCGGCGGTCGAATACATCCAGGCCAATCGCGCGCGAATGCTCGCCATTTTAGCGATGGCGAAAGTGTTCGACGGCTTCGATCTCATCGTTGCCCCCACGAACTCAACCCAGCTCGTCATCACCAACCTGACCGGTCATCCGTCGGTGATCGTGCCGAACGGCATCCGCGGCGACGACGCTCCCGCCTACATCCCGTCCACGGGCCCTGGCGTGTTCGGCGGCAACTGGGGCGGGCCCGGCACGCCGGTCAGCCTCACGTTCCTTGGGCCCCTTTACGGCGAGGCGAAGTTGCTGGCGTTCGCCCGCGCCTATCAGGAAGCCACCGGATTCCATCGACAGTATCCGAAGATCTGATGCGGGTGGCGGCGCTGTACGACATTCATGGAAATCTGGCCGCGCTCGACGCGGTCCTCGCGGTCGCTGACGCCGACGAGATCGTCATCGGCGGCGACATCGTGCTCGGGGGCGCGTCACGCGACACCTTGGATCGCGTGATGGCGCTCGGCCCCAACGTGCATGTCATTCGCGGGAACTGCGACCGGCTCGTGGTCGAGGCATTCGACGGCCGACCCGGGCCATCGCGACTGCCGTCGGCCGTCCAGGACTCGATCGTGGCGACGGCGAAGCAACTCGATCAGCGGCACAGGGACTATCTCGCGTCGCTCCCCGAGACACTCGTGTTGCACTCGGTTCACTTTTGCCACGCCACGCCCCGCGATGACGACGAGATTTTTGCCGCTGACACGCCAGCGGACATCGTTCGACTGATGTTCTCTGGCGTGACGCAACCGCTCGCCGTGTGTGGCCACACGCACGTCCAGTTCGACCGGGTCGTCGATCGTCTGCGCATCGTCAATGCCGGCAGCGTAGGCATGCCGCTCGGTCCCGCGGGCGCATACTGGTTGCTGCTCGATCCGGACGTGCATCTCATGCGAACGGACGTCCGATGAGGGTGTTGGTCACCGGAAGCGCCGGCCACCTCGGCGACGCACTCGGGCGCACCTTACGTGATCATGGCCACGAGGTCGTCGGCATCGACCTCCGCGACGGCTCATCGATCACCGATCGCGCCTGCGTGCGCCGAACGATCGCGGGCGTTCAGTCCGTGCTCCACACGGCCACACTGCACAAACCGCACGTGGTCACGCACGAGCGTCAACAATTCGTCGACACGAATATTACTGGCACCCTCATCTTGTTAGAGGAGGCGGTTCGCGCCGGCGTCGCATCGTTCATATTCACCAGCACCACGAGCGTGTTTCCGGCCACCGGTTGGATCACGGAAGACATGCCGCCCGCACCAAAAAATATTTACGGCGTCACCAAGCGAGCGGCCGAAGATCTCTGTGAGCTCTTCCATCGCCGCGAGCGCCTCCCGTGCCTCATCCTCCGCACCTCCCGGTTCTTTCCCGAGGCAGATGACGATCGAGCCGTTCGGGAGGTGTACGAGGACGACAACGTCAAGGTGAACGAGTATCTCTATCGGCGCGTCGATATCGAGGACGCCGTCAGCGCGCACCTACAGGCCATTGAGCGTGCGCCGGTCATCGGGTTCGGTCGGTATGTCGTGAGTGCAACCACGCCATTCTCGCCGGCGGACTTGCCCGAGCTGCGTACGAACGCCCCGCGCGTCGTGCGGCGTTATGTGCCCGAGTACGAGGCGGTGTACGCGCGCCTGGGCTGGAAGATGACGCCGAGTATAGACCGCGTGTACGTCAACGCCAAGGCGCGTGCGGAGCTCGGCTGGCGGCCGCGTCATGATTTCCGCTCGTTGATCGAGTGTCTCGCGACCGGCGGCGATTCGCGGAGCCCGCTCGCGCGCCTTGTCGGCTCAAAGGGCTATCACGCCCAGACGTTCGCGGACGGCCCGTATCCAGTAGGCTGAGTGACGCGAGGCGCAAGGGGGTCGGACACCAATGTGGTCCAGCCGCGAATGGAATGGTCGCGTCAGCGAAAGCAATCAGTCCCTCGGTAGCCCACACGTGCCGCACGAGTCGATACCGGCGCCGAGGAGGTCCGCCGTCAGATCGCTCGGCAAGAGGAGAGTGTCATTCACGATCCTATCCCGGTACCGGATGAGTTGACCTGTACCGATCGCGCGCGATTCGCCGATCGCGACGTTGACTTTCACGTCAGGCTGTCGCTGAGCGTCGTGGAGAGCCGCCGCGCGGCGAATCGCGCCGTAAAAGGCCATGGCATAGCGTTCCGAGGGCTCCCCATCATCCCAGTCTCCGAACAGCTTGACGGGATGTCGCCCCGTGAGCTCGACACGGTCGAGAAACGCGAACAGATCGCCGCGTCGATGCTGGGGCGTTGCCGCGATGAGATCGGCCCGCGCGGCGAGGAATTCAGCATCGCGCATGAGCTGCTCTCGAATTTCCCCGCTGCGCGTCGTGGTGGCGCGCTTTCCGAACAGGCGCTTCAAAAATTGTTAACATCAGTGCCCCTCCACGATATCGGCTCGACTACGAGCCTGCCGTGACTCGATGGGCAGGCCCCAGTCTGCTGAGAACGAGCTCGCGCATCTTCTGGGCGACCGCCTGGCTCGCATTGCTGTAATTCGACATGACGACGGCGACGTAGCCTGAGCCCTTGAAGATGTCGAGGTTCGAGCTGATTCCCACGAACCCGCCGCTGTGTCCGACGACGCCGGTCTCTGGGTCGACTCCGAACCCATACCCGTACCGGGGTGAATGCACCGCCGGCTTCGGCGTAGTCATGAGCTCATAATATTTCGCGGAGACGAGTTTCCCCGCTTTGAGTGCCTCGGCAAACCGGACGAGATCGCCCACCGTGGAGTATCCTCCGCCCGCCGGCCCGCCGCGAATCACGTGCTCGAAGACGTTGTTGCGAAACTCGATCGATCCGTCATCGCGAAAGTGCTTGTCGTATCCGACGGCCAGATTCGGATTGACGTGATCGAGCTCGTAGGCATCTGTGCGAGTCATGCCCGCGGGTTTGTAGATGTGCTCCCGTATATAGTCGAAGTAGTCCTGTTTGGAGACCACTTCGACGACCTTGCCGGCGACGAGCATCCCGGTATTGCTGTACGACCACTGCGTACCGGGTGCAAACGCCAGCGAGTCGTGCTTGGCGACGGGCATCCAGTCGTCGACCGTTCTGTAGAGCGCACGCGAAGACTTGTCCCAGTCGTCGTTGAAGTAGCTGCCGAGTCCCGATGTATGGGTGAGAAGGTTCTCGATGCGAATTTTCTTGGCGTCCGCCCCGTTGGGAAAATCGGGAATGAACTTCGCCAGCGTGTCGTCATAGGAGAGCTTGCCCTGCTCGACGAGCTGCGACACCGCGGTCGCCGTGAACATCTTGTTCATGGAGCCGAGGTTGAACTTGGTGTCGAGCGTATTCGGCGCATGAAAATCTTTGTCCGCCTCGCCGAACGCGGCGGCGTATAGTGGCTGCCCGTCCTTCGCGAGCAGGACCGCCCCTGAGAACACGTCGGCTTTCGCGAGCGTCTCGACGTAGTGTTTGAGCGCCGCGACCATCTCCGCGTCGCTCGAGACGCGCGGGGCGGTGGCGGCTCCGGGCTTGCCCGGTGGCGGCCTGAGACCGAGGCCCACGATCCGATACGGCGGGGCGGAATCGACGACGACCAACAGGGCGGTCAGGTCGCCGGTCAGCGCCCGCTCCAACACCACGGTTGCGCGCTGCGGCGACTCCTCGTGCACATCGACCCAACGCAGCCCCCGTGACTCGTCGCGTTGACCCAGGATGAAGTTGCGATGGGCGTCGGCCGGGGCCCGGGTCGTCATGGCGGTGTCACTATAGGCGCGAATCGCGCTCAGCGACCCGGAGTCGATGAGCGCGACCAACTCGTGGGCGCGCCGCGTCGCGGGGCCCTGGGCGTTCAGCGCAGAGGCAGCCACGATGACGAGTGTTGCAAAATGCGACAGGCGCACAGCGACCTCGAGGTATAGGTGAGTTCTTCCGTCAATCCGACACTCGCTGGCGTTGTGACGGTTTACCGATCTTGATTCGTGACCGCCATATCCGCCCACTGTTGCGCACGCGCATCGTCACACAACCCGTTCGACACGCGCGACTTCTCCATTCGGGCGGTTGCGTGCGACCCGCATCTTCGCCATTAGCAGCGTACAGCGACTGATTCAACGCGCAGCGAACGCCGCGTGCGGCCGCGCTCGCCGCAGTGCAAATCGCTTCTTGTGTCTCTCTGCGCCGCATCGTATAACGGACGTCTGTGAATGGCGCATTCGTCCAGACAATCTCTACCCCGAGGGAAGTATGAGCGCGAGTCGTTGGACTTCCCTGCTGACTCCAGCGATGGTTGGAGCGGCAGGATTGGCGTTGGCAGCGTGTTCGAACGACGGCCCGACCGGTACGCCCAGCTCGGCGAGCGTCGCACCTCAGCGGTTCACGGTGACGGCGGCCAACTACACGGCGGCCAGTACCGCGACGCAGCAGAGAGCCCCCAAAGTGTTCGAGACGATCCAACGTCTCGAATCGAAGCTGTTCGGCCAGCGCTCCTCGAACATCAACGCGAATCTCATCCAGTCGCCATACGACCTGACCAACAATGGCGGACCTGTTGTCGAGAGTGCCACGCATTGGAACCTGTACATCAACTGCCCGACCACTCCCGCGCAGTGCTGGGGGACGGGCGCCCTGACTCCGAAGACGTTCCTGACCGACTTCAACACCAGCAGCATGCTGGACATCGCCGGCCAGTATCTCGGGGAGATTCCGGACGGCCACTTCGGGACCGTCAACGAGATGTCGACCACCATGACGTTCGCCACGGACACGGTGTTCATGTCCGACCTGTTCGCCATTCTCCATTCGGCGTCGCAAACCACCATGAAGAGCGGCTATAACCAGATCTATAGCGTGTTCCTGCCGGCCGGCACGGACATGTGCATGGATGCGTTCACGTGTTACTCGCCGGACAATTTCAACACGTTCGTGTTCTGCGCATTCCATGGCGCCGTGGACTTCGGGCCGCACTGGCACGTCCTGTACACGGTCCAGCCGTACCAGTTCGTCCCCGGGTGCGCCGCGCCAAATCAGCCGCGCGTCATCGACGCGACCGCGTCGACCCTCGAGCACGAGACCACGGAGCTCATCACCGATCCGGATCTCGACGCCTGGTTCAATGATCTGACCGGAAACGAGATCATGGACCTGTGCTTCACGTTCCGGAATCCCGAGCAGATCGGCGGCCACGTGTACGTCGTCCAAGACGTGTATTCGAATACTGTACACGCCTGCACTGACGGGGCGTTCTGACGCATTGGTCACCGGCCCGGAACAACGGGCCGGTGGCCCTTTGCGTATGGCCTGTGGATAGACCGCCGATTAACCAGCGGTAGCGGCCTCAACCATAGGATCATTAGACATGGCGTTCCTGTATCGCGTAGGCTCGATCCAGCGGTTCGCGCCGCTGGTCGGCCTCGTCGCTTTTGCTGCCTGCGCCCACCCTGGCGCATCGACGAGCCGAGTTTCACCGGCCGGCGGAGATCTCTGCAAGGTCGACAACTGCGACCGGTCGTCCGTGGCCCCAATGCCGGACCCGCGCGTTGGCCTCAAGGCCGGCATGTGGGACGCAGCCCAGGCCGAATGGAACATGCATTTGGTCTCGAACATGCGCCCGCCCGCGGACTTTGTCGGTAAGACGAACTCCGACCTGGCGTTCCTCGGCAATCTGGTCATCCAGGGCAATTACAATGGGTTCGAGGTCTGGGACATCACGAACCCAGCGCAACCGACCCTGAAGACCCAGTTTGTCTGCCCTGGCTCGCAGAGCGACGTGTCGATCTACAAAAATCTGTTGATCGAGTCGGCCGAGTCACCGGCCACGCGTCTCGACTGCGGAACGAGTGGAGTGAAGGACCCCGTGAGCCAAGAGCGCATGCGCGGAGTCCGTATCTGGGACGTCACGGACATTACCAAACCGAAGCTCCTGACGGACGTCCAGACCTGCCGCGGCTCGCATACGCACACGCTGCTGGTCGATCCCAAGGATCACGACAACATCTACATCTACATCTCGGGCTCGTCCTTCGTGCGTCCAGCCGCCGAGATGGCCGGATGCGTGGATGCCTCACCAGACCAAGACCCGAACGGCGTCAAGTTCCGGATCGAGGTCATCAAGGTGCCCCTGGCGCACCCGGAGCAGGCGGCGATCGTCTCCAGCCCGCGGATCTTCCAGGGCTTGGATCAGGCCCCGGCGCACGGCCAGGCGCCCGAGGATATCGCCGATGTCGCGAAGGCCCGCGCGAACGGCGGGTACGTCGCCAGCTTCCCCGGCGGTCAGCCGCAGGTCATAGGCCCGAGGTTCATTGGCCCACTGCTCGACAGCCTGGTGAAAGTCCGTGGCGGCACAGGCACGCCGACCGCGGCGGACAGCGCGGCGCTCCATGCGAACCTGCAGGACATTATCACCAAGCGATTCTCCGCCGGCGGTGCGCGAGTGCTCGGCACCAGCTGCCACGATATCACGGTGTATCCGCAGCTCGGCCTGGCCGGCGGCGCTTGCGAAGGCCACGGCCTGCTGCTCGACATCTCGGACCCGGCGCATCCGACGCGCCTCGACGCGGCCGCCGACTCGAACTTCTCGTACTGGCACTCGGCCACGTTCAACAACGACGGGACCAAGATCCTCTTCTCCGACGAGTGGGGCGGCGGCGGCGCGCCGAAGTGCCGCGCGACCGATCCACGCAACTGGGGGGCGGACGCGATCTTCACGATCGTCGACAAGAAGATGGTCTTCCAGAGCTACTACAAGCTGCCGGCCGTGCAGACCTCGTTCGAGAACTGCGTCGCGCACAACGGCTCGCTCATCCCGATTCCGGGCCGGGATATCATGGTCCAGGCCTGGTACCAGGGCGGCATCTCGGTCTTCGATTGGACAGACGCGAAGCATCCGACGGAGATCGCGTTCTTCGACCGCGGGCCATCCGATTCGACGCGGATGGGTCCGGGTGGCTCGTGGTCCGCGTACTGGTACAACGGCTACATCATCAGCTCGGAGATCGCCCGCGGCTTGGACATTCTCGAGCTCAAGCCGAGCGTGTTGGTCTCGGCGAACGAGATCGCGGCCGCCAAGACGGTGCGGTTCGACGAGTTCAATACGCAAGGCCAGCCCGCGTTCGTGTGGCCGACGACATTCGCGCTCGCCCGCGCGTATCTCGACCAGCTCGAACGCTCGAAGGGTCTGAGCGGCTCGCGCATCTCCTCCGCCCGTTCGGCTTTGTCCAACGCCGAACACGCCAGTTCCGACCAGCGCCGGGATGCGCTCTCGCAGTTGGCCACGCAGTTGGACGGCGATGCCCAGGGCTCGTCCGACGGCGCCAAAGTTCGCCTGTTAGCCAACACGGTTCGCAGCTTGGCGACCACGGCGACGGCAGCGACGAATTGAGTTAGACGGCGGGCGCCTCACCATGTGACCTGCATCACGCGCGTGGATGTCCGTGCGTGATGCAGGTGAGGCGGTTCCAACAGTATGCGGTCGACTCGATATGGAGAGACCGCTGTGCGTACCGCCTCACTGATCCTTCTCGTCGTTCTTGCTGCGTGTAGCACTTCCAGTGTCCTACCGCCGTCTTCGGGCGATGGCACCATTAGCGGCACCGTCACCAACAACACCGGCACCGGCCTCGCGGGCGTGAGCGTTCAGGCGACGCCCTCGACCGGCGGCGCGTTGCCGAGCGTGACGACGGGCGCGAATGGCGCATACACGATCCCGAACGTGCCTGCTGGCACGGGCGCGATCGCCGTGACGAATGTGCCGTCGACCTGCACGGCGCCGCCGCCGAGCGCCTATCCTGTCGTCTCGAACGGCGAGACGGTCACGATGAACGTCACGGTCGCGTGCACCGCGACGAACTCGCTCGTGGTTGTGATCACCGGCGCGGCCGGCGTGACGCCGAGTGCCACGGTCACTGGCCCGGGCAGCTACTCGAAGACCGTGTCGGCGACGACGACGCTGACGGGTCTCGCATCGGGCACCTACACGGTCACGACGCCTCCGGGTAGCGCGGTCGTGTCGAGCCCGATCGTCACCACGACGTATTCGGCGTCGGTGCTCGGCAGTCCGGCGAACGTATCGTCGTCGGTCGTCGACACGGTGTACGTCACCTACGCGTCAGACGGCACGGGCGCGCTCTGGTTCGACGGCGACTACGGCGCGACCGTCGCCCAGCTCAGCTCCTCGGCAACCATCACGCCAAACGACAGCTGCAATGGTGTGAATGGTCAACAACCGTTCGCGTTCGATGCCAAGGGGAACCTCTGGACATTCAACGGCGTCGGCAACAATCCCGTCGAGACGCTGGTGGAGTTCGACACCACGCAGCTGGCCAACGAGTGCAACGCGAATCCCACCGTCCTGATCTCTGGCGAGCCGGGCGTCTCGACGGTTACGGGCATGGCGTTCGATTCGCACGGCACGCTGTGGATCTCGTCGCTGGGCCCGTCGGACAACTCCAGCACGATTCCGTATATCTTCGGCTACACCGCCGCCCAGCTCAAATCGAGTGGCAGTCCCACGCCGGCTTACATGATCACGCCGAACGGCCTGCAGAATCTGCCGGGCGTGCTGAGTTATCCGTTGTGGCTCGCGTTCGATGCATCGGGCGATCTCTGGGTAGACGATGACTCGCAGATCCTCGAGTACACACCGTCACAGCTCGCCAGCTCCGGCTCGCCGACTCCGCAGATGCTGGCGCTCACCAACATGGTCACGCAAGCGGCGACCTACATCGGGTTTGACGCGAGCGGTAACCTCTGGGCGCTGAACTCGAACACCGGGTCCGGTTCAGTCCTGAGCGAGTTCTCGAAGAGCGCTCTCGCCAGCCTGGGCTCGAACTCGAGCCCGGCTCCGAGCGGTGGAATGAGCATGCCGCAAACTTCGTTCAATGGGCAGGCGTTCGACTGGCTCTCGTTCGCGTTCGACAACAGCGGCAACATGTGGATGCTGACCGAGGGTGGTCCGTCGGACATCGCCGAAGTCTTGCGTTTCCCCGCGGCGAATATCCAGAGTGGCGGCAGCGGTGCCTCGGACATCGCGGTGGTGGCCAGCATTCCGGGCAACTTCGGCTTGAACATCGCGTTCGATCCGGCGCCCACGGGTCTCCCGTTGGTCGGCTCCCGCGTGGCCCATCGCTTCTCGGGGCACCGCTAGTAGTTTGGTGGGCATGACTACGCAACGTCGGCAATTTCTGGGTCAACTCGTCGGTGGCGCCGCCTCGCTCGTCGCGACGGCGTGCGCCACCGTCGTCCCCGCACAGTCAGCGGCGCCAACGCCGGCGCCAACGCCGGTGGACCCCAAGTGGGATCTCTCCTGGACCGATCGCCTGTCGAGCGGCATGCACAAGCAGGTCTTCGATGCGCCGGAGATTGCCGACGGGACGGCGCTACACCAGGCGCGGATGTTCTACGTCAACTATAAAGACGTGTACAGCACGCCGGAGACAGACCTCCGCGCGGTACTCGTGTTCCGCCACGAAGCGATCCCGATGGTTCTCGGCGACGCCGCGTGGGCGCACTATCCATTCATCGGCAAGAAGGTGACGAAGCTCAAGGACCCCACGACCGGGGAGTGGGCCCAGCGCAATCCCTTCCTGAACGCGAAGAAGGACGACAAGTACGCGCTCATCTGGCCGGACGGCGGGCTCGATACGCTCATGGCGCGCGGCGCGATCGTGCTGGCGTGCAATCTCGCGTTCGGCGGATTCGCCGGTCAGATCGCACAGCGTACGAAGCAGCCGAAGGACGCCGTACACGCCGAGCTCCAGGCCGCGATCGTTCCCGGGGTCACGCTCGTCCCGTCGGGGATCTTCGGCGTGATTCGCGCCGAGCAGGGCGGCTGCGCGTATATCCGGGCGACGTGATTCCGGAGTTTTTCGAGCTCCTGCGGGAGCGTCAGATGCGCGAGCTCCAGGCGGAAGGGACGGCCTATGCCGCCTGGCTCGAAGCATCGCGCGCCTTGCGTCTGTACGCCACCATAGGCTCGGAGGCCGTGCTGCATCCAGACGGCACCGTCGTGGTCTATGACCACGTGCGAGCGCTGGCCTCGCGGGATGGTCTGTCCGGTGTGCTACGGCCTCGGATGGGTAGAGACGCAGAGACCGCCTACGCTGCAGGAGCATTCGAATGGGAGCCGTGGGGCACCCAGCTGAGAGTCGGCGCTCCGATGCCCAGGCGGTTCCGCCCCGCGCTGCACGTGCGATCCGCGCGGCTCGGCCGCTCGGTCAAGATCGAGCATCTGATTGGCGACCCGCCAATCCCATTGCGCGCGTCAACCCATCATATTCGCATCTATCATGACGCCGATCGTGTGTGGGAGCACACGGACGAGCTTGTGCTGACGCTCTCGATACCTGAGGTTGTGGCGGATGCGGTGCGACAGCTGGTGATGGCCTGGAGCGATCCATCGACGTCGCCCGAGGAGATATCATGACGGACAAGCCATTTATCGCGCGTGGCTTCCACAGCCGCCGAGATACCGGGGCAGCGGGTCGCCTGCCACCCGGCCAGTACGAGACCCGAGACTTTCCGGTGCTGTCCGCCGGCCCCACACCACGCACGCCGCTGGCGAAGTGGGACTTCACGATCCGTGACGCGGAGGGCCAGTCGGTCCGCTGGTCGTGGGACGAGTTGCAAGCGCTGCCGCACGATATGCCGACGGTCGACATCCATTGCGTGACGAAGTGGTCCAAGTTCGACACAAAGTGGGATGGGGTCTCTGTCGACACGCTGCTGGATGCGGCCCGGGCCCGTGGTCTCAAGGACGGGGCGTACGTCCTCGCATTCAGCGATGGCGGCTACACCACCAATTTGCCGCTTGCTGACGTGACCAATGGCCAGGCGTGGGTCGCGTTTGGATTCGCGGGCGCGCCGCTCGCGCCCGAGCACGGCGGGCCGGCGCGACTGCTTGTGCCGCATCTCTATTTCTGGAAGAGCGCGAAATGGGTGCGCGGTCTCGAGCTCATGACGCACGACGAGCCCGGATTCTGGGAGCAGCTCGGCTATCACAATCGCGGCGATCCGTGGCGTGAGCAGCGGTACCAAGGCGATCCCTGAGCGACTCGAGTGGCACGTCGGGACGGTCGTGGAAGTTCGGCGTGAGACGCCGACCGCCCACACTCTCGTCCTGAAAGTCCCCGACTGGCCCGGCCATCGCGCCGGTCAGCATGTCGACCTGCGCCTCGTGGCCGAGGACGGGTACCAAGCGGAGCGCTCATACTCGATTGCGTCTCCACCTGAGGAGGCGACGGTCGCGCTGACCATCGAGCGCATCGGCGACGGCGAGGTGTCGCCGTATTTGATCGACGTGCTTCACATCGGCGATGGCCTCGAAGTGCGCGGTCCGATCGGCGGCTACTTCGTCTGGGACGTAGCAGAGGGCGGTCCGCTCTTCCTCGTGGCCGGCGGATCGGGCATCGTGCCGCTCATGGCGATGCTCCGTCATCGTGCGCGTGCCAAGTCCCAGGTACCTGCTCACCTCCTGTACTCGGCGCGCACGCTCGATGGGATCATCTATCGCGACGAGCTCGCCGGTCTCGTATCGCCGGACGTCGGCGTGACGTACACCATTACTCGCGATGCACCGGCCTCGTGGACCGGCTATCGCCGCCGGATCGACCGCGCGATGTTGGAGGCGGTCGGCTGGTCGGCCGCGGATGCCCCGCGCATCTTCGTGTGCGGCCCAACGCCGCTGGTCGAATCCGTCGCGACGCTCCTCGTGGAGCTCGGCCACGATCCCCTGCGCGTCAAGACGGAGCGCTTCGGCCCAACGGGCTGACGGAGGTCTATGCAACCGCTTTCGGCGGACGCGGGGGTGTGCAACATTTTCGCGCTCCCACGTCACCTCTCCATGACGCACGCGCGCGGAGTATGGCTGGGCGCGATGATGCTGGTCCCTCTCGCGTCCTCCGGCCAGCAGGCGACCGTGTTCGACCACGTCGTGGCCGAGCGATGGGTGAACGGCCGGCAGCGTCCGGCCTTCACTCCGATGCAGAGGCATGGATACCGCATGATCCTGACTCGCGTGGCCGACACGCTCGGGCGGGGGCGGATCGTGGAGCTCACGTTTACGCAGCACATGGGCCAGCCCGGCACGGCCCGCCTCGTCACCGACTCCCGCGGTCGCGTCCTCGCGGTCGAGGCCCAGTTCCACGCGCTCCGAACGGGGCCCGGCCCCGCGATCGTCGGCAGAGACGAGCAGTTACGGTGGCTGGTCTTTGATGACGTCGAGGAAGGCGAGATGGCGCTCCCGGAGACGCGCGTGTGGGACTTGATCCCAGTCGTGAGGGGCGGACCGCTCCGGAAGGGCGCGCGGTGGGTCGACACGTTGAATCTCTCGGCGACCCTGGAGGGCTCCCGGCAGACGCTGCACGGCATCCGGACGAGCACGGTGGTCGGCGACACCGTTATCGCAGGTGCGCCGCTCTGGGTCGTGCGAGACAGCGCCACGGTCTCGTACGCCGAGCGATTCGTGAGCGGCGAGTCAACGATCGACACGCAGGTGGTGATCGAGCGGTCCGCGACTGGTCCGATGGTCGGCCGCTATGTCTACGACCCGGCTCAGCGTCTCTTTCGTTGGCGAGCGGACACCGCGCATCTCATCGGCCACGCTCGGCTCGAGTACGCGGACGGGCGCACGTTCACGACGCCGACGACCTTCGACCAGCTCTCGCGCATCGAGATGGTGGACTCGGCCGCACGAGCCGCGATACAACATCGCCAAGATTCCATTGCGGCGGGCTTCAGCATCCTCATGCGACCCGAGGGGAACGCCCAGCAACTCGCGAACGACGCACGCGATCCGGCGATCGCGACGCGTGCCCGCGCGGCGATGCTGAGCGCCGGAGATACGACCACGGTTCTTCATGCGCTCACCGAGCAATGGCAGAATGGCCCGACCGACACGAACGACTTGGCGATCGAGCTTCCGGTGATGGCCGATCCCGGAGTCGCGTTCGCGTTCGGTATCAATCGCGACTGGCTGTATGACAATGCCAGCCGCTCCTTGCTTCGAGTCCCACCGGCTATCACGCCGGACTCGACCCGCTGGGTGTGCACACCGGCGGCGTGCCGCATGCTCGCGGCGCAGTGGACGATGCCGGTCGACCGGCGGCTCCGCGACGTCGCCTTGATCGCCAGGATGACGATGCAGCCGGCCCTATGGTCGGACACGGTGCTCTCGCGATGGAAGGCGGGCGATCACTTCCTCGATGACGCGGCCATGCTGGTGCGGGGTGTGGCGACCACTTGGGCAGCCGGGTCGAAGGACTCGATCCCCGGCTCGGACGCCGACTGGCATGCGTGGTCGAGCTGGATGGACGGCCACGCGTCGGGATTCTCGAGACTCCGACAGCAACTGGTACGCTTCGAGGAGTCCCACCGGACGACGATCCGGTTCGCGCAGGCGAGAACGGGTCGCAACTTCGCGGGCGAGTGGCGGCGGAAGATGCGCGAGGCGTTGGACGACACCACGCGCGTGGTGTTCGCCGAAATGCTGTGTGGCCTGGGCGAGATGGCCGATGACACCGCGGGAATCCTCGCCAACCTGCGTTCCGCATCGCCGCTCCGGCATCAGCTCGGAGCCGACGAGGTGATCGCCGCGTTCTCCAAGCCCTCATCACTCGCCTCGCCGGCGCTCGCGACCGAACTCCAGGACAGCGTGCTGGCCGTGGCCATCGATAGTGCCCCACCGTGGCCGGCGCTCGACTCGACCGCGAGCTTCATCGAGGCGGCGCAGCCGCGCATGGTCGTGCACAACGTCGATCGCGCCTATGGCTCCCCGTATCCAGCACCAGGTCCGCTGATCCTCATCGGCGACAGCCTCACCCCTGCAGTCCGCGACCGCTGGTCGAAGCGTGGCATTCGCATCGCTGACGACACCGTGCGCGTGCCCTCCAACGAGAGCGCGGTCGAGCTCACCGTCGGCGCCGTCCACGTCGCGAGCTCGTTCGCCCGCATCATGGTCTCCCAAACCCACCTGACCGCGCGCATCAACGGCCGCGGCGAGAGTTGGGCCGCGGGCAGCACCCTGTATCTCCTGCATACCACCGCTGGCTGGGTCGTCGTCACCGCGAGCTCGTGGATTACGTGATCTCGCGCACACAAAAACGAGAGGTGAGCGCTGCCCATAAACTGTAGCCAGAGAGGGATGTCAATTACTGGCTCGGAGACCTTATGACGGATCTCGTTTTCAAATACGGCTCGCTCATTCGCAGCGGCCCACAGCTCGTGAATGGCGGCAAGTGGGACGCAACGCTGGAAGATGAGGTGCGGAATGGTCGGACGAATGCCGACCTGACCATCTTCATTCGCGTGTTCTTCTCGAAGATCGACCCGGCAAGCGGCAAGAAGGGTCTCTATCCGGACACGGACGACACGCCGGCGAACCCGTCGAAGCGCCGGATTCAAGCGTGGGGACGCGGCGAATTCGATCGCTTCGCGAACAACCTGGTGGCCGGCGCCCAACGCTTCTGGAACGGCGTCTTCTGGCTCAAGACTCCAAACACGTATGCGGACCTCGACTGGCCGGACGAGTCCCCCACACACCACTGCCATCTGTACTGCAAGTTCGCGCTGTCCCGCGCGCTCGATGTGAAAGACTCGCACTACACGATCGCGGCCGTCCGTGTCGCCGACAACGAGACCTTTCGTTCGAACAGCCGGCTCTATAGCCAGCGCGACATCGAGAGCGAGAACATGATTCCGCACTCGACCGCCAAGTTCTGGACGCACTTCCACGAAGTCGGCCACCTCTTGGGGCTCGGTCACGTCGGCCATGGCGCCAGCCGGAACGTGCATGGCGACAACAGCGCGCAGGCCTACGGCGTCACGATGCAGGAGATGACGGACGTGATGGGGCGCGGCTCGCTACGCCACTCCTGGCACGCCCTGCCTTGGCAGCAGGCCGCCGAGGAGTTCACGGGTGTGGCGGCGAAGGATTGGACAGTGCACATGAAGCACATCTGGCCGACCGTGCTGGCGACGGCTGGCAGACGTTGACGTTTATGGGGCGTAATGGGTGAAGACGAGATCGTTCGCTTTGAAAGGTGCGTGGCAGGGGAAGCAGGTCTTGTGCAGGGCCTCGTCGGCGGGCTTGCCGTCGTTGAACTGCGCGAACCCCCAGCCTCCGCTCGAGGCGTACTTCTTTGAATCCTTGACCATGAACTGCACGCCGTTCTTGGGTGGTCCGGCGACGAAAGACTGGGCACGGCCAAAGATTTTGTCGTTCTCTTCTGACGCGACGTAGCTCCAAGCGAGCCGCGCGATGATGGTCCCGTCCGGGAACGGGAGCTTCCCTTCCCGGTACGCTTTGATCGCGACGTCGTTGCCCAGCACTGCCCGAAGGTCGTTGAGACTGCCTTCTTCGTGGGCGACGGAGATCAACCGCCAGTCGCGGTATCCGGGAGGCAGTGTGATCCCGTAGATCGGGGCGGCGGGTCCGGCATCTTGGCTGAGTGCCGTCAGTGCAACAACCGCGACAAGCGTCTTGATCATCATGTTCGTAGTCTCCGGTCCGGTTTATCCAATACAGTCGCGACCGCCGAGCTAACGTCCAATATGATACTTACTCCCTTTCGAGCCGGCGCGACATTTGGTGTGTTCGCGGCACTCGGCATCCTGGCAGCTCCAGCGCGGGCTCAACGTCTTGGCGGCGCTGATACTGCCCCAGTTCGCGTCCACTCGCCGGCCGTGGTTGGCGACCTGCGTCTTCACCGGTTCACGAGCGCCATCTACGGCAACACGCGCTACCTCCGCGTCTTGCTGCCGGATGGCTACGACGACCCGGCCAACCGCGACCGCCGCTATCCCGTTCTGTATTTGGCCGACGGCCAGAACCTCTTTGATCCGGCCATGTCCGTCTTCGGCCCCTCGGAGTGGCGCGTGGACGAGACCGTGCACCAACTGGTGTCCGCGGGTCGTATCGCGCCGCTCATCGTTGTCGGCGTCGACGATGCTGGCGCCGAGGCGCGCGCGCACGAGTATCTGCCGTGGCCGGATACGCTCGCGCACTCATCGGAGACCAATCCGCAAGGCAAGCGCTATCCTGACTTCATGGTTCGCGAGGTGATGCCGTTCATCAATGCACACTACCGCACGCTTACCGACGCGGCCAATAGCGGCATCGGCGGCTCGTCCTACGGAGGGCTCATCAGCGCGTACGTCATTCTTGTGCGGCCCGGCGTGTTCGGCCGCGCGCTTATCGAGAGCCCGACGCTCGACGTGTATGGTGACCAGTTCTTTGCCGACGCGGCGGCGTTCCGATCCTGGCCGCAGCGTATCTACCTCGGAGTGGGTACGAACGAGGGTGGTGCGCGGACGTGCGATGCGACCAACCTCGATCCACCCGACAATAGCGGACGGTTCATGGTGCATCACGTGCGGCAGTTCGAGACCATGCTCCGCCGCGATGGACTCGACTCTTCGCGCCTCCGCGTCGTCGTGGCACCCTGCGCCACGCATACGCATGCGGCCTGGGCTGCGCGGCTGCCGGCGGCGCTCACGTTCCTGTATACGCCGAGGTAAATTGCGAGATTATGACGAGCGCCGAGCAGCGGTTGAAGGAGCTGGGGATCACGCTCCCAGCGCCGCCTGAGCCTTTCGGCGCGTACGCCGAGGCGGTACAAACCGGCAGCCTGCTGTTTCTGACGGGCATGCTTCCCACCGAAGGGCGCGCGGCGAAAGTCGTTGGGCGCATCGGAGCCGAGCTGGATGTCGAAGGGGGACGCAAGGCCGCTCGTCTCGCGGCTCTCAATGTTCTTGCGGTGACGCGACATCACCTGGGATCACTCGACAGAGTGACGCGGCTCGTGCGCCTCGTCGTGTCGGTCGCGACGTCCGGCGATGTGCGCGATCAGCCACGCATCGCCGACGCGGCCTCGGAGTTGCTGCGAGATGTGTTTGGCGAAGACAAGCAGCCGTGCCGTTCGGTGTACGGTGTCGCCAGTCTACCGCTCGGCGTTCCGGTCGAGCTGGAAATCACTTTGGAGGTGGCTCCGTGATTCAGGCCGTTAGCATCGCACACTACCCAACAGTCTATCGTACGAAGCAGGTCGATGGGCTGTCGATCTTTTACCGCGAGGCCGGGCCCAAGGACGCGCCGACGATCCTGTTGCTGCACGGTCTTCCGTCGTCGTCGCGCATGTTCGAGCCGCTGTTCGCGCGACTCTCCGATCGCTACCACCTCGTGGCGCCCGACTATCCGGGATTTGGGCACAGCGATTGGCCGGATCCGAAGCAGTTCGCGTACACGTTCGATCACTACGCCGAGGTCATGAATCATTTCACCGAGGCGCTCGGCATGTCGCGTTATATCCTGTACATGCAGGACTACGGTGGCCCGGTAGGATTTCGGATGGCGCTCGCGCACCCGGAGCGGATCCAGGCACTCATCGTTCAGGACGCCGTGTCGCACAACGAAGGGCTTGGCGTCAACTGGAAAGCGCGCCGCGCGTTTTGGGCGGATCGTGCGGCCAACGAGTCCGCGCTTCGGACGAACCTCTTGTCGCTGGCAGCGACCCGGACGCGTCATGTTGGGGGCGATCCCAACGTAGAACGATACGACCCGGATCTCTGGACCGATGAGTATCGCTTCCTGAACCAGCCCGGGCAGGGGGACATTCAGAGCGATCTGTTTTACGACTACCGTACCAACGTCGACGCCTATCCGAAGTGGCAGGCGTGGATGCGCGAGCGCCAGCCGCGGCTCTTGGTGCTGTGGGGTAAGTATGACCTCTCGTTCGACATCTCGGAGCCGGAGGCGTATCGGCGGGATGTGCCGAGCGCCGAGGTGCATGTGCTCGACGCCGGGCATTTCGCGTTGGACACTGACGCGGACGAGATCGCCGAGTTGGTCCGAGCCTTCATCGGGGCGCTGCCGGCTTGAGTATGACCCAAGACTGTGGTCAACCCTTGGTCCACCGAAGCTGAATCTCCGCACCAGCCCTCAGGAGCTCGAGCAACGGCACCGAGCGATACCGCGACCTGCGCCGCGAGTCGCGCCGGCAACGACGGCGACGGTGCCGGCGAGTGATTGTGCTCCCGTGACTGGACGCCTCGGTCGTCGCGCCATCCGCGAACCTCCAGATGCGGATGATAGCTCAGGTAGGCGATGCACATCAACATGGAGTGGTCGCTTGTCCGCCGCGAGTATACTTCTTGGTATGTGTTCGGGCTTCGGTCGCTGCACGTGATGTCCCACCAAACGCTCTTGCTTCTCGTGGTGCCGATGCTCCTCGTTCCCGGCGTCGCGAGTATCGCGTTCACGTACCACCTCGCTCGCTATCGCGTTGATCTGACACCGTTCAACTCGCCGTACGATGGCGCATCGCGCATCTGGCAAGCGAATGTCTTTCGGCCATCGAACTACAACCCGCGCGGCCGCCGACTGCTCCCCTGGCTCTACGTCCTGACGATACTGACGGCCCTCAGCACCTGGGGCGCCGCCGCGCTCGTCTTCTATTTCGCCTAGCGCCTGCACCTTCGATTCACGAGTGCTCCAAGAGAAAAGCGCGCAACTCGTTGAGTTGGCGCGCTTTCCCAAATACCAGGGCGCGACTCGAACCCTCGGACCCGCTGTCTGACTAGGGCGCGATCCAGATATCGATACCGCCGTGCTTCGAGCACGCCAGGTGGCGATCCGCGGTCCTCGTAAAGAACCCGTCATGGCAGTGGGCGGTAGCGCCCGGATGGTCGTGACGGTAGCGCGCGGCCATGTCGTCGCCGTGGTTGTCCGGATGGTCATCATGCCGCGCCGCTGCCTGGTCGTCGTGGCGAGCCTGATCCGGATGATCGGGCTTGGGGTGGTCGTCCTGTGCCTGCAGGGACCGCGGCGCGACGATCGCGATCGCGATGACGGCCGCGGCCATTAAGAGATGATTGCGCACGTGTTATCGCTCCTCTTGAGGTGAAAACTGCCCTTCTTGTCCTAAATGCAAGAAACGAACAAATAGCGGGGACGGGACTCGAACCCGCGACCCCGGCATTATCAGGGCCGCACTTGGCTAGCGCACCGGCATCGCCGAACTGGCTTCGACGCACGACCAATCACGTCTATGCACAGCGCCCTGATGTCTCGCGCGCCGCGACGCGCTCTCTAATCGGACCGCGCAGTGAAACGCCGCACGACATCGCGATAGGCTCGACCGGACATCACTCGCTTGCCGTTGTTCAGGATCAGCACGTAGTCACCCTGAAACCACGTCTGGATCTCCTTGACGCGCTTGATATTCACGATCACCGATCGATGGATCCGCACGAACTGTTCGGACGGCAGCCTTCGCTCGATCCTGTTCAGCGTTTCCCGCACGCGGTATATCTGCTCGGCCGTCTGCACGAGCACGACCTTGTCGGACACCTCGATGCAGTCGATCGTGGCCGCGTCGATCAGAATATGCCGGTGGTCAACCTTCAAGGTGATACGGTCCGGCGAACGATCTCGGGCGAGCCGGTTGAGCAGCATCTCGAGTCGCCCCGAGAGCTCTGACGATCGCCCGCTTCGGACGCGGACGATCGCTCGTTCCATCGCCGTTCGAAACCGTCCATGGTCGAAAGGTTTGAGCAGATAGTCGACCGCGTGCACCTCGAACGCCTTCAGCGCATATCGCTCGTACGCCGTCACGAAGATGACCGCGGGCATGTTCGAGACGCCGACAGCGGCGACGACACCGAAGCCGTCGAGGCCCGGCATCTGCACGTCGAGGAGGACGATGTCGGGCCGGAGCTGTCGGATCGCGTCGACGGCCGTCTGGCCGCGCGCCGCATCGCCGATGACCTCGACCTCGTCCATCTCGGCCAACAGTGATCGCGCCAGACGCCTCGCCGGCGCTTCGTCGTCCACGACCAACACGCGGCAGCGCGGAGTCATCGCGGAAGGACGATGCGCACGCGAAAGCCTCCACCGGGAGCGTTACCGGCTTCGAACGATTGTCGCTCCCCGTACCGCGCCTCGAGTCGCTCCCGAACGTTCTTCAAGCCACGCCCGGCCACGAGCTCTGTCTGCCCGAGAGCGCCCTGTCCGTTATCGGTAATGTCGATGTGCAGCGAGCCGCCCGAGACTCGTGCGGCGACGGTGACGCTGCCGCCGTCCTCCACACGGGTGCGCGCGCCGCGCCAGATTGCCCGTGCCCAAACGCTGATACCACCCGAGCAGGGTGATCGCCGGAGCCAGTACCACCCAGGGTGACCAGAAGATCAACCCATCGACGAAGATGCTCGCGATCGGGATGCGCGGAGTTTGGTCACCCATCGACATCGAGCGCTGCTGCACCGTCATGAGGAGCGTGAGCAGCACCGTGAAGACGATCGCGACCTCCGTCGCGATCAGCACCTGCGAGCCAAGGCGAGCCGACGAGGCAGGGGCGTTCACGGTTGCCATGTGCTTCCAACTTAACGGCCGTTCTCGCCATCGACATTTCGTGCGGGTCAGTCACCAGATCCTGCGTCTGGCGCCAGATGCGTTGCTCGGCGGCGCGCATCGCCACAGCGTGCGGTCCGCCAGGCGGTCTCGAGCCGCGGCGTATGGCATCCCCATTTCGCAGGAGAGATTTCGTGTTCCGCTGTCTATCCGCGCTCTGTCTCCTCACCATCGTCGGCGTGCGGCCGACTCCGGCCCGACGAGCGCCCGTGCGCCTGATCCAATTCACGTCAGGCGACGTGAGCTCCAATGTCGGCTCCACCGTCATCCTCGGTCCGACCGAGGCGATCGTCGTCGATTGTCTCGCGTTCGCCCCCGATGCCGCTCAAGAGGCCGACAGTATCGCGACGCTCGGCGCGCACCTCAAGGCGGTCTACATCACGCACTCGGATATTGACCACTACCTCGGATGTGCGAAGTTCGTCGAGCGATTTCCCGGTACGCCGGTGTACATGACGCCGAAAGCGCTCGATCGGTACAATAAAACCTCGGCGACAGCGTACGCCTTTAGCAACAAGAACATCGGGAAGAGAGTCAAGTTTCCGGACAGCTTGGTCACAGTGCAGCCGTTGCCCAGTGACACACTGACCGTTGATGGCGAGGCGGTCGTGATTCACCCCGACGTGCAGGGCGACGTGATCGAGTCGGGAAACAGTTTCATTTGGATCCCATCGCTCCGAGCCGTCCTCGCCGACGATATCATATTCAATAAGGTGCACGCCTACCTCGCTGCCTCGACGGGCGAGGAGGCCCACCACCGCTGGCATGAAGCCCTTCATCGGATCGCCGCGTTGCACCCGCTGATCGTGATCGCCTCGCACAAAAAGACCCTCGATACGCCGGATACGCCGGACATCATCGACGCGATGGATCGGTACATCACCGACTTCGATGCGGTCCGCAAGACCGCGGGGGATACCGTGGAGTTCAGAGCCGCAATGCGGCAGAAATACCCCGACTACTCCGGTGAGCGGCTGTTGCGGACGTCGGCCGCGGTCGAGTATGGGCTGTTCACGCTGCCGTATTGATGGCGTTGAAGGTTGCCTCACGACAACCGTCACTGGCGTGATTTCCTGTGCTCGCCTGCTTACGGATGCAACTCGGCCATCTCGACCTGCTTGTCGATTGGGTCGCCGCTGTTCGGCGCGAACCGTATGGTGCCCGTTGCTCCCGCCAACGGCGGCGCGTGCGCGATCCAGTCGCGGATGCGCGCGCGATTCGGCCCGACCGCGACCTCGGCTCTCCCGATCACCGTGGCGGCATCGTACGCGAGCGCGGCCCCCGGTTCCGCCGGCACGCCGAATCGCCGTCGATACGCCTCGGCGAACGCGCGAGTGGCCGAGGACACATCGGTCGAATCGTAGAACGTCGTGTATCGCAAACCCGCGAATTCCTTCGCCAGCGCGGGGACGGATCGCATGCCGGAGAACGCGTCACCGCCGATGAGCGCGGCGCGACTGCCTTGGCGACGCGCCTCGCGAATGATCGGGAGCACGTCCGTGTACTCGCCGGCCATGATGATCGCCTCGGCGCCGCGGCGCGTCAGCCGCGTCGCATAGGCATCATATCCGCTGATGTTGCTGACGTAGGGGTCGTGCTCCAACACCGTCACGCCGTGCGCGACGAGCTCCCTGGTGACGGACGTCCAGTACCCGCGCCCGAACAAATTATCCTGGTAGAGGATCGCGACCCGTGTCAGATGCAGTGACACGGCGACATACCGCGCGACGGCCCGTGCGCCATCGTCGTCCGTCGGGCACACGCGGAAGACCCAGTGGGTGGTTTGTGTGACGCGCGGATTGGTCGACGTGGGCGCGACGGCGACCAAGGCATGCCGTCCATCGTGTTCGAGGTCCGCGTACACTGGCGCCGCCGCCATGGTGGGCCCGCTGCCCAGATGGCCAATCACGCCGACGACCGTGGGGTCGTCGCGGAATGCCACCGCGAGTGGGAGATCGCTCAGCCCACGCCGTGGCAACCGCAGGGCTAGCGGTCGTGCACCCCGAGGACGTGTGGCGTTCAGCTGGTCCAGCCCGAGGCGGGCGCCGTTCGCGTACGGGGCGATGGCTGATCCGTTCCCGGTATCCGCTATCGGGATCGCAAAACCGACGTAAGCACTATCCGCCACGCCGCCGAAGATGGCGCTCGGCGCATTGGCGCATCCGATCGAGCATCCAACCGCCAAGACAATAACGACATACCGTGCGGCCATGCCCGAGCGACGGTTCGCGGTTTGAAACGTCACGCCTCGCCATCGGCATGAGACGAAAATCATGCACGGAACGCCGAGGCGAGCGTGCGGCCCGCGGTGACTCCCGCGCGCACGGCCGATGAGCTGCGGCCATAAAAGGCTTCGGTCCACGGAATCCCCGCGGTGTCCAGCGCACGGATCGCCATCCATGGCAGCCCCCCGGCGAGTGATTGCAGTTGGACGGTGGCGAGAATTTACGCACCTTGAGCGCGCCGCTCTACGCGCAGACGCTCACGGTGCAGCGTGCCACGATCACAACTCAACGTGGACGTGACACCGCGCGATAGTTGATACTATCTCGAGACAGGCACCGGTCGACGCCACTATGCGCTACAGCACCGGATGGGACCCACATATGACTCAGCCAAATCGCGGCAAGCGAGCCGTAGACATATCGAAGTTGTTCGCGGAAGGCACGGAGATCGATCGCGCCCTGCGTGAAGGTGTTGCCGATGCGATCCGCGATCACAAGCGAAAAGGACGCCCAATCGTCGTGTGGTCATGGCTCGAGAATCGCGTCGTTTGGATCCCGGCCGATCAGATACCGGATCCGGACGATGACGATGAGCGTGATGCCGCTGAAATCGTAGCGCCAGGCGCGCAGGCGCCGCCGTTCGAGCGCATTACGTGCGACCCGAGGGTTATGGGCGGGCGCCCGTGCATTCGCGGCTTTCGGGTCACGGTGTCACTGATCGTCAATCTCGTCGCCAATGGCATGACGGTCGCCGAGATCCGTCGTGAGTACCCGGAGCTCGAACCGGAGGACATCCCGCAAGCGGTGCGCTATGCGGGGGCCGCTAACGCTGACAAGGGCTGAAATGCAATCGCCGGGGTGGCACGTCGGCGCGCCGTGGTATATACTTGGTCTATACCACTAAGAGATAGAGACCTTCGATGCCTCCACGTCGGCCTAAATCCAACGGACGCCCACGTCGCCAGACTCCCACCTTGCCGGCGGCTGAGTCGGCGCCCGCGCGCGCGCGCCTGTTCACCAACGGCCGCTCGCAAGCCGTGCGGCTGCCCAAGGCGTTCCGATTCCCAGGCTCCGAGGTATTGATCCGCCGCGGTGAGGGCGATACAGTCGTACTCGAGCCAGTCGTGTCGTGCACCTGGCCGATGGGCTACTGGGAGGCGATCGATGATCTGGCCGACGACCTCGCGCTCGGCCGCGTGCCGCCGATCGGTGCGCGCTTGCTCGATCTGGACTCCGACGACGTCTGATGCCAGCCACCTGGCTGCTCGACACGAACGTGATTATTCACTCCGTGAGCGGTCGCCCTCCTCGCGTGCGCGCCGAACTCCGCCGACGCAGTCCGGCCGATGTCGCGCTGTCGAGTGTGACGGTCGCGGAATTGTGGTACGGCGCCGCGAAGCACCCGGATCCCGCCCGGAAACGCATCGCATGGATGCGCGTGCTTGCCCCATTCGACATTCTTCCATTCGATCGGGCCGCCGCCGAGCGACACGCGGACATTCGGTACGCTCTGCGGCACAATCCGATCGGGGAGCGCGACCTCCTCATTGCGGCCATCGCGGTTGTCCGCGGACTCACAGTCGTGACGCAGAATACGCGCGAGTTCAAGCGCGTTCCCGGGCTCGTGGTTGAAGACTGGTCGGAGGGACGGCAAGCATGACCCGATTCGAGAAGAACCAGGGTCGCTCTCACAAGCGCCTTCTAAGTGCGGCGTATGGTTACAACCTTTGGGGTTCACCTCCAAGATCGAGGACCCTGGCTCGGGTCGACCGCGGGGGTTCGACCGAATTACGAGACTGAGTTGAAAGAGTGTCTCTCCGACAGCCTCGAAATCTTCCGATCAGCTGCGCTTCTCAGTGTCGCGCCGATGCGCGCGCTTCTTGCCTCGCCGGAGCTCCGCCAACCGCGACTCATTCGGACACTGCCACGGTCCGCTAAGTAGAGGCGTGAGCTGACATCTCGTCTCATCTTATGTACCAACAAGCCACCGCATCTCGATCTGGAGAAGACAAAATCGCGTAACCCACTCGGATTGCGCGACTTATTGAATAGCAGGGGCGGGACTCGAACCCGCGACCCCGGCATTATGAGTGCCGTGCTCTAACCAGCTGAGCTACCCTGCCCTGCGAGCGAGGTAATCTAGCGGCCCCACCAGCACGGGCCAACGGCGCTAGTTGCGTGGGGCCGCCGAGGAAGGGACGAAGAGAAAGAAGAGGGCGGATGCGGCGTAGAACAGCAGCCAGTGCCCAGAAAACGCGCGGATCGTGTAGACCTCGCTCTCGTGCGCACTCGCAGCGTCGGTCGGAGGCGCCTGGTGGCGCCGCGGCAAGTGACTGGTGGCGTTGGTGAAGTTGAACGCCACGTAGACCACGAGCGCGATGGCGAGCACGGGCGCCCAGCGCGGGAAATAAGGGATCAGTTCATCGAGTCGGGAGCGGGAGCGCCACGGCCCCGTGTGATGGCGCCAGCGGAGCAGTCGCATGAACATCACGATGAACGGCGGGAATATCCCGACGTGGAGTGCCCACACCCACGGCCACGACGACTGGGCCGCGATCGAGAAATAGCTCAGCACGTGGACGACGGCGCTGATCGCGAAACCCAGCGCGGCCCAGACGCCGAAGAACGTCCAGTGCAGCTCAGGGCGCGCGGGATGGGGTGTCAGGCGCTACACGTCGGGCGAGACGTTCTCCAAGAACGTCGCCGGCGGCACGAAGTATTGTGACCCGCTGACCGCACGGCTGAAATCCAACAGGCGATCGTAGTTCCCCGGAGGGCGGCCGACGAACATGTTCGTGAGCATCTGCTCGATCGTGCCGAGTGATCGCGCGTAGCCGATGAAATACGTTCCGAACTCGCCCCGGGACGGAGAGCCGAACGGCATATTGTCGCGCAAGATCTTGATCTCGCGGCCGTCGACCTCGATCGTCGTCAACGCGTTGTGCGCCGAGGAGGGTTTGACGCTGTCATCCAACTCCACGTTGGAGAGCTTCTCCCGACCGATGATCTTCTCCTGCTCAGCCACCGAGAGCGCGTTCCAGCCAGCGATGTCGTGGAAATATTTCTGTATGACGACATAGCTCCCGCCGCGAAACGCGGGATCCTCGTCGCCGATCACCGTCGCGTCGACGGCCGCTTGATCACGCGGATTTTCCGTTCCGTCGACGAACCCGATCAGATCACGATCGTCGAAGTACCGAAACCCCACCACTTCGTCCTGCGCCGTCACCGTGCCCGCCAGGCGCGACATGATCAGCGTCGCGAGCTCGAAGCAGAGGTCCTGGCGCTGCGCGCGGATGTGAAAGTGGAGATCGCCCGGCGTCGCGACGGCGATACGGTTCCCCGCGCGAATCTCGCGGAACGCGTGTAAGCCGGCGGGACGCGGCGGACCGAAGAGGAAGTCCCATGCGTCAGAGCCGACCCCCATCACGCATGAGAGCCGGCCGTCGAGATCGCGCGTACCGACCGTTCGGAGCAGCGCGGACAGGTCGCCGGAGAGGCCCCGGACCGCGGAACGGGCCGCGGGGGTGCGGTTCAGTGTGACGACCACGAAGAGCGCCGCGCGAGTCAGCGGCGCCGCCACCATCTGAGGCTGAGCGACTTGCATGTGCGGATGAAAAACGGTAAAACGCCAGTGGTCAACGCCCCACCGCCAACTGGCATCGGGTGCGTACGGATGCGTTGGCGCGAGCCGGACTGCCGCCCTAATGACCGCGTCGGATCTGCAGGGCCAGCGTCAGGCGGCCCTCGGCACATGAGAATTGCGGCGACGGGGTGCCACTCGTGACGCTCAAGCCCGTCGCCGCGCGCGGAAGGCGGCGACCTTGGCCCGGTTGCCGCACGCCGACGCGCTGCAGAAGAGGCGCCGGTGGCCTTTCGTGCGATCGAGAAACCACAGCGTACACCCGTCGCCGGCGCACCGTCTGACCAATGTGGGGTCCTCGCTCACGACGAGCGACGCGAGTTGAAATGCGATGAGGCCGAGGAGATCGTCCGCATCGTCGACGCGAGGGAGCTCGACGATGGCGAGGCGGCCGTTCATGGGCTGAATCTCGCGATGCCATGCGCCGTGATGCAGCCAGGCGTTGAGGCGGCGGAGCTCGGCGCGGTAATCGGCGCCGGGCGCGAGACTCCAGCGCGCAATCCACGCCTCGGCCCACGATCGCATGCGCCGCGCCTCGTTGGCGACCGCATCCAAGCGCTCGGCGCTCAGCCGACGCGTCAAGCGGACGGCCGACTCGGTCACGAGACCGGCACGAACCAACCAATCGAGAAAGGCTCGTCCGTCCGAAATCACGTCGACGCGCTCGCCCCGCGGCGAGAACGACGTATTGAGGAAATCCATGGCCGGATGGCCGCCGAGAAATACGGGCTCCATACACGGGAATGGTAACTCAATAACTGCCGGTTGACAAGTTACACCCCATCCGGTACGATACCTACCGTAACGTTATTATTGTCGCTTCATTGGTTACACCATGGAGACTGAGCATGTTGCATCTTCCCTCCCCCCGCGCGGCCATCGGGCTGGCCGCCGCCCTGGGGCTCGCGAACGCCGCGCCATCATCCGCAACCGTTCACTACCGGACCGTGGCGATCGACAGCGTCAACATCTTCTATCGCGAAGCGGGCCCCGCCGATGGTCCCGTTGTCGTGTTGCTCCACGGGTTCCCCACATCGTCGAGCATGTACCGTCGTCTCATCCCGGCGCTCGCCGACCGATACCACGTCATCGCGCCCGACTATCCGGGCTTCGGCCAGAGCGGTGTGCCGGACCGCGCGACGTTCACCTACAGTTTCGCCCATTACGCCGAGCTCGTGGACCACTTGCTCAGTCGATTGGGAGCAACACGCTACGCGCTGTACGTGCAAGATTACGGCGCGCCGGTCGGATATCGTCTCGCGCTTCGGCATCCGGAGCGCATCTCGGCTCTCGTCATCCAAAACGGCAACGCGTACGAAGACGGCTTGAGCGATTTTTGGAAGCCCATCGAGGCATACTGGGCCGATGGGTCCCTCGCCCATCGCAACGCGCTACGCGCCGGCCTGACGCCACCAGCCACCAAGTCGCAGTATCTCGATGGGGTGCGCGACCCGACGCGCATTGACCCCGATACCTGGGTGCACGATCAGGCGCTCCTCGATCGTCCCGGTGTCGATGAGATCATGCTGGACCTGTTCAAGGATTACGCTACCAACGTGACCTTGTATCCGCGGTTCCAGTCCTTCTTTCGCTCGCGCCAGCCGGCGACGCTGATCGTCTGGGGACAGAACGATGCGATCTTCCCGGCGCAAGGCGCGCGCGCCTACCTGCGCGACCTACCGCACGCCGAGCTGCATGTGCTCGATACCGGTCACTTCGCGCTCGAGGACAAGGGCGACGAAATCGCGGCATTGATGCATGACTTCCTCGATCGAACGATCGCCCGGTAAGCACCAGCAGCTCGATGGCACAAAGTCAAATCCGCGCGACCAACTCGAGAGAGTTAGCCGCGCGGATTCGTATTCTAGAACCATAGCGGGGGCGGGATTTGAACCCGCGACCTTCGGGTTATGAGCCCGACGAGCTACCAGGCTGCTCCACCCCGCGTCAGTGTGGTCAAAGGTACTGGGGTGTTACATGAAGTCAAGGGAACTCAACGTGCCATAACCTACAAGTTGAGTCCTGCCATATACATGGCCACACGATCCAGGAAGTCCTCGATGACGAGTTGCCGCCCTTCTATCTACCGGAGTTCGTGGTCGTGCGGCACCTCGTGCACTGACGGCGGCGCGAACCGGTAGAGCAACTCCTTCGAGCCACGCACCATGCCGAACTCTTCTCGCGCGATGCGCTCTTGCACCGCGGGATCGGTCTCGATGGCGTGCGCGAGCGTGGACAACGAGTCGATGCGATGCTGCAGCGAGTCGATCCGCGCCACGAGGGCGCGGTGGCGCGCCTGCAGGTGTATGAGATCGGAGGTGCCGTACTCGCCACCCTCGATCGCGTAGAGCAACACGATCAGCGCCGCGAATCCCCAACCCACGCGCGCGAGCATCAGCTAGAGGCCGTAGATGGCCCCGCCAGGATACTCCGCCGCGTCGCCGAGTTGTTCCTCGATACGCAAGAGCTGATTGTATTTCGCGACGCGATCCGTGCGGCTCGCCGAGCCGGTCTTGATCTGACCGGCGCCAGTGGCCACGGCGAGGTCGGCGATGAACGTGTCCTCGGTCTCGCCGGAGCGATGCGAGATCACCGACAGATACCCCGCCGCGCGCGCCATCTCGATGGTCTCGAGCGTCTCGGAGAGCGTCCCGATTTGGTTGACCTTGACCAAAATCGCATTGCCGACACCGTTCTCGATCCCGCGCGCCAACCGCTCGGTGTTCGTCACGAAGATGTCGTCGCCGACGAGCTGGACGCGATCGCCGAGGGCGCGCGTCAAGGACTCCCAACCCGCCCAATCATCCTCGGCCAAGCCGTCCTCGATCGACACGATCGGATACTCGTCGAGCCAACGCGTGTACAGCTCGATCATCCCCGCCGCGTCCTTCTGCCCCGCGCCGCTCTTCTTGAACGTGTACGTCCCCGCGGCCTTGTCGTACAACTCGCTGGCGGCTGCGTCTAGCGCCAAGGCGACCTCGCGGCCCGGCGCGTACCCCGCCTTCTCGATCGCCTCGAGAATCACACGAATCGCGTCCTCGTCGCTCGCCAGATCCGGCGCGAAACCGCCCTCGTCGCCGACGCCCGTCGACAGCTTGCGTGACGAGAGCACTTTCTTGAGTGCATGAAACACCTCGACACCAATGCGGAGCCCGTCGGCGAACGTCTCGGCGCCCACCGGGACGATCATGAACTCCTGAAAGTCGACCGTGTTCGTCGCGTGTGCGCCACCGTTCAAGATGTTCATCATGGGCACCGGGAGCGTGCGCGCCAACGGGCCGCCGAGGTACCGATAGAGCGGAAGCTTCACCTCGGCCGCCGCCGCGCGCGCCACCGCCATCGACACCGCGAGCATCGCGTTCGCGCCGAGCTTCGACTTGTTGGTGGTGCCATCGAGATCGAGCATCGTCTGGTCGACCAACAACTGATCGATCGCCGACAGCCCGGCGATCGCCGGACCGATCGTCTCGATCACGTGCCGTACGGCCTTCTGCACACCCTTGCCGCCGTACCGGTGCTGATCGCCGTCCCGCAACTCGACCGCCTCGTGCTCGCCCGTCGAGGCGCCGCTCGGGACCGCCGCGCGGCCCGTCGTGCCCGAGAGGAGCGTGACGTCCGCCTCTACCGTGGGGTTCCCGCGGCTGTCGAGAATCTCGCGCGCGGTGACATCGCTGATCGTTGACATGGTGGAACCAAACTAGCCGGTCAATCGTCGGGCGTCATGACCTGAGGCGCGGTGGCCGACACGGGCTGGACACCGTGCCTGGCGAGCGCTTCCTCCATACGGTTGTGGACCGTTCGGCTCACCGCGTCACGCGCCTCGTAATCCAGCCCCTCGGTCGGCACCGGCTCGAGAAACTCGACGTCGACGACCCCGCCACCCGTGTGCATACGGTACGAGTCACGCGGAAAGATCGGCAGTGTCCCGTAGACAACCGTCGGCACGACCGCCGCCTGCGCCGCGATGGCCAGCACGAACGGCCCCTTTTTGAACGGACGAAGCGGATACGCGGTGCCGCGCGTCCCCTCGGGAAACACGATCACCGAGCGCCCCCGGGCGATCCGGGTGGCCGCTTCCTCGTACGATGCAAACGCGGACTTCCGATTGTTGCGGTCGATCGGCACCGTGCCGATCGCGCGCGCGCCGGGGCCGAAGATCGGAATTTTGAGGATCTCCATCTTCGCCACGAACGCGAAGCGCGGGATGATCGACCCCAACACAAACACGTCGAACCAGCTCACATGGTTCGACGCGAAAATCCGCGGGGCCGTCCTCGACTCGACCAGGCGCTCGGCGCCATGCACGCGCACGCGGATCCCGGCGGCGGAGACGACCGCGACTGTCCACGTATGAGCGATCCAGTCGTATATCCCGCCAGGGCGGTCTTTTACGCCCAAGAGCGCGGCAATGACGGCTAACGCCGCGTAGGGCGGCGTCAGCACGACCAAGACGGCGGCGACGCACAGCGTTCGGATCCAGGCCATCAACTGGAAAAGTGATCGTAGCCACCAGGCGGGTCAACGCGAGTGCCGCCGAGCGTTACGTCGACGCGACCCTGCGTCTCGTCCGCGTCCACCGTGCCGATCTCGGTCAGTGGAAGGCCGAAAGCGCGAGTGAATGCCGGCGCGTCGAGCTCGGCATCCGGGCGAGTGACAACCAGGAGCTCGTACTCCTCGCCCGACGCTGCGGCGTCGAGTGGCTCAATGCCGTCGACGTGCGGCAGGCGAGACAGGTCGAGCGTGAGTCGGACATGGCTGGCGGCGGCGATGTGACGAGCATCCGCGACTAGCCCATCGGAGATGTCGATCGCGGCAATGACGCCATGATTCGCGAGCCAGCGCGACTCCAAGAGGCGCGCCTCCGGGTGCGCGAAACGAGCGCGCGCTGCCGGGTCCGGGGTACGACCGGCCGACAGCTCACGAAGCGCAGCCAGCGGGCCGCCGAGCACGCCGGTGACGTAGACACGGCCGCCGGGACGGGCAGCGCCGCGCGACCAGGGGTGAGCGGCGACGCCAAGCACGGTGATCGTGAGCGACAGCGCGTCTCCTCGGACGACATCGCCGCCTACTATATGAGCGCGCGCCGCGCGCGCGGCTTCACCAACGCCGGCCGCGACATCCCCGGCAACGGAGAGCCACGAAGGCGGCATGGTCAGGGCGAGGAGCAAGGCGAGCGGGGTGGCTGCGACTGCCGCGAGATCGCTCAAGGCGGCGGCCGTCGCGCGATACCCTATCTCGGTCGGCGACAGCCAGTCGCGACGAAAATGGACGCCCTCGACACTCGTGTCCGTGCTCACCAGCAGTCGTTGGCCATCCGGCACCACGAGCTCGGCGGCATCGCCACCGATCCCTACCGCCGACTGCCCCCAACGCGCCAGCATGGTACGGATGACATCAAACTCGCTCACAAGTGATCGCCGACCGACGGGAGCTCAGCGAGAACCGGGTAGCTCGGAACCTGAGGCGAGAACGCTCGCTCCCAGGCGCCGCCGAGGGATGCCGCGACGTCGTCGAGTGTGACCGCGCGTGTGGTGCGATCAACGCTCGCGATCTCGGCCGCCGTTCCGTGGACCCAGGCCGCGATGCCGGCGCTCGTGAATGGATCCTCCGTCTGGGCGAGCAACGTGCCCGCTATCCCGGCGAGCAGATCGCCGCTTCCACCCGTCGCGAGCGCTGGCGTGCCGGCGGCGCTCACGATGCGATCAAGCGTGGCCGACGAGATGACCGTCGGCACGCCTTTGAGCAGCACCGTCGTCTTCGCGCCCAGATCTCGAGCGAGAATGGAACCCGTCTGGAAACGATCAGCGAGCACCTGATCGACGGTCCGCCCGACAAGCCGGCCGAACTCGGCCGGGTGCGGCGTGAGCAATGTCGGGCGGCCTCCGAGCGCGGAGGCCAGCTCGGGGACCCTGCCAGCGAAAATATTCAGCGCATCGGCGTCGACAACCGTCGGACCGTGCCAACGCGAAAGGACGCGCGTCAGGACGGCCCGTGCGGCATCAGTGGTGCCCAGCCCAGGACCGATGAGGACCGCGTGGGCGTACCCGGCGATCTCGCGATCGACGGTCGCGTCGTCCGTCGGCCACGGAAACGCGAGCGACTCCGGCGCGATCGTCTGCGCGACCGAGACGTTCTCCGGCGCCACGAAGAGACGCACGAGCCCAATTCCGCTCGCATGCGCCGCGCGCGCGGCGAGTACGGCCGCGCCCATCATCGATGGACCACCGGCGACGATCGCGAGTCGACGGCGCGTGCCCTTGTTCGCGTCAGCCGCGATCGCCGGCGTATGCGTACGCACCCATGGAGCGTCGATGAGAGAGGGGCCGGACACGAGCGACGGCAGGCCGATATCGAGCACCGCGATCCGGCCGGCAGATCCCCGTGCGACAAGTAAGCCCGTCTTCATCGTGCCGAACGTCAGCGTGAGATCCGCCGTCACCGCATGCTCGGCGGCGCCACTCGTGGCATCGACACCGCTCGGGATGTCGAGCGCGACAACACGCGCGCCCGCTGCCCGGCGCGCGGCGATCGAGTCGATGGCCTCGGCGATGGGCGAGCGTGGCGCACCCGTGCTGCCGGTGCCGAGCAGACCATCGACGATCAGACGCTCAAAGCCCAACGGGCGGCCGAGCGAGACCAACGACACGGCGGCGGCACGCTCCGCTTCGGCGTCCGGCGTGCGCGGCGGCATGACTTCGGTGACACGAACGGAGACACCCGCGCGGGCGAGAGCGCCCGCTACCACCCACGCATCGCCGCCGTTATTTCCCGGGCCGGCGAAGACGGACACGCCGCGCGACGCGCGAACGGGATATCGACGGATGATTTCAGCCGCGGCCGCGAGACCCGCGGCTCGCATGAGCGCACGGGACGGAATGCCACCCGCGATCGCCTTGGAATCGTGTTCGGCGCTCTCAGCAGCCGTCGTGACGGCTACGCCCGCTGGGCGGCGTTCCACGGATAGTTCTGCTCGAACGCCTCGTCGAAATCGAAGACGGCGAGAAAATCATCGCGCGTGTCCGTGGGCTGACTGATCAGCAAGTTCAGCTCGACGAGCGTGAACACGATGTCGCCCAGGTCGCCCGTCGAACGGACACCCCAGTAGTTCAGGACGATCCGCGCCAACACACCGTAGCGGTCGAGCGCGAGATCGCGGCACGCAATCGCCAGCTCGCGACCGGTGATGTGGCGGCGCTCGGTCAACCGCGCCTGACAGAACTCGAGCGCGGAGAGCACGAAGAGATAGGCGCACTCGTGAAAGCGGCGCTCTCGTAGCCGGATCTGGTCCATGATCCCGTCACGAAAGGCGAGCTCGGCCACGCTACTGCCTCACACCTTCTGGCACAGGATACAGCGGGAACGTGGTTGTCAGCTCGCGCACGTCCTCGCGCACCGAGCGCGCCACGGTCTCGTCTGTCGGCGCCAACAATACTCGATCGATGAAACCGGCCACGCGGCGCATCTCCGGCTCCTTGAATCCGCGCGTCGTGACCGCCGGCGTGCCTATGCGAATACCGCTCGTGACGAACGGCGACTGCGTCTCCTTCGGGACCGTGTTCTTGTTGACGGTGATCCCCGCGAGATCGAGCGCCTTCTCAGCCGCCTTCCCCGTCAGTCCCTTGTTGCGCAGGTCAACCAGCATCAGGTGCGTGTCAGTGCCGCCGGACACGATCTGATACCCGTGCTCGATCAATGCGGCCGCGAGCGCTTTCGCGTTGGCGACAATCTGACGGGCGTAGACGGCGAAGGCGGGATCTGCCGCTTCTTTCAATGAAACGGCCTTCGCGGCTATGACGTGCTCGAGTGGTCCGCCCTGAAGACCCGGGAAGACCGCTTTGTCGATGGCCTTGGCGTGGGTCTCTCTCGACAGGATGAGGCCCCCGCGCGGACCACGGAGTGTCTTGTGTGTCGTAGTCGTGACGACGTCGGCGTACGGGACTGGAGACGGGTGGACACCCGCGGCGACGAGGCCGGCGATGTGCGCCATATCAACCATAAAATAGGCGCCGACTTCTTTCGCGATCTCGGCGAACGCCGGAAAATCGAGCGTGCGGCCGTAGGCACTCGCACCCGCGATGATCATGCGAGGATTATTTGCACGCGCGAGCGCGCGCACCGCATCCATGTCGATCCAGCCTTCGTCCGTCACTCCGTAGTGCACTGCCTTGTACAGAATGCCCGAAAAGTTCACCGGGGAGCCATGCGTCAGATGGCCACCCTGCGACAGGTCCAGACCCAGGAACACATCGCCTGGTTTCAATAGGGCAAAAAAGACGGCTTGGTTTGCCTGCGCGCCGGAATGGGGCTGGACGTTGGCGTGCTCGGCGTGGAAGAGCGACTTCGCCCGGTCGATCGCGAGCTGCTCGATCTGGTCGACAAACTCGCAGCCGCCATAGTAGCGCTTGCCCGGCAGCCCCTCGGCGTACTTGTTCGTCAGCGGCGTGCCCATGGCTTCCATCACCGCCGGCGAGACGAAATTCTCGCTGGCGATGAGCTCCAAGCCATCGGACTGCCGCTCGATCTCGCGCTCGATGAGCCGCGCGACCTCAGGGTCCGTCTCGTTCAGTGCCGTGCCCGGCGGGCAGCGGTCCCAATTCCACCATTTCATCACGATAGCCCCATCATACAACGCCACTCTTAATCTTCATAGAGGGATCGGCCGATCACGATCCGCTGGATCTCGGACGTCCCCTCGTAGATCTCGGTCACCTTCGCATCACGGAAGAGCCGTTCGACCGGAAACTCTTTCACGTAGCCGTACCCGCCAAAGATCTGCACCGCTTGTGTGGTCAGCCACATCGCCATCTCGCTCGCCGTCAGCTTGGCCATGGAACCCAGCTGCGTCACCCGCTCACCCCGATCCTTGGCCGCGGCCGCGGCGAACAGGAGCGCCCGCGCGCCTGTGTAACGGGTCGCCATGTCCGCCAGCTTGAACTGAATCGCACCATGGGCCCGGATGGGCTGCCCAAAAGTGCGCCGCTCGCCCGCGTAACGAATCGAGTGCTCGAGCGCCGCACGGGCGATGCCCAACGCCTGAGCCGCGATTCCGAGCCGCCCGTGCTCCAGCGACCCTAATGCATAGACGAGACCCTCCCCCTCGGTTCCAAGCAGCCGATCCGCCGGTACGCGGAGGTTGTCGAACGTGAGCTGCACCGTGGGGGAGGCGCGGAGGCCCATCTTGTCCTCCAGCTTCCCGACGTGGAATCCCGGCAGATCCGGCGTAATAACGAACGCCGAGATCCCCCGCGCGCCCTGCCGATTCTCGCCCTGGTCTGTCCTCGCCATCGCCAGAATCACGCCGGCCCGATTGCCGTTTGTGACCCAGGCTTTCGTCCCATTCAGGACCCAGCAGTCGCCATCGCGCACCGCTTGCGTCCGCAGTGCCGCGGCATCCGACCCGGCGTCGGGCTCCGACAACGCGAACGCGCCGAGGAGCTCGCCGCGCGCCATTGGCTTGAGGAACCGGTCCCTCTGCGCCTCGGTCCCGTACTCGAGGAGCATCTGCACCGGCAGCGAGTTGTGCACCGAGAGCAACACGGCCGTCGACGCGTCGGCGGCCGCGATCTCCTCCAGCGCCAGCAAGTACGTCACCGTGTCGACGCCGAGACCATCGTACTCCGGCGGGATCAGCATCCCGAGGAATCCCAGCTCGGCGAGCCGCGGGATCACGTTCGGGTCAGGCTCCCCCTCGTGATCCCACTTGGCGGAGAACGGCGCCAACGATTCGGCCGCGAACTCGCGCGCGAGGCGTTGCACCTCGCGCTGTTCCTCGGTGAGAGACAAGAACTCTTGCATCAATCGTATTGATAGAAGCCGCGCTTGGACTTTCGTCCGAGCCAACCCGCGGCGACGTACTTTCTGAGGAGCGGACAGGCGCGATACTTGGGATCGCCCAGGCCATCTCTCAGTACATCGAGTATCGACACGCATGTGTCGAGGCCGATGAGATCAGCGAGCGCCAAGGGTCCCATGGGGTGATTCATGCCGAGCGTCATGACGGTGTCGATCGCCTCCGGCGTGCCGACACCCTCCATGACGCAATAGGCCGCTTCATTGATCATCGGCATCAAGACGCGGTTGGACACAAAGCCCGGATAGTCGCGGACCTCGACCGGGGTCTTTCCCAGATGCGTGGCGAGGTCTACGACCGTCGATGTCGTCAGATCCGAAGTGGCCAGGCCACGAATAATTTCCACGAGCTTCATCACCGGCACCGGGTTCATGAAGTGCATCCCGATCACTTGCGCGGGCCGGCGCGTCTTGGCCGCGATCTCGGTGATGGAGATCGAGCTCGTGTTGGACGCGAGGATCGCCGACGGCGGGGCGATGGCATCGAGGCGCTTGAACAGGTCGAACTTCAGCCCCGCGTTCTCCGACGCGGCCTCGATCACGATGTCGGCGTTTCCGGCAGCCGAAAGGTCCGTCGAGGCGCCGATGCGGGCGAACGTGGCGTCACGAACGTCTCGAGGGATCGTGCCTTTCTTCACTTGACGATCCAGATTCGCCCCGATGGTCGTCCGTCCGCGCGCCAGCGCGTCCTCGGAGACATCGACCATCGTGACGGGGATCGAGGCGAGCGCCAGCGTGTGTGCGATCCCGTTTCCCATCTGTCCCGCGCCGATCACGACCGCGCGTTCGATCATTACACGCGCTCGACGGAGAGAGCCACCGCATCACCGCCGCCGAGGCAGAGCGTGGCCAAGCCGGTGCGCTTGTTGCGATCGCGGAGCGCGTAGAGCAGGGTCGTGAGCACCCGCGCGCCGCTTGCGCCGATCGGGTGGCCGATAGCGATTGCGCCGCCGTTGACGTTCACGCGTGCCCAGTCCCAGCCGAGCTCCTGGCCATCCGCCAGCGCTTGCGAGGCAAACGCCTCGTTGGCTTCGATCAGGTCGTAGTCGCTGATCTGTGTGCCGGCCTTCTTCATGAGTGCGCGCACCGCAATGACCGGCGCGAAGAACAGCTCTTGCGGCTCGACTGCGCCCGTCGCATAGCCCGTGATTTTCGCCAGCACCGGCAGACCGTGCGCGTTCGCATACTCGGCTGACGCCACGACGAGAGCCGAGGCGCCATCGTTGAGCGTCGAGGCATTCCCCGCGGTCACCGTCAGCTCGGCGGCCGACATGCCGCGGGCGTCCGAGGCAAACGCCGGCCGAAGCTTGGCCAGCGAATCAATCGACGCGTCTTTCCTCGGCCCCTCATCCAACGAGATCGTCGTCGCGGCCTTCTTGCCTGGCACTTCGACCGGGACAATTTCGTCGTTGAATTTGCCCGCCTCCATCGCCGCGACCGCGCGACGATGCGATTCGACCGCGAATTCGTCCTGGGCCGCGCGGGTCACGTGCGCCTTCTTGGCGGTGTACTCGGCATGACCGCCCATGTGCACGTCGCAGAACGAGCACCACAAGCCGTCTTTGATGACTCCGTCGACCAGCGATTGGTTGCCCAGTTTGACGCCCGCGCGCATGCCATAGTTGTAGTACGGCGCGTTCGACATCGACTCCTGGCCGCCGGCCACGATCACCTCGGCGTCGCCCGCTTTGATTGCCTGGGCCGCGAGCATCACCGCGGCCAACCCGGAGCCGCAGACTTTGTTGATCGTGAGGGCGGAGACGCCAGCGGGAAGACCAGCGTGAATCGCGGCTTGGCGCGCCGGCGCTTGACCCACGCCACCTTGGACGACGTTCCCGAAGATGACGTCGGAGATATCGCCCTGATCGACGCCGGCGCGCTCGACTGCCGCGCGGATCGCGGCGGCGCCGAGCTGCGGAGCGGTGAGCGGCGAGAGTCCGCCAAGGAAGCGGCCGACTGGCGTACGGGCCGCGGAGAGAATGACTGCGTCAGGCATTGGATGAAGAAAGAGTGAGAGACCGGGTCTCGATCTCATGTTGAACACGCGCGATAAAATCGGCGACTGGGACCGGCGTCGGACGCTGCTTCTCGCCTGCCCCGCGAACACTCACGGCGACACTATCAGCCTGCGCCTCGCGCGGACCGATGACCGCCAGATACGGCACTTTCATGAGGTTCCCCTCTCGCACGCGGTACTGCAACGTCTCGGCACGCGCGTCGAGATGCGAGCGAATACCAGCAGCCCGCAGTCGATCATTGACGGCCGACGCAACTGATGCGACGTCGTCGGTCAGCGGGAGGACCCGCACCTGCTCGGGCGCGAGCCATACGGGGAACGCTCCCGCATAGTGCTCGATCAACCCGCCGACGAATCGCTCCATCGAGCCCACGAGCACCCGGTGCAACATGATCGGCCGGTGCGGCTGATTATCAGCACCCGTGTACTCGAGCTGGAATCGCTCAGGCAAGTTGAAGTCGAGCTGGACGGTCGGCCCCTGCCAGTATCGCCCGATCGCATCGACGAGCTTGAAGTCGAGCTTCGGACCATAGAACGCGCCGCCGCCCGCGTCGATCTTGTACTTCTGACCACGCGCGTCGAGCACCTCGGCCAAGGTTTTTTCCGCTTCGGCCCAGACCTCGGCGCTCCCGAGCGAGTTGTCGGGGCGAGTCGAAAGCTCGATCACGTACTCGTAGCCGAATACCCCGAGAATTTCGTCCACCAGGTCCAGGAGGCGGCCGATTTCCACGCGCACTTGGTCTGGGGTACAGAACACGTGCGCGTCGTCCTGTGTGAACCCGCGCACGCGGAGCATCCCGTGCAGCACACCACTCCGCTCGTACCGGTAACAGGTGCCGAACTCCGCGTAGCGAATCGGCAGGTCGCGGTAGGAACGAGGTTTCGATTGATAGATCGCGATATGTCCGGGGCAATTCATGGGCTTGGGCCGATACAAGGCGCCCTCAACGTCCATGGCCCCGAACATGTTCTCGCGAAATGTCTGCAAGTGACCGGAGATCTCGAACAGACGCTCGCTCGCGATGTGCGGTGTGTACACCAGCTCATAGCCGTGGTGCAGAACGAGATTCCGCTCGAAGTTCTCGATCTCGTTCCGGATGATCGCGCCTTTCGGGTGCCAGAGGATCAGACCGGGACCGACTCGCTGGTCGGTAGAGAACAAGTCGAGCTGCGCACCCAGCACGCGATGGTCGCGCCGCTTGGCCTCCTCGAGCCGATGCAGATGCTCTTCGAGCGCCGGCTTCGACCAGAACGCGGTGCCATAAATGCGCTGGAGCATCGGCCGCTTCTCATCGCCCCGCCAATACGCGCCCGCGGTGTGCAACAGCTTGAAGTGCTTGAGGTACCCGGTGTCGGGCACATGGGGCCCACGACAGAGATCGGTGAACGGCCCGTCGGTATAGGTCGAGATCACCTCATCAGGGCCCAGATCGGCGATGCGCTCGAGCTTGAGCGGGTCATCGGCGAACTCGTCCAACGCCTGTTCGCGCGACACCTCTCGGCGCACGAACGGGTAGCCCTCGGCCACGACCCGCTGCATCTCCGCCTCGAAGAGCGCGACGTCCTCGGGCGTAAATGGCTCGGCGACCCCGAAGTCGTAGTAGAAGCCGTCCTCGATGGCGGGGCCGAACCCGATCTCGGCCGATGGTCGCAAGCGGCGGACCGCGGTCGCCAGGATATGGGCAGCCGAGTGCCGGAGGACACCGAGGGAGCGCGGGTCCTTTTCGGTCAAGACCAGGAACTCGCCGTCCTCCCGGAGAGGTGTAGCGAGATCTTGCACTTGTCCGTTTACGACAACCGCGATCGCGGCCTTCGCCAGGCGCGGTCCAATGGACTCGACCACCGCGAGCGGAAGGGTCCCCTCGGGTACTTCACGCAGAGAGCCGTCCGGCAGAGTCAATCGCAGCATTCGGGGCGGAGCGCTTGTGGTCACACTACTTACCCCCGCCGAGCATCGGCGCGAGTGCGGTTTGATAGCGGAAATAGAACACCACGCCGGCGACCGTCACGATAGCGACAGTCAGCCATATTACGTACCGTAGTGTTGGTCGCGGCGGGGTAGGATTCGGCTCGTTCACGGGTCCGAAAAAGTGGCCTTGTTCTTGCCCGCCACAGACTTGGAAGCTAATCGTTCCGATCCACGCCTCGCCACGGGAGTCTCCCTATGTCTCGGTATCGGATCCGCGTCAACGACGACGACGAGAGCTCGCCTAACAGCCTGCTCCTGCTGGCCGCTGGGGCGCTCGCCGGGCTTGCGGCCGGGGTGTATCTATCACAACGGTTCGGTGGCGTGCGATTCGGCGCCCAGGCCAAGCAGCAAAAGGAAGAGTACGACGAGGAGGACCACGAGGCGCTCGACGAAGAGGCGTTCGAGAGCGCCAACGAGGAGCTCGAGGAACGCGTCCTCTCGGCCTTTACGAACGATCCCACCCTCCGCGAGCGCGCGGTAGACATCGGCGCCGTGGCTGAGCATACGATCGAGCTCACCGGCCACGTGTTCACCGTTCGCGAGTCTGATCATGCCACCGTTATCGCCCGCGGCGTGCCAGGGGTCGAGACGGTCGTCAACCGCCTGAGCGTGCGTCAGGACGAGCAGGCTGAGGAGACGGATGAACTCGTCGACGATGATGCGGAGGATGACGCGGAAGAAAATGCCCAGTACGCCGAGGGCGATTGGGGCGAAGAGGACGTGGCCGATCCGCTGCCGCCAAGGCCGGTAGACACGCATACGGCGCAAGATTTGCGCACGGAAGGGCCGCCATCCGCATGACCGCCGCCATCGTTATCTTGACCCGATGACGGCCAGCATCCCCGAGACAGCGCGTCCCGTGATCACGGACGCCGAGATCTACGATCGTTGGATGGCGAGCGGGGGGTTTACCGCCCACGCCAGGCGGTCCCGCCGGGTGGGCGGGGACAAAGATCCGTTTGTGATCGTCATGCCGCCGCCAAACGTCACGGCCGTCCTGCACGTCGGCCACTCGCTCGGCGCGGTCGTCCAAGATGTCCTCATCCGCTGGCGCCGCATGGTCGGCGATGACGCGCTGTGGGTGCCCGGGACGGACCACGCGGGGATCGCGACCCAGAACATCATCGAGCGCCAGCTGCTGGCCGAGGGCTCGTCGCGTCAAGCCATCGGGCGCGAGGCGTTCGTGGAGCGGACCACCACCTGGGTCGCCGAGACTGGCGGCACCATCCTGCAGCAGCTACGCGCCGTTGGCGCATCGGCCGACTGGACGCGAACGCGATATACGCTCTCGCCGGAGCTTTCGCGGGCGGTCCGCGAAGCGTTCGTGCGCCTCTACGATGAAGGACTCATCTATCGCGGCCACCGGGTGATCCACTGGTGCCCGCGCGATCTCACATCGTTGAGCGACGAGGAAGCCGAGCACGAGGAGACGAAAGGGCAGCTGTATTACGTGAGGTACCCGCTAGCCGGCGATCCCACGCGGGCGATCACGGTCGCCACGACGCGTCCCGAGACGATGCTCGGCGACGTGGCGGTCGCGGTGCATCCCGACGACGAGCGCTATCGCGACTTTATCGGCAAAAACCTCACGCTGCCGATTGTGGGGGTCGATATCCCGGTGATCGCCGACAACGCCGTCGACCCGGCGTTCGGCACTGGCGCGGTGAAGGTGACGCCTGCGCATGATCCCAATGACTTTGAGATCGGGCAGCGGCACAATTTGCCGATGCCCGTGATCATGGCGCCAGACGCCCGGATGGAGGGAGATAGGGTTCCCGAGCGGTTCCGAGGGCTAGACCGGTTCGACGCGCGCGCGGCGATCGTGGCCGAGCTGCGCGATCGCGGCGCGCTCACGCAGACCAAAGAGATCGAGCACGCGGTGCGGCACTGCTATCGGTGCGACACGATCGTCGAGCCGCGCCTATCGGATCAGTGGTTCGTCCGCATGAAGCCGCTCGCGGACCGCGCGTTGGACGCCTACCGACAGGGCTATGTTCGCATTCTGCCGGAGCGATACGAGAAAGTCTACGAGAACTGGCTCGAGGGAATCCGCGACTGGAACATCTCGCGCCAGCTCTGGTGGGGCCATCGCATCCCGGTGTTCTATTGCGACGCGTGCGGCTGGTACGGCGCGAAACGCGAGGATCCTACGTCGTGTCCAGCGTGTGGCACCACGGGGCAGATCCGGCAAGACGACGACGTGCTCGATACGTGGTTCTCGTCCTGGCTCTGGCCAATGTCGACGCTCGGCTGGCCCGACGACACGGCGGATCTCAGAGCGTTCTATCCGACCGATGTGCTGGTCTCCGCTCCCGAGATTCTCTTTTTCTGGATCGCCCGGATGGTGATGTCGGGGCTGCATTTCATGGGACGCGTGCCGTTCCATACGATTTTGCTGACCGGCACGGTGCGCGATACGCAGCATCGCAAGATGTCGAAGTCGTACGGCAACGGGATCGATCCGCTCGACGTCGTGCAGTTATTTGGCGCGGATGCGCTGCGGTACACGCAGCTCGCGTCGAGTGGCATTGGCGCCGATATCATCCTTGATCCGAACGAGATCGAGGAGAGCTTCGCGCCCGGACGCAACTTCGTCACAAAGCTCAAGAACATTGGGCGGGCGTTGGAAAGAGTGGGACCAGAAGACGTCCGGCGCATGGGCGAGTTCGCGAAGCCCGAGTTCTCGCGGGCGGACTGCTGGATCCTCTGTCGGCTGGATGCAGCCATTGGCGCCTGCGATGCGGCCCTCGGCCCGGCACGGCCAGAGCGCGGCATTTGGGGCGAGAATCGATACGAGGGGATGCGGCTCAACGAGTACGTCGAGGCGGCACGCACTTTCGTCTGGGATGACTTCGCCGCGTGGTACCTCGAGCATTGCAAAGCGAGGCTGGCACCAGATTGGGATATGAGAGATCGGGCGGTCGCCCGGGCGATTCTGGTGCACGTGTTCGATATGGCGTTGCGGCTCTTGCATCCCGTCGTGCCGTTTGTCACCGAGGCGCTCTGGGAGCACCTGCCGACAACGGACGAACACGCGATCCTGGCGATATCGCGTTGGCCGAGCGCACGCGATGGCTGTAACGATGGGAAGCGAGGGACCGAGTACGAGCGGGTGCGCGAGGCCGTGAGCGCGCTTCGGCAGCTTCGGGCCGACTATAACGTGCCGCCCCGCCGGGTGCTCGACGCGACCATCGTCCCGACCCTTCGGTCGCGTACGGTGTACGTCGAGGAGGCTGAAGCGGTTGGTCGGCTCGCGGACTGCAACGTGCGGGTCGGCGAGGCGAACGGTACGTTATCCGCCACCGCCGTGCTATCTGACGGATCCTCGGTCGTGCTGTCGTTGGCTGGCGCGATCGACGCCGAGAAAGAGTGCGCGCGGTTTAAAGGCGAGCTGACGAAGCTGTCGGCGCAATTGGAGTCGCTCCGGAAGCGACTCGCCAATGAGCAGTTCGTGAACAATGCCCGACCTGATATCGTCGAGGACGAGCGGCGGAAAGAGCGCGAGTGGACACTGCGGGAGGTGGAATTAGCGCGGAAGGTTCGCGCATTGTGCGGAACGTAGTACGCGGCGCCGGCCGCTCCGCGGCGGCGCCCGCACACTGTCCGCCTCTTTGCTCGCGACATCTGATAGCGCCGATACTACTCATGGCAGTTGTCGCGGCGTGTGCTTCAGAACAGTTCCCGCCAGGAGGTCCGGAGCGTCACGCTCCGCCGAGGCTGATCGAGCTGATCCCTGAAACGAACGCCGTCAACGTGACCACCAACCGCGCGGTGTTCCGGTTCGACGAAGTCGTGAGTGAGCTGCCGTCAGGTGTCGAAAGCCTCGACAAGCTCTTTCTCGTCTCGCCGAACGAGCGCAAGGCACCGGTCTCGGCCGCCTGGCACCGCACGCATATCTCGCTGAGCCCACGCCACGGATTCCGTCCGAACACGGTCTACACGATCACGATGCTGCCGGGGATGACCGACCTGCGCGGCAACTCGATCAAGCGCGACACGACACTCACGTTCTCGACCGGTTCGACGATCCCGCCGACCGCCATTCGCGGTGTGATCTTCGACTGGGTGAAAGGCACCGTCGCGCCGAAAGCCTTGATCGAAGCATGGGTCCCGTCGGACACGAACACGATCTGGGTCGCGATGGCCGACAGCAGCGGCCGGTTTCTCCTGCCCCACCTGCCGGGCGGACCGTATACGATCCGAGGCTATATCGATCAGAACAACAACCGCCGACTGGATCTCCGCGAGCTGTGGGACTCGGTCGGGGTCAAACTGACGGATACCGCGAACGTCGAGCTCTTGACGTTCATCCATGACACGATCGGCCCGCGCATCGCCGAGGTGCGCATCGTCGACAGCGTCACACTGCGCCTCACATTCGACAAGGGCGTCGACGTCAACCAGTCGATTACGACGGCGCTCTTCACGCTGAAAGCGAAGGATTCGACCGCGATCCCCATCACGACCGCCGTGTCTGGCCGCACCTACGACTCCGTCCTCACCAACCGCAACCGGGCGCGGGACGACTCGTTGCTGCGCGCCGACTCGGCGAAACGCGCCGCGGCCGGCGGCGTCGGCGCGCGCGACACCGCCGCCCAGCGTGCCCGCAACATTCAGCGTCAGTCACGGCGCGACTCGGCCCGCGAATCCCGGGTGCTCAAGCCGAGCAAGCCGAGCCCGGTCACGGACGCTGTGCTCTCGCTCGGATTGCCGCTGACTCCCGGTTCGTTCTACCGTGCGTCGTCGATCGGTCTGCGCAATCTCCTTGGGCATCCGCGGACCTCGTTTCTGGTGTTCACGTCGCCCAAGCGGGACACGACGAAAGCCGACAGCACGCGCGGGCGACGCCTTCACGGTCGCGCACCGGCGCCGCGAGATTCAACCGCGCGGCGAGATTCCATCCCGCAGCGAGATTCAGTCCCATGAGCGACCCTCGCCGCGACTTGCCGTCGGTCAGCACTCTCTTGGAGAGCGCGGCCGTAGGGCGGCTCATGGCGCTCGCCCCACGCGCGGTAGTAGTCGACGCCGTTCGCGATGCCGTCGCGCGCGCACGGACGAACCCGGGCGCCGCGCCGCACGGTGAAGACGAATGGGCGGAAGCGATCGGCGACGCCCTCGCGGTCAGATCACGACCGTCGCTCCGGCCGGTGTTCAATGCGACCGGCGTCGTCCTCCACACGAATCTCGGCCGCGCACCCTTGGCCCGGGCCGCCATCGACGCGATCGCCGCGACCGCCGCCGGCTACACGAACCTCGAGTATGATATCGAGCGCGGTGCGCGTGGATCGCGCTATACGCACTGCGTCTCACTGCTCACGGAGCTGACCGGCGCCGAGGACGCGATCGTCGTCAATAATTGCGCGTCGGCGCTCGTACTCGCGCTCAACACCCTGGCCGATGGCAAGGCGACCATCGTGTCGCGCGGCGAGTTGATCGAGATCGGTGGCAGCTTCCGCGTGCCGGACATCATGGCCAAGAGCGGGGCCCGGCTCGTCGAAGTCGGCACCACGAACCGGACCCATCGTGGCGATTATGCCGCGACCATAGGGCCCGAGACTGGCGCGCTGCTCAAGGTGCACCGGAGCAACTTCGCCATCGATGGATTCGTGAGCGAAGCGTCGCTAGCCGATCTCGCGCCTCTGGCCGAGGAGCACGAGCTTCCGCTGCTGCATGACTTCGGCAGTGGGCTCATGATCTCGCTCGACGCCTACGGCCTGGCGGGCGAACCCACGGCGTCGGACTCGGTACGCGCCGGAGCGACTCTGACCATGATGAGCGGCGACAAGCTGCTCGGTGGACCCCAGGCCGGCATCATGCTCGGCACGGCCGCCGCTATCGCGGCTGCCCGCCGCAATCCTCTTGCCCGCGCGCTGCGCGTCGACAAGCTGACGCTCGCCGCCCTGGAGGCAACACTGACGCTGTACAGGGATCCGGCGACCGCCGTGCGCACCATCCCGGCGTTGGCCATGCTGACAGCGCCCGTCGCGCGCATTCGCGAGCGCGCGCAGGTGGCCGCGCGGCGCATCGCGGCGGAGGTCATTGAGTCGGAGGCCACCGTCGGCGGCGGCGCCTTCCCGACCGCAAGGATCCCCTCGGCCGCTCTTGCGATCGGGGGCGACGCCGAGACCATGGAGCGTCGACTCCGGGCGGGTGATCCCGCGGTCATCGGTCGCATCGCCGACGGGCGCTGTATCCTCGACCTCCGTTCCGTACCCGAGTCAGACGATGCGGCGTTCATCGAGACCGTGACCCGCGCGCTCGCATTCGCATGAAGGCCGTGGTATTCCTCGATCGCGACGGGACGATCATTCGCGACGAGCATTACCTCGCCGACCCCGATCGCGTGGTGCTCCTGGAAGGCGCCGCATATGCTATCGCCCGCCTCCGCGAGGCAGGCCTGGCGGTTGTCATCGTTACGAACCAATCCGGCATCGCGCGCGGTTTGATCACGCCCGCTCAATATGAAGCGGTCCGTGCTCGTCTCGATTCGTTCGTAGCGGTCGACGCGACGTACATGTGTCCGCATCACCCCGATATCGACGGGGCTTGCGAGTGCCGTAAGCCCGGCCTGGAACTGTACCACAGAGCCATCCGCGATCTGGGACTCGAAGGTGCTCGGGTCGTGCTGATCGGTGACAAGTGGTCGGACATCGCGGCGGCTGACGCACTTGGCGGTTATGGCATCCTCGTACCGTCGGCCGACACCCCGGGGGAAGACCGCGCGCGAGCGCTACTGACAGCACCGACACTCGACGCAGCGGCCAGCATGGCGCTTCAGGCACGCATCGCGGTATTCGCCTCGGGCGGCGGCAGCAACATGCAGGCAATCGCCGAGCAGATGCCCCTAGCCCTCGTTGCGTCGAATCGAGCCGACGCCGGCGCGCTCGCGAAAGCCAGAGCTCGCGGCATCCCGACCGAGCTGATAGAGCAGCCGTCCAATGCCGAGGCGATGTTGGCGATGCTCCGGCGCCATCACATCGAGCTCATCGCGCTGGCGGGATACCTGAAACACGTGCCCGACGCTGTTACGCGGGCGTTTCGCGGACGCATACTCAATGTTCATCCGTCGCTCCTGCCCGCGTTCGGCGGCGCGGGCATGTACGGCGAACGCGTACACGCCGCGGTCCTGGCGGCCGGCGTGAAAATCACGGGCGCGACCGTGCATTTCGTCGACGCCGACTACGATCGTGGCCCGATCATCGCCCAAGCGCCAGTCTGGGTGCAGCCCGACGACACACCGGCGACGTTGGCTGCTCGAACGCTCGAGGTCGAGCACAAGATCTATCCCCATTCCGTCGCCGCGGTCGCGGCCGGACGCATTACACTTGGGGCGGACGGACGAGTCATAGGCGACCTTCACCATCTGCGGGAGAACGAACCATTCGCACACTAGCCGCGCTGGCCGCATTGTGCGTCGTCGCGACATCCGCGACGGCCCAGGTGACGGAGACGGTCTCCGATTGGATCGCGCTCGATGCGCCGCCGGGCCAGGAAGGCAGCGCGACGCAGATCATCTCGGCCAGCCTTCCAGGCTGGACGACCGACGCGCTCGGCAATCTGGTCAAGCGCGTCGGCAGCGGTTCGCCTCGCCGTGTCGTCGCCTGCGGGCTGGACGATGGCGGCTACATCGTCTCCGAGATCACGGACGCGGGCTATCTACGACTGGCCGCGCCCGAGCGGTCTCGCCACTCGCCATTGTGGGACCAGTTCCACGAGGGCCAGCGCGTCCGCGTGCTGACCAAGAATGGCGCGCTCCCGGGCGTGATCGCGGTGAAGAGCACACACCTCTGGCGCCGTCGGACCACGCCGGAAGCGCCGGTGACCATCGATGACCTCTGGCTCGACGTCGGCGCGCGGTCGCGGGCCGACGTCGCGCAGATGGGGATCACCATCCTCGATCCGGTCGCGAAGCAATGGGCACCCTGGCGGTACAGTGAGTACGTCGCGGGACCCGAGGCCGCCGCGCGGGCGAGCTGCGCGGTCGTCGCCGGCGCCGCCAGCGCAAAGCCCACGCGGGGTGGCGAGACCATCTTCGTGCTGGCTGTCCAGCACAGTTTTGCGAGAACCGGACTCCAGTCCGTGCTCGCGCGCCTCGGGCGAGTCGACACACTCGTTCTCGTCGAGCCGGGACTCACGCCGGCTGACACGACCTTCGCCGTGATGCGCGCCGACGTCGCGGCGACACCTCGCGTCACCACCACGATCGCGATCGGCGTCCGCGCGCGATATCCCGGCACGCTCGTCGAGTCTCTGCGAGCGAGCGACATCACCTCACTGGCGGGTGCCGTCGCGCAGTCTGCCGGTGTCGCGTCGGCGGCCCCGGCGGCACTGCACGGAGTGCCGACGGTGCCACCGGCCGCTCCGGCGACCGCGGACAGCCTCACCCCTGTCGCCGATCTACTGACGCAGGTCAGCACCGTCTACGGACCGTCCGGCCATGAAGCCGATGTCCGCCGAACCGTTCGTGGCCTCATCCCTCGCGCGTGGAATGTGCTGGGTCCCGCCGTGGATACCGCCGGCAACCTGTTCGTCGTCGCTGGCCCTCCCAAGGACACCGTTGTCTTCGTCGCGCATCTCGACGAGCTCGGATTCGATATCGTCCGCATCGAGCACGACGGCCGGGTGGTGCTCAAACCACTCGGCGGATTTTACCCATCGTTGTGGGAAGGCCAGCGGGCGCTTCTGCATGAGGTGACGAAATGCGACACACCCATGCGCGGCGTCTTTATCCCGCGAGACAAAGCAACCGTGAAGCAGCCCGACACACTCTCGGCCTGGTTTGGCGTCGACTCCGCGGCGCTGGTGGCGTGCGGCGTGCACGTCGGGCAAGGCGTGACGTCAACCAAGCACCCGACCCGCCTGGGGCCGACGCGCTACACGGTGCGAGCGCTGGATGACCGCACTGGCGTGACGTCGCTCCTCCTCGCCATGCAGCAAATCGATCCGACGAAGCTGGATCATACGGTCATCTTTGCGTTCTCCACGCGAGAGGAGGTCGGACTGAATGGTGCGGCGGCGTTGGCGGCCGAGTTTGGCACGACCGTGAAACGGGTGCACGCGGTCGACACGTTCGTGTCATCCGACTCTCCGCTCGAGTCGCAACGCTTCGCGTACGCTCCCCTCGGTGCTGGCGCAGTCGAGCGTGCCCACGACAATTCCAGCGTCGCCCCGGCGGCCGAGGTGGAACGTGTGAGGCGGATCGCCGAAGCGTCGCACATCCCATTGCAGATCGGCACGACGAACGGCGGCAACGACGGCTCGGAATTTGTTCGCTATGGCGCGTTCGATGTACCGCTGGCCTGGCCGCTCCGATACAGCCACTCGCCGGCCGAGGTCATCGATCTCTCGGATCTGCACGCGCTAGGACTCTTGATCGCGGCGGTTGCCGTCGCACCGGCCAAATAACATGCCGATCGCGCTCCTGTCGGTCACTGACAAAACCGGACTCGTCGACTTCGCGCGCGGGTTGGCCGATCTCGGATGGGAATTGATCTCCACCGGTGGTACGGCCTCGCTGTTGCGCGATGCCGGCCTCACCGTGCGCGAGGTGAGCCAGGAGACCGGCCTGGCTGAGATGCTCGACGGCCGCGTGAAGACGCTGCATCCCGCGATCCACGGAGGCATTCTCGCTCGCCGGGATGACCCGGCTCATATGGAACAAGTCTCACGCGCCGGGTTTCGACTGATCGATCTCGTCGTCGTGAACTTGTACGCGTTTGCCGCCGCCGCGGCGACGGCCGGCATCGCGCCCGACGAAGTGATCGAGCGCATCGACATCGGCGGCCCCGCCCTGCTCCGCTCAGCCGCCAAGAATTTCGCGCACGTGTTGCCTGTGGTCGACCCCGGCGACTATCCAGCCGTACTGGCGGCGCTTCGCGCCGGCCAACCCGATCGAGGGTTGCGAACAAGACTCGCAAAGAAAGTCTTTGAGAATACGTCAGCCTATGACGCGGCGGTCGCGAAATGGTTCGCGGAACAGAGCGGCGATGCGTTCCCCGAACGATTGACGTTGGCGTTCGAGCGAGCCCAGACGCTTCGCTACGGCGAAAACCCGGATCAACGCGCGGCGTACTACGTCGAGCACCCCGGCGCGGGTCTCGCCGCGCTCCAGCAGCTCGGCGGCAAGGAGCTCTCGTTCAACAACCTCCTCGACTTGGATGGCGCGCTCATGGCCATCGAGCCGTTCATCGCCGAGACGTGCTGCGCGATCATCAAGCACACGACACCCAGCGGACTCGCGACCGGCGCGACGGCGCTCGAGGCCTATCAGAAGGCGCTCGCCACCGACCCGGTCTCCGCGTTCGGCTCGGTGATCGCCTTCACGAGGATCGTCGACGATGAGGCCGCCAACGCGATCGCCTCGCTCTTCGTCGAGTGCATTGTCGCGCCCGCGTTCAGCGACGGCGCGATCGAAATGCTCGGTCGAAAGAAGAACCTGCGGATCCTGGCCGGACGCGCGGCGTGGAGCGCCAAGGGCTTCGACCTCAAGCGCGTGCGGGGTGGCATCCTCGTGCAGGACCGCGTCGCGCCACCGGCGGTCTCGGACGACTGGAAGGTCGTGACCAAACGCCAGCCCACGGAGGCCGAGCGGAGGGATCTGGAGTTCGCCTGGCGCGCCGTGGCGAGTGTGAAGAGCAACGCGATCGTCCTGGTCCGGGACGGCGCCACGATCGGCATCGGCGCTGGGCAGATGTCACGGGTCGACGCCTCGTTTCTCGCAGTGCATAAGGCCCGCGTCGCCGGATTGGAGACCAAAGGGGCGGTCCTGGGCTCCGACGCCTACTTCCCCTTCCGCGACGGCGTCGACCACGCCGCCCAGGCGGGCGTCACTGCCGTGATCCAGCCCGGGGGCTCCGTCCGGGACGCCGAGGTCATTGCCGCGGCCGACGAGCGCGGAATCGCCATGATCCTGACCGGGCGACGGTTGTTCCGGCACTAGCCGAGTGTCAAATTATTGGGCTATGGCATCTTCGACCGTCAAGAGCGGCAAGGCCCGGGACGTCGACTACCGTCCCTCCGCCAGCACGCGGAAGGCGCCGGCCGCGGCTGAGATAGATGAGCGACCGTCGTACGGGGCGGCGGCGATCGCCGCGATACTGGTCTTCGGGCTCTACGTCCTCACGCTCGCGCCGTCGACGGCGATGTGGGACACGAGCGAGTACATCGCGGCCGCGTACGTCCTCGGCATCCCACACCCGCCGGGCAACCCGTTCTTCGTGATCCTCGGCCACACGATCGGCATTCTTCCGATCGCGCCGAACTTCGCCTCCCGCATCAATCTCCTGGCAGCCGCCTGCAGCGCCGCCTCGGCCGGCATGTGGTTCCTGATCACGGAGCGCGTGCTCGCCAGTTGGCTGCCCTACCGCTGGCAGCGCATCCTCGGCGCGTCCGCCGCGGTGCTCATTGGCGCGACGGCGTTCACGGTCTGGAACCAATCCGTCGTGAACGAGAAGGTGTACACGGTCGCGCTCTTGTTCTTCGCGATCGTCGCCTGGCTGACGGTCCGTTGGTGCGATGACCCGGACGGTCCCAAGGCGGACCGACTGCTCGTGCTCTGCGCCTATCTCTGCGGGCTCGGATACGCGAACCACCCGGCCGGGTTCCTCGTCGCGCCGGCGGTTGTCGTGGCCGTGCTCGTGCGCCGGCCGAAAACGCTGATCCGCTGGCAGCTGATCCTCTCGTGCGTCGCCGCGGCCGCGATCGGGCTCACGCCATTCATCTTCGAGCCGCTGCGCGCCGCGCACTTCCCGGCGATCAACGAAGGCGAGCCGACGGCCTGCACGACCACCATCACGGCGAAGTGCACGTTCGACAAGGTCACGTATCAACGGCTGATGGACAACGTCAACCGTGTACAGTACGGCAAGCCCGATGTGAGCGACCGGCAGGCGCCGTTCCCGGCGCAGGTCAAGATGTGGTGGCTGTATTTCAACTGGCAGTGGCTCCGCGATCCGCACGACCAGAATCAGGGATGGCAAGCCGCGCTGGCGGTGACGTTCTTCTTCCTCGGGTTGTTGGGGGCGTACACCCATTGGAAGTATGACCGACGAAGTTTTTGGTTCTTCGGGCCGCTCATCTTCACGGTGACGATCGCGCTCATCGTGTACTTGAACTTCAAGTACGGGTACTCGGAGTCGCCCGAGCTCGGGGACTCGGTCGCACGCGAGGTGCGTGATCGAGACTACTTCTACTTGTGGAGCTATTCGGCGTGGAGCGTGTGGGCCGCCCTCGGCCTCGTCTTCGTGTGGGAATCCGTCGCCACACTCGTCGGCACGGAACCCGGGCCGCGCGGCGCGGGCGCCGTTCCCAAGAAATTCAGCTGGCTCGTCACGACGCCGGTCTTCGCGATCGCGTGTATCCCCTTGTTCACCAACTGGCACGCCGCATCACGCGCGCATCAGACGGACACCCGCGACTTCGCGCACGACCTGCTCGACTCCGTTGAACCGTACGGCGTCTTGGTGACGGTCGGTGACAACGACACGTTCCCCTTGTGGTATGCCCAGGAAGTCGAAGGGATACGCAAGGACGTCATCATCGCGAATACCTCGCTCCTCAATACCGACTGGTTCACCCGGCAGATGATTCGCCGGCCCGTCTACACGTACGATTCGCTGAAAGGCCCCGCGGTCTATCGCGGGCACGCGTGGCCGAAGCCGACGGGTTCCGTGCTCAAGATGTCCATCGCCGACGCTGACGCCGTCCCGCTCGCGGTCGAGCTGCCGGGTCCGCAAATCTTCAAGAAAGCCGGCACCGACATCGTCGCGACGATCGACCCGCGCAACCTCCAGCACGGGTTGCTCGAACGGGCCGACGTGTTTGTGCTGCGTCTCATCCTCGACAATGACACCCGAACGGTCTACCTCAGCAGCACGTCGGGCAACTACGGCCGGCAGCTGGGGCTGCAAGACTACCTGCTGAGCCAGGGTCTCGCCCGGAAGATCCTGCCAACCGTCCCGAAGACGACAAAGGACACGATCAACGTGCCCGGCGAGGGCTGGTTCGACGTCAACCGGTCGCTTGCGCTCTGGCAACAGGATTTCGAGGCGCCGAAGTCGCTGATCAAACGCGGCGATTGGGTCGACAAGCCGTCGGTAAACATTCCCGCGCTGTACGTCATGAACGGATATTTCCTTGCTGAGGCATTGACGCAAACGGGCGACACGAAGGACGCCCAAGCGGTGTTCAAGACCGCTCAGGATGTCGCGAAGGCCTCGCACTTGAATGAGCTCCTCGGTCCTGCGCCGGCTGCACCGCCGCCACCGACTCCATTTGGCGATACCGGTATCACGCTCCCCGGTCCACGGCGCACGCCCACACCGGCACCCCCCTCGAAACCATAGTCAGCGGGGCGTTTCAGTTTTGTAACGGGCCGCGCCACTGCTGGTGGCGCGGCCTTTCTACGCCGAACCTAGTGCTCCGCTAGAGAACGCAGCGCTACGCATAACTGACAGGGGGTTTCGTGTTCGGCGAACCGATTTCGATGGTGACTGGGCTGTTCTTGATGCTCGCGCTGGGGTTAGCCCTGAGCTTCGAATTTGTGAACGGCTTCCACGACACCGCGAACGCGGTTGCGACGGTCATCTACACGCACTCGCTCAAGCCGTGGATCGCGGTCATCTGGTCGGGCCTCTGGAACCTCACCGGCGTGCTCGTGTCGACAGGCGCGGTGGCGTTCGCCGTGGTGGCGTTGCTGCCGGTCGAGCTGGTGATCAACGTCGGCTCGGGCGCGGGTTGGGCAATGGTATTCGCACTGCTCATATCCGCCATCTTGTGGAACCTCGGCACTTGGTACCTCGGTCTGCCGGCGTCGAGCTCGCACACGCTGATTGGGTCGATCATGGGCGTGGGCATCGCCAACTCGATGCTGTCGTCGCACGTGTTCGGCGAAGGCGTAAACTGGGCGAAGGCGGAAGAAGTCGGCAGCTCGCTGCTCATCTCGCCAGTCGTCGGATTCTGCTGCGCGGGTCTCTTGCTCTTACTCGCGAAGGCGTTGATTAAACGCCCCGAGCTGTATGCTCCGCCTGATCCGGAAAAGGGCCCACCGCACTGGATTCGCGGCTTGCTCATCCTCACGTGCACCGGCGTCAGCTTCGCCCACGGTTCGAACGACGGACAAAAAGGCATGGGGCTCATCATGCTGATCTTGATCGGCATCCTCCCCGCCACGTACGCGCTCAACTCCGCCGACAACCAGAAGGACATTTCCGCGATCGTGGCGAACGCTCAGGCGGCTCAGCCGGTGCTCCAGAAGCACGCTCCCGGCGATCCGATTACTCCGCAGGCGGCGAGCGAGGCGCTCTCGGCGTTCCTCAAGACGACCGGTACGGCGAGCGATACGACGTTCGCCGCGCTCGCCGAGGAGAACAGCGTCCTCGCCGGTCAGCTGCAGGGCAAAACGAAGTTCGCCGATCTCTCGCGCGACGATCGCAAGACGGTGCGCACCGAGATGTATCTCGTGCAGAGCGCGATCGACAAGCTCGTCAAGCAGAAGAAGCTGCCGGACTCCACCGAGAAGAAGCAGCTCGTCGATCTCAAGAAAGGGATGGAGCACGCGACGAAGTTCATCCCCAACTGGGTGAAAGTCGCGGTCGCGGTCGCACTGGGTCTCGGCACGATGATCGGGTGGAAGCGCATCGTCGTCACGGTCGGCGAGAAGATCGGCAAGAGCCACCTGACGTATGCGCAAGGCGCGTCGGCCGAGCTGGTCGCGATGTGCACGATCGGAGCGGCCGACTACTTCGGCCTCCCCGTTTCGACGACCCACGTGCTGTCATCCGGTGTCGCCGGAACGATGGCCGCGAATCGATCGGGTCTACAGATGGACACCCTGCGGAACCTGTTGCTCGCCTGGGTGCTCACCTTGCCTGTCTGCGTCTTCCTCGGCGCCGCGACGTTCGCCGCCGGATTCTACATCGTGCTGGCTCTCGGGCTGAGGTAGCACGCGGATGACACACGTGCGCGTCTGACGGCGGCTTCGCCTGCCGCAGAACGCGCACGTGTCATTGCTGGACACTCACTAGGGCTTTTTGTAAATCACGCCGTCCTTCATGACAAGGATGACGTGGCGGATGGCCGAAATGTCTTTTGTTGGGTCACCCGTGACCGCAATGAGATCGGCCTTGAGCCCCGGCGTGACCTTGCCGATCTTGTCGCCCATCTTGAGAATGTCCGCGTCGATCGACGTCGCCGAGCGCAGCGCGTCGATGGGCGTCATGCCGTAATCGACGAGGAGCTCGACCTCGCGCGCATTTTCACCGTGCGCGAAGACGCCAACGTCGCTGCCGTTGCAAATCGTCACGCCGGCATCGAGTGCCGCCTTGAAGCTCTGCCGTTTGGCTTTGACCGACGCGGGCTCCGGATCGACCCCTTTGTGCCAGTGCTGGAAGTACTGCGCGTAAGCCTCGCCGGCCGCGAGCGTCGGACACAACGGAATGTGCTTCGCGGCCATCTCGCGGAATACGTCGGGTGTACCACCGTCGCCATGCTCGATGGTCTCGACCCCGGCATTGATGGCGTGTCGCATCCCGTCGGCCGTCTGCGCGTGCACCGCGACTGGTCGCCCGTACTCATGCGCCGTTTTCGTCGCCAGCGTCATTTCCTCCTGCGTAAACGTGGCGACCTCCTCCCCATGCATGCCGACGCGATAGTCGGCGTACAGCTTGACCCAATCGGCGCCATGCCCGATCTGCTCGCGCACCACGTGCTGAATGGTGGCGAGGTCCGCCTCCTGCGCCCCCTGCGGCGGATCGAACGAGTAGGCCCACCGTGGCGGTCCGTACGCACCGGTCGCGACGATCGCGCGGGTGACGACGATCATGCGTGGCCCCGGGATGATGCCTTGCTCGATCGCCTGCTTGATGGCGACGTCGCCGTCGAGCGCGCCCTCGGTCCCGAGATCCCGTAGCGTCGTGAACCCGGCCATGAGCGTCCGCTGAGCGTGCGTGACGGCCCGGGCGGCGCGAAGGACCAACGGTTCCTTGAGCACTTGGTCATTCCACAGGGTCTCATTGTACGGGTGCAAGAACACATGCGAGTGCGCGTCGATGAGCCCCGGCAGGACCGTCGCGCCGCTCAGCGTGATGACGGTCGCGCCAGCCGCGTCGACCGTGGGGCCCGCCGCGACGATGGCGTTCCCGTGCACGCGCACGGACCATCCGGGGTGCATGGCCACGCCGTCGAAGACCGCGGCCGGGCGGAGCACGTAGGTCGTGGTATCCTGTGCCCGCAGTGCGCCGGACAGGGCGAGCAAGCAACCGAGTGTGAGATATCGCATGCCCTATGATATGCTTCACCATGCCCGACCGCACCGTCGACCTGAACGCGGACATGGGTGAGGGCTGCGGGAACGACGCGACACTCGCCGGTCTCGTGACATCGGCGAATGTCGCCTGCGGCTTCCACGCCGGCGATCCGATGACAATGCGGGCCACGGTCGATGCGGCCGTCCGCGCCGGCATCGCCGTCGGCGCGCATCCCGGCTACCCCGACCCTCGCGGATTCGGGCGGCGCGATCTGGCGGCGTCGCCGGCCGAGATCACGGCCGACGTGCTCTATCAAATCGGGGCGCTGCAGGCAGTCTGTCATGCCGCCGGCACGCGCGTTCGGTACGTCAAGGCACATGGCGCGCTGTACAACCGCGCGGCTAAGGACGTGGCCGCCGCCAAGGCGATCGCCGAGGCGGTCCGCCTTGCCGATGCATCGCTCGTGCTCCTCTGCCTCGCGGGGAGTCTCATGATCGACGTCGCGCGAGACGCCGGTCTGGTCGTGGCGCGAGAGGCGTTTGCGGACCGCGCCTATACCGCCGACGGCTCGCTCGTCTCCCGTACGGTCGCCGGGTCGGTTCTCACCGACCCCGCGATCGTCGCCTCGCGGGCCGTGCGCATGATGACCACGGGCGAGGTCGAAACACACGACGGTGCGACGATTCGATTGCACGCCGATTCGCTCTGTGTCCATGGCGACACGCCGGGAGCGCTGGAGATCGTCCGCGCCGTACGTCGAGCGCTCGGCGAACGTGGCATCACCCTGCGTCCATTTGCCAATGCCTGATATCGAGCCCCTCGGTGACCGCGCGCTGACTATTCGCCTCGGCGACCGGATGGATGCCGGACTCGCCGCGCTGGCGCGCGGGCTCGCCGCTCGCCTCCGCGGGATCTCGGGCGTGCGCGAGGCCGTGCCGGGATACGCCACGGTCACTGTTTTCCATGACGCCGACTACGCATCGATGCGTTCGGCGGTCGAGCCAGTGATCGCGACGGCGACCGCGGAGCCGGCAGCCGGTCCCGAGCACGTCATACCGGTGCGCTACGACGGTCCGGACTTGCAGGACGTCGCCGAGCGGACCGGGATGACCGTGGCTCGGGTGGTTGAGCTGCACCACTCGCGAGTGTACACGGTCTATCTCATCGGCTTCGTGCCAGGTTTCGCCTACCTCGGCGATATCGATCCCGCGCTCGAGCTCCCGCGGCGCGATCAGCCGCGCACACGCGTGCCGGCCGGCTCGGTCGCCATTGCCGGACGCCAGACCGGGATCTATCCCCTGCAGACCGCCGGTGGCTGGCACTTGATCGGCCACACCGGCACACCGATGTTCGACCCGCAAGCCAATCCGCCGGCCACGCTCGCGGCCGGCGATCGCGTTCGCTTCGTCCCATCATCCGAATGATCGAGATCTCGACCGCGCCACCATTCGCCACGGTGCAAGACCTGGGTCGGTTCGGCCATCGCGCCTCCGGGGTGCCAGTCTCCGGCGCGATGGACCCGGACTCGATGCGTCTCGCGAACTCGCTCGTCGGCAATCCGCCCGACGCCGCGGTGATCGAGTGGGCGCTCGGCGGGGGATCGTTGATCTTCCGGCGCACCATGCAATACGTCGTCACCGGCGCTGTCCGTGCCCCGCGACTGCTGACCGCACGACCCGGCGACACGGTCGCGCTCGCGCCACCGATCCACTTCTTCGGACGCTTCATCTACGTCGCCGTCGAAGGCGGCATCGATGTGCCGTTGGTCCTCGGCAGCCGATCGACGTACCTCCCCGGTGCATTCGGCGGCTACAAAGGGCGCATCCTTCGCGCGGGCGACGAACTGCCCGTGGGCCCGAGCGGCGGCGCGGCGGCGACGCCGTGGACACCGCCGGCGTTCGAGAGCGACGCGATCCGAGTGATCTTCGGCCCCAATCGGGCCGCATTCACCGATGCGCATCGTGAGCAGCTGCTGGCGACGGAGTACAAGGTCGCGCAGGCGTCCGACCGCATGGGTTACCGCCTCGATGGAGATCCGCTCACGGGTGGCGAATGGGGCACGCGCTTGTCGGAGCCCGTGTGCCCCGGCGCGATTCAGATTACGGCCGAGGGGCACCCGATCGTGCTGATGGCGGATGGACCCACCGTTGGCGGCTATCCCGTCATCGGCGTCGTGCACTCGGCGGACTTGGGACGGTTCGCCCAGCGACTGACGAACGAAGTCGTACGATTTGTCGAGGCTACACCCGCGCCGTAAGGCGCTGCTCGTACTTCTTGATCCGAGCCGCGTTCGTTCCGACGTCGCTCCCGCCGACGCGCGACTCCGACCGCACGTCCACACGGCTGCCCTTCGGATCGGGACCGATGCGCACGACGACATCGTCCTTGAACCCGAACCACGTCGTGGTCGCCGTGGCCTCGATGCGGCCGGCCGACGAGTCGGACGCGACAATCGTCCAACCCATGTCGCGCGCCGCCGCCAACGCGACGTGGAACGCCGCGCCCGGTGGCACCGGGAGCATCACCGGCCCGAGGTCGGGATATCCACGCCGTTGCCTCTCGGCCACCGAGTCGGCGGCCACGGTATCGTAATCCGCCTTGTTCGGCGCAGCCGATCGGAGCGGAAGGACGGCGACGAAGGCTGGCGGATTCGTGAGGTCCGTCGAGATGTCGTGAATCGGGGGCACCTTCTCCGCTCTCGCTTTCCACTGCATGACCGTGCCGAATCCCGCGATCGCGATGAGCACGCCGAGCACGGACATGCCGAACCCACGCCGCCCGGTACCGGGCCGGGTCGCTAACGCAGCCAGCAGGCAGAGCACGCCACCAGCGGCCGCGACCCATGACCCGTAGAGGAAGACGCGGAACGCGACGCCGAGGTCCCACACATGGAAGCGGTATCCGAATCCGGACACCATCTCGGCAATTATGCCGAGCAGAGTAATGAACAGGCCGACGGCGACGATCAGCGGCAGGCCGCGGCGAGGCATGGTAGAGGTCATACGATGACTATCGCGCCACGCTCACGCGCTTGTCAACTCGGCCGCTAGTAGACCATGTTCACCGCCAGCGCGGGCGATACCGAGTGGGTCGTGTTACGCCCGATGTCGATGAACCGGACGCCGAGCAGCACGCCGATCCTCGAGCTCATGTTGTACTCGACCGCCGGCGCGAGGGCGAGCGACTCGCTCCAGCCGCTGTGCAGCTGGACGTTGTCGCCTTCCACACGGGTGTCGCCATTCCAACCGTACGCGGCGTCGAGTGCCAGCACCCAGCGCTGGGTCGCGCTATACTCGGCCGCGAGATCGGCCGACGAGGAGAGCCCGGGCAAGGCACGTCCGAGGAAGCCCGGGCCCGTGCCGTACACGCTGACGTCGTCGACGTGGACCTTGGTCGAGTAGACGACTTGGGAGAGGTCTAGACGGGCGCGGAGAATGCGCCCGTTCGGCATCCAGAAGCACGTCTGTGAGTAGAATCCCAAGGTCGTCGCGTACGCGCCGGCACCCAGCGCGTTGCTCGTGTTCGTGCCGAGTCGATCGTAGGTGCCGGTCGGAAACGTCTCCTGGGCGACGATGGACATCGTTGGCACCCAACTGCCCGGCTGGAATTGCGTGAGGCGATACTGCGCCTGGGCCGTGAGATCGCCGAGCCCAATCCCGTCGTTCAATCCCAGAATGGGAATTACACCGACCGAGAATCGGTCGAGGAGGCCGTAGATGACGTAGGCTCGCGAGCCGTAGTTGTCCGCGTGGGCGGTCTTGATGTCGTAGACGTACGGCTCGACGAGCCAATGGCCAGGTGGCAGCGTGCCCGCGGATGGCGCGAGCATCGGGCCCGTCCACCAGGCGTCTCCAAGCGGTTCGTGCGCCGGCTGCGCGAGCACCGGCGCCGTGAACAAGAAGCTGCAGACAAGCAGGCGACAATTCATTGCGATGTGCTGATGTCCTGTTTCGCGCCAAGCGCGGTGAGGAGCGGCTCCAAGCGACGTCTCTGATCGGGTGGCGCCTCGGTGAGGGCCGTGCGCATCTCTTTCACCGCGTCGTCGAACTTGCCCCGCGCACTGTACACGCGTGAGAGGCCGTCGTGTACAAACCACTGGTCCGGATGCTTGGCAGCGTTCTGGCGGAAGACCGAGAGCGCCTCCACGGTACGCTTCCGTGCCAACAGATCGCGCGCGAACTCATCGACCTCACTCGGCGTGCCGAGATCCAGCGCTTTGCGTTGCGCGAGATCCGCGTCCGCTTGACGGTTCAGTGCCGTCAGGATCTTCGATCTGGTCATCTCGTTCTCGTACCGATCTTCGTTCGTGATGGACGTGTCCGCATACGCCAATGCCGTATCGAGCGCGATCTTCTCATTGAGCAGATAATTCGCCGCATCGTTCCAACTCAGCCACGTATAGCGCGCCAACATGCGCAGCTGGTTTCGGAGACTCGCCAGCGCGACCGCATGCACATCGACCGACACCGTGAAAGGTACCGCGAGCTTCTCCCATAACAGTTCGACGATGGCCGAACTAGGCGCGAGATCATCGAACTCGTACGTCAACGCCTCATGCATGTCGCTCACTTTTGGTCTTACGCGAATGCGCAACGCGTCTTCGGTTTGGTCGTACGTAAATGACCCCCACGAGGTCGAGCTCTTCGAGAATATCACCGTCCACTCACCCGCCGCCGGGATCATGTGCAGCCCATACGTCCCACGGTCGAGCGGGTTCCCGTCGATGCGCACGGGATCGCTGAACGTGATCGTCGTGTTCATGTTCGCTCCCGTGCGCCACACTTTCCCGTACGGCACGAGACTGTCCCAGATCACACGGCCGCCCACGAGCGGCCGGTGGTAGATGATCGTGATGTCCGTGAGCCCGATGGTCTGCGAGACCGCGGCGCGCTGACTCTTGAGCGGGATCGAGAGCACTTGCGATTGGCCCGCGCAGACGACTGGTATAGCCGCGAGCACGAGGCATTTACCGCGCATCGGCTTGCACCAGCGTGTCGGCGGAGACCCAGTTCACCTCCCAGGTCTTCCCTCCGTCAACGGAGAACGCCTGCTCGGTGCGACACGATGTGGGCGTGATGTCGGAGTACACGCTCCGAACCAAGATGGCGCGGCCATTGAAAGTGTCCTGGCTGTAAAACTCTCCCCGCCCATTCGCGAATTCTCCAATCGCCGGCTGGCCCAATTTGCCCTCGCCGCTGCTGGCGAAGCTGAGGCTCCACTGGTGCGACTGCGGGTTGTAGAGCCGCAGCTGCAGCCCTTCGATATGCCCATTCGGGCCATCGACTTCCATCTCGCCGATGTTCGCTCGCCCATTCCAGACTTTGTGTACGGTATGGGTTCCCCCGTACTCAACCCACGTCGTGGAACCGGTCAGCGGGTGCATGAGCCGCTTGATGTGGGTCTTCCACGTCCCGATGTTGAAATCGAAATCGCGTTGGCGCGCGGTGTCGGTCGAGATCGGGCCGCTCATCGGCGTCAGCGTCGCGATCCAGTTCGGCTCCCACGTCTTCCCGCGATCGAGCGAGAACGCCTGCTCGAAGTGGTGCGAGCCCGGCGTGATCTCGAAGAACCGGTGCCGCACCAGGATCGCCCGATCGTCGAACGACTCTTGGTCGATGAACTCTCCTTGACCGTCCTGAAACGCGCCGATCAGCGGCGCGCCGATCGTGCCATCCTCGCTATTGGCGAAACTCAGGCTCCACTGGTGGGCTTTTGGGTCGTACAAGCGCAGGGTCAGGCCTTCGAGGTGCCCGGTCGGACCGTCGACCTCGAGCTCCTCCAGATGGGCCTTTCCGCCCCACACTTTGCGAGAGGCCACCTTGCCATCGTAGTCCAGCCATTTGGTGGAGCCCGTCAGCGGATGCTGCAACCGCCGAATCTGTGAATGCCAGGTGCCGTCGCCGAAGTCGAAATCGTGCTGCCCGTCTCGTACGGGCAAAACCAACAGGGTGAGCAGAAGCCACTTCAACACAGGTCTCTCCGTTTTTTCTTACCTTTGCGTCGGAGAGCCCGCGGTCTCAATTCACGGGACCTAGCCGCTGTGTAGACCCGCGGGAGAGGGAGATCTCCTGTAGATTTCCCGAGGGATGACACAGAACGGGAGCATCCGATTCGGCCCATTCGAGGCCGATCTCCACTCCGGAGAGGTCCGGAAAGCCGGCGAGCGCATCAAGCTCCAGGATCAGCCGTTCAAGGTCCTCCAGGTCCTGTTGGAGCGTCCCGGCGACCTGGTCACGCGCGAGGAGCTTCAGACCCGGATCTGGCCGCGCGAGAGCTTCGGCGACTTCGACCACGCCGTGAACGTCGCGGTCGGTAAGCTGCGGTCGGCCCTCGGCGACTCGGCCGAGAATCCATCCTTTATCGAGACGGTCCCGCGCCGAGGCTACCGATTTGTCGCGAAACTCGACAGCCCCGCGGCGCCACCTTCCAGATCCCCGATCCCCGGTCGGATCCCGATCTTCGTAGCGGTCGCCGCATGCTGTCTCGGACTCGGCGCATTCTTGGGATATCGCGCGACCCGAAAAGAGCCGCCAAATTTCCAGCGCCTGACTGTCCAGCGCGGCACGATCTACTCGGCCCGCTTCGCCCCGGACGGCCGCAACGTGCTGTACTCCGCGGCCTGGGATGGTGGCCCGATCGAGATCTACTCGACCGACACCAAGATCCCGGGCGCTCGCAGCTTGGGGTTGCACGGCACGGATTTACTCGCCGTGGCCCCCTCGGGTGCGGTAGCTGTCTTGCAATCAGCCGCCCCCCGCTTCCTGTTGACGCTCCGCGGCACCCTCGGCCAAGTGTCGCTGGGCGGCGGGTCGCCTCGACAGATCGCCGAGGATGTCGAATGGGCCGATTACGCGCCTGACGCGAAGACGCTGGCGATCGTTCACAACGTCGCCGGCAAACAGCGTCTCGAGTTCCCCGTCGGCCACGCGCTGTACGAGACGTCGGGCTGGATCAGCCATCCGCGCGTATCACCAAAAGGCGACCGGATCGCCTTCCTCGACCACGAGGCCGCGCCGGACGATCACGGCGTCGTCGCCGTCGTCGATCTCGCGGGCCATCGGACCGTCCTCTCTCGCGGCTGGGGAAGCGCCCAGGGCCTCGCCTGGTCTCCGGACGGATCCGACGTGTGGTTCACCGCCACGGAGTCCGGTGTGGAACGGCGTCTCTACGCGGTCGACCTTCGCGGCCACCAGCGTCTCCTGTATCGCGCACCGGGCGGCGTGACCTTACAGGACGTCGCCGCCGACGGCCGCGTGTTGCTCACGCGCGATGACTGTCGTGTCGGGATGTTGGCCTTGGCACCCGGCGCGACAGGCGAGCGCGACGTCTCGTGGCTCGACTGGTCGCTCCCCGTCGGTCTCTCGGCCGACGGCAACACCGTCTTGTTCAGCGAGCAGAGCGAGCAAAGTGGACCGAACTACACCGTCGGCGTGCGCGACCTGCGCGCCGCGTCCCCGATTCCGCTTGGAGACGGGCTGGCTGGCGACCTGTCACCCGACGGAAAATGGGCGACCACGGTCGTCGCATCGACTCAACTCATGGTGCTGCCTACTGGCGCCGGTGCCGCCAAGCGGCTCCCGCGCGGCGATGTCCAACAATATTGGCACGGCGCCCACTGGCTTCCCGATGGCAAGCAGATTGTCTTCCCCGCCACTCAGCCTGGGCATGCGATCCGCTGCTTCGTTCAAAGCATCGACGCGGGGGTGCCGCATCCCGTGACGCCGGACGGCGTGTCATCGTGCGAGCCATCGCCCGACGGCAAATCCGTCGCGGGCGCAGGCTCGATCTACCCACTCGACGGCAGTGCGCCACACGCGATCCCCGGTCTCTTGCCCGGTGAGACGATCGAGTGGACCGCTGACCCACGCTTCATCTACGCATATCAGGCGAAGCAGGCACCAGTCATGGTGTACCGTGTCAACGTGCTCACGGGGCAACGCGAACCGTTCCGCGCGGTGAGCCCGACCGACATGACCGGCCTCGGGCCCATCTCACACATTCTGTTCAGCGCCGATGGGCGCTCGTACGTGTACGGCTATGCCCGGTTTCTGTCCGAGCTGTATCTCGTCACGGGACTCAAGTAGTCACCGGTCGGACACAAACTCGAACGGGTGGAGATCCGGATCGCTCGTCGCCGCCGCGCGAGGCGGCACTGGGATCCGGCAGTGCTCGCGACGCTCGTTTACACTGTGTTACAGCGCGTAGCGCGTGCCGGGAGATAATCGTCTTCTATCGGCATGAGAGGCACCTACGCCGCGCCGCTTGTCGCGCTCTCGATACTGATCGCGATCGGCGCATCGTACACCGCGCTGACGCTCGCGGCCCGCGTTGCCGCTGCTCGCGGGCGCGCCCGGCTGGCTTGGTTGCTCGGCGGCAGCGTCGCCATGGGCAGTGGTATCTGGAGCATGCATTTCGTCGCCATGCTCGCGTTCCACCTCCCGATCGAGATCTCGTACGACATGCCGCTGGTCGTGGTCTCGTGGCTCGCCGCGGTCGCGGGCTCCGTGCTCGCGCTGTACGTCGCCAGCCGCACGCGGGTCAGCCACAAGCGGCTCTGCGCCGCCGGGGTCATTATCGGGATCGCGATCGTCGCGATGCACTATACGGGCATGGCGGCGGTCCGCGTACCCGCGCGCTTGAGCTACGATCCGCTCCTGGTCGCGGCCTCGGTGCTCATCGCGATCACTGCCTCTACAGTCGCGTTGTACTTGTTCCTCTGGCTCCGCACCGACGCCTCGTTCCGCCCGGCGGCGGCCGTCGTGATGGGCCTGGCGATCGCCGGCATGCACTACACCGCGATGGCGGCGGCGCATTTCTCAGAGCCCAGCTCGGGACTGCAGCCCCACGACCGCCATCTGCTCGGGGCCCCGGGGCTGCTCCTGCCTGTCGTGGCAACGACCGTGGTCATTTTCGCGCTGACGCTGATGGGCGCAAAGCTCACGGCGACCGAAGCGCTGCGAGAGAGCGAGGAGCGCTACCGAAGCGTCGTCAGCGAGATCGATGAAGTAATCTTCCGGACGGACGCGGCCGGGCGCTGGACGTTCCTCAATCCGGCTTGGACTCAAATCACCGGCTTTGCGCCCGAGGAGAGCTTGGGCGCCCCGATGATCGAATCCCTTCATCCGGACGACCGCGCCGGGGGCGTCGCCGAAGGCCGCCGTGAGGTACGGTGCCTCACGAAGGACAATGGCGCGCGGTGGGTCGAAGTCCACGCGCGGCTGACCCGTGGTCCGAGCGATGAGCTGATCGGAATGGCCGGCGTGATTCGCGACGTCAGCGAGCGGCGGCGGGCCGAGGAGGCGTTGCGCGCCGCACGCCAGACCGCGGAAGCCGCGAGCCACGCGAAGAGCGAGTTTCTGTCGCGGATGAGCCACGAGTTGCGGACACCGCTGAACGCCATTCTCGGATTCGGCCAGCTCATCGAGCTCGAAGCGACCACCTCCGGCCAGCGCGAAAGCGCCGACCACATTCTCAAGGCCGGTCGCCACCTGCTGGCGCTCATCAACGAAGTGCTCGATATCACGGGCATCGAGTCTGGCGTCCTGCATCTCTCCGCCGAACCCGTGGCCGTCGCCGACGTCGTGCGCGAGACGCTCGATCTCATCGGTCCGCTCGCCGCGACGCGCCAGATCGCGTTGAGCGCGGACTCGCCGAATATCGCGGGCCGCCACGTGCATGCCGATCGCCAGCGGCTCAAGCAAGTGTTGCTCAACCTGATGGCCAACGCCGTCAAGTACAACCGGGATGGCGGAAGGGCGCATGTCACGAGCGAGCCCGCGCCGAACGGCCGACTACGACTCGTCGTTTCCGATACGGGGCCCGGCATCCCGCCGGACAAGATCGGGCGGCTCTTTACCGCATTCGACCGGCTCGGCGCCGAGGGCACGGGGGTCGAGGGCACCGGACTCGGACTCGCGTTGTGCAAGCGGTTGAGCGAAGCCATGGGCGGCACGATCGGCGTGGCGAGCACCGTCGGCGTCGGCAGCATGTTCTGGGTCGAGCTACCTGCGGCCGTGAGTCCAACCGCTGCCTTGGACGACGGAGCGCTTGCCGCGATGGCGAAGCCGCCACAGGCAACCAATGGCCAGCGGCCCTCGCGCACGATTCTCTACGTCGAGGACAACCTGTCGAACCTCTCGCTGGTGCAGCGGATTCTCGCCCACCGACCGGATGTCGAATTGATCCCCTCCATGCAAGGCGGCCTGGCTCTGGAGCTCGCGCGTCTGCATCGTCCGGATCTCGTGCTGCTCGATCTGCATCTGCCGGACATCCCGGGAGAAGAGGTCCTCAATCAGCTCCGACAAGCACCCGACTGCCGGCAGATCCCGGTCGTCGTCCTCAGCGCCGACGCGACGCCCAGCCAGATCGACCGGCTCATGGGGGCCGGCGCGCACGCGTATGTGACCAAGCCGCTCGATGTCAAGCCGTTCATGGCGATCGTCAACGAGGTGCTCGCATGACGGACGAGTCGCTCATCACGGCCGCGCGCATCCTCATCGTCGACGACGAGCAGTCGAACGTGCGATTGCTGGAGCGGTTGCTGTTGACGGGTGGGTTCACGGACGTCCGTGGGACGACGGATCCGCGCCAGGCGTTGCTGCTCTTCGGTGAGCTCGAGCCGGATCTCGTGCTCGTGGACCTGCACATGCCGCACATGGATGGGTTCGCGCTGATGGCGGCGCTCAGCGAACGACTCGCACCGAACGACTACCTGCCGTTCCTCGTGCTCACGGCCGACACGACCCGCGAGACCAAGGAGCGGGCGCTGTCGAGTGGCGCGAAGGACTTCCTGACGAAACCCCTCGAGCGAATGGAAGTGCTTCTCCGGACGCGCAACCTGCTCGAGACGCGGTTCCTGCATCTGGCGCTCAAGAACGAGAACCGCGAGCTCGAGGCCAAGCTCGTGCATCAAGCGTTTCACGATTCGCTGACCGGTCTCGCCAATCGGGCGCTGTTTCGGGATCGCGTCGACCATGCGCTGGCGCGTTCGGCGCGGGGCGAGCGAGTCGCCGTGCTCTTTCTGGATCTCGACAACTTCAAGTCGGTCAACGACACGCTGGGACACGTCGAGGGCGACCGACTGCTGCAGGCGGTCGCGACACGACTGCTCAAAGCATCTCGCGGTTGCGACACCGTCGCACGGATCGGCGGCGACGAGTTCGCGATCCTGCTCGAAGACGTGCACCACGTCGACGACGCTCTGGTCGTCGTCACGCGCATCATGGAGTCGATGCGGCAGCCGGTCGCGTTGCGCGGGCGTGAGGTGACGATCAGCCCGAGCATCGGGATCGCGCACGCCCGGGCCGCCGAGCAGGTCGACGAGCTGATGCGCAATGCCGATGTCGCCATGTATCGGGCGAAGGAGGATGGCAAAGGGCGACACGCGGTGTTCGAGCCGGGCATGTACGCGGCGCTGCTCCAGCGTCTCGAGCTGGAGGCTGATCTCCGGCACGCCGTCGATCGCGGCGAGCTGCGTGTCCTGTATCAGCCGATCGTGCAGCTCGAGACCGGATCGGTCACGGGTGTCGAAGCGCTCGTCCGGTGGCATCATCCCCACCGCGAGATGGACTCGTCGGCCGGGTTCATCCCGCTGGCCGAGGAGACGGGGCTCATCGTCCCCATCGGACGCTGGGTGCTGCGCGAGGCATGTCGCCAGGGCCGGCAGTGGCAGCTCACCGCCGAAGGCGACCGGGTGCCAACCATGAGCGTCAATGTCTCCGCTCGCCAGTTGCAGGAGGCGAGCTTCACGGCTGATGTCGCGGCGATTCTTGCCGAGACGAAATTTCCACCGGACCGGCTGATCCTCGAGATCACCGAGAGCGCGCTCATGTCGCACACCAATTCCGTGCTCGACCGGCTCAACGAGCTCAAGGCGCTCGGGCTCCGACTGGCGATCGACGACTTCGGGACCGGCTATTCGAACCTCAGCTACTTGCAGCAATTCCCGGTCGACATCCTCAAGATCGACAAGTCGTTCGTCACGCAGCTGGCCACGAAGGATGGCCAGACCGCGCTCGCCAGCACGATCGTCGGCCTCGCGACCACGCTCAAGCTCAACACGGTGGCGGAAGGCGTTGAGCACGCCGATCAACGGGCGCAACTCCTCGCGCTCGGCTGCCACTACGGACAGGGCTTCTTGTTCGCGAAGCCGATCGACGCAGAGGCCATCGGCGCGCTGCTCCAGGCCGATGCTCACGCGAGTCGGAACGCCTAACAGCCTCACTCGGCGGGCGCCCGGTGAAATTTGTGATCGTGGTCCCCGTCATGTTCGGCGGCTAGCTTGTGACGTTGCCAGGAGGCTGGCAGAATGGCTGTTGCACCAGCTCTAATCGTTGTGGCCGCGGCGGGCCTTTGGCTCGTCGGGGTCTCGTTCCTGATGGCCCTGCGTCCAAGTTACTGCCTTCACCTGTTCGAGAAGATGAGCGCTAACCTGGAGCGCTCAAACTGGCGTCTTCAGTTCACTGAGCAGGGATTGCGCGTGCTAGCCGGAGTGGCGCTGATCGTGCGGGCACCGGCCTCTAAGCTGCCGCTGGTCTTCGAGGTTGCAGGTTGGCTTTTGGTTGCAACCTCGCTGCTGATCATGGTCGTCCCCATCCGGTGGCATGGTGCCTACGGGACGTGGTGGGTGAAGCGGCTTACGCCCCTCATGATTCGCATCGCTTCTCCCGTCGCGGCAGCAGCAGGCGCCGGGCTGATCTACGCGGCGCTCTAGACGACCATGGGCTATCCTCGCGACAGTCTCCGCGATCGTAGGCGATACTATTAGTTTACGCGCTTGCCGGGAGGGCTGGCAGAATGGCTATTGCACCAGTCTTGAAAACTGGCGTCGCGAAAGCGACTTGGGGGTTCGAGTCCCTCGCCCTCCGTTAAGCGAATCAGCCCGGCGGCACGCGCATATCGAGCAGCGTCCGCACGTCGCGCAATAGCGTGCGGAGCGATGCGCGGCTCTGTTGGAGGCGAAAGCGCACGTGCTGGTCAGGGTCGTCGAAGTCGAAGAGCTCGCCGGTGACGTAGGCTGTCCCCGAGGACTCGATCACGACCGTCAGGTACTCGGGACGACCCGCGTGGTTCAGGGTCGCGCGGCCGCCGACCGCTTTGTCGAGCCACGCGAGATCGTGGGCGAACTCGTCGAGGTCCGAGCGGTCGAACCAGAACGGACGGTTGTGCACCTGGCCGTCGACCTGGACGCGAAAGAGCGCGCGGTAGAGCGAGACTTCATCGGCCGGACGCGCGTCCCGCAGCTCCATCCAGTCCGATGAGTTCAGCGCCTGGACGCGAATATCCATTAGGGTTTGCGAACGACGACTAAGTGCTTGTCGTTGAACGGCGCCGGATCGGAAATCTGTGCGCCGGCGCCGAATACGGCGCGATAGGCGGCGAGCCCGCGCGGTTTCTCGATGCGGTTCAAGCGCAACTTGTTCGCCAGGTACCTGTTCGTGCCCGGATCCCAGAATGTGACCACGAAGGTCGCGCCGGGCCGGAGCGCCTGCCACACGTTCGTGATCGCGCGATCGAACGCGGCGTCATCGGTGATGTGCTGCGTCACGTCGATCATCCAACCGAGATCGAACGACGCGGCCGGCAACGCGATCTGGCCGGCGTCGCCCAGCACGAACGTGAAATCCGGATAGCGCGCGCCGAGCGTCTCGATCGACACCTGGGCGATGTCGTTGCCCGTGTAGTGACGCACGCCCTTCGACCGCAAGAACTCCGTCCAGTAGCCGACGCCGCTCCCGATCTCGAGCACGCGGGTATCGGGGCCGAGCGCCACGTGGTACCGCGCTAGCTCGCGCTCGATGATCGCGCGCTTCTCCGCGTACATCGCCGCATTCTCGGCCTCGCTCCGCCCGAAGTGCCCGACGCCACGCAGGTCGAACGACTCCGAGAGGATGTCGTTCCAGTATCGCTGCGGCTTGTACCGGAAGAGCATCTGCATATAGATCGCGAGCCGGCCCATGTCGGACTAATTTATAGCATCCCACATGTCAGCGTAGGGGACGCGCCATCACATTTGGGAACATTGCGACGCCGAAAGCGATCAGCGCGACGGCCATGATCGCCGCCGGCAGCGCCCATACGCGATTGCTGTCCCATCTTGCTCGCGTCGGGAGCGCTGGGTCGTAGAGTACCGGGACGCTGTTACCGGGCCGCAGGCGCTGTCTCGTCATGCCCGACATCCCCTTCGTGCTCGGCAGCGCCTCGGTCAACTGCAGCATCTGCCCGTCGACCATATACTGCACCGTGAAATTCGCATTGTCGCGATCCACGATCAGTCCCTGCACGCGGTGGGCCGTGCGACCAAACGACCACGCCGCGAGGAGCATGTACACGCCCCAGGCGAAAGCGCATATTGCGAGAACGGCGAGCATCGGTCGTTGCTTTCTCATGTCTGGTAGACGGGCTGATCATGACTGCCATAACAGCGCGGCCACCAGTGCCGCCGTTCACCCGCGAAACGGCCACCCAAAAGGTCCGCATGGCCGAAGATGGGTGGAACTCACGCGACCCCGAAAAGGTATCGCTCGCCTATACGCCTGACTCGCGCTGGCGAAATCGCGCCGAGTTCCTGAGCGGTCGCGCGGATATCGTCGCGTTCTTGACGCGCAAGTGGGCGAAGGAGCTGGACTATCGGCTGATCAAGGAGCTCTGGGCCTTCGAAGGCAATCGCATCGCCGTACGATTCGCGTACGAGTGGCACGACGACTCCGGGCATTGGTTCCGGTCGTACGGCAATGAAAACTGGGAGTTCGACGAGAACGGTCTCATGCAACGGCGGCTGGCGTCGATCAACGACCTCCCAATGCAGGAGGGCGACCGGAAATATCACTGGCCGTTAGGCCGTCGGCCGGACAACCACCCCGGCCTCAGCGACCTGGGTCTTTAGCTCCTACAAGAGCGGTAGCCGCGAGATTGCCGGTGGTGTTGAACACCGTCGAGAACAAGTCGGGAATCGTGTCCACCGCGATCAATATCCCGATGCCTTCGGCCGGCAGCCCGACCGCCAAGAAGAGCGGCGTGAGCATGAGAAACGCGCCGCGTGGGACGCCCGGTGCGGCGAACGTGAGGAACACGCCCGCCACCGCGATCAGCGCCAGCTCTCGCACATGCAGCGTGATACCATAGAACCAAGCGATGAACAACGCGCCGATGGTCCACGAGAGCGGCGCCGCGATCTTGTACATGGAGACCGCGAGCGGCACCACGAACCCCGCGACCCGATCCGGGAGATCGAGATCGCGTTCGGCGCCCTCGACGAGCGCGGGGAGCGCGGCGATGGAGGAGCTCGAGCTGAACGCGATGAGCTGCGCGGGCAACGCGGCTCGCGCGAACTGCTTCATCGGCACGCGCGCGAACATGGCCACGACGGGATAGAGCACGAGCGTCGCCAGAATCTGCCCGAGGGAGTAGACCACAATGTAGAACCCAACGCCGCCGACCAGCGCGGCGCCACTCTTCGCGGCCAGCGGCAGCAGCAGCGCGAACACGCCGATCGGAGCGGCCGCGATCACCCATCGCACGAGCGTCAGCATCGCATCGCGGAACGCCGCGAAAAACTCGACGAGCCGATCGCGCGCAACGGGCGGACTGTGGGCGATCGCCAGTCCGAGCAACAACGTGAAGATGATGAGCGGCACGATCGCGCCGTTCGCCGCCGCGGCGATCGGATTGGGCGGGATGAGCGAGACGACCCATGCGCCGAACGTCGGCGTGGCGCCCGCCGCGCCGAGCTGCTCGGCGGCCTCCGCCGCGCCCGGCGGCAACGACGGGTGACTCCCCAGATTGGGCGGGAGGAGCTTGAAGACGAGGGGAGCCACGATCCCCGAGACAATGGCCACGCCAACGAGCAGCGAGATGAACACGACGAGTGTTCGGCTGCCGATGCGACCAATGGCCTTCACGTCCGAGGTCGATGCCACGCCGGTGATCAAGAGCGCGATCACGAGGGGAATCACCGTCATACGGATCGCATTGATCCAGAGGGTACCGATCGGCACGAGCGCGTCGGCGAATCCGAGGAGCGTCGGATTGCCCGAGGCGGCGATCGCGGCCCCGATGATGAGCGCCGCGATGAGCGCGATCAACACTTTCATAGCATCAGATCGCCGCCGTTGATGTCGAGCGAGGCACCCGTGATGTACCCCGCGGCCTCGGACGCCGCGAAACATACGAGATCCGCCACTTCACGCGAGGTCCCGAGCCGGGGCACCGGGTAACTCGCCGCGAGACGTTGCAACAGATCGTCCGACGCGTACTCGTGGGTCAGCTCCGTGTCGATCATCCCGGGACACACGGCGTTCACGGTGATGCCGAACGTGCCCAGCTCCTTGGCCGCGGCTCTCGTGAGTCCCTGGAGCGCCGCTTTCGACGTGGTATAGTGCGCTCCCCCGAGCGTGCTCACCGTCTTTCCCGCGGTCGACGAGATGTTCACGATGCGACCGTACCGCTGCGCCTTCATGGCGGGTAACACGGCCTTCGTGAGCAGAAAAGGCGCGGTCACGTTGACTTCGAGCGCCAATCGCCACTCGTCGGCGGACAGGTCGCCGAAACGCGTGGACGTGGCCAACGCAGCGTTATTGACGAGAATATCGATCCGGCCGAAGCGATCCAGCGTCTGACTCGCGATGGCGTCCGGTATACCGGGTGCCGCGATATCACCCGGTACCGCGAGCGCCTGTGGGCCCAGGTCTCTCGCCACCGCCTCGGCACGCTCGGCGTCGCGCACATTGAGCGCCACGCTCGCACCGCGCTCGATGAGCCTCACCGCAACGGCTCTCCCGAGCCCGCGCGCAGCTCCCGTGATGATCGCGACCCGCCCCGCGAAGTCTCCGCTCATAGCGGGCCAAATCTACGACCAGGTCAGTCCACTCGGCAGCAACCGCCAAACGAACGTCGCGGACAAACCGGCGACGATGCCGGCCGCCGCCATCACCCAAGGAATGCCCTTGTGTGAGTAAAAGATGCCGAGGATCGCCACCGCCAAGAGGATCGAGGCAAAGCGAACCGTCGCGCTCAACCCACCGGCCATTCCCCCTTGGGCCGTGGGAATCGTGGCCTGAAGGGTCTGCGCAGTCTCCCCGTTCAGGAGACCGGCGCCCACTCCCGAGACGAACATGGCCCCCGCGAACAGCGGGTAACTGAGCCGCGGAGCAGCGATCGCCATGAGTAGATCGCCGGCGGCTACGATCAAGAGTCCCGACGCCAGAACCATGCGATTCCCGCGCTGGATGGTCAATCGCGCGGCCACGCGCGGCATGAGAAAGAGTGGAATGGCGTACGGCAGCATGGCGATGCCAGACGTCAGCGGCGAGTATCCAATGCCATTCTGGAGGAAGAGCGGAAAGAAATAGACGAGCACTTGCGCGCTCGCCGAGTATCCGGCCATCGCGGCGACCGCGCCGAGGAAGTCCGACCGGCGGAACAGAGCCAGGTCGAGCATCGGCTCGCGCTGTCGGCGCTCGATCGCGACGAACGCGATGAGCATGACGAGTGATCCGGCGATGCGCGCGGCCATATCGTGCGGGTCGATCAGCGCCCAGGTGAGAAAGAAGAGCGCGCCACAAAAGGTGACGCTCCCTCCGATGTCATAGCGCCGGGCGTGCGGATTGCGCGAGTCGGGCACCCATCGCACGATGGCGACGCAGAGTGCGACGCAGAGCGGCAGGTTGATCAAGAACGTCCAACGCCAGCCCATGAGCGACGTGACGATGCCACCGATCACCGGGCCGGCGACAACGGCGAGGCCGATGACCGAGCCCCAGACACCGAACGCGCGGTTCCGATCCTCGCCCTGGAACGTATGCCCGATGATGCCGAGCGCCGCGGGTGGCAGGAACGCCGCACCGATGCCTTGGAGCACGCGCGCGCCGATGAGGAGCGATGCATTCTGCGCCACGCCGCAGAGGAGCGACGCGAGAGCGAAGAGGGACACGCCGGCGAGCACGGCGCCCTTGCGGCCCCGATGGTCGCCGAGCGCGCCGAAGGGCGTCATCAGCGACGCGAAGGCCAGCACGTAGCTGCCGATCACCCACTCGACGTCGGCGAACGAGGCGTGGAGCCCACGGGCAATCGACGGCAATGCCACCGCGACGATCGTCGCATCGAGCGTGACGAGCGCGGTCACGGTCGCCATCGTCACGAGGATGACTCGAGACCTCATGGACGAAGGCTACCGGTCGTGGCATTATACTACAAATCAATTATTGTCACGATAATCATGCTTGGCGCGCATGAACATACATGATCTCGAAGCATTCATCGCGGTCGTCGAGACCGGCTCAATCGGCGGCGCGTCGCTCCGACTGCACCTCACGCAGCCGGGCGTGACGCGTCGGGTTCAGTCGCTCGAGCAGTCGGTCGGCACTCCCCTGCTCGACCGCCGCTCGAAGCCGCCGCGGCTCACCACCGCGGGCCGGGCCGCCTACGATCAGGCACGCCGCGTCGTGCAAGCCGTGCGCGACATGACTCTTGCCCTCGAGCCGGACGGCGAGCCTCAGGGTGATCTCCGCGTCGGCGTCACCACCGCGCTCGGCGATCTCGCGCTCGCCGAGCCGGTCGATCGCGTGCGGGCGACCTACCCGCAGTTGCACTTGAGAGCGTTGACCGGATGGTCCGAAGCGCTGATCCAGGCGGTGCGCGGTGGCACGCTCGACGCCGCGGCGGTGGTAACGCTCGACGGACGCCAGCCTCTCGCGGGGCGCGCGTGTGAGGCCCTCGCCACCGATCCGGCGGCCATCGTCGCCAGTATGAATCTTCCGCTCCCCCAGCGCGTGCGCCTCGAGGATTTGGCGCAGCTGCCGTGGGTGCTCGATCACGACGGCTGCTCGTTCCGTCGTGTCCTGCGCGACGCGTTCGCGGCGACGGGCCGCGCACTCGTGCCTGGCGTCGTCGTCGGAGGCGCCGAGCTCCAGCTCTCGCTCATCGCGCGAGGACACGGCGTCGGGATGGTGCTTCCACGCATGCTCGAGCGAAGCGCATTCGGGAGCGAGGTGCGGATCGTAGATGTCGAGGATTTCCGACCGATGTTCACCGTGTGGCTCATCCACTCGACGTACCCGGGTCGGCTCGCCGCGCCGATCCGTTGCTTCCGTGACGCGTTGGCGTTAGGACTCGCGCAGCGCGATCACCGGGTCGAGGTTCGTGGCACGTCTCGCCGGAAGATAGCACGCGAGGATCGCGATGCCGGCGATCACAATCGGAACACCAATCACGATCGTCGGGTCGGTCGCCGTCACCAGGAAGAGGAATCGCGACAGCACCCGTTCCAGCGCGAACCCTCCCACGAGACCGATCACGATGCCGGTCACGGCGAGGCGAAGCCCCGTGCCAAGCACGAGCCACAGGATGTCCGCGCGCTTGGCACCCAGAGTGACGCGGAGGCCGATCTCTTTCGTGCGTTGGGCGACGAAGTATGAGATGACGCCGTAGATGCCGATAATGGCGAGCAGGACGCCGCCGACGGTGAACAGGCCGAGCAACGTCGTGCTGAGTCTCCGATCCGTCGTCTGCTCCGCCATCACCGCGTCGATCGTGGCCACCTGGGACAGCGGCAGCTCCGGGTCGATCGACCGGAGCGCATCACGAACGGATTCGATGGCGAGCGATGGGTCGGATGTTGTGCGTACGACGATGTATTTGAACCCGGCGTTCATGTCGGGCATCTGGCGGGCCAGGCCAATGATCTCCGGCTCGGGCTCGACCGCCAACCCGTGATTCTTCGTGTTGCCGATAACGCCGATGATCGCGGCGGTTGTCGCTATCGTGTCCGGACGCCCCTGCGAGAGCTGACGCAGCACGAGACGCTGGGCGATCGGATCGCGATCCGCGAAGTACTTTCTGGCCAGCGCTTGGTTGATCAGGATGACCGGCGGGTTCGTCGCGATATCCGATCCGGCGAAATCGCGTCCCTCGATCATCGGTATGCCGAGCGTGGTGCGATACTGGTCGTCGACCACGCCGAAGCTGGCCCGAGGCATGTCGTCGAGGCGTGACGCCGCCCGACCGTCCAGCGTAAATGATCGGGAATACTGATTGACGGGCGGGAAGAACGTCGTCACCGTCGCGTCTCGCACACCGGGGATCGCCCGCAGGCGCTCGGCGAACTGCTGGTTGAACCGCTCGATCGGACCCGGGTCGGGGCGATCCGGATATCGCACCGGCGGCAACGTCACGTGCGCCGTCAACAACCGCTCGGCCCGAAATCCGCTGTCTTGATGCTCGAGTCGCAGCAGGCTCTTCACGAGAAGGCTTGTCCAGAGCACGAGGATGACGCAGCACGCGATCTGCGCGACCACGAGCGCCTGTTGCTCGGTCTGACGCCGTTTGCCCCCTGTACCTGAGCGCCCACCCTCTCGGATCGCGGTGCCGAGGTTCCCACGAGTCGCGGGCAACGCCGGGATGATGCCGAACATGACGCCGGTGCCCACCGAGAGGGCGAGCGTGTACAACAGCACTCGCGCATCGATACGGACCTCGGCGAGTTGCGGCAGATTCGCGGGATGCAGCCTGACCACGGCGATGCCACCGAGCCACGCCGCGACGAGCCCCACCGCCCCGCCAAGCAGCGCCAACATGAGATACTCGGCCGCGAGCTGCCGCACGAGACTCCATCGGCCGGCGCCCAGCGACGCGCGAATGACGATCTCGTGGTGCCGAGCCGTGTGCCGCGCCATGATGAGGCCGGCCACGTTCGCGCACGCTAGGCCCAAGATCATCGCCACCGACGTGAGTAAGAGCACCAGAGTGGGACGCAGGCTGCCCGCGCGCGTGTCGGCCAGCGGTACGACGCGCGCCGAGACCCCACGATTCACGGGATAGCGCTCGGCCAACTCGCCAGCGATGCGTTGCATCTCCGCGGTCGCCATGGCCGCTGTCATGCCGGGTCTCAACACGCCGATCGTGCCATTCCCGCGGTCACCATGGTGCATGGCATCGAAATCTTCTGGCGCCAGCACATACGGTGTCCACATCAGGGTGGGCCCGAACTCCGCGCCGTCGAGCCAGTCGGGGATGACGTCGGGCATGACCCCGATCACCGTGTACGGCTCGTCATTGATGCGAACGGCCTGGCCGAGGACTGAGGGTGAGGCGCCGAAATGCGATCGCCAATAGCGCTCGGTGAGCACGACGACCTTGTCGTTCCCCGGGCGCACTTCCTCCGGGGTGAAGACGCGGCCCATGCGGGGTGTGACGCCGAGGGCCGTGAAGAACTCGCCGGGCACGAGACCGACGCGCAGTTGCTCTGGCCGCTCTGCCGGTGCGTTCCCGCTGACGTTCTTGCGCCAGACATCATAGACCACGAGCGACTGGAGCGTGTGCGACTCGGTCGTGAAGTCGTGCGCGTCGCCGACCGACGGGCCGATCGGACTGCCGCCGACGATCGAGTACAATCGCACGAGACGATCGGCGTGTGTGAACGGCAGCGGCCGCAGCAGAACGGCATCGGCGACGCTGAATACCGCGGTATTCGCGCCGACGCCGAGGGCGATCGTCAGTACGGCCACAATGGTAAATGTCGGCGCGCGCGCGAGCACTCGTGCGCCGTAGCGAATGTCGCGCCAGAGGGCCTCGGCCGACGGAAAGCTCCAGAGGTCTCTCATGTGCTCGCGAATCCCCGCGACGTTGCCGAATTGTCTCCGAGCCGCCCGAGCGGCGTCGGCATGCGGCACGCCGGTCTGTTCGATCTGTCCGGCGCGCATGTCGAGATGAAACGCGAGCTCGTCATCGAGATCCGCATCGAGGCGCCGCCGACGGAAGAGCGCTCGCAGTCGCTGGATCAGCGGGATCCGCATCACGCCGTCCGCATCACGAGCGCGATGGCGCCGGACAGCTGATGCCACGACTGCGCTTCGGTGGCCAGATGCTTCCGCCCCGCGGCGGTGAGCGAGTAGTACTTGGCGCGACGCCCTTTGTCGCTCACTGCCCACTCCGACGTGAGCATCCCCGCCAGCTCGAGCCGATGCAGCGCGGGATACAGCGCCCCCTCCTGCACCCGGAGCACGTCGCGTGATGTCGCGCGAATCCACTCGGCGACCGCGTAGCCGTGCAGGCTCTCGCGCGTGAGCGCTTTGAGCACGAGCATGTCCAGCGTGCCCTGCACGAGCTCCGGTGGTCGGTTCTTTGGCTTTGGCATAAACCGTTTATGCCAAAGAAAACCACCGGGCTCGCCGCCCGCAAGGCCGGAGCTTTACGCGGGTATCGCCGTGATCGCGCTCACGCGCCGCGGAGCCCGCGCGCGCAGCTGGGCGAACAGAACGACGTGCGTTACGATGAAGAACGGCACGAGCACAGTCGGGACAAGCGAATAGGGCAGTTGCGTTATCGCGGTGCTCCCGACACCTACGTGGAGCAACTGCACGGGAGAACCGGGGCGAGACACGACGCCGAGCCCGACCGCGGTAATGAGATCGAGCAGCCCGAACGCGTTCCACGCGGTGACCAGACCTCTCGAAACCGTCCCGCGCGCGACGGCGAGGGCGACGGGCAGCGCCAACACACCGGTAATGACGTCGCCCCAACCCGCGCTATATGGGAACGGACCAGAGAGCCGCCCGTCCGCTGCGAGCAAGAGAAACGTGAAGCCGAGCGAGCGAATCACGTTCAGCCCGATGAGCAAGGACATTGGCATCGCGAGCCATGCCGCACGAACCGCGGGTCGTTGCCACGCGACTGCCGCCACGATCAAGGGAACGCTGAACAGGACCAAGAGCACGACAGGGCTACCATCGAGCGCCCCTGAGGCCGCGGCGACGGCGGCGAGGCCGAACCAGGCGCCCGCGATACCCGCGATGAGGAGGCGTCTCGTCATGGCGACGAGAATGACGGCGGCCGAGGTGAGAATGAGAATGGTGTCGATCGCATCGAGCATAGAACCTCCGTAGGAGTTATACTATATGATAGTTATCATATTCTGTCAAAGGAGTTCCCGTGCCCTGGCCCGATGACCACAAACAAGAGACCCGCGACCGTATCGTCGAGTCGGCGGCCTCTGCGCTCCGCGCGAAGGGACTCGACGGAGTGAGCATCGCCGAGATCATGGCCGAGGCCGGGCTTACTCACGGCGGGTTCTATGCGCACTTCAAGTCGAAAGACGAGCTCATAGGCGCCGCACTGGGCCGCGCGAGCCGCGAAACAATCGAGCGCCTGTCGAACAATCGAGTGCCCGACGATCAGCGCATGGAGGCCGTCATCGATACGTACTTGAGCGCCGGACACGCCTCCCATCCTGAGCTTGGCTGCCCACTTGCCGCCCTCGGCTCCGAGCTCGTTCGGGGCAGCGATCAAATACGAGAGGGCGTCGCCGAGCGGGTCGCCCAGCGGATCGAGTGGCTGCGGCAGCTCTTGCCGCAGGGCGAAGCCACTGAGGAGAACGCGACCGCCATTGTCGCGACCATGCTCGGCGGCCTGCTGCTCGCTCGCATGGTGGCCCCCGACAAATCGGATGCGGTCCTCGAGGCAACACGCTCGTTTATCGACCGCGCGCGGTAAATTACGGCATGCGGACCGTGACACCTCGGCAGGTCAAACTCGCGTTCGCTGTCGGCATTTTGGCCGACATTCTTCAACTTCCCGTCAATCTCTCGTTCTTCTCCGTCGGCCTTGCCACCATCGGCGGCGAGATACCGCTGGAGGCACTCGACGCTGCGATAGATGTAGTAGCAGCCCTGTTGATCAACCGATTACTCGGATTCCACTGGGCGCTCTTGCCAACGTTCGCGCTCGAGCTGGTCCCGGGCCTCGACGCCGCGCCGACCTGGACGGCCTGCGTCGCCTACGTTGCCTTCAGGCGGCGTCAACGGATCACGTCGTAAACGAAACCACGATCCGGCGCGTAAGCACTTATTGTGACCGACGAAGTAGCGCATACATCCCGCGCGGCGGGAATGACCGCGCTGTTCATCAAGCGCCCGGTCATGACCACCCTGATCATGATCGGCATCGTGATCTTTGGGGTGATCGCGTACCGGCAGTTGCCCGTGAGCGACCTGCCACCGGTCGACTTCCCGACGATTTTCGTCCGCGCGTCTCTGCCGGGTGCCAGCCCCGAGACCATGGCGGCCACCGTTGCCACGCCGCTCGAGAAGCAATTTTCGGGGATCGCCGGCATTGACAACATCACGTCGACGAGCGCGCTGGGCACGACGGGGATCACGGTCCAGTTCTCGCTCGACCGCAACATCAACGCTGCCGCCCAGGACGTAAACTCGGCCATCTCGGCCGCGCTGCCGAACCTGCCGCCGAACATCATCCCGCCGGCGTACTACAAGCAGAATCCGGCCGGACAGTCGATCCTGTTCTACTCGCTGACATCGGCGGTGCTGCCGCTCCAGACGCTCGACGAGTACGGCGAGACCACGATCGCGCAGACCATTTCGATGGTCAGCGGCGTGTCCCAGGTCATCGTCTATGGATCGCAGAAATACGCGGTCCGCGTCCAACTCGACCCGGCAAAGCTCGCCGCCCGCAATATCAGTCCCAACACCGTCGCCAAGGCGATCTCGAACGAAAACGTCTTCATCCCGACGGGCGTCCTGTACGGCCCGAGCCAAACCACTACCCTCTACGCCACGGGCCAGCTCTACAACGCCGCCCAGTTCCGGCGGCTCATCGTGACGTTCAAGGATGGCGCACCGGTTCGACTCGGCGACGTGGCGACCGTCCTCGACGATGTGCAGAACAACAAGGCGGCCGCCTGGTTCTACAATGGCCGCGATATGGAGCGGACGATTTTCCTCTCCATCCGGCGGCAGCCGGGCACGAACACCGTCGACGTGATCAACGCCGTCAAAGCCAAGATGGCCGAGATCGAGGTGGGGCTCCCGCGATCGGTCAAGGTGAATCTGGACTACGACCGGTCCGTGTCGATCCAAGCCGCGGTGCACGACGTCAAGTTCTCGCTGCTGCTGGCGCTGATGCTCGTCGTGCTGGTGATCTTCATCTTCTTGCGAAGCGTCGTGGCCACGCTCATCCCGAGCCTCGCGCTCCCGATGGCGATCGTCGGCACGTTCTCGGTGATGTACCTGCTGAATTTCAGCCTCGACAACCTGTCGCTGATGGCGCTGACGTTGGCGGTCGGGTTCGTCGTCGACGACGCGATCGTCATGCTGGAAAACATCGTGCGGCACATCGAGGCGGGCGAGGAGCCGATGCGCGCGGCGTTCCGCGGCTCCGCCGAGGTCGGGTTCACGATTCTCTCGATGACGTTGTCGCTGGCGGCGGTCTTCATTCCACTCGTGTTCATGGGCGGGGTCATCGGGCGACTGTTCAGCGAGTTCGCGCTCACGATCACCTTCTCGATTCTCGTGTCGGGGTTCGTGTCGCTGACGCTGACGCCGATGTTGTGCAGCCGGTTCCTCAAGCCACACACCGAGGTGACCCATAGCCGGCTCTTTCTCGCCAGCGAGCGCATCTTCAACGCCGCGCTGGGCGCCTATGAGCGTAGCCTGGGCGTGGTCATGCGCCACCGGCCGTTGACGATCGTGTTCTCGTTGGCGGTGCTGGGCGTTACCGTGGTGCTGTACCAGCGCGTGTCCAAGGGACTCTTTCCGCCCGAGGACAGCGGAGAGTTGGACGCGACGACCGAGGCCGCGCAGGGCACGTCGTTCGACGAGATGTCGCGGCTGCAGAGTCGTCTGGCGACCATCCTCACGAAAGACACGTGCATCGCGTCGTTCACGTCGGCGTTGGGTGGCGGCGGGACCGCGGGAGCGACGAACCAGGGGAATCTTTGGCTCACGCTCAAGCCGCCGACCGAGCGTCCGTCGGCCGACGAGTGTGTCGATGAGATCACGCGTCGCTCGTCCGGCATCCCGGGCATGGAGCTCTTTCTCCAGAACCCGCCCTCGATTCGTATCGGGGGGCGCAACTCGAAGGCGCTCTATCAATACACGCTGCAGGGTCCCGACATCCAGTCACTCTACAGCAATTCGCTTCGGCTGTTGGACACGCTGCAAAAGGTGCCGCTGCTGACCGACGTCACCAGTGATCTCCTCAATCGCAATCCCGAGGTCACGGTCCACATCGACCGCGCCCGGGCGGCGCCATTCGGCCTCACGCCAGCGGCGATCGAGAACGCGCTGGCCGAGGCGTACAATGCCCAGCAGGTGTCGACGATTTACACGGCGGTCAACGAGTACTGGGTCGTTCTGGAGGTCCTGCCGCAGGACCAAGCGTCTCCGCTCGACTTGAACAAGCTGTATATCAACGGCTCGCACGGCGAGGTCGTGCCGCTGGCGGATGTGGCGGAGCTCGAGCCGACGTTTGGACCGGCGGCGATCAATCATTCGGGTCAGTTGCCGTCGGTGACGATTTCCTTCAACATCCCGCCGAACGGCGACCTCGGGGCGGCGACGGCGGCCGTCGAGCGCGTCGCCCACGGGACCATGCCGCCCGACATCACGATGGGTTTTTCGGGTCAGGCGCAAGCATTCCAGGCATCGGTCCAGAACCTTCCCGTGCTGCTGCTGATCACCGTGTTCGTGATCTACATCATTCTCGGGATCCTGTACGAGAGCTTCATCCACCCGATCACGATCCTCACGGCGCTGCCCTTCGCGACGTGCGGCGCGCTGTTCGCGCTGTGGGTCACCGGCGTCGAGCTCGATGTCTACGGCTACGTGGGGCTCATCATGCTGATCGGCCTCGTCAAGAAGAACGCGATCATGATGATCGACTTTGCGGTCGAGGCCGAGCGAAACGAACATCTGACGCCAGAGCAATCGATCCTGAAAGCGTGCTCGGTTCGATTCCGCCCGATCATGATGACAACAGTCGCGGCGCTCGCCAGCACGTTGCCGATCGCGATCGGCGTCGGTTCCAGCGCTGCGTCGCGGCGCCCGCTCGGGATCGTCGTCGTCGGTGGCCTCGTGTTCTCGCAGATCGTGACGCTCTACGTTACGCCGGTCTTCTACACGTACCTCGACGACTTCCAAGGCTGGCTCGGCCGACTGTTCGCTCGTTTGCCTGGGACGGAAAGTTCCGCTCCAGTCCCCGTAGCCGGGGACTGAACGCCCGCTGATCGGAGCATTGACGCGAAGATCCATGTGGCGCCGATGGCGGCGAGGTTGTACGCGTTGCCGCCCCATGCCGTGTGGTCATGTGGGTGAGCGATGGGGAGCGGTACCAGGGCGATCACGCTGAAGACCAGGAACATGACCGCCAGGAGCTGACTCGCGAGCACGTCCTTCACTCGCGTGAGAATGGCGACGCCGGCGAGGATGAACGCGACACCGGTGAGCACCACCCAGAAGTTGCCGCCCAAGGGCATCCACTTGGGGACCAGCGTCGCGTTGTCTTCAATATTCGTCACGTGTGCCAGGCCGAAAGCGATCGAGCTGAGGCCGAAGATCCAGCGATTCACGGGCACTGTCCCCACCAGTGCCGCGACCACGATGAGCTGCGTGCCGAGCCCGGCGAGCACGCCGAAGTACACGCGCGGGTGATAGCCGAGGATGGTGGGTGCCGTGAAGAGTCGTGGGAGCCAGAAGACGGTAAACGCGCCATAGACGATGGCGAGCACCACTGCGCCCAATCTCCGGGTCCGCGGCCAGAGGAGCGCCACCCCTCCCACGATCAGGCAGACAGCGGTGATGTAGGCCAGGATCGTCTGGCCGGGAATGTGGTCGCCCCATGCCTGGATCGGCTGGTGCGCGGGCTCGAACTCGCCCCAGATCAGATCGAGGATGCCGGCGATGATGGATGCCAGGCCGACGATGAATAGGCCGAGTGGTGTGGTCATATTGTATGCATATTTGTATACAATGACTCTGGCGTCAAGTCAGGTGTGCATGACGGTTTCGCGCCACGAGTGACGCATTATTGGGGGGTCATCACGGAACCGCTACCGCGCGGAGGGCCATCGCATGTCGGACCAAGACAGCTTCAACGCGGGGAACAGCAATCAGCCGCTGCCCCCAGGCGGCGACATGAATGCTTGGCAGGCGGGCCGGGGCGTCCACGCCTGGAACGAGGCCGAGCGGGCGCGCCAGGAGGCCGTCTGGAGCCCTCAGCCCAACGCGGATACGTGGAAGCCCGTGGCCCCGGTTATCCCACAGATCAACTGGGTAGTCGGTCGCGGGGTGCGCAACAACCCGTTTCTCGCGATCGGTGGCTTGCTGGCGCTGATCTTCATTGCTGCGCCGCTCTATCAGTACTCGATCCCCTTGTGGGTTGCGCTTTACCCGGGAGCCGCGGTGGCCACGATCGCGGTCTACGCCGGCGTGTACCTGGGGCTCAAGGAGTTCATCTTTGCGGCCATCGCGGCGTTCGTGGCGGCATGGCCCCTGACGTTGGTCGAGCATGGCATGTCCAACAACCGAGGATACTGGACGGTGCGCCACCTCGCGCGGCTCGCGCTGCTGTTCGTCTGGGCGATCTTCGCGCTCTCGCTGCGGGAGCTCAACGTGCGCCACATGCCGGATCTCACGCACGGGGGTTGGCCGCGGATGATCGTGACCCCGTCACACTTGGGGCTCGCCGCGGCGCTGGTCGTGGTGATGCACCTCTGGCTGTGGCGATTTCGCACGTGGAAGTGATCGCCGGGGCCTCGACGGCGGGCCCCGCACGGATCTAAAGTTCTGCATGATCTCCACCGGCATTCGCATCGTTGACGAGGACCGCGACGATCGCTAGGCGTCCCGCCGCCGTCAGATGAATACCCGGACTCAAGAGGTTTTCTTCGGCGCCTCGAGTTGGCTCACCGATACGTTCCCGCACCTCGGCGCACGTCTGCTGGACGCCACCGTCCTCTCGGTGGCCGGCAGCCGCCCGGTGGCCGCGCTCAGCGGGTGGCGCAGCCGTGGGATCGCACGACGCATGCGGGGATTCCGACGCTTCCTGGTGATCGCCGACGTCCATATCGGCGACGCGTTGATCGCACAGCCCGCGCTCACCGCCCTGCGCGACTTCTTCCCCGATGCCGAAATCGATTTCGCCGTCAACGGGGCGGTGGCTCCTCTCGTCGAAGGACTGCCCGACGCGGCGCGCGTGCTGCCGATCTTCGAAAGCGCGGAGCTCCCCACCGCCGCGGACATCGCGGCGCTCCGCGACATCGTGCGGACGGGGCGGTACGACCTGTGTGTGAACTGCAGCGCCTTCATCGCGCAGGAGGACGTGGCGGACCCCCGTCAGCCGTTCGTGGACTTCGCGGCTCACGGCGCCGCGATTCTGCGCGACGAGAAAGACGCGAGCCAGATCAATCACTTCGGCTACGAGGCCTATCGCTTCGTCCGCGGCGTGCTCGCGGCCGTGGCACGGCCGGTCCGCGAGGGGCGATTCCCGGGTCTCCGCACGCACTACTCGGATGCCGCCATCGAGGGAGCCGCGCGCTTCGCGACCTCGGTGGGTCTCTCGCCCACCACGCCGGTCGTGATGTACAATCCGGACACGGCGTCGCGCTTCACGATGATGCCCTTCGACGCGCAGGCCGAACTGCTGCGGGAGATTATCGCCCGAGCCCCGACGGCGACCACCATCCTCCTGGGCGCCGGTCACTCGGCCGCGGGAATCGGGGAGCGCCTCCTCGCCGCCCTCCCGACCGCGATGCAACCGAGTATTCGCATCGTACCGCAGACCATGCCGCTGGACGCATACTCCGCCCTCATCGACCTGGCGGACGTCTTCGTCAGCGGCGACACCGGGCCCTTGCATCTCGCCGCGGCCCGGCGCTACGCGCGCTCCGGCTCACACCAATTTCGCAATCGGACGGCGGTGCTTTCGTTCTTCGGCGCCACGCCACCCCGGATGTCTGGTTACGATTCGTCCCGTCCGGGCTACCTGGCCGCCAACCAGGACGCGCCGTCCTTCTGCTACCAAGCCGTCAGTCCCTGCCGCAACATCACCTGCGTGGGCAAGCTGTTCAAAACGTGCGTCAGAACCCGATGCTTCGAGCACGTGGACGTCGACGTCATTGCCTCGCACGCATCAGCGCATCTGCACTCTCTGTAGCGATTGATCGTACGGACGTCCGGAAATGGCCTACCCGAACTCTGTGATCGGTAGCGGTGTACCCACCGGTTACCTCAACCAGAGTCTCGGAGGCAACCATGAAGCACATCGCGTTCGCGCTCGTCGTGGTGAGCAGTGTGGCCGGGGCACAAGGGCAACCGTTCAATTTCACGGAGTCGTTCCCCAGCACCACGAAGCTGCAAGCCATTCTTCAGTACAGCTCAGGCTATGGGAATGCCTTTGGTGCCGAGCAGTCCGGTGAAGTGGACGTGCCCATCGGTTCCCGTGTCGTCGTCATGGCGACAACCGATGTGGCGTACGAGCGTTTCGGTTCATTCGAGGGGGCGGGCCAACTCGAGGCGATGGTTGATGCCCTCCGGTTCGGCGGATGGCATCTGTCCCTGAGCGCGGGCGTGCGCCGGCACTATGACGGCAGTGACATGGCGCTCGGCCGCTTGAGCATCAGTCGAACCACTGATAAGTGGTCAGTCGCCGCCAATGCGGACGCCGTGCAGGTGTTCTCGGGACACGAGACGATGTCGCCATACCGGACGCAATACTTCGGCTCCCTCGCCTCGACCGCGAAGGTCGCGCCCGGCCTGAGTGTCGGCCTCGAGACATTCGCGTCGGAAGGCCGCGCGGCAACGATCTTCGCCGGCCCGCTCGTGTCGTTCGCGCTGCCGGGCGGTCGCGCGAGACTTGATCTGAGCGGCGGCCCGATCATCTGCACCGCCGGCAATTGCGCCCTCGCACCGGACTACACGATCGTCGGGAAATACGCGATGCCGCTGCCGGTGCACAATACGGGTTATACGCTCCGCCTCGCGGTGAGCGTCGGTCTCTTTTGATCCAGTGTGCGGGCCATGCGGTCGAGCGTTTGCGTGCCTCCGTCGAGGATGCCGTAGCGCTCGACCGCGATCTGCAACGCATCCTCGCTCGGGAAGATCATGTGGAGCGAGAGCTCCGTCTTACTCCCTCTGGCTTCGAGCGTAACCACCACGCGAAAGTCGAGTGGCACGCCGGGTAGCTCCCAGCGGTTGTCGTAGACCAGTCGCGACGGTCGATCGATTTCGCGAAAGACGATCCGGGTTGGATAGTCGGTGCCATCGGGACCGTGCATGACATGCCGCCACACGCCGCCCGGCACGAAGTCGAACTCGAAGGTCGTAGTCGTGAATCCGTCCGGCCCATACCACTCGTGGACATGCTGGAGCTCGCTCCACATGCGCCACACTAGCTCGCGCGGCGCATCGAGGAGACGCGAGAATTTTACCTCGAGCGCGTCGCTGCGCTTGTGCCGTCTGACCATTGCCGCACCGGAACGAGTAACGTGAGAATTGGGGACGTCGGGTCCCCTGCGTCGGCGTCGATCACTGTGGCCGACGAGCCGCCGGCGGCCCACGTTGCGGCTGGCAGCGACCGGTCGAAGTAGAACATGAGGTGCGGCATCCAGTGCGGATCGGCCTCGGTCAGGTACTGGTGCGACGAAAGCATGTACGCCATGGCGCCCGGCGCTGGGCTCGGGAACTGGTGCGAGGCGTACGCTTGCCGGAAGCGCTCATCCGCGGCCACCGGGCTCGTGCCGCTCAACAGCCATTGGACGCTGGCGAGCATCGCTGGGAGGACGGTGCGCGCGGCTGGTGGATTGGCGCAGTAGGGCGACTGGACGTGTGGGTTCCAGAAGCCCGGATCCTTCGCGAAGCCCGCATCGGCTGCGGGCCCGGAGAACGAGCGAAGCACGAGGCAGGTAAAGCCGTTGGTGCCGGGCACCGCCTCCACATATCCCGTGCGCGTGAGGACGAGCACGGTCACCGAATCAGCGATGGTGCGCGGGGCAGCGGACCGCGCGAGGCTGACCTCCGCCGCGCGGTCCATGAGGTACGGAGTGACGTCGGGACTCTGCGCACCGGCGGGCGCGGCTCGCATCAGCATCCCGCCGAGGGCGAGAACGACAGCGCGTGATGTGGTCATTGGTCGGATTGCAGCTTGGCGAGATAGTGTTGGAGGCGATCGACACGCGCCTCCCAGAGGGTGCGGAACCGCTCGAGATACGCGTTGGCCTCCTCCAGTGGTTCGGGCCTGAGCGCACGCGGGCGGAGCTGCGCATCCTTGCCGCGCACGATCAGTCTCGCTTGCTCCAGCACTTTGAGGTGCTTGGAGATCGACGGCTGGGTCATGTCGAACGGCGCGGCGAGCTCCATCACCGAGTGCGGTCGCTTCCGCAAGCGATCGAGAATCGCCCGCCGGGTCGGATCGGACAGCGCACCGAAGATCGCGCTGAGGCGATCGGGTGCTGCCCGTTTCCGTCGCCCTGCGTATATAGCCATTTGGCAATATACGGCACCACCCTTCTCGGTCAAGCGCCGGATGCGGACACGGCGGCCGATATTGCCGATGGGGCCACGCGGCTGGATGGCAACGCATTCAATCGGCTGACTCGCACGACCTGGCGTTGTTCTGGACGATGCTGCGGACCGTACAACTCGATGGCGTCGCTGCGCACGGGCGTTAGCGGTCCCCGCAAAAATGGCCTGGCCAGCGCAACGGACGCCGATCGGTTATACTCAGCGGACGAAATATTTGGAGTGGTGGCCGAGAGGCTGAAGGCGGCGGTTTGCTAAACCGTTATACGGGCGAAAACCTGTATCGAGGGTTCGAATCCCTCCCACTCCGTAGGACCTCCACCTCATCACAACATGGGCACACCTGACACCGGCCGGCCACGGCTCAGATTTGCGCCGTCGCCGACCGGATATTTGCACGTCGGCGGCGCGCGGACTGCGCTCTTCAATTGGCTGTATGCGAAACGCTATGGCGGTACGATGCTGCTTCGCATCGAGGATACCGACAAAGCGAGAAGTACCGACGAGAGTACGCGGGCCATCTTCGAAGGCATGGAGTGGCTCGGGCTCACGTGGGATGAGGAGGCCGTGTACCAAGGCGCGAACCTCGTGCGCCATCAGGGAGACGCTGAGAGGCTGCTGGCAGGTGGCCACGCGTACCGGTGTTTCTGCACGCCCGCCGAGCTCGAGGAGCGGCGGAAAGCGGCCGATGCCAAGAAAGAGGCGTTTCGATATGATCGGCGCTGTGATCGCCTGACGCGAGAGGAAGTCGAGCGGCGCGTTCACAGCGGCGAGCCCTTCGCCATCCGGTTCCGGGTGCCCGACGATGGGGTGACCGCGTGGGTCGACCTGGTGCACGAGCGCATTGCGTTCCCCAACAAGGATCTCGATGACTTCGTGATCCTGCGTTCCGACGGGACACCGGTGTACAACATGGCAGTCGTCTCCGATGACGTCGCCATGGGCATCACCCTCGTGATGCGGGGCGACGACCATATATCGAACACGCCGAAGCAGATCCTTCTATATGAAGCGCTCGGCGCCCCGCTTCCCACATTCGCACACCTCCCGATGATCCTCGGGATGGATGGAAAGAAGCTGAGCAAGCGGCACGGCGCCACGGCGGTCGGGGATTACCAACACGAAGGCATCCTCGCCGACGCGATGATCAACTTTTTAGCGCTGCTCGGGTGGTCGCCGGGCGGTGATCGGGAGATCATGACGCGAGCGGAGATGATCGAGTTGTTCTCTCCTCAAGGCCTGCAAAAAAAACCAGCCGTGTTCGATCCAACCAAGCTGGAATGGATGAACGGCCAGCATCTGTCTCGAATGCCCGTTACAGAACTGGCCCCGTTGGTAACGCCAGCACTCGTCAAGGCGGGATTGGTGACGAAGGAGGAGCTCGACGCGAGAAACGCGTGGTATCTCCAGCTCCTCGATTTGCTGCGCGTCCGCGCGCGCACAATCGACGACATCGTGCGCCAAGCTATTCCCTATTTGCGAGATAGCATTGAATACGATCCCGAAGCGGTGGCGAAACAATGGCGTGACCGGGAGGAAATTCTCGCCGTACTTATCGGGATTCGCGACAGATTGACCGGCATCCCCGCCTGGTCGGCAGAGGCCCTTGAGCATCAGTTGCGCTCGCTAGCGCAGCAAATGGGTATCAAGGACGGGAAGCTGTTCCAACCACTTCGTGTCGCTTTGACGGGGTTAACTGTCAGCCCGGGCATATTTGATGTACTACTGATGCTCGGGCGCGACAGGTCGCTGTCGAGAATTCAGACAGCAATTTCGTGGATAACAAAAGAAGGCTCTTATTGACCGCTTGCCGAGCCGAACCTTACATTGGGCGCGCAAACATAGTGAACTGGTGTATCGCAGTTGAGCGCCTGATCTTTTCCCTCCCGAGGCTCCGCATGGCCGAACCCCTGACTCCAATCGAGCGGAAAGTCTACCACTACCTCATCGACTTTCTCGCCGAAAACACCTACCAGCCGAGCATTCGGGAGATTGGCAAACGTTTTCGTATCAAATCGACGAAGACGGTGTCCGATCTCCTGCAGTCGCTCGCCGAGAAAGGCTATATCGAGCGCGATCCGTCGCGATCGCGTGGCGTGCGACTCCTTGGATTTGCTGCTGCAGGGCGGACGCAACCTGTGCCCGTGTATGGGAAGATCCATGCGGGTGAGCCCAGTTTGGTGCCCGAGTACCGACAGGGGTACTTGACCGTTGACAGACGGTTTGTGCCGAATGACGACGTCTATTTCCTGCGCATCAAGGGTGACAGCATGACAGGGCGCGGGATACACGATGGCGATTACGTGCTCGTCAATCCGTCCGTGCGGGCTAGTGACGGGCAGGTGGTCGCGGCAAGGCTCGGCGGGGACGCTACCGTCAAGACGCTGACGCACCGCGGGGCGTCCATCGTGCTCGAACCCGCCGGTAGCGGCGAGCGGGAGATCGTCGTTGGGCCGCACGACGATTTCGCTGTGCTTGGTGTTATCTGTGGGGTGTTCCGGCCGTTCTATGACGCAGAGGCGAATCCGGAAACGGCGCATCGGCGGCGTATGGAAGACGAGGAGGAGGGCGAGGTTGTCGCAGCGGGTGCCGGGCATCCGGCGGACGCTGCTTAACGGCTCGCAACGCGGCCGATACTGGTCGATAGAATTACGCGGCGCTTCGCGTCCGCTTACAACGCAAACGGGGCCGGCTGCGAATAACCCAGCTGGCCCCGCGTGTTTTCATACCGAGCCGGCTACGGGAATTAGCTGGCCCCGCGCGTTATAGCGGGTTCGCGGGATTGCGGCCTGCGGGGATTACAGACCCGGGACTACGGCCTGCGGGACTACGGCCGCGCGATTACGGCTGCGGGATGACCGGGTCGTGCTGGCTGCTGTTGGCGAGCGTCGGCGTGGTGTTGTCGTCCTTCGGCTGCTGATTCTGCTGCAGCTGCCGCTCGCGATCCTTGCGCTGGCGCAGCTCTTTTACTGCCTGCCGGAACTGATCCTCGCTCATCGCCTGATACGCGTGATACGCGATGTCCGCGTGCATCGCGTTCAACTGTGCCTCGCGCTGCGATAACACGGGATTCGCGGTGGTGTTGAGCGGCAGAAGCCCGAGCAACGCCGTTGGCAACTGCACGGGTCCCAGTTTGATCCACTTCTGATTGATGCCCCAATCTTTGTTCTTCCCGAACGTCCAATCGCCCGGCTGCCGCTCCGTGCCGAGCGCGGCGAGGCTGTCGTTGTACGACCTGACCATGCCCGCGAGCGCCGAGTCATAGCGCTGCGGCACAGTCTTGGGTGCGGTCGGCACTGCGGCGGGCGGGACCCACGGGCGCGGGTCGGAGTAGATGGGCGCTACGCCCTCCGTCGCGCCGCCCTGTCCGATGACCTTGCCGGCGCCGCCCTCGGGCTCGGCTGGCGTCGTGGGACTCGCGGGAGCCGTGGGCAGGCCGTTTGGAACCGCCTGAGGCGCGACGATCTCCTTGGGCTTGGTCTTGGAGACCGGCCGGTTGTCGCCACCAGCCTTCCCAGGGTTCGTCTCAGCGCCAGTCTTCGGCATCGCAATAAAGCCGATGCGCTCGACGACAGCCGGCTCGCCCCTGGTCAGATGCAGCCAATTGGCGGCCGTGTGCGGCATGATGAGGAGAGCGAGAATCCCCGCGCCCAGCACGACGTGCAGGACGAGAGAGAGCGCCAGAGCCGCGGAAGGCCGCCGCCAACGTCGCATAATGGCCTACGCCGCCCGTGCCTCGAACGATGCCAGCACGCCGCCTGCGCGGCGCGCAGCCTCGCGGATACGCTCGGGCGATACGATGAACGACACGCGGAAGAACCCCTCTCCACCCGGACCAAACGCAGAACCCGGCATGACTATCACACCCTCCTTCTGCAGCAACCGGTCACCGAATTCCGCACTGGAAATCCCTTCCGGCAAGGGGATCCATAAGTACATAGCCGCGCGCGGAACCTCGCAAGCAAACCCGGCTTCTCGAAATGCCGCGACCGCCGCGTCGCGCCGCTCCTTGAACGTTGCCACGTTGCCCGGCACGAACTGCGCCCAACTCTCGAGCGCGGCGACCCCAGCCGCCTGTACCGCCATGAACTGGCCCGTATCGATGAAGGACTTCACCTTGGCCAGCGTTCCCGCCACCTCCGGCCGCGCAACCGCCCATCCGCAGCGCCAACCGGTCATGTTGTACGTCTTCGACAGCGAATGGAACTCGATCGCCACCTCGCGCGCCCCATCGACCTCGAAAATGCTCGGCGGAACATACCCGTCGTAAGCCAACTCGCTGTAGGCGTTGTCGTACACCAACAATATGTCGAGTTCCCGGCAACGGCGAACTATGTCCTCCAGGTAAGACAATGGAGCCGTCGCCGCCGTCGGGTTGTTCGGATAGTTGAGGTAGAGAATCCGGGTCCGCGCGAGCACGTCCTTGGGAACGTCATTGAGGTCCACCAAGAACTGGGTCCGCGGCCGCAATGCATAAGAGTACTTGGTGGCGTCCGAAAGCAGCGTGCCGCCCATGTAGGAGTTGTAGCCCGGCTCCGGGACGATCGCGACGTCGCCATGATTCAGGTAGCCGAACGCCAGATGGGAGAGCCCCTCTTTGGACCCGATCAGGGGCACAATCTCTTTGTATGGATCGAACGTCACGCCAAACCGCTTCTGCATCCACGCCGCCGCGGCCTCGCGATAGGGCGGATAGCCAAGGCCGAATCCATACCGACTCAACGCCGGCTCGGCGATGGCAGACCGCATGCGCTCGAGGACCGCAGGCGGTGCGGGCAAATCCGCATCACCCGCGCCCAGATCGATGACATCGACCCCGCGCGCCAAGAGATCCCGCTTCTTCTGCGGGATGCTCGCGAGCGGGTATTCGGGAAGCGTTGCGAAACGGGTACTGTGCGACGGCATCAGGCGACCGTGCTCCGCACATGGCTCATGCCGACCACCTCGACTTCGACGACGTCGCCAGACGACAAACGGCCCACGCCTTCAGGTGTTCCCGTCGCGATAATATCGCCGGGCTCCAGAGTCATCACGCTAGAAATGAAGGCGATCAGACGCGGAATCGCAAATACCATGAGATCCGAGCTGCCCCGTTGCCGCTCGATACCATTTACTCGCGTGACCACGGTCAACGCCGACAGATCGCCATGATACTCATGCGTGTGGCCGATGGGGCAGAACGTGTCGAACCCCTTGGCCCGCGTCCACTGTTTGTCCGATTTCTGAAGGTCGCGAGCCGTGACATCGTTCACGGCGCAGATGCCGAGAATGGCATTGGCGGCATCGGACTCGGACACGTGATGCACCCGGGCCCCCATCACCACGCCAATCTCGCCCTCATACTCGACCTGCTGCGACTGCGGCGGGAGCACAATGCGATCGCCGTCGGCAATGATCGAGGACGGCGGCTTCAAGAAAATGAGCGGCTCCGTCGGGACTTCATTGCCCAGCTCCGCGGCATGCGCGCGATAGTTGCGACCGACGCAGACGATCTTCGTCGGAAAAGCAAACGATGTCATCGCGCAAAATTAGCACTTTCCCTATAAAACTGCCGAACGGCCGGCCGAATTTTCGCCCAGGGCGCGACGAGACGCTTGGCCGGCGGCAGCGCCGCCAGCAAGATGCGGCCATACGACTTGGTCACGAGACGCGGATCGGCAACAACGACCACGCCACGATCGGTCGTCGACCGAATCAGTCGCCCAAACCCTTGCTTCAACCGCAACGACGCATGCGGCAACATGTACTCGGCGAACGGGTCCCCCTTGCGGGCCGTGATCGCCTCGCAATGCGCCGCCGTCACCGGCTCGCTGGGCACCCGGAACGGCAGCTTCGCGATCAGGAGCGCCCGCAATGCATCGCCCGGCACATCGACCCCCTCCCAGAACGAGGCCGTGCCGAGCAACACCGCGCGGCCGCACTCTCTAAACCTGTTTAACAGCACATCGCGCGGCTCCTCCCCATGCACCAACAGCGGCCAACGCTTCCCCCGCATCTGCGCCGCGATCTCGCGCACATCGCGGTGACTCGTACACAGCACGAACATCCCGCCGTCGGACGCGTCGGCGAGATCGTCGACCAGCCGGCACACCGCGGCGAAATGCTCGGCGGCGTCGACATTCGGCGGCGGGACATCGGTGGGCACGGCCAGAATCGCCTGGTGCGGATAGTCGAACGGCGATGGAAACACCGCCGTCACCGGCGCGGCCGGCATCTCGTCCACGCCCAAGCGGCGCGCAAGAAAACCAAATCCCTCGTTCGCGCTGGCGAGCGTCGCGCTCGTGACGACGGTCGTCGTCAGACGCGCGAACAGATCATCGCGAAGGATCGGCGCGAGGTCGAGCGGCACGGTCGATACCGCGACGTTGCGTTCCGGGCGCTCGCCCGCGCGGGCCGGCGCACCTCGCAGCTCCACCCACCGGACACTCGGCGGAGCATCAGGCGGCGGCGCGAGTCCCATCCGCAACGCGTCAGCGGCCGTCCCCAACCGCCGTCCGACACCGCGAATCTCATTGAACAGGGGCGCGACGATCTCATCCCGCGCGGCCTCCCGCTCGTGCCGTTCGCGAATCAAACGCAGACTTTCGTTCAAGAGCTCGATCTCGCGCAACAAGTCCTCCAGTGCCGTCGCGAGCTCGGTCGTCAGCGCGAACGACGACGTGAGGCGAATCTGCCCCCCGCCCTGCTTCGCGATGAACTTCTCCAGAATATCGAATACGAGCTCGGCGTTGCGTTTCGCCGCCGCGGCCGATGGCATGAGACGACCCTGCACGAGGTCGAGCGAAGCCGTACTCAGGAGATCGCTCTTGCGGCCTAGCCGCGAGACGAGCGCGCCGAGCAACCCGCGGCCTTTCCGGTCGAGCCGTCCGAACAATCGCTGCAAGCCCCGGCGCGTCACCGACGACCCGAGGTGTGCGGCGGCCGCGTCCTCCAAGTGATGGCCCTCGTCGACCACGAGTCGCGTGTAGGCCGGCAGCACAGCGGCATCTTGCCAGTTCTGCTGGACGCGCCGCACGGCCACGTCGGACATCAACAAGTGGTGATTGACGACCACTATGTCCGCTTGGGCCGCCTCCCTTCTGGCGCGGAACAGAAAGCAATCGCTGAAATGCGGACACTGCATCCGCGAACACAGGTCCGGCTCGGCCGCGACTTCGTCCCATAGCTCCGACCTCGGCGGCGTCGGAAGATCGGCCAGCGATCCATCAGAGGTACGCTCGGCCCACATCGCGATAGCCCGGAGCTCTTCTTCGACTCCCTTGTCGAACAGGCCACCGCCTGTCGCACGCGCAACCTCGAGCCGCGCCAGACACAAATAGTTGCGCCAGCCCTTGAGCAGCGCGAATCGCACCGGTTGGTCCGTCAGCGCCCGGGCGAGGAATGGGAGATCCTTCCCGACCAACTGCTCTTGGAGGTTGATGGTGTTCGTCGACACCACCGTCCGCTCGCCATTCGACGCAGCCCAGCGCAGCGCCGGAATGAGATAGGCGAGGGATTTCCCGACACCGGTCCCGGCCTCCAGCAAGCCGACGCCGCCGTCGTTGTACAGTCGCGCGATCTCGACAACCATCTCCTGTTGGCTTTCCCTGTGCTCATAGCGAGAGAGGGAGGCGGCGATGGGACCTGCTGGGCCCAGTGCATCGCCAACGGCCTCGGGATCCAGAGGCGTCCGCACGGCCGCCTGGGGTACTTCGACGACGATGTACAGTTGCGTCGCGGCATTGTCGACGATCGCGAACCCAACCCCGTTCTCGTATATCCGGGCCGCGACGTTGAGGTCAGCGTCCGACGGCTCGAGCAGCCCGGACGGGTGATTGTGCACGAGCATTTCGCCGCGCGAGGCAAACCCCGGCAGCGCGAGCACGCTGGCGACGTCACCACGCGCTACAACACGTGCGGTCGCCACGCGCTGCTCGTCGTCCAGTCCGCAGACGAAGCACACCTCTCGACCGCCCGCCAACGTGATCGCGGCCCGAATCGCCGCGGCGGCCGGGGGCGTCAAGCGTGAGCGTTCAGCTGTCACGTCTTGAGGGGCTTTTTCTTGGCGGCCGGAAACAGCACGTTGTTGAGGATCAACCGATACCCGGGCGAGTTCGGGTGCAGCGACAGATCGGTCGCCGGATTCCCGATCGCGTGCTGCGGATCCTCGGGGTCATGACCGCCGAGGAACGTCCACGATCCCTTGCCGGAATCGCCGTGGATGTACTTGACCCACGGCGCGCCTTCCTCGTTCGCCAGGATGATATCGGCCGACTTGAGCGTCGCCTTGGTAAAGCTCGTGGTCACGCCGTAGAAATCGGGGACCACCGTGCGATGGTTTTGCACGAGCATCGACGCCACGGGATCGAACTTCGCGGCGAACGAAAACAGCGTGAACGCGCCCAGCGGCTGCTTCCGCGATGGAACGTTCGCCTGATGGCCGTCGATATCGCTCATGGCGTTCACGAGCGGCGATGTTTCGAGATGGGCGTTCTGAAACGCGAGCGCGCGCGACCAATCCATCTTCGCATCGGCGTTCGGATCCATCGGCGTGCCGTCGGAGAACGGGCCATCGATGTCGACGTCGTGCGCGGCCAACGCGAGATCCAGCGTTTCGGTCGCGCCGCACATCGCGAACAGAAACCCTCCGTGCTGCACGAACGCCCGCACCTGCTCGGCAACCGCCTTCTTGAGGGCCGGCACCGACGCGAATCCCAGTCGCTTCGCCGCGTCCTGATCCCGAGTCACCTGCTCCTGAAACCAGGGCGCGCCGCGCGAGTTGATATAGAGCTTGTTGAACTGACCGGTGAAGTCTTCGTGGAAGAGATGCACCCAGTCGTATTTCGGCAGGTCGCCGGCGACCACTTGCTCATCCCACACGTTCGTGAA
>DATMLM010000046.1:0-33377 GCA_035570055.1 Gemmatimonadaceae bacterium
GCCGCCATGGGCGATCGCCTCATGGCTGGCGTCCGGGAGCTAGCCACGCGGCATGAAACGATCGGCGACATCCGCGGACAGGGGCTCATGATCGGCGTGGAGTTCGTCGCCGACCGTGCGACGCGCGCGCCGGCGCCGGCGATCGTGCACGACCTCGTCCAGGATGCCTTCCACAAGGGCCTGCTCCTCCTCGGCTGCGGCAAGAGCACCCTGCGGCTCGCGCCGCCCTTGGTGATCGACGCGCAGGACGTCGACACCGGTCTCGCGATGATCGACGAGTGTCTGGCCAGTCGAAAGTGATGCAGTCGAAGGTGATGTCGATGCACGATGCGATTGCCGCGTTCGTGCACGATGGTGACACGGTGGTCATTGAGGGTTTCACGCACCTCATCTGCTTCGCGGCAGGCCACGAGATCATTCGCCAAGGCCGCCGCGATCTCACGCTCTGCCGATTGACGCCCGATCTCATCTACGACCAGATGATCGCCGCGGGGTGCGCGAAAAAACTGGTCTTCTCATGGGCCGGGAACCCGGGCGCGGGATCGCTGTTCGCTTTTCGCCGCGCGGTAGAAGGCAAAACTCCGTCGCTCGCCATCGAAGAATATTCCCACTTCGGCATGGTCGCGCGCTTCTCGGCCGGTGCGGCGCGTCTCCCGTTCTGGCCCCTGCGAGACTACGTAGGCACAGATCTCCCGCAGGTCAATCCCAATATTCGCACTGTCACGTGCCCATACACGGGTGAGATCCTAGCCACGGTCCCGGCGCTCAACCCGGATGTGACCATCGTGCACGCGCAGCGTGCCGATGCCCAGGGCAATGCGCAGATCTGGGGACTCGTCGGCGTACAAAAAGAAGCCGCATTCGCCTCACGCCACGTAATCGTGGTCGTCGAGGAGCTCGTCGACGAGTCTGTGGTGCGGGCTGACCCGAACAGAACTGTAGTGCCGGGGATGATCGTCGACGCCGTCGTCGTCGAGCCATGGGGCGCGCATCCGTCATATGCCCAGGGCTACTACGACCGCGACAACGCGTTCTACGTCAACTGGGAGGCGATCTCGCGCGACGCCGCGCAGTTGGCGCGCTATCTCGACGAGTTCGTCTACGGCGTGCGCGACCGCGCGTCGTACCTGGCCGCGCAAGCGGGTCTCCAAGACCGGCTGCGCGCGACGTCACGGATCGCGCCTGGCGTGAACTATGGGTTCTGAGTACACGCCGAACGAGATCATGGCGGTGACGGCCGCTCGCGCGCTCGCCAACGGCGACGTCGTCTTCGTCGGCATTGGCTTGCCGAACCTGGCCTGTAATCTCGCGCGCGCGACGCATGCGCCCGATCTCGTGCTCATCTACGAATCGGGCGCGGTCGGCGCGGTGCCCGAGCGGCTGCCCGTCTCGATCGGCGACCCGGCGCTCGTCACCGGCTGCCTCATGGTCGCGAGCATGGCCGACGTCTTTCAGTACATGCTACAAAATGGCCGCATCGGGGTTGGCTTTCTCGGCGCCGCGCAGATTGATCGGTGGGGGAACATCAACACAACGGTCATCGGCGAGTACGCCACACCGACCATCCGTCTGCCCGGGTCGGGAGGCGCGGCCGAGATCGCGGCGCATGCTCGTCGCACGATCGTCATCGCCAAGCTCGGGCCGCGCACGTTTCCCGCGGCAGTCGACTTCATCACGAGTCCCGGTCAACGCTATCACGGCACTCGCCGCTCGGCGCCATCGTTACCAGGCGCCGGGCCGGTTATCGTGATCACTGACATGGGCATTCTCGAGACCGACCCCGAGTCGGGCGAACTCGAGCTGGCCGCGTTGTACCCCGGCGTGACTGCCGAGTCGTTTTCTCGTGGCGTCGCGTGGCCGTTACGGGTACGCGCGTCGCTTCGCGACGTCGCGCCGCCATCCCACCATGAAATCGACTTACTACGTCGGAAACTGGACCCTCACAAGTTGTTCCTCAAGTGACGACCACCGATGTTATGGTGAGGAAATCGACTTATTACGCCGGAAATTGGACCCTCATAAGTTGTTCCTAAAGTGACGACCCCCGATGTCATGGTGAGGAAATCGACTTATTACGCCAGAAATTGGACCCTCATAAGTTGTTCCTAAAGTGACGACCACCGATGTCACGGTGAGCGGCGAGCGAAGCGAGGCCGCTCCTGTGCTCCGTCGCACGATGTCGTTGCGCGACCTCGTGCTGTTCAACCTCGTAGCCGTGCTGAGCCTCCGCTGGCTCAACACCTCGGCCAAGTCGGGCCCGTCGTCACTCGTGCTCTGGGGCCTGGCGGCCGTGCTCTTCTTCATTCCCCAAGGCCTCGCGGTAGCCGAGCTCTCGGCGCGCTATCCGAAAGAGGGCGGGATCTACTTCTGGACCCGCCGCCGCTTCGGCGAAGGCCACGGATTCTTCTGCGGCTGGTGCTACTGGGTCGTCAACATCCTGTACTACCCGAACCTGCTGACAGCAGCCGCCGTGATCGCGCTGTACGTCGTCGGCAAGGGCGACTCGGGCCTCGCGAGCAGTTGGTACTACGTGATGCCGGCCTGCACCCTGATGCTGTGGTTCGCGACCGCGCTCAACATTGTCGGACTCGGCACCGGCAAGTGGCTGCAGAACATCGGCGGCATCGGCGCCTTTCTCGCCGGCGCGATCCTGCTCACCGTGGGGATCCACGCGGTCTTCACGCATCCGAGCGCGAACCCGATCACGCTCCATTCGATCGTGCCCAACTTCGGCTCACTGTCCGAAGTCAACCTCTGGGCATCGATCGCCTTCGCCTTCTCGGGCCTCGAGCTCGCGGCGTCGCTCGGCGACGAGATCCACGAGCCCGCGCGCGCGCTCCCGCGAGCCATCTACCTCTCGGCGCCCGTGATCGCCGGCCTGTACATCCTCGGCACCGTCTGCGTGCTGTGGGTCGTGCCGCTCAACTCCATCAGCATCACGTCGGGCTTCTTGCAAGCCATCGAGAGCGCGGCCGGCCAGTACTGGTGGCTCGCGCCGCTGGCCGCCGCCGTCTTTACGATCGGCAACATCGGCGGCGCCGGCGCGTGGCTCGCTGGCCCGGCGCGCGTGGCGTTCGTCATCGGGCTCGACAAGTATTTCCCGCCGGCATTCGGCCGCATCCACCCGCGGTGGGGCACGCCCTACGTCGCGATCCTCGTGCAAGCGATCGCCGCCACGATCGTGCTGCCGCTCGTGACCTTGGGCAAGGGATCGTCGGTCGAGCAGGTCTATCAGATCGTGCTCGATATGAACGTGCTGATCTACTTCATCCCTTTCATCTACCTATTCTGTTGCCTGCTCTTCGAGGGCGACACCCCCGGCCCCACCGTGATCCCCGGCGGTCGCATCGGCCGCTACATCGCCGGCTGGGCGGGACTCTTCGTGACTATCTTCGCGATCGTCGTCGCCGCGATCCCACCTTCCGACCAGAGCCCCCTCTGGTTCGAAGCCAAGGTCCTCGGCGGCGTGGGATTCTTCTACTTCGTCGGCTGGCTCTTCTATCGACGCGGCAGGCGCTCATGATCACAAAACACTCGATTGCCGCGCTGACGCTCTTCGCGTGCGTAGCCGGGGCGCAGCGGCAGCCCGTGCTGAACCAGATCACGCTGCCGCACGCCTACTACTACCGCGAGATGTACCTGCCGCAGGTCACGAGCGGCCCGAGCGCGGTCGCGTGGTCGCCGGATGGCCAGAGTGTGATCTACTCGATGCAGGGCTCGCTCTGGCGGCAAAAGCTGGGCACAACGGATGCCGAGCAGCTGACCGCGGGCCCGGGATATGACTTCCAGCCGGACTGGTCGCCGGATGGCCGCACGGTGGTCTACACGTCGTATCGGGGCGACGCCGAAGAGCTCCAGGTCTTGGACCTCGCGTCTGGCGAAGTCAAAGCGCTGACCTCGAACGGCGCGGTGAACGTCGAACCGCGCTGGTCGCCGGACGGCAAGCAGATCGCCTTCGTCTCCACGCAATACCAGGGACGCTTTCACATTTTCGTCTGGACACGAGACAGCGTCCACCGCATCACGGAAGATCACGACAGCGGACTGCCCCGCTACTACTACAGCGTCTACGACCACTACCTCTCGCCCGCGTGGTCGCCCGACGGAAAGGAGCTGCTGTGGATCTCGAACCGCGGCCACATCTACGGCACCGGCGGAATCTGGCGAGCCGGCCGCGAGATTCACTCTGAAGAGACGGCATGGAAGACGCGACCCGATTGGTCGCGCGACGGCCGCATCGTCTACAGCTCCTACCTGGGCGGTCAGTGGAACCAGCTGTGGCTGATGCCGGCCGATGGCGCCAATCCGTTCCAACTCACCTACGGCGACTTCGACGCCACCGCTCCGCGCTGGTCGCCGGATGCCCGCCGGATCGCATTCATCGCGAACGAGGGCGGCCCGCTGTCGCTTCGGATCGTCGACGTGCCGAGCGGCGCGACCACGATCCTCGTCGCGGCGCACCGCCACTATAAGAATCCGGCCGGCACCCTCCGCGTCGCGGTGCGCGATGCCACCGGCCAACATCGGATGACGGCCCGCGTCTCGGTGATCGGCAACGGCGACCGCTCCTACGCGCCCGACGACGCGTGGCGCTACGCGGACGATGCGTTCGACCGTCATCGCCGGAAACTCGAGATCGGCTACTTCGACACGCCCGGCGAATCCAACGTGACCGTGCCGGCCGAGAGCGTGACGGTCACGGTGAGCCGCGGCCTCGAGTACCGGCCCATCACGCGCCGCGTACTGGTGCGCGCAAACGATACGACGCGCGTGACCGTCGGCCTGCCGCGCCTCGCGAACCTGCCGCCACTCGGCTGGTACAGCGGCGATCTCCACGTGCACATGAACTATGGCGGCACCTATCGCAACACCCCGTCGCATCTGGCCGACCAGGCGCGGGCCGAGGATGTGCACGTCATCGAGAGCTTGATCGTGAACAAAGAAGGACGGATCCCGGACGTCAGCTACTTCGCGCCGGGCGGCAAGGCGGATCCGGCGTCCGACAACGAGACGCTCATCGTGCACAGCCAGGAGTACCACACGAGCTACTGGGGCCACACCGGGCTGCTCGGACTCCGCACGCATCTCGTGCTCCCAGGCTACGCGGGCTACGCTGGTACGGCGGCCGCGAGCCTCGTTCCGACGAACGCGGATGTCGCCGCGATCGCGCGGGCCGAGGATCGTGCGGTGCTCGTCGGCTACGTGCATCCGTTCGACACGATTCCCAACCCCGCCAATCACGCGGAGCCGTTGACCGACGAGCTCCCCGTCGATGCCGCGCTCGGCGGTGTCGACTACATGGAGATCGTCGGATTCGCCGATCACCGGTCGACGGCCGAGGTCTGGTACAAGCTGCTCAACTGCGGATTTCGTATTCCGGCGGGCGCGGGCACCGACGCCATGGCCAACTTTGCGTCGTTGCGCGGACCCGTCGGCCTCAATCGCGTGTTCGTGCACACGGGCACGTTCCTGTGGCACGGCGCGTGGCTCGACTCGCTGCGGGCCGGGCGCACGTTCGCGACGAACGGCCCGTTGGTGACGTTGACGATCGATGGTCATGCGATCGGCGATGAGATTCGCGTCGCCGGCCCCACGACCCTCCACGTCCACGCCACGTTGTCATCGATCGTCCCGGTCGATCACTTGGAGCTCGTGGGCGCGAGCGGCGTAGCCGCGAGCGCAACGTTGACCGGCGAGCGCACGACAGCGACGGCAGACTGGAACGTCCCGGTTACAACGAGCGGCTGGTATACGGTACGCGCCTACGCCGACAGCGCGTCGGACGTAATCATGGACATGTACCCGTTCGCGACGACGAGCCCGATCTACGTGACGGTCGGCAACCAACCGGTTCGCTCGCCGACTGACGCGGCCTATTTCGTAGCCTGGATCGACCGCCTGGCCGAGGGCGTCCGCGCATTCACGGGCTGGAACGCGCCGGCCGAACGTGACCATGTACTGGCCCAACTCGACTCGGCGCGCGCCGTGTACGTCAGTCGAAGTACGTCCCCCGCCGGAGATCGGCGATGAGCCCGACGTGCGTCGGCTGCCATCCTAGCTCTTTCTGAGTGTTCTCGCTCGACGCCGGGGCGTCGAGCGCGGCGAAGTGCGAGAACCAACCGAAATGCTCGGCGGCCTCCTCGGGAGTCTTCGAGACGACCGGGACGTTGAGCCGCTGCCCGATCACCGTGGCGATATCGCGGAAGGGAATACCCTCTTCGCCGACGCCATGATATCGCGCCCCCGCCGCGCCTTTCTCCAGCACGAGGCGATAGAGATGCGCCGCATCGAGCCGGTGCACCGCGGGCCATCGGTTGCTGCCCTCACCCACATACGCCGCGGCGCGCTTCTCGCGCGCAATGCGGACGAGCGTCGGCACGAACCCATGGTCGCCGTCGCCGTGCACTGATGGAGGCAAGCGCACGACCGACACGTGAACGCCACGCGCGGCCATGGCGTTTGCCGCCTCCTCTGACTTGATCCGCGGCACGGTCGACGTTGGCGCATCGTCCTCGGCGGCGGGTCGACCATCGGGTCTCGTCACGAGTCCGGTGCCGGACGTGACCACCAGTGGGCGGTTGGAGCCGGCGAGCGCCGAGCCGAGCGCCTCGATGGCGAGCCGGTCGTTCTCGCAGTTCTCGGCCCATTTGGAGAAGTCGTGGTTGAACGCGGTGTGAATCACGCCATCCGCCGCGGAGGCGCCGCTCCGCAGGCTGTCGAGGTCCTCGATCGAGCCACGATGGACTTGGGCGCCGGCGGCAGCGAGTGATTTTGCGCTCGCGTCCGAGCGAGCCAGGCCGACGACTTGGTGGCTGGCGTTGATGAGCTCAGGCAGGATAGCCGAGCCAATGAATCCGGTTGCTCCAGTGAGAAAAATTCGCATGAACGAGAAATAGCTGTTGTCCTAGGACGATCCATGCTGTAAAGTCCGCATTATATTCGCGATCGTCCCGAGGACCTATGGACCCGCTATCCGACGTACTCTCGCTCCTCAAACCGCGCAGCTATCTGTCCGCGGGCTTCGACGCGGGCGGAAAGTGGTCAGTTCAGTTCACCGAGCACGGGGGCTTCATCAAGTGCTACGCGGTGGTGAACGGCTCGTGCTGGCTCGCCGTGGACGGCGTTCCGGATGCCGTGCGCCTCGAGGCTGGTGACTGCTTCCTGCTGGCGAGCGGCCGGCCGTTTCGCCTGGCGAGCGATCTAACGGCAACGTCCGAGGACGCCGAAGCGATCTTCTCGGCCGCCCGACACGGTGGCGTCGCCGTGTGCAACGGCGGTGGCGAATTCTTTCTCGTCGGGAGCCGTTTCGCCGTGAGCGGCCATCACGCGGGCATGCTCCTCGGCGTGCTGCCGCCGATCGTGCACATCAGCAACGAATGGGACCAAGCAGCGCTGCGGTGGTCGGTCGAGCGCATGATGCGCGAGCTGCGCGATCCTCGCCCCGGCGGGTTTCTGGTCGCCGAGCATCTCGCGCACCTGATGCTGTTGCTGGCGTTGCGGCTCCAGGTCACCGAAGGGCGCGTGGGCTGGCTCTTCGCTCTCGCCGACAAGCAAATCGGTGCGGCGATCGGCGCCATGCACGACGATCCCGGACACCCGTGGACCTTGGCGGAATTGGCGAAGCACGCCTTCATGTCGCGATCGACGTTCGCGCTGAAATTCAAGGCGATGGTCGGGACGTCGCCCATGGAGTACCTCACGCAATGGCGCATGCTTCGCGCTGGCGACCGTCTGACAACCTCCCGCGACTCGATCTCGCTGGTCGCCGCGTCACTCGGTTACGAATCCGAGAGCGCCTTCAGCACGGCCTTTAAGCGCGTCATGGGCTGCTCCCCTCGCCAATACGGCCGCAACCTCGCGCTAGCTTGACTTCGGCTTTTGTTCGGGATATCGTATCCCCTCTACGACCGCCTGCAGTCGGGGCGTGGTGTCATTACACGAAGAGGGGGCCGACGTGCGCGGCTGGCGGGCGGAGGCAGTGCGGCCGCGAGGCGTGGCGGAAAACGCGGCCGCGTTGGCCGACCGCGGTCTTATCGTCGCGATGCGATGCCACGACCGCGGCGCGTTGGCCGAGTTCTACCGGCGGTTCCGCCCGGTGCTCGTTGTCGCCGCGCGGCGATTGACCGCGGATGCGGTCGATAGCGAGGCGATCGTGGAGGATGTGTTGACGGATGCGGCGGTGCACTTCGTCTCGACGACGACACCGGTCCCTGGCTCGGTGGCCGGGTACCTGGTTCGCATGCTGCGCAACCGCGTACTCAACGCGTTGCGTGCGCGCAATCGTCACGACAATCGCATCGGCGAGTCGTCCTGCACGTCGGAGCACGCCCAGCGAACGAGCGCGGGCGCTGATCACGAGGTCGAGCGGCAGACGACGCCGGCGCCTGCCGTCGCGCGCCTGGCCGCGGCGCTCGATGCGGCGATGAGCGAGGACGACCGCATGTTGGCCACGTGGCTCGCGAACGGCATCGCGCAGCAGCAAATCGCCGATTGGGTCGGCGTGAGCTATCCGGCACTGTGCAAGCGCGTCAGTCGTCTCCGCGCACGGCTGCGTACCGTCGCCGAGCGTCACGTGAGCGCGTCGAGCGCCGACGATCGTCGCGCGTTGGCGCCTTTCCTGAAGCTCTCACTGTTATGAGCGACTCTCAGGGCGAGCTGTTCGAGCGGAGCGCACACGAGCCCGAGCACGATCCGTCGGACGCGCTGATCGACCTCGTCGGCAAGCGTGTCGTTCCCGCATCGGGCTCACGGCGATTCTGGGATTGGTACACGCGCGCGTGTCGCGCCGGACAGACCGCCGATGCACGGCGTGAGACCGAGTCCGGCGTCACGCCATTCCTCGATCGCGTCGGCGCGCGACTCGCGACGCTCGACGCACCACTCGTTCGCGTCGCGGGCGCGGCGCCACGACATGCGGCACTCATAGTAGGTCCCGTCTCGCAGGTGTTGACGCCAGCGCTCGCATCCGGCGCCGCGCCACTCGTCGAGGCCGGCGTGGCCGCGGGTGCTGGCCGCGAATTGTGGGACGAAGTGACGGACGCATGGGTGGCGGTGCCGAACGACTTGCCGGCGCGACGCTACGTCGCGATGCGCGTGAGCGGCGACAGCATGACACCGCTGCTCCACTCCGATGATGTCGTGCTCATTGACCTTGACAATAACGATACAACCGCGGGTTCGGTCATCGTCGCGCGCAACAACGACGATGGCTATGTGGTGAAACAGGTCACCGCCACGGATGGTTTCGACATCGTCCTCGGTTCACTCAACCCCGCGTATGCACCGATGCGCATCACATCTTCGAGTGGAGTAGTACTCGGTCGCGTCGTCCTGCGATGGTGCGAGCACTGAGATATTTCTCTTCGATGCGTGCAAACCCTGACACTCTGCGCGGCATCTCATCGTACGAACAGCAGGAACCCCAAGACAACAGGGAGATGAGATGCGGAAGTGGTATTCGGGCGCTGCCCTCGCGGTGGCGCTCATGGGAGCGGTCGCGTTTACGAACGCCTCGCGCACGAACGAAACGGCGCCGATCGAAGGCCGCGTGATGGACTTGGAAGGGCTCATCATTCAGCACGCGCACGTGCGCGTCACCGATGAGACGACCGGCGCGTCGACCGAGACGCTGACACTGATGAATGGCCGATTCGTGATCGCGAATCTCGAGCCATCGCACACGTACGCGGTCGATGTCCGCGCGATTGGCTTCGTGCCGTATCACGCGTCGGGGATTCACCCGACATCAGCGGGCGCCGCACTGGCCGATGTCTCGATGGAGCCGATCCCGCCGCTGTCGTCGACGCTCCGCGTCGCCGCTCGTTAGACGCCGAGAAGAAAAGCCCCGCGTAAGACACTACGGGGCTTTTCTCACTCACAAAGAAGCGGCTGACTAGCCGTGTTCAGCTACAGACCTGTCGGTGCGAAGCGCCGACCTCAAATAGTCGGGCGCCGAGCGTTAGCTCGGCGTCCCTACCAGGGGCATCACCTGCTCGGCGAACCGCTCCATCTCTTCGCGCTGCGGGCTGGATTGGAGCAGCAGGAGATCAACGCCGGCGGCCGCGAACGCGCGGATCCGCTCGGCCACGATCTCCGGCGTGCCGACAAGCTCAGCCCGCAAGCCGCGGTTGGAGACGGAGTAGTCCTCGAGACTGACCGCTTGCTCGAGCTTCGTGTTGGCGAGCCAGTCCTGGTAGTTGCCGTACCCAGGCGTGCCGGGCGAGACGTTCGTGATGCGCGCCTTCTCTCGTTCGGCCTCTTCCACCGTGTCGCGCACGATCGCGTAGGCCGCCATACCGTACGTCATTGGCACCTTGCCGGTGGCGGCACGACGCTGGCGCATGTCGGCGATCTTCGGCGCGATACGTTCCGGCGGGTCGCCGTGCATGACGTAGGCGTCGCACCGTGACGAGATGAGCGTCTTCGCCGCCTCGGACTCGCCGCCGGCGTAAATCACGGGAGGGCGGACCGGCTTTGGCGCCAGCACGGTCTCGTCGACCGAGTAGTACTTGCCTTTGTGCGTGAACGTCTCGTTGCACCACGCGCCCTGAATGACCGCCAGCCACTCGTCGGTGCGCGCGTAGCGATCGTCGTGCTGCTCGAAGTGCACGCCATAGCGCCGCGCCTCGTCCGCCCACCAGCTGGAGACGACATTGAGCGACAATCGCCCGTTGGCGATTCGATCGATGTTCGCGGCCTGCTTGGCGAGAATCGCCGGATTGTGAAACGTCGGCCGAACCGCGACCATGAGCTCGAGCTTCTCGGTGACGGCCGCGAGCGCGGCGGCCGTCGACCACGCATCGAGCGCCGGCGCGTAGATGCCCTTGATGTCGTTCAAAAACAGCTCGGCGATCAACGTCAGATCGTAGCCGATCTGCTCGCTGCGCCGCGCCAAGTCGCGCGAGTACTCCCACGTGGCGGCCATCTGTTCGTCGGGGACATTGCGCAGCCAGCCCCCGAACACGGGCATCCAATAGCCATAACGCATCAGTCGAGGCGAGTGAGGAGATAGTCGACGAGCCGCTCGTGCGGATCAAAGCCCACCACATTCCGCGCATCGGCCACGAAATTCGACAGCGCGTTCACATCGTAGAAGTAGTACTCGCCATCGCGATCATCAACGAGCACTTCGATGCCACCGACGTCCAAGTCGACATGCCGCGCGATATTCTCGACCGCCCGGATGATCTCGGCCGGCGGATCGGCCTTCTCCACGCGCATGCCGTTCTTCGGCGCATCGAGCGCGCAGGCCGACCGCGTCAACGCCTTCCCGTCCGTGGTCTGACACACATCGGCCGGACACAGATTATACGAGTCCTCAGCCGGGAACACGTTGATCGCGTACAAGAATTCCCCACCGAGCGTTTCGAGCCGGGTGATATGGCCATTGCGGAGTGGGGCGAGCTCCTGGACGAGCGCCACGCCGTCCACGCCAAAGTCGAGCGACCCCTGCTCGGCCGCCGTAATCAGGCCGGCCTCGTCGTCGAACCGCGTGATCCCGGCCCCGCTCCCACCCACGTTCGCCTTGACCAGAATCGGGTACCGGAGCCCCTGGGCCGCCTCGACCGCCGTGGCGCCAGAGTTGGCGACGCCGGTACGGGGATAGGGCAGCCCGAGGGCCGCCAAAGCGTCGAGCTGTATGGCCTTGGACGTATCCATCGCATAAGCCGATGCCCCGTTGACGACGGGGACGCCGATGCGGGCCAAGTGCCGCAGCCACTGGAGCGTATAGAACGTCGACTGGCCGTGCCCCCGAAGGTAGGCCGAGGGCGAGGCGCGGTTGAACACGAGGCTATAGGGAACCTCGGTCTCCGACGGATTGTAACGATGCGCGGCGGCATCGAGGCGGACATAGGGAACGCGACGCCGGTCGAGCTCCGTGAAGAGCGGGCGAAACCAGTCCGGGTGCTCGTGGTAGATCGCGATGGGTTTCATATTGTATAATCTACACGTGCGAACAACTTGGCGATGACGAGTCCTCCGACTCCCAGCGGCGCCCCGGAGGCGAAGGGCGGTATCCGCACGTTGGTTACGCGTGGCGTGATCATCGTGTTGGTCATTATAGGACTTATTTGGGGCGTCAAGAAATTCCTCTACGCCCAGACGCACGAGACCACCGACGACGCACAGCTCGCGGGGCACGTCGTGCCGGTCATCCCCAAGGTCGCCGGCTACGTCCAGCGCGTGTACGTGGCCGACAACCAGCCGATCAAGGTCGGTGACACGCTGGTCGTGCTCGACCCGCGGGACTATACGGTTGCCTTGGATCAGGCGCAGGCGAACCTTCGGGGCGCCAACGCATCGGGCCGGGCCGGCACCGCCGCCCAGGCGATCAAGTCCGCGCAGGCCCAACACGCCGCGCTGACCGCGGACATTGCCGTCGCGCAAGCGAACTTCGATCGCGCCGAGCGCGACGTTACGCGGTATCGCGATCTCGCGGCAAAGAAGATCGTCTCGGACCAGCAGCTGGACCAGGCGATCGCCACTGACAAGGCCGCCGCCGCCCAACTCGCCGCCGCCGAAGCGCAAGCCGCGAGCGGCGGCGCGAACGTGGCGGGCGCCGGGTTCGAGGAAGCGAACGCCGACTTCCGCGTGTCGAGTCTCCAGGCCGCGCTCGCGAACGCGCGGCTCCAGCTCGCCTACACTATCCTGACGGCGCCGGTCAATGGGTACATCTCGAAGAAGTCGGTCGAGATCGGCCAGTACGTGCAGGCGGGCCAGCAGGTCATGGCCATCGTCGAGAGCGACACCGCCTGGGTGATCGCGAACATGAAAGAGACGCAGCTGCGCGACATCCGGGTCGGTCAGCGCGCCGAGGTGTCCGTCGACGCATTCCACGGGAAGCCGCTCACCGGCACGGTGCAGTCGATCCAGGACGCGACCGGCGCCACCTTCGCGCTGCTCCCGCCCGACAACGCGACCGGCAACTTCACGAAGATCGTGCAGCGCGTGCCGGTGAAAATTGCGCTCGATTCGACGCACTGGAACGGCCGCCCGCTGTCGCCTGGGCTCTCGGTCGAGGTCTCGATCGATACGAAGTCACACTAGTCGGCGTCGCTCATGGCGAGCGTGACACTGGAGGACGTGCGAAAAGTCTATGACAGCGCGCCGACCAGTGTCGTCGTGCGCGACGTCAGCTTGCGCGTCGACGACGGCGAGTTCGTCGTGCTCGTCGGGCCGTCCGGGTGCGGCAAGACGACGACACTGAGAATGATCGCCGGGCTCGAGTCGGTGACCGGGGGGCGGTTGCTCATCGACGATCGGGTCGTGAATGACGTGGCGCCGAAAGACCGCGACATCGCGATGGTGTTTCAGAATTACGCGCTCTACCCGCACATGACCGTGCGCGAGAATATGGCCTTCGCGCTCGTGCTCCGGAAGCTCGCTCCATCCGACATCGCCACGCGCGTCGCGCAAGCGGCCGAGGTCCTCGGGCTCACCGACGTGCTGGATCGCACGCCGAAAGAGCTCTCAGGCGGACAGCGCCAACGTGTCGCCATCGGGCGCGCGATCGTGCGACAGCCGCGCGTGTTTCTCTTCGACGAGCCCCTCTCGAATCTCGACGCGAAACTCCGCCTCGAGATGCGCCGCGAAATCGCGCGCTTGCATCGCGAGCTCGGCGCGACCATGATCTACGTCACGCACGATCAGGTCGAAGCGATGACACTCGGCGATCGCATCGCCGTCATGAATCGCGGCGCGGTGCAACAAGTCGACGCACCGCGCGCGCTCTACGATCGGCCCGCGAATCGCTTCGTGGCGACGTTCATCGGCAGCCCCGCCATGAACATGATCGACGGCACGATCGAGCGCGGTGTTTTTCGCACGCCGGCCGGCGCGCTTACGTTCGACGCCCCGGCCTCCCTCGACAGCCGCCGGCTGACGCTCGGCGTGCGACCGGAGCATCTCGTGCCGCTACCCAGCGCCCGCGCGCCAGCGCGTGCCGCCATCATACGAACCCGAGTCGAGCTCATCGAACCGCTCGGCAGTGAAGTCCTCCTTCACGTCCGCTCTGCTGATGGCGACCTGACGGCCCGCGTCGCTCCCGACGTCACGCCGGCGGTCGGCACCGAGATCGACCTCGCTGTCGACCTCGCCCGCGTGCACTATTTCGACCCGGCAACCGAGCAGCGCATTCCGACATGATCACCATTGTCGGCGTCATCGGCGGCCTCCTTTTCCTACTCTGCCTCACGTTCGGCGTGCGGAGACGCCAACCGCTGGCCATTATCGCCGCTTTCCTGCTGCTGGCGACATTCTATTGCTGGTGGGGCTTCTTGACAGCCGCGATGCTCACTGGCAGCCGACTCGCCGCGCTTATCTGGTTCGCGGCCGGCACGCTGAGCCTGATACTGGCCGGCCTCCTGGCGTTCATCGCGTGGCGACGTTCATCCGGTTCGCGGTAGCTCACCGCGACACGTCCTCCGACCAGCAACAGGGCGTGTTCACCGCTCTGTACGCGCTCAAACGCGCCGGTGCGCTCCAGCCGCACGAGGAAGAGTGGTTCCAGGAAATCACGCGCTGGTTCGACGAGAACTTAGCGCGCCCGAGTCGCCTCGCGTGGTCGAGTCGCCCGAATGCACCGGAGCGCGCCATCACGTGGCTCAAGCTGAGCGCCACGGAGCATGTGAGCCGCATGCGGGAGCTGGTCGCGCTCCTGGAGCACAAGGATATTGCGGTCGAAGAGTTCCGGACGGATAAGCCAGGCTACATCGTCTACGAAGATGAGCACCAAGTCGCCGCGATCCCGTTCACGAGCGAGACCTTTTTGAATCTGCTACAGGGCTAGCCCGGAAAAACGAGCGAGTCCTGTCGAACCCCGTTTAAAAACGCCGTAACGACGTCGATAAAGTCGTCAGGGCACTCGTCATGCGGCAGATCGCCGGCGGCCTCGATGACGGCCGCGTCGGTCGCGGGACGCGCGGCGCGGAAGGCGCGCAGGTCGGCGAGGGCGGTGAGGTACGGGTGCGCGCCCCAGATCAGCAGCGTGGGGTGCGAGAGCCTCGGCCAGATGCGCTTCACGTCGAGCGAGAGCTGCCGCGCGAGGAACGCCGACGGCGCGCGGTGGGCGCCGGGCTGGTGCGCGCTCCGGTGCAGATGCTCGATCGTCTCGTCGCTCACGCGCGTGGCATAGGCATACGACTGCGTGAGATCGCGACGGAGCGCGGCGCGCGAGGTGACAAGGCTGTACGCCGCCCCCATCGGCAAACGGAGCAGGGCACCCCAGCGCCCCGAGTTGCGCGCTGAGCGCGTGTAACCCGTGGGCTGGATGAGCGCGAGTGCGGCGACGCGCTCGGGGTGTCGAGCCGCGACAGCCATCGCGTACGTGGCGCCGAGGGCATTGCCAATGACGGTGCACGGCGCGGCGACGTCGCGGAGGAAGTCGCTCAGCAGGTCGACGTAGAGATCAGGCGAGTAGCGCGCCGCGGGACGGTCGGACCGGCCGAAGCCGAGCAAGTCGATCGTGTAGACCGTATGCCGCGCGGCGAGCGCATCGACGACGCGCCGCCACTCGTACGCCGAGGCGGCCGCGTAGATGCCGTGGACAAGGAGCAGTGCCGGGCCGTTTCCCCGGACCGTGTACGACACCCGGTAGCCACGCCACGGATACCACCGCTCGGAGCCACCGACCAGGTTCCCGAGCGGGCTCACTCTCCGCCGCCAACGACCACTATGCACCCCGTACACTACCCGATTCTTGTCCCGTTCGCGACCGGCTGATCGACGGCCAAGAGCACGACCTCGGTCGGGCTCGGCATCGCGCCGAGCACGAGTACTTCACTGGCGAATCCGGCGATGCGACGGGGCGGAAAATTCACAACGGCCACGACTTGGCGGCCGACGAGCGTCGCCGGCTCGTAGTGGACGGTGAGCTGGGCGCTCGACCGCCGAACGCCGACGTCGGGCCCAAAGTCGATGACCATCTTGATCGATGGCTTGCGCGCGTCCGGAAATGGCGCAGCTTCGAGGACGGTGCCGACCCGAACATCGATTGCTCCAAATTCTTCTATCGTAGCCATGGGGCAACGTTAAGAGTGTCTCGCGCGTACCGAGGCTTAACCTAATCGAAAAGAGCTGATGACCGACCGCCGAGCATTCCTCAAGCAGAGTGCCGCACTCGCCGCCCTCACCGCAACGGGCGGCCGGACCTCGCGGGCCGTAGACGCCGCGCTCCGCGTCTTTTATGACCCGCCAGAAGTGAAGGCCTTGCTCATGACGGCACTGAACGCCGCCAAGACGGCCGGAGCCGGCTACGCCGATGTCCGCGTCGGCCGCTGGCGCACGAATTTCGTCTTCACACGCGAACATCAGATCCTGAACGTCGTCGACAACGACACGATCGGCTGCGGCGTCCGCGTGCTCGTCGACGGCACGTGGGGATTCGCGGCAACGCACGACCTCACGCAGGATGGCGTCGCGGCAGCCGCCAAAAAGGCCGTCGCCACGGCGCGTTCTCTTCGGGTCGCGCGCGACCAGCCCGTCGAATTGGCGCCGACGCCGGCCTACAACGATGTCACCTGGACGAACGGATTCGCGACCGACCCCTTCGACATCCCCGTCGAGCAGAAAGTCGACGTCCTGCTCAAGGCGAACGCCGAGGCGCTCAAAGTCAGCGACGTGAAGTTCGTGAACAGCGGCCTGCAATTCGTGAAGGAAGAACGGCACTTCGCGTCGACCGAAGGCTCGGTGATCACGCAGACGGTCGTGCGGACCGGTCCGACGATGACTATCACCGCGATCTCGAGCGATCGCACCGATTTCCAAAATCGCGGCAACGTCGCGGCGCCGATGGGCAAGGGCTGGGAGTACGTCCTCGAGACCGACATGGTCGGCCACGCGCAAAAATGGGCAGAGGAAGCGGCCGAGAAGCTCAAGGCCAAGCCCGTAGAAGTCGGACGCTATGACCTCGTGCTGCACCCCTCGACACTCTGGCTGCCCATCCACGAGTCGATCGGTCACCCGACCGAGCTCGACCGAGCCGACGGCTACGAAGCCGACTTCGCCGGCACCAGCTTCGTGTCGCCGCCCGAGAAAGTGCTCGGCCAGCTCAAGTACGGGTCTGACCTCATGAACATTCAGGGCGACCGGTCGCAGCAGGGCGGGCTATCGACGATCGGTTACGACGACGAGGGCGTTAAGCCCGACACGTTCATGATCATCAAGAAGGGAGTATTCTCGGACTACCAGACCACCCGCGAGCAGGCCAACTGGCTCAAATGGTGGTACGACAAGACCGGTCGCCCGACACGCTCACACGGGTGCTCGTACGCGCAAGGCTGGCAGAACGTGCAGTTCCAGCGCATGCCCAATGTCTCGCTGCTCCCCGGCGAGAAAGATCACACCTGGGACGATCTGATCGCCGCCACCGACCGCGGCATCGCGATCATGGGCGACGGCTCATTCTCGATCGACCAACAACGCTACAACGCCCAGTTCAGCGGCCAGGTCTTCTACGAGATCAAGGGCGGCAAACTCAACGGAATGCTCAAGGATGTCGCCTACCAGTTCCGCACACCGGACTTCTGGAACTCGATGAACATGATCGGCGGCAAGCGCAGCTATGAGTTAGGCGGCGCGTTTACGGACGGAAAAGGACAGCCACCGCAGGCCAATGCGGTGAGTCATGGTTGCGTGCCCGCGCGGTTCGCCCAAGTCAACGTCATCAACACCGGGAGAAAATCGTGAGCGACTCGTTTGCGGTCCTCTCGCGCGATGAGATGCAGTCGATCGTCGACAAGACGATCGCGGCGTCCAAGGCGGACTCGATCAGCGTCGTCGTCACGTCGAGCGTCACCGGCAACACCCGGTTCGCGGCCAACCAGCTCTCGACCTCCGGCGAGATCAGCGACACGACGGTCGCGATCGAAAGCCACTTCGGCCCCAAGCACGCCGTCGTGACGACGAACGATCTCACGAACGAAGGCCTCACCGCCGCCGTCTCCAAGTCCGAGGTCATCGCCAAGCTCGCGCCGGACGACCCGGAGAACATGCCGTCGCTCGGCGCGCAACAGTACACGCCGGTGGGCGCCTACTTCGATGACACGTCGGCGTTGACCGCGGGCGACCGCGCGAAAGCCGCGTTGACGGCGCTCGAGATGACCCGCAAGGACAAAGGCATTACGTCCGCGGGTTTCCTCAACACCGGATCCCACGCTCGTCTCCACGGCAACAAGTCGGGTCTCGCGGCGTACCATCGCAACACGACCGCGAACTACACGTTGACCGTGCGGACCACTGACGGCACGGGATCGGGCTGGGCTGGTGCCGACAACGACGACTGGAGCAAGATCGATTTTGCCGCTATCGCGACGCGCGCAGCCGAGAAAGCCCGCGCGAGCCGGAACCCGGTCGCTATCGAGCCAGGGCGCTATACCGTTATCCTCGAGCCACAAGCCGTCGGCGATCTGGTCCAGCTGACCGCGTTCGGGCTGCAAGCGCGGACCGCGGACGAAGGCCGGAGTCCGTTCGCGAAGCAAGGCGGTGGGAACAAGATCGGCGACAAAGTGGCCGGCGAGAGCATTACGCTGTTCTCGGATCCCACCGACTCGCAGCTGCTCTCCCAGCCGTTCGACAACGACGGCTATCCGCTCGGGCGGCAGGTGTGGATCGAGAATGGCGTGTTGAAAGACCTCGCCTACACTCGATTCTGGGCGCAAAAGCAAGGCAAGCCGTTCAACGGGAACCCGTTTGGCGGAGGTGGGTTCGGGGGTAACGCGCCGCTCAAGCTCGCTGGAGGGACGACCTCGCTCGAGGACATGATCAAAGGCACCGATCGCGGCGTGCTCGTCACCCGATTCTGGTATTTGCGAATGGTTGACCCCAGAGTCTTGTTGATCACCGGGCTCACCCGCGACGGGACGTTCCTGATCGAGCAGGGCAAGATCTCAAAGGCAGTCAAGAACTTCCGGTTCAACGACTCGCCGCTGTTCCTCATGGCGAACGCCGAGGCCATTGGCCCCGCGGTTCGGCTCGCTGGGACCGAGATCGGCGGCGACATCGTGATGCCGCCGGTTAAGGCTCACGATTTCAACTTTACTTCGCTATCGGACGCAGTCTAAATCCTATCCGAATGGGCAATAGCAGGCGCCGGGGGAACCGCGTAGCGTTTCCGGCGCCTTCTCTTATACGGTTAGGTTTAAACTGTGGCGAAACCCATTCTCTTATCGGTAGACGACGACCCCGAAGTCTCACGGGCCGTCGAGCGTGACCTCCGTCGAAAGTTCGGCGGCGACTATCGCGTTATGCGCGCCGAGTCGGGTCCAGCAGCCCTGGACGCGCTCGAAAAGCTGACGCTGCGCGGTGATCAGGTCGCCTTGCTGCTCGTGGATCAGCGCATGCCGGTCATGACTGGCGTTGAGTTCCTGGAGCGGGCCCTCAAGATCTACCCAAAGGCCAAGCGGGTACTGCTGACCGCCTACGCCGATACCGACGCGGCGATCAGGGCGATCAATAGCGTCCGCATCGACTACTACCTGATCAAGCCGTGGGACCCGCCCGAGCAGAACCTCTATCCGTTTCTGACGGATCTGCTCGAGGACTGGAAGGGCGCGAACCGCCCGGCGTTCGACGGCATCCGCGTCATCGGCCACCGGTGGTCGCCGCAGTCTCATGCGTTGCGCGAGTTCTTGGGTCGCAACCTGATCCCCTACCAGTGGATCGACCTGGACGCGTCCAGCGAGGGCGCGTCGCTCGTCGAGCGCGCGGCCCAGGCTGCCGGCGGCGAACGGCCCAAGCTGCCGCTCGTGCTCTTCGCCGACGGCGTTCAGCTCGGTGATCCGGACCCCACAGCGGTCGCCGAGAAAGTCGGCCTCAAGACGCGCGCCGAGAAGCCCTTTTATGATCTCGCCGTTGTCGGCGCCGGCCCCGCGGGCCTGGCGGCCGCGGTCTACGGCGCGTCCGAGGGCCTCAAAACGATCATCGTGGAACGCGAGGCGCCCGGCGGCCAGGCTGGAACGAGCTCCAGAATTGAGAACTATCTGGGGTTCCCCGCCGGGCTCTCGGGAGCAGATCTGACCCGGCGCGGCGTGGCACAGGCCAGAAAATTCGGGGCCGAAATTCTCAACCCGCAGGAAGTCAAACAAGTCCGGATCGAGGGACAGTATCGCGTCCTGACACTGGGCGACGGCAGCGAGATCAGCGCGCGCGTCGTCGTTGTCGCCACGGGCGTTTCGTACCGGATGCTCGATATCCCGGGCGCCGAGGCGTTGACCGGAGCCGGGATGTACTACGGCGCCTCCACAGCCGAGGCGATCAACTGTCGCGATGAGGACGTATACATCGTGGGCGGCGGGAATTCGGCTGGTCAAGCGGCCATGTTCTTCGCCCAGTTCGCGCGCCAGGTGACGATCCTCGTGCGCGGCGGAGGACTCGGCGCGACCATGTCCCAGTACCTGGTAGACCAAATCGCGGCCACTCCGAACATTCGGGTGGAGCCGCGTACACAGGTCGTCTCCGTCACCGGCAATGATCACCTCGAGTGCATCACGGTCGAGTGCGCGGACCAGCAACGGCAAGTGCGTCAGACCAACTCTTTGTTCGTGTTCATTGGCGCGGCGCCGCGCACCGATTTCCTCGGTGACACGGTGATGCGCGACAAGAATGGATTCATCATGACGGGTCCCGATCTCATCGTAGACGGCAAACGCCCGCCCGGATGGCCGCTCGATCGCGATCCGTTCTTACTCGAAGCGAGCGTCCCTGGCATCTTTTGCGCCGGTGACGTGCGACACCAGTCGATCAAGCGCGTGGCATCGGCGGTCGGCGAGGGATCGATCGCCGTGCAGTTCACGCACCAGTATTTAGCGCAGGCATAATGGAAACCAGCACGGAAGCAGTGCTCACGGAAGCGGTTCTCCGCCGGTCGCCCTTGCTCGCCTCGTGCAGCAAGGTCGAGATCGACGCCGTCTTGTCGACGGCCACGGAACAACGGTTGGATGCAGATCAGGTCCTGTTCGAGGAGCAAGACGCCATCGACTCGGTCTGGATCATCGCCGAGGGTGAGCTCGAAGTCATCAAACGGTTCGCGGACGAAGACATTCTCGCGCGCGAGGAACCCGGCGCGTTCTTTGGCGAGATCCCAGTCCTGACACACGAGCGGGCCTGGGTAAAGGTCCGCGCCATCGTCCCCACGCGGCTCGTCCGCATCCCCGAGCCGACGTTCCGCTCGCTCATGGCGTCGTGCCCGACGGTCGCCGCGGCCGTCATGCGGGCGCTGGTCGATCGCGTCCGACGCTATACGATCCTACTCCAAGAGCGCGAAAAACTGGCGGGACTCGGCACGCTCGCCGCCGGGCTCGCGCACGAGCTCAATAACCCTGCGTCCGCCGCGACCCGCGCCGTCACGCAGGCCGAAGAGATCATGGACACGTACCGGAACCTGGGCCGCCGTCTGGTGCAGCGCACCTGGACCGAGGCGGGACTCAACTTGGTCCAGGAGCTCGACGACGACGCGGCACTGCAACCGGATACCAAGGAAGAGCTCGCGGCCCTTGATCCCGTCGCCCGCAGCGACCGCGAAGACGCGCTCGCGAACTGGCTCTCTGACCATGGCATCGACGACGCCTGGGAGTGCTCCCCGTCGCTCGTCGAGGCGGGATTCTCGCCCAAACGGTTGAGCGAGCTGGCCGAGGGCGTCAGTCCGGGCGAGCTGCAAGCCGCGCTCGAATGGGCCGAGGCGAACGCGCGACTCCGGCAACTGTTCGGCGAGATTCGCCAGAGCACCGGCCGCATCTCCGAGCTGGTCGCCGCGGTCAAGGGCTACTCGCACGCCGACCGCGTGACCCCGAAAGTCGCCGACGTTCACATGGCGATCGAGAACACCCTCACGATGCTCGGCTACAAACTCCGCGCGGCCAACATCCATGTGCAGCGCGAGTACGACCGGACACTGCCCAAGATCAAGACGTTCGGCGCCGAGCTGCACCAGGTGTGGACGAACCTGATCGACAACGCCATCGACTCCATCGGCGGCGATACATCCCGAGCGAAACCCGGCGGCACGATTACCGTACGGACGTCACGGAGCGGCGCATGCGCCCAAGTCGACGTGATCGATGATGGCCCAGGGATTCCGCCCTCGGCGCTGCCCCGACTGTTCGAAGCGTTCTTCACGACCAAGGAAGTCGGCAAAGGGACAGGCCTCGGTCTAGAAATCGTGCGGCGGATCGTGACGCGACACGACGGCACCGTGTCGGTCTCGCCGGAACCGGGTGCCACCACCTTCACCGTTCGACTCCCGTTTGGCGGCGACGAGGCGAAGTCATGACCACCGTGTGCACCCATCGCGATCAGATCCGGGACGTGGCGCCCCGCACACCGAAAGGTTGCGAGGAGTGCCTCGAGACCGGCGATACCTGGGTCCACCTACGCCTCTGCCGGACCTGCGGGCACGTGGGTTGCTGCGATTCGTCCAAGAACAAGCACGCCACCAAGCATTTTCATTCCTCCCACCACCCCATCATGAAGTCGTTCGAGCGCGGTGAAGATTGGGGGTGGTGTTACATCGACAACATGGAAGTCGACGCGTGAATACAACTAGTGCCATCACCGCCGATGATCTCAAGATCATCACCATCCTGGCCGACCTGTCGGACGAGGATCGCGAGTGGATCGCCGAGCACTCGACGGAACGCACGGCCGTCAGGGGTGAGACCGTGTTCACTCCCGGCATGCCGGCCGATCACATGTTCTTCATCATCTCGGGCGCGCTCGAGTTCCGGCGCACGGACCGCGAAGCCGATGCGCCCAATTTCATCGCGCGCGCTGGGGATACGAGTGGTCGCATCCCATTTTCTCGGATGAAGACCATGCAGGGGAGCGGACGGGCCATACTGGACACGCGCGCCGCGGTGTTCCCGGCGACACTGTTCCCCGACCTGCTCAAGCGCATCCCGGTGCTCGAGCCCCGCCTCGTCGCGATCCTCACCGATCGCGTCCGCGAGACCGAGCGCAAAGACCACGAGTACGAGCGCTTCCGCCTCCTCGGCCGCATCTCGGCCGGCATGGCCCACGAGCTCAATAACCCCGTGTCCGCGGCACGCCAGGCCTCAACCGAGCTGCGCGACCGCATCGACGCGATTCACCGGTTCACGATCGAGATGGTGGAGGCCGGCGTCGACGCGGCCTCACTCAAAGGTCTCAACGACGAGCGAATCGAGGTCGCCAGCCGCCATCCACCCGTGCTCGATCCCATCGAGCGCAGCGAGCGCGAAGAAGCGATGACCGCCAGGCTCGCGGATGTGGGGATCCCGGATCCGTGGGTGAGCGCGGCGACGTTCGTGGCCGCCGGTATGACGTGCGAGGAGCTCCGGGCCGCGAGCGACTGCATCCCGGCTGAGAAACTCAAGCCCGTCATCTGCTGGATGGCGGCCGCCGTCTCGGCCGACACGTTGCTGCGCGAGGTCGCGCAATCCACCGTGCGCGTGTCCGATCTCGTCAACGCGGTCAAAGCGTACACGCAGATGGACCGGCCCAGCGCGAAAGAGTACGTCGATATCCGGAAGGGCATCGATGCGACGCTGGGACTGTTCTCCAGCCGGCTCGAAGAGAAGCACATCACGATATCGCACCAATTCGCCGACCTGCCGAAAGTCTCGGTGTACGTCAGCGACATCAATCAGGTATGGGCAAACCTCCTGTCGAACGCGATCGACGCGGTCGAGGTCGGCGGGCATATTACGCTCATGGGCTGTCGGGAGGGTGACACCCACGTGCGCATCGACATCATGGACGATGGCACGGGCATCCCCGACGACCTTCAGGAACGCGTCTGGGAGCCGTTCTTCACGACGAAGGAAGTCGGCCAAGGCACGGGCCTCGGGCTCGACATCGTGCGCCGCATCGTCGTGCGGCGGCACGAAGGGACCGTGTCCCTCCGATCGTCTCCGGGCGACACGGCGTTCACCGTCATCCTGCCAGTGAACTGATGCGAACGCGACGAGGCGGCGGCGTCACGACGATCGAAATTGTGTTGATCGTCGCCATTATCTGCCTCCTCGTCGCGATCGCGTTTCCCTGGTTCACCCGCGCGGGCCGCCAACAGGGCGCCTACGACGCTCGGCAAACGCTGGAGCGCCTGCGCGACGCCGAGGACGCGTACTTCGCGAAGCACCACAAGTACGGGACGCTCACCGACAGCATCGACTACCGCGTGCCGCCCAATGTGCACGTCGCGATCGGTGGCGATGGCATAGCGTCCGGCAAAGGCTGGAACGCAACGGCCGTCGCCAACTCGGCCACGTGCTACCTCGGTGTGGGCGCCGACACGGTCATCGCGGACGTGCATCTGAGCGACGGCCACGTCCTCTGCCCGTAGTCACCAGGCGTTCGGTCACGGCCAGCGCGCCGTCGACCGCCAGCGCCAGTAACGCCGCCGGGATCGCGCCCGACAGAATCATTCGCGTGTCGGACAACGCGAGCCCGGACACGATCGGGTCGCCCAGTCCTCCAGCGCCAATAAACGCCGCCAGCGTCGCCGTACCGACATCGATCACGGCCGCGGTTCTGATCCCGGCCATGATCACGGGCGCGGCGAGCGGCAGCCGCACATAGAGCAGCACCTGGCGTCCCGTCATGCCAAGCGCCTCCGCCGCGTCGGCCGCGCCAGGGTCAGCATCCCTGATCCCGGTATACGTATTTCTGATGATCGGATAGAGCGAGTAGAGAAACAGCGCGACGAGCGCCGGGAGCACCCCGATCCCAAATAACGGGATCATGAACGCGACGAGCGCGATCCCTGGGACCGTCTGCAACACTCCCACCGCGCGAATCACCGTCTCGGCCCGTGTCGGAATAGCCGTGAGCACCAACGCGAGCGGAATCGCGAACAGGATCGCCGCACCGAGTGACACCGCCACGAGCTCCAGGTGACGGACAGTCAGAGCACCGAGGCGCTCTTCGCGGATGTACTCGAGCAACGTTGCGCGGCGCGCTTGCGGCCCGAATGTCCCGGCCGTGTCGCCAACCAGATGCAGCGAGACGAGCGTGCTGTGGGCGATGACGGACACGGGCACGCCCTCGACTTCCAACTGCCGATTGAGCGCTCGCATACGCGCGACGCCGATACGATCCGACAATTCGTTCAACGCCAACACCGCGCGTGGCTCGTCCCGCAACAACGCCGGACCAACAACCGCGACGGCCTCATACGGCGGAAACGCGTGCCGATCGTCTGTGAGCACCACCACGCGATATCGCTCGATCGACCCGTCGGTCTCGTACCCGTCGATGACATCAACGGCGCCCTGAACCAGCGCCTGATACTTCACCGCCGGCAACAGTGCCTTGACCTCGGCGAGGTGCAGGCCATACACGCGGCCGAGCGCGGGCAACCCATCGGGCCGGCCGATAAAATCCGCGGTAAGACCGCCGCGCAAGCGCGAGCTCACGCGGGCGAGATCACTCAGGGTCGTCAGGTGCAACGAATCCGCGGTCGATTGTCGTACGGCGATCGCGTACGTGTTCTCGAAGCCGAGCGGCGGCAGCCAGCGCACGCCGTCCCGGCGGCCGAGCGCGGTCGACACGCGGGCATAGACCGCCCTCGGGTCGCCACTCGCCGTGCTGTCACCCAAGATCGCCAGGAGTCCCGTACCCGTATACTCGGGATACACGTCGATCGCGCCCTTCACCAACGCCGGATACGCGATCAACGTCTGGCCGAGTCCCGGTCGTCGCTCGACCTGGAACCCGCGGGCCTCGAGGAGTTGCGCGAACATCTCGGCGAGGATGTACGACTCGCCGAAGGGTTTCGATCCCACGATGATGGGCCTTGCCCCACCAATGATGAGCGCCGCGACGATGAGATAGCGCGTCATCGAACATGTGCCCGATCGAGGAGCGTCGAGACATACTCGGTCGCCGGCGTCGCGAGCAGCTCGCTGGGCGGTGCGTACTGCTCAACGCGCCCTTGATGCAGCACGGCAATGCGATCCGCGAGCTCAATAGCCTCGCGCAGATCGTGCGTCACCAGGATGGCGGTCGTGCCCAGTCGTCGGCGCAGATCCCGGAAGGCGTCTTGCAACTCGGCGCGCGTGATGGCATCGAGCGCCCCAAACGGCTCGTCGAGCAACAACACGGTGGGATCCGCCGCGAGTGCCCGCGCGATCGCCACGCGCTGCCGCTGGCCTCCGGACAAGGCACTCGGCCAACGCGTCGCAAACGTCGCGGGCTCGAGGCCGACGAGGGTGAGCGCTCGATCGGCGATGTCGCCATCCTTCTTGCCGAGGAGCCAGGGAACCAGGCCGACATTGCGGCGGACGCGCCAGTGGGGAAGCAGCCCGCCGTCCTGTGGCACGTAGCCCATTTGGCGCCGTAACTCGACCGGGTTCAGTTCGGCGGTCCGGCGATCGTTGAACCAGATGACACCGGAGTCCGGCTCGACCATCCGGTTGATCGTGCGGAGCAGCGTGGTCTTCCCGGACCCGCTCTCGCCGATGAGCGCCACGCATTCGCCCGACTTGATGTCGAGCGACACGTTGTCGAGCGCGGTAATCGTGGACGACCAGCGCTTCGTGAGACACTCGATCCGAAGCGCCGCGGTCATGTCTTACCCCGGCTGGAACGCCTCCACACGCTCGACGTCCTCGGCATCCAGAAATTCGGGACCGAGCCGACGACAACCCTGGAGCGCGATGTCGAGCAGGTCGCGCGTCGCGTGCTCGCGACTCGCGCGCGCGAGACGATCGGGATCCGGGGCACCGAGGAGGTCGAGCGCCGCGGCGCGGGCCGTGGGGTCGTAGGCGAGACCGCCGAGCAGCGCGGGCGGCACGATGTAGTGCTCCGCGGGGACCGCGTCAGCCGACCGCACCTCGAAGGTCCCACGCGCGCGTACCTCCGGGAAGAGGGTCGTCAGATGCACTGCCCAATCGTGCTCGTTCACCCGACCAGCCGCCAGCAGTTCGCCGAACGGCCGATATATACCATCATCGTCCGGGTGCATCATAGCGGGCGCGCCCAGCGCAAACGCCTCATACTCGGCCGCCGGGTCGTCCCCACCCGGCAAGATGCCCGTTCGCTTGGGATCGAGCATCCGCCAGACGTGCGCACGGTAGCTTCGGTACCCGGTCGGCCGTCCCTCGTAGATCGCGGAGTTGGCGAACATGCTGACGATCACGGGGGCGGCCGCATTCAAGAGGCGCCAGAGGGCGGAGGGGTTCTCGCTCGTATCCAGGCTCACCTGGAACGATGCGGTCTGCCGCATCATGCGCGCGCCGAACGGCCCGATGGTGCCGAAGTACGCGTCCATCTTGGGGTAACGCGCCCCGCCGATTTGCAGTGTCGTGCTCTCGACCGCGTTGCAGGGGTCGATGCCGAGCGCCACGAGCTCGACGTCCTCCACCTCTGCGGCCTCGCGCATGATGGTCTCGACCTCGCGGAGCTTGGCCGCCAGCACGGACGCCGACCGATAGGGCGGCGCGCTGTATTCGATCTGGCCGCCGGGCTCGAACGTGATCGCGCCCTGGTCCTCGGCCGAGAAGTTCGGAATGCAATACGGCCCCCCGAATTCTTCCAGGCCAAGACGCATGGCGGTGTGCCGGGCGACGCGCAACGAGCGGGCGATCGGGACCGGCCGTCGCGTCGCCGGATCCACCGGGATGAACTCGATCTCGGCCCCGATGAGCCGATTCGTGTTCGGAACGAAGAGACTACTCAGCGACGACCAGTGCATAGCCGTGCCGTTCGTCGACGTTCCACATCGTGACCCGGAGTCCCGCGGCGCCGAGGATGGCGGTCAGCCGCCGGCGATCATACTTGTTGCTGATCTCCGTGCGAATGGACTCGCCGTGGCGGATGTAGACGGATCCCGCGTCGGGAAACGAGATACACAAATCGCGCGTCGCCATGAGGTGCATCTCGATCCGCCCGGCCTCGGCGTTGTAGAACGCCAGGTGCTCGAACAGCTCCGGGTGGAAGTCGACGCCGAGCTCGCGGCCGATGGCGTACAGGATGTTGCGATTGAACTCGGCGGTCACGCCGCGAGAATCGTTGTACGCGGCATCGAGCGTCGCGTGATCCTTCACGAGATCGGCGCCGAGGAGCAACCGGTCGCCGCGCTTCATGCGAGACTGGATCCGCGACAACAGGGCGATCGCCTCGTCATCGGCAAAATTCCCGATCGTGCTTCCGAGGAATGCGTAGAGCGCTGGTCGCGCCGGCGCCGCCGGCGCACTGTGTGTAATGTCGGCAACGATCGGGTTGACGCGCAGACGAGGATACTCCGCGCGCAGTTGTTCAGCGGTCTCCGCCAGAAACGCCGCGCTCACATCGACGGGGACATAGGTCGTGAGCCCGGTCATCGCGTCGAGCAGAATCCGCGTCTTCTCGGCGTTCCCGGCGCCAAGCTCCACGAGCGTCGTCGCGACGAGCGTCGGCGCAACGGCGTGCAGGAGTCCACGCTCGGCGCGCGTGAGATAATACTCAGGCAGCCTCGTGATCTCTTCGAACAGCTCCGAGCCGCGCTGATCGTAGAAATACTTCGGCGAGAGCTCTTTGGGCTCGCGATGCAGGCTCTCCCACACCTCGGCGATGACGCCGGAGTCGGTCCGATTCAGAGTCTCAGTCATTGGTCGCGCACCGGAATCCGCTGAAGATCTGCCGCCGCACGGGGTAGTCCCAGTTGCGGAACGTGGTTCTCGCGACCGTGGGCCGCGTCGCCCACGATCCGCCACGGAGCACCTTGTACTCGTCGCCGAAGAACACTTCGGAGTACTCACGATACGGGAACGTCTCGTAACCGGGATACGGCTCGAAGTCGCTCGAGGTCCACTCCCAGGTGTCACCGATCATCCCATAACATCCCATCGGGGAGATATTCCGCGGATACGCACCAACAGGCGCGGTGCCGAATCCGAGCTGGTCGACATTGGCCAACGCCGGCGTGAGAGGCTCGTCCCCCCAGGGGAATGCCAATGCCCTGCCGCGCGCGGGGTCCCACGTCGCGGCGACCTCCCACTCGGCCTCGGTTGGCAATCGTTTCCCAGCCCACCGCGCAAATGCCTTGGCCTCGTAATACGACACGTGACACACGGGTCGCGTCGGGTCAACCGGCTCGGCGCGATCCATCGACCGCGAGTACCACCCAGTGTCCGAGAGCGACCAATAGAGCGGCGCCACCGCGCGAGACTGATCCAGCCACTGGAGTCCCGCGGGTGACCAGAGCTCGGGCCTCGTGTATCCGCCGTCAGCAATGAACGCCAGATACTCGCCGTTTGTCACTGGCGTGCGGTCGATGCGAAACGCCTTCAGCGTCAAGCGGTGGAGCGCGCGCTCGTTGTCGTACGCGGCGCTGCGATCATTGGTACCGACCGTGTACTCGCCGGCGGGAATGCGGACCATGCCCTGCTTGATCTCGGTCGCGGCGGGAAGCTCGTGCCGCCGCGGGGGATGATACGGCCCACCCAATTTCAGCTGCAGCGTCTGCAGCATCGTCTCATTGTGCTGATGCTCGTGCTGCGCGACCATGCGATAGACGTAGCCTTCCTGCAGCAGCGGCGATGAATCGAAGTCCACGGTCTCCAGCCGCCGCAGCACTTCCTCTCGCACGCGCTCCAAGTGCCCGAGCACTTCTGCACGCCGCGGTAACGGCAACGCACCGCGCTCGCGGCGCGGATGCTCGAACGGATTGTACACACCTGGCATCTCGCCAAACTCGACCGGCCCGTCGAGGTGTTTGAGGAGCCACAGCTCCTCGAAGCTCGCGATATGCCCGAGATCCCAAATAATCGGGCTCATGAGCACGTCGTGCTGCTCCTCGAGATCGCGGTCGCTCAGGGTACTTATGAGCAGGAGCGTTCGCGCACGAGCATCCTGGAGCTCGGCCTCTAATTCAGCCGCCAGAGGACGCGTGAGGGTCGTTGACACCTATGAGTTCTCCTACTCTCGAGACTAGATCAACGAAAGATGCACGGGTGCCCCGGGGAGCACGAACCATGCTCGTGAGGTGGCGATGACGGCGGTTCGGTTGCCCGGTGCGAGCGTATCTGTATGGAGGACCAGCCGTTTGGCGAGTTGCTCTCGGCACGACGGTGCTGGGCGTGTTGCTCGGACGATCTGACCGAATTGACATGGGCGATCATCGATCAGCGACTCATTTGCGGCGTATGCATTCGGGGACGTGACATCCCCCGAACCGTCGCGTGCTATCGCGGCCGCAGCGGCTCGCCCCGGCGGTCCCTTCGCGCTGCATATGAGGCGATCGTTGCCTTCAAAGAGTGCCGCCCCGGCGGTGATGCGCTCGGGCCGGTCCTCGCTGGCGCGCTGGCCTCGGCCGTCACGACAGTAGCCGCCGTTCATGGGCTACCTAATGACACGGTACTCGTTCCGGTTCCCTCGTATCAGGATCGTCGCCCACACGTAGCGCGCCTATGCACTATGGCCTCTCGAGATCTCCGCGGAATTCGCTTGCTGCCGTGTCTCCGCAAGATTCGCGACTTCCGTCAAGCGCGATTGGGCGCGGCCGCCCGAAGGGCGGCGAGCGCGGATGCCTATTGCGTAAAGGGCCGCGTGAAGAACCATTCGATAATCATCGCGGACGACATCATGACAACTGGTGCGACACTGGCGGCATGTGCCAATGCCCTCTATGACAAGGGCGCGGCCGAGGTATATGGCGCTGCAATAGTGCGTGCTATTCAACGTCCACGAATCGGCCTCGTTGTGTTTGGCTCCAAGCAAGTTCGCGTGCGATGGACCGAGCTCGATGCTCGAGGGCGCACGGGGATTTCGCCCGGAAAGACAGCAATCTGGGTGCGATTTGGCTGCAGAAAACGTTGCCCACACATCCTTACTGCCGGCCCATTTCGTGTCCCCGCGTTAGGTACCGAGTCGTTACACGCATGGTCCTGTGAGTGCCGCGAAAAGCACGCGATCACACTCGGCCGCGAGTGGCAGGGCGAGAATAGAGAACGCGTCCAGGTCAGGGTTGCCGACCACCAGGCTTCCGAGCTTCTGGTCGCCTTGCGACATTACCGCCCATGAAATTGTCCGTGCTCCTCATCGCGCTCCTCGGCCACTGGGGCGAGGTCGGCCACCGTCTGATCGGCGCCGCCGCAGCCGCAGCGCTCCCGGCCGATATGCCGGCTTTCTTCCGCTCGGCGGCAGATCAGCTCTCGTATCTCAACCCGGAGCCGGACCGCTGGAGGAGTCGAGCCGAGCGTTCACTGGATCCGGCGGAGGACAATGCGTTCGCGCCGGATCACTACATAGATATGGAACGCGTCCCGGCCGGCGCGTTCGACGCGCGGGATCGCTTTGCGTACCTCGACACGCTCCGCGCCCATGGCGTCGACGCCGCCGGCGCGGGCCTGTTGCCGTTTCGCATTCTGGAGCTCTCGCAACGTCTGCGCGAAGAATTCCGCCTGTGGCGCGCGGCGACCGATGCGCGCACGAAGAGTTGGATCGAAGCGCGGATCATCAATGATGCCGGCATCCTGGGCCACTACGTCGCGGATGGCTCGAACCCGCACCACACGACGATCCATTTCGACGGCTGGATCGGCGACAACCCCAACGGATATACCGCGGCGCGCGGATTTCACGCGCGGTTCGAATCGATCTTTGTCCAGACCCACTTCGCGCCCGGCGACCTGCACGTCGACGAGAGCCCGCGCGTGTTCCCCTCGCTGCGTCCGGCGATTCTCGCGTACCTGCATGAGTCGAATGCATTAGTCCCCCGACTCTACGATCTCGAGAAGCACGCGTCGTTCGACTCGGCGACGACCGACGCCGATGACAAACAGTTTGCCGCCGAGCGACTCGTCGCCGGCGCCAGGATGCTACGGGATATCTGGTGGACCGCCTGGATCACGAGTGGTCAGACGGTCGAAACCGTCGAGTCGGTGATAGCGCATGATGTCGCCGCTCGCGGAGGGATGGATCGCATTCACGCGTTGCGGACAGTCAAGCAAATCGGGCTCTTGATCAACGGCAAGGACACGTCGCGCCTCGTGATCGAGAACAGGCTGCCGGATGCGATGCGCATGGAAATCACGGCAGGAGGGAAGACGCTGCTGCGAGCGTACGATGGTCGGACCGGCTGGCAGAAGGCGCCGGGCGCGAAGACGGCAAACCTCATGACGCCGGCCGAGCAAAAGAACATCTCGCACGAGGCGGACCTCATGGGTGGCCTCGTCGATTACGCCGCGAAGGGGAACCGGGTCGCGTTGCTCGGCACCGAGTCGGTCGAAGGACGCGACGCGTACAAGGTTCAGGTGACGCTCAAGGACAGTACCGTGTACGCGTATTTCATCGACCACGAGACGTGGCTTCCGGTCAAGTGGCAGGGCGGTCCGTGGCAGACCATGTACCGGTCGTACATCGAAGCCGCCGGCGTGAAGCTCGGGTCCCGATTCGAGACCACCGAGCGCGATGCAACGGTCACGGCGGCGCCCGTCGTTCTCGTCATCACGTCAGTCGTCGCGAACCCGTCGCTTCCGGACGCGCGATTTGCACCGCCCGCTGACGCGCGCTGACTATTTGTTATTTATTGATGCGACGATACTGGGGCGTGCCGTCGGGAGTGGCGCGCGACTCGACGTAGCCCTTGCGGGCCAACGTCTCCAAATACAGGTACGCCCATTCCGCCATCCGGTCCACGTCGGCGAGCTTTGACAGATTCGGCGCCGCCTGGCTCGGTGTCGTCCAGTCGGTGAGCGGTACGCTCCTCAGAATCCACTGCTCGGCTGGCGTCAGCGATGCCATAAGCCACTCCTCCTATTATTCTGACGCGTGATGTCATCACTTGAAACGTGGCGGTCGGACACGCCTGGGTGTAAGAAACGGATTCACCTGAACAACGCCGGCGCCGCGCTCATGCCCACCGCGGTGTCCGACGCGATAGAGCGCCATATCCACCTGGAGTCTCTAATCGGTGGATACGAGGCCCATGAAGCCGCCGAGACCGAGATCCGAGGGGTCTACGCGGATCTGGCGCGCTACATAGGGGCGTCGGCCGGCGAGATCGCTGTCGTGGAAAACGCCACAGTGGCGTTCGCGCAGGCGCTCTCGGCGTTCGACCTGCGCTCCGGGGACGCCATTATCACGAGCCGGGCCGACTATCCGTCGAATCAGCTCATGTACCTGTCGCTCGCCCGCCGACTCGGCGTCGAGATCCGGCGGGCGGCGGACCTGCCGGATGGTGGGGTCGATCCCGACAGCGTGCGCGCCCTCGCCCGGGACGGGCGGTGTCGTGTGATCGCCATCACATGGGTCCCGACGAACTCGGGACTGATCCAAAACGTCGAAGCCATCGGGGCGATCGCCGAGGAGCTCGAGATCCCGTATATCATCGACGCCTGTCAGAGCGTCGGCCAGATCCCGATCGACGTCGGGCGCCTCAAATGCGACTTTCTCGCCGCGGCAGCGCGCAAGTTTCTGCGCGGGCC
>DATMLM010000047.1:0-68710 GCA_035570055.1 Gemmatimonadaceae bacterium
ACCGAGACCACGCCGTTCTATCCGCGCTCGCCATACGGTGTTGCGAAGGTCTACGGACACTGGATCACCGTGAACTATCGCGAGAGCTACGGCCTCTACGCCGTCTCCGGGATACTTTTCAATCACGAGAGCCCCCGGCGAGGACTGGAGTTCGTCACGCGCAAGGTCACCGATGGTGTCGCCCGCATCAAACTCGGTAAGGCACGCGAGCTGCGCCTCGGCAACCTCGAGGCCCGGCGCGACTGGGGATTTGCCGGCGATTACGTCGACGCGATGTGGCGCATGCTGCAACCCGATGAGCCGACCGATTTCGTCGTCGGCACCGGGGAAACGTGGTCGGTCCGGCAGTTGTGCGAGTTCGCGTTCCAGCACGTGGGACTCGACTACCGCGAGTACGTGAAAATCGACGAGCGATATATGCGCCCCGCCGAAGTCGACGTCCTGGTCGCCGACGCGACAAAAGCGAAAGTCCAGCTCGGCTGGCAGGCGTGTTGCACGTTCCAGCAACTCGTCGAGATGATGGTGGACGCTGATCTGGCGCGGCACAGATGAAAACCTTGATTACCGGCGCCGGCGGGTTCGTCGGCCAATGGCTCTGCCGAGCCCTCCTCGAGGCCGGCCACACCGTCACGGGCGCCACCCCTGATGACCCGAAGGGCGCGACCATCCTCGCCGAGGATGAGCACTCTCAGGTCACCTGGGTGCGCGGCGACATTCGCCGCACCGAAGATGTGCGCCGCTTCCTCGACGCCGCATCGCCCGATCAGATCTTTCATCTCGCGGGCATCGCCTCGGTCACGGGCGCGGCGCTCGATGCCGGCGCGGCCACCGAGGTGAATGTCGTCGGCGCGGCGCGACTGCTCGCCGAAGTCCGCGCGCGCCGTCGCGGGGGCGTCCTCGACCCCGTGGTCCTGGTCGTCGGCTCTGGCGAACAATACGGCAAGCACGACGCGGCCGATCTTCCGCTCTCGGAAGAAGAGGAGCAGCGTCCCTTGAGCGTCTACGCCGCGAGCAAGGCCGCGCAGGAAGTCATCGCGCTCGAGGCCTATCGCAGCGAAGGGGTACGGGTGGTCTGCACTCGCAGCTTCAATCACAGCGGGGGTGGCCAACCGTCCTCGTATCTCATCCCTGCCTTGGTCTCTCGCGCCCTCGCGGCTCGAAATCAACGCCCACCAAAAGTGGTGCTCGGCTCGATGACGACCGTCCGCGACTTCCTGCACGTGATCGACGTCGTCGACGCGTACATGGTGCTGGCGAGCCGCGGCCGGCCGGGTGAGGTGTATAACGTCTGCAGCGGACTCGGGACCTCGGTGAAGGACCTGGCTGTGGCGGTGCTCGCGGCGACCGGAGTCAAAGCGTCGCTCACGACCGATCCGGATCTCGTGCGATCCGTCGAGGTGCCGACGCTGGTCGGCAAAAACGGCAAGCTGCGCGAGGCGACCGGCTGGTCTCCCGAGCATAGTATTCCCGACATCATTGAGGACGTGATCGCCCACACCGCGCATGCCTCGACGCACTGACCTCAATCGAATCCTGCTGCTGGGCTCCGGGCCGATCATCATCGGTCAAGCGGCGGAATTCGATTACTCGGGGACTCAAGCGGCTCGTGCCCTCAAAGAAGAGGGTTACTCGGTAATTCTGGTGAACTCGAATCCGGCGACGATCATGACGGACCCGGAGTTCGCCGACCGGACTTACATCGAGCCCGTAACCCCTGAGTTCGTCGAGCTTGTGATCGCCGAGGAGCGCCCCGACGCGCTGCTGCCAACCATGGGCGGGCAGACCGCGCTCAACGTCGCCATGGCGCTGCACGAGAATGGCGTGCTCCAGAAGTACGGTGTCGAGCTCATCGGCGCCAACGCCCGCGCGATCGCGATGGCCGAAGACCGCGCGCTGTTCGCGCAGGCCATGCAGCGCATCGGACTCGATGTCCCGTCGGGTTCCACGGTCACGAGCTGGGACCAGGCCGACGCCCTCGCCGACACGATCGGGTTCCCGGCGATCATCCGGCCGTCGTTCACGCTCGGCGGGACCGGTGGGGGCATTGCCTACAATCGCGCGGAATATGAAGCAATCGTCCGCCGCGGCCTCGAACTTTCTCCCACCAGTCAAGTCCTGATCGAACGCAGCGTCCTGGGTTGGAAAGAGTTCGAGCTGGAAGTCATGCGGGATGGCGCCGACAACGTCGTCATTGTCTGCTCGATCGAAAACTTGGATCCGATGGGCGTCCACACGGGCGACTCGATCACAGTCGCGCCGGCGATGACGCTCACGGATCGCGAGTACCAGACGATGCGCGACGCCGCGATCAAGGTGATTCGCGAGATCGATGTCCAGGCAGGCGGGTGCAACATTCAGTTCGCGATCAACCCGCGCGATGGCACGATGCTGGTGATCGAGATGAACCCGCGGGTCTCCCGATCCTCGGCGCTCGCGTCCAAGGCGACGGGCTTCCCGATCGCCCGGATCGGCGCGAAGCTCGCCGTCGGCTATCGCTTGGACGAAATTCGCAACGACATCACGAAGACGACCCCGGCCTCCTTCGAGCCGGTGCTCGACTACGTCGTCGTGAAAGCCCCGCGCTTCGCCTTCGAAAAATTCGCGACCGCCGATCCACGGCTCACGACCCAGATGAAATCGGTCGGCGAGTCGATGGCGATCGGCCGCACGTTCAAAGAGGCTTTTCAAAAAGCCCTCCGCGCGCTCGAAGCGGGTCGGCAAGGTTGGACCATTGGGGCCACTCCGGCCGACGATCGCCTCACAGACGATAGCCCGGAATCGCTCCGCTCAGCACTCCGCCAACCAACGCCGGAGCGGATCTACCAGCTCAAGCGCGCCATGCAAGCGGGGATTTCGCTCGGGGATCTGAACGACATGACGTCGATCGATCCGTGGTTCCTGGCCGAGATGCGCGAATTAGTCGAAGCCGAACGCCGGTACGCAGAAGGCTCCGAAACCATGCTCAGCATGAAGCGCATGGGCTTCTCCGATGCCCAGCTGGCGGCTGTGCGTGGAGAAGAAGAAAGCGAAGTACGCCAGCGCCGTCAGGCGCTCGGCGTCCGCCCAGCGTACAAGATGGTCGACACCTGCGCGGGCGAGTTCCCATCGTCCACGCCGTACCTATACAGCTGCTACGACGAAGAAAGCGAGGCGCCGCGAAGCGGGCGCCAATCAATCATAATCCTAGGCAGTGGCCCGAACCGAATTGGCCAAGGCGTAGAATTCGATTATTGCTGCGTACAAGCGGCGTTAGCGCTGAGAGGTCGTTTCGAGACGATCATGATCAACTCGAACCCGGAAACGGTTTCGACCGATTATGACATCTCGGACAAGCTCTATTTCGAGCCGTTGACGCTCGAAGATGTCTTGGAGATCATCGACCGCGAACAACCGCTCGGCGTGATCGTCCAACTCGGCGGCCAAACGCCGCTCAAGCTCACGCGCGGCCTCGAAGCCGCGGGCGTCAATATCCTCGGGACGTCACCTGACGCCATCGACATTGCCGAAGACCGCCGCCGCTTCGAGCAGATCGCCCGCGAGCTCGGCCTCACGCAAGCGCCGAACGGCACCGCCACGAGCGTCGACGAGGCCGCGGCCATCGCCGGCGACCTCGGCTACCCGGTCATCCTGCGCCCGTCATATGTGCTCGGCGGCCGCGCGATGGAAGTGGTCTACGACGAGCCGTCGCTCCGCGAGTACTTCACCCGCGCGATTCAAGTCTCGGAAGCCCGGCCAGTCCTGATCGACCATTTCTTGGAAGACGCCTTCGAAGCCGATGTCGACGCGATATCCGACGGCTCGCGCGTAGTGATCGGCGGCGTGATGCAGCACATCGAAGACGCCGGCATCCACTCAGGCGATTCCGCCTGCGTCCTCCCGCCGTATCTCATCGGCGACCGCGACGCGGACAAGATGCGCGAACAAACGGTCGCGCTGGCAAAGGCACTCGGCGTCGTCGGCCTGATCAACGTGCAGTTCGCGATCAAAGACGGCACGGTCTACGTCCTCGAGGTCAACCCGCGCGCGAGCCGCACGATCCCATTCGTGTCCAAGGCCGTCGGCGTGCCACTCGCCGCCGTCGCCGCACGGGTCATGGCCGGCGAAACACTCGAGGCGATCGGCTACACGCGCGAAGTGATCCCGCCGTACATCGCGGTCAAAGAGGCGGTCTTCCCGTTCAACAAGTTCAGGGAATTCGACCCGATCCTCGGCCCCGAGATGCGCTCGACGGGAGAAGTGATGGGGATCTCCGACTCGTTCGGCAGCGCCTTCGCCAAGGCGCAGATGGCCGCCGACAACAGCCTTCCGACCCGCGGCGCGATCTTCATCACGGTGAACGACAGCGACAAGCCGACAGTCCTGCCGATCGCCCGCCGCTTCCACGAGCTCGGCTTCAAGCTCTTCGCGACAGAAGGGACCGCGAAATACCTCCGTGGTCGGGGTGTGCCGGCCGAGCGAGTGTTCAAAGTCCACGAGGGACGCCCGCACGGGATGGACCTGATCGTCAACGGCCAGGTCCAGCTGCTCATCAACACGCCGCTCGGCAAGCACGCATTCCGCGACGACTACTCGCTGCGCCAACAGGCGATCGCCCACGGCGTCCCGTACACGACGACCCTCTCGGCCGCGAGCGCTGCCTGCGATGCCGTCCTCGCGCTCCGCTCGCGTCCACCGGCGGTTCGCTGCCTCCAAGACTGGCACGTGCTCGTCCAGGTCGCGCAAGAAGTGCTCTTATGACGCCCTATATACACGAGTCGGCCTACGTCGATGATGGGGCGATCATAGGAGCTGACACGAAGATCTGGCATTTCTGCCACATCATGCCGGGAGCCGTCATCGGCGGCCGCTGCAGCCTTGGCCAGAACGTCGTCGTGATGAGCGGAACCAAGATCGGCGACAATGTGAAAATCCAAAACAATGTCTCGATCTACGAAGGCGTCGAGCTCGAAGACGATGTGTTCTGTGGGCCCTCCATGGTCTTCACGAACGTCATCAACCCGCGCAGCCACGTCTCGCGCAAGCACGAGTATCGACGCACCCTCGTCCGCCGCGGCGCGACGATCGGCGCGAATGCCACGATCGTGTGTGGCGTGACGCTCGGCGAGTACGCGTTTATCGGCGCCGGCGCGGTCGTCACCCATGACGTCGAAGCGTTTGCGCTGGTACTGGGCGTCCCAGGCCGTCGTGTCGGCTGGATGTGCCGTTGTGGCGAACGTTTAGAGGGATTGTCCTGTGCCGTTTGCGGCACTCGATACGTCCCGGATGGCGAGGGTATCGCTATCCAGGGGAAGATGTGACGAGAGTCAGCGGTGAAACGCAGGCCCAACGCGTCTTCCGTGTCGCCCTCGTGGGCGCCGGCCGCATCGCGCGCAATCACTTCGAGGCGATCGCCAAGGTCGACGGTCTGGAATTGACGGCCGTCGCCGACATCGACCCCGAGCGCGCCCGCGAAGCCGGCGAATCACAAGGCGTACCCTGGTTCCGTTCGTACGAGGAGATGCTGGCGCAAGCGCCGAGCGATATCGTCGCCGTCGCCACGCCGTCGGGCCTCCACCCGCGCCACGGCATCCTCGCCGCGCACGCCGGCAAGCACGTCGTCTGCGAGAAGCCGATGGCCATCACGCTCTCCGCCGCCGACGAGCTCGTGCAAGCCTGCGACGACGCGGGCGTCCAACTCTTCGTCGTCAAGCAGAATCGCCTCAACGCGACCATCCAGCTCGTCAAGCGCGCGATCGACAAGCAGCGCTTTGGCCGCATCTACATGGCGAACTGCACCGTGCGCTGGTCGCGGCCGCAGGAGTACTACGACTCGGCACCCTGGCGTGGCACCTGGGAGTTCGACGGCGGCGCGTTCATGAACCAAGCCTCGCACTACGTCGATTTGATCCAGTGGCTCGTCGGCCCGGTCGAGAGTGTCACCGCGAAAACCGCCACGCTCGCCCGGCGCATCGAAACCGAGGACTCCGGCATCGCGATCCTCAAGTTCCGCAACGGCGCGCTCGGCACGATCGAGGTCACGATGCTGACATATCCTCGGAACCTCGAGGGCTCGATCACGATTCTCGGCGAGAAGGGCACCGTGAAAGTCGGCGGCACCGCCGTCAACAAGATCGAGCACTGGGCGTTCTCCGAATACGACGACGACGACAAGCTCGTCGACATCGCGAGCACCAACCCGCCGACCGTCTACGGCTACGGGCACGAGGGCTACTACCGGAACGTCCTTCGCGTCCTCCGCGGCGAGGCAAAGGCGGACACCGACGGCCGCGCCGGCCGGAAATCGCTGGAGCTCATACTCGGGATCTATGAGTCGGCCAAGACTGGCCGGGAGATCCCCCTCCCGTTGCGCGCGAAGATCTAGCAGGTTTAGAAACATCTTATGGCTGTGCCTCTCCTCGACCTGCGCGCCCAACACGCGACCATCCGCGACGAGGTCGTGTCGGCCATGATGCGGGTGGTCGACGATCAGACGTTCATCCTCGGCGCCGCCGTCGGCAAGCTGGAATGCGAGGTCGCGGGCCTGTCCCGCACCCGCTTCGCGATCGGCTGCGCGAACGGCACCGATGCCCTGTTGATCGCGATGCGCGCCTTGGACATCGGCCGCGGCGACGAAGTGATCACGACCCCGTTCACGTTCTTCGCCACGGCCGGGACGATCCACAACGTCGGCGCCACGCCGGTGTTCGTGGACATCGACCCGGTGACGTTCAATATCGACCCAGAGGCCATCGCCGCGGCGATCACGCCGCGCACCAAGGCCATCATCCCGGTCGACCTGTTCGGCCAGATGGCGGCGCTCGAGCGCGTTGCGTTGGTCGCTCGCGGCCTGCCGGTGATCGAGGACGCGGCACAAACGATTGGCGCCCGCCGCGCGATCGATGGCGAATGGCGGATGGCCGGCGAGATCGCCACGATCGGCACGTTCTCGTTCTTCCCGTCGAAGAACTTGGGCGCGTGGGGCGATGGCGGGATGATGGTCACACAGGATGAGCGCCTGGCGCAGCGGATGATGCGACTCCGCACGCACGGCGGGCTCAAGACGTACTTCCACGAGGAAGTCGGCTACAACTCCCGGCTCGATGCGCTGCAGGCCGCGGTCCTTTCGGCCAAGCTCCCGCACCTCGCCCAGTGGAGCCAGCGCCGCCGTGAGAACGCCGCGCATTACTCCGCCGGTCTGGCCGGCATCCCTCTGGTCGTGACTCCAACAGTCCTGCCCGAGAACGAATCGATTTTCAATCAATACACGATTCGGGTCGGCGACGGCCGTCGGGACGCTTTGCAACAACATCTCAAGGCAAAAGGGATCGGCACCGCCATCTACTATCCGCTGCCGCTTCACCTGCAACCGTGTTTCTCGTATCTCGGCTACAAAGAGGGCCAACTCCCGGAGGCAGAGCGGGCCTCACGCGAGGTGCTGTCGCTCCCCGTGTATCCCGAGCTCACGCGCGCCCAACTCGATGAGGTGGTCGCCGCCGTCCGGGAGTTTTTCGCATGAAAGACCAACTGCTTGCAAAGATCAACGACCGCACGGCCGTCGTCGGCGTGATCGGTCTTGGTTACGTCGGCCTCCCCCTCGCCATGGAGTTCGCGAAAGCGGGCTTCCATGTCGTCGGCTTCGACATCAGCACGCGCGTCGTCGCCGCGCTGTCGGCCGGCAAGTCGCACATTCAGGACGTTCCATCCGCCGAGGTCGCCGCGCTCGTGACCTCGGGTAAGTTCGAAGCGACCGCCGATCCCGCGCGCCTCGCCGTGTGTGACGCCGTGTCGATCGCCGTCCCCACGCCGCTCGTCAAGACGCGCGACCCCGACATGTCCTATGTCGACAAAGCGACCGACACGATCGCCGAGCGATGCCACCCGGGGATGCTCGTCATTCTGGAATCGACCACGTATCCCGGAACGACACGGGAGCTCGTCCTACCGAAATTCGAAGCGAAAGGCATGACGGCGGGCAAAGATGTATTTCTCGCATTCAGCCCCGAGCGCGTCGACCCGGGGAACGAGAAATACAACACCAAGAACACACCAAAAGTCGTCGGCGGCCTGACGCCGGCGTGCATGGAGGTCGCCTACGCGCTCTACGCCACGTGCGTAGACAAAGTCGTTCGCGTGTCGTCCCCGGAAGTCGCCGAGCTCGTCAAGCTGCTGGAAAACACGTTCCGCTCGGTCAATATCGCGCTCGTCAATGAAACAGCGATCGTCTGCGACCGCCTGGGAGTGGATGTCTGGGAGGTCATTGATGCGGCCGCGACCAAGCCGTTCGGATTCATGAAGTTCACGCCGGGCCCTGGCATCGGCGGCCACTGCATTCCACTCGACCCGCACTACCTCGCGTGGAAGATGCGGACGCTGAACTACAAGACGCGCTTCATCGATCTGGCGAGCGAGATCAATAGCCAGATGCCGGACTACGTTGTCGAAAAAGTGGCCCACGCCCTGAACGATGCGCGCAAGTCGGTCAACGGGAGTCGGGTGCTTGTTATCGGTGTGGCGTACAAGAAGAACATCGACGACATTCGTGAGAGCCCGGCGCTCGATGTCATTCGTTTGCTCGAAGGCCGCGGCGCGACCGTCGCTTACCACGACCCGTATATTCCGCGCTTCCGCGAGGAAGGGCACGAGCGGGTCGGCGTTCCCTTGACGGCAGCGGAGCTGGAGCGGTCCGACGCCGTTGTCATCGTCACCGACCACAGCTCGATCGATTATCAGCTCATTGTCGACCACGCGGACGTGGTCGTCGATACGAGGAACGCTACCGCCGGCGTCCGTAATCCGTCGGCGCGTATCGTTTCTCTTTCGACCGCGGCCTGATCTCCTGTTGGTCCTGCTGACCGTCAGCGCGGCCCCCCGCGCTGGCGCGCAATTTGGTCTCGTTCAGTTGCCCCTGGACGATCCGGCGTACGTGCAGCTCGCCGCCCTCGAGCACATGGGCTGCGCCGAAGCCCGCGTTTCGCCCCGTCGTCCGTATACCGTCCACGCCGTCCGGGCCGCTCTCACTCTCGCTCGGGATGTTCGCGCCTGCCGCGGCCCCATTCTCGACGCCCTATCGCGACGTTTCGCGTTCCGCGAAGCGGACGCGCACTCCGGGCTGCGAGGAGCTGGCGAGGCGACGCTGCGTGCCACCGGTCTGACGGGTGGCGAATTCGAGCCACTCTGGAACGACATTCGCCCGACCAACCAAGGCGACCCACCCGCGGTCGGGATCGTGCACGGCCGCCTGACCTGGGGTGACGGCTCGGCCGACCAGGTCGTCGCCGTAGGCGACGCCTACGCGCAGACGGGATCGCGCAACGATCCCACCGTGCGCGCACGAGAGTTCCGCCACACATCAGGCGTGTTCGACATTGGCGAGGCGTACCTCTCGGGTCGCGCCGGCGCATTCGAGGGCACGATCGGTCGCGGCGAGGAGGCCTGGTTGGGCGAGGGTCGGGAGTCGCTGTTCTTATCGGCGAACGGTCCAGCGATGGACCGCATAACGGGGAGCGTCACGACGCACGACTTCGAGGCCCGAGTGCTGCTCGGGTCGCTCGACGACGTCGTCCTCGACTCCGCCCAGGACAACATCGTCGGAACGCAAAGCATTCAGCGCTATTATCGCTACCTGGCCGCCGGCGCCGTCACGTGGCGCCCGAATCGGGTCGTCGAGGCGACGATCGGGACGCTGGCCATACTGCCGTCCGCTTCCCGCGCCCTCGATCTCTTCTACGTCAACCCGTTCAGCCCGTATCCGGATACAACCCGCAAGCTCGTCAACGTCACCGACCACATCGAGACGTTCGGTGGCTTGCGCCTCCGCGCGGGCGTCGCGACGTTCGACGGCGAGTTGCTCGCCGATCAGCAGTTGAAGTCGGACCATATCGGGTATCTCTTCACCGCCACGACGCCACTGCCGACCCACATACCCGTCAGCCTCGACGCGACATTCGAGCATATCGGGCGCGAGACCTATACGAGCCAATACTACGCGAGCGTGCCGGAGCACTACGGCGTGCCCTTGGGTTCCGCTCTGGGCCCCGACGCCGAGCTGGGTCAGGTCGGTGCCGAGGTGTTCGTCGCGGGCCCCCTGCGGGTGGCCGGCGACATCGGCATCTGGCGTCGGGGACGCGTCCGAATCGACGAGCGGCCCGCCCAACCCGGCTCAGGTCCCGACACCCCGGAGCAACGCGCGACGATCGGCGACCTTACGATTCAGTTCCTGACCCCCGTCGTCCCAGTGACCCTCCGGTTCTCCGGTGCGACGGTGACGAACGCGAACAACGTCGCGTCGCCGTCGTCGTCCTATGGTCAGACCCAAATCATCGCCAGCTATGCGTTTCGGTATCCATAAACTCGCCCTGGCTTGTGCGCTGACCGCGACGTCCGTGGCGGGCCAGGATCTCCCGACCCCGCCGGTGCTCGACACCGCCGCGAGGCCGACCGGTGCACTGCGCCAGGGCGATATTTTGAACCTCAAGGTCTATCGCGACTCCGAGCTCAGCGGGAAGTACTTGATCGATGCCAAGGGCGAAGTGCAGATCCCGGGTCTCGGCACGATCCGCGCGGCGGGTCTCACGCCCAGCCAGGTCTCGGACCGCATGGTCGACGCGATGCGGGTTCGCGGGTTTCGCGATCCTGAGCTCGCGGTTCAGCCACAAATCCGCGTCTCGGTCCTCGGCGAGGTCCGGCTGCCCGAGCTGTACTCAGTGGACCCTGGCGTCAGCCTGATCCAGCTCCTCACGCTCGCGGGCGGCCCCAGCGACCGCGCGGATCTCAAGCACACGCGCGTGATCCGGGACGGTCGGGAGTACATCATCGACTTGCAGAGCGCCTTGACCGGCAGCCCGACGGGTCGCCTGGGTCTCTATTCCAATGACGTGGTGTACATTCCCAAGAAAGGTGGTCTTACGCGGGAAAACGCCACATTTCTCCTCAGTATCATTAGCACCGGTCTGACGGTCGTGACGGCTGTCCTTGTTCTGACTCACTACTGATGAGCGAGAACGGGGCCGGTTCTGGCGCCGAGACGGCAGCCCGAGAGACGACGCTCCGCGATGTCTTCGCGGCGACTCGCCGTCGTCGGGGAGCCGCGTTCGCCATCTTCGCCGTCGTGGTCTCGGTTGGCACGTGGAAAACCATGACCGAAGAGCGAGTCTACGTCGCGGCGGTCACGGTCCGCGTTCAACAGAACACGCAGTCGCCGATGGCGGGCGTGCCCGTCTCGACCCCCGACTACGACTTCCGGGTCGACCCGCTCGTCTCGGAGCAGCAGGTCATCAAGAGCAAGCTGATCGCCACGCGGACGGCCGAGGCGGCGGGCGCCCGGCTCATCGTCGTGCAACCACAGCGCCTGCTGCTGAGCACCTTGGTCGGCGAGAACCCGATTATCGTGAAGCCCCAAGCGCGCGATGCGGATTATCGCCTGACCCTGTCGGACAGCACCTATCTCATTCGGCAGGGCACGACTCGCTATGGTCCCGTCAAGTACGGCGCGCCGCTCGAAGCCGGCGACATCTCGATCACGATACCAGGTCGCCCCGGCATCAAAACGCGTGATGTCCTCTTGCGCGTCGCGTCGCTCGACGCCGTCGCCCAGGATCTCCAGGGATTGATCGCCACGCGCGTGCTGGCCCAAACCGACATCATCGAGATTTCGGTCTTCGGCACCGATCCGGTACGCGTGCGAGACATGGCGAACGACCTGGCCCAGGTGTACGGCGACTACTCGAAGGAGCAGGGGCTGATCACGGCGGCCGCCCGCTCCGCGTTCATCCGCACCGCGCTGACCGAGCAGGGCCAGCAGCTCGCGCAAGCACAAGACTCGTTGCGCCGGTTCCAGGAACACAATCAGTCGTCGGACGTCAGCGCCGAAGCAACGGCGATTCTCCAGGCCATCTATTCGTACGACACGAAGCGTGGCGAGCTGACGCTCCAACAGCGCGTCTATCAGGAGCTGGTCGGGAAGCTGGAGCAGACCGATACGACCGATATCGAGATGCGGAAGCTCGTTGGCACCGATGCGGTGAAAGACAACCGCGCGGTCGCCGATCTGTATCAGCGATGGTTCGACCTGGAACGCATCCGCCAACAGTTGATGCTGACCCGGAACGGCAAGAATCGCGACGTGCAAGCGATCGATAGTACGATCGCGGCCACGAAAACGTACCTCAAGAACGCGAGCGGCCTCTATCTCCAGAGCCTGGCCAGTCGTGTCGCATCGATCGACACGAACATCGCCGACCTCCGGCATCAGGCCGAACAGTTCCCGCCCCTCGTCGCGCGGCAGGCCCGGTTGGACGAGAACGTGCACACGATGCAGGCGGGGTACGAGAATCTGCTGTCGCAGTATCAGTTGTCGCGTATCGGCGAATCCGCGGAGACCGGGCGCGTTCGGGTCATCGACGCCGCCGTGCTCCCGACGGTTCCGATATCACCACACCGGAAGCGGTCCGTCTTCCTCGCTGCCGTGATCGGTATCGCGCTCGCCGTCGCGGGTGCCGCCTTGCTCGACCGATTCGACGACTCCGTGCAGACCCCGGACGAGATCCGCGATCGTCTCCACTTGCCGCTCCTGGGCTCGATTCCACGCGTCAAGCACACGCCGCAGCATGACGCGGCCCGGCTCGTGACGCACGTCGAGCCTCAGTCGCTCGTTGCCGAGGCGTTCCGTTCGCTGCGCACGAATATCGCGTTCGCCCGCGCGCACCAGGACTTGCGCACGATCGTCGTCACGAGCGCGGCGCCCGGAGATGGGAAGTCCACGATCGCCGTCAACCTGGCCACGACCTTCGCTCAACAAGGTCAGCGCACGTTGCTGATCGACGCCGACCTCCGCCGCGCGGTCATCGACCGCACGTTCGACATTCCGCGGAGCCCGGGGTTGACCGAGTTCCTCGTCGGCAGCCACACGCTGGAATCAGTCGCTCGGGAGACCGATGTTCCCAATTTGTTCATTCTGCCGAGCGGGCACTTTCCCCCGAACCCATCGGAGCTGCTCGGCTCCCAGCAGATGCGCGCGGGGCTCGAGGCGGCGACGAAAGCGTTCGACATGGTGTTGATCGATTCGCCGCCGGTGCTGGCCGTCACCGACGCGTCGGTGCTCTCGGCGCACGTCGACGGCACCATTATCGTCGTCCGGCTCGGGGTGTCCGCTCGTGAGGCGGTCAGCCGCTCCGTGTCACAACTCCGCGTCGTCAATGGCCGGATCCTCGGCGCGGTGCTCAACGCGGTCGATTTCCGATCGAGCGCGTATCACGGCGGGTACGGTTACTACTATCAACGGTTTTACGGAGATGAATCCGACGGCAAGCGCGGAAAGCGTGGAAAACGACGCGCGAGCCGTGTAGGCTAATGCGATGAATATTACCGTCGTGGGAAGCGGATACGTCGGCCTCGTGGTCGGTGCGTGTCTGGCCGAAACCGGGAACGACGTCGTCTGCGCCGACGTGGATCCAAATAAAATCGAGGGACTGAAGCACAATCGTCTCCCGATCTACGAGCCCGGCCTCGAGCCGCTCGTCGAGCGCAACCAACACCAGTCGCGCCTCTTGTTCACGACGGATATCCCGCACGCGATCTCATCCGCGCACGTGGTATTCATCGCGGTTGGCACGCCGCCGGATGAAGATGGCTCCGCCGACCTCCGTCACGTGCTCGCCGTCGCCGAGGAAATCGGCAAGCACATGAAGCGAGAGTTGGTCGTCGTCACCAAGTCGACGGTTCCCGTGGGCACCGCCGGAAAAGTCGCCGATGCCATCAGCAAGCACGCGAAGCACCGGTTCCACATGTGCAGCAACCCGGAATTCTTGAAAGAGGGCGCTGCCGTCGATGATTTCATGAAACCGGATCGCGTCGTCCTCGGTGTCGCCTCGGATTTCGCGCGGTCGGTCATGGCCGAGCTCTACGCGCCATTCGTTCGCACCGGGAAGCCGATCATCTTCATGGACATCGCCTCGGCCGAGATGACCAAATACGCGGCCAACGCGATGCTCGCGACCCGCATCTCGTTCATGAACGAAATCGCGCGACTGTGCGAAACGATCGGCGCCAACATTGATGCGGTCCGCCGGGGCATCGGCAGCGACGATCGGATCGGGCCATCGTTCTTGTTCCCGGGCCCTGGCTACGGCGGCTCGTGCTTCCCGAAAGACGTCCAGGCACTGATTCGTACCGCGCAACAGGTCCACGTCCCGCTCGAAGTCGTCTCGGCGGTCGAAAAAGCGAACGAGCGTCAAAAGCACGTCCTGTTCGAAAAAACAACGAAGGCCCTGGGTGGCTCGATCAAGGGCTCGTTGATCGCGCTCTGGGGCCTGGCATTCAAGCCCCAGACCGACGACATGCGCGAAGCCCCGGCGCTGACGCTGATCGATGAGTTGCTGGCGGCTGGGGCCACGGTGAAAGCGCACGACCCGGTCGCCGAGCACGAAGCGCGGCGACGACTCGGCGATCGCATCGCCTACGCCGATTCGAATTACGATGCCGCACACGGCGCCGATGCGCTCATCGTCGTCACCGACTGGAACGAGTATCGCCACCCGGATTTCCGGCGGATCAAGCAGGCGCTGAAGCGCCCGGTCTTGATCGACGGTCGCAACCTCTACGACCCGCAACAGATGCGCACCCTCGGCTTCACGTACGACTCGATCGGACGCGTCTGAGCCCATGCGTGTCTTGATCACCGGCGCGGCCGGGTTCCTCGGCTCCCACCTGGCGGACCGATTCCTGGCCGAAGGCCATGCAGTCGTCGGATTGGACAATTTCGTGACTGGTCATCCGGACAACATCGCGCACTTGATGGGTCGTCCGGATTTCGAGTTCCTGCGGCACAACATCTCGACCTACACGTTCGTGGCCGGCCCGCTCGACGGCGTGCTGCACTTCGCCTCCCCCGCGAGCCCGGTCGACTACCTCGAGCATCCCATCCCGACGCTCAAGGTTGGGGCGCTGGGCACCCACAATGCCCTGGGCCTCGCCAAAGCCAAAGGCGCCCGGTTCTTCCTGGCATCCACGTCGGAAGTCTACGGCGACCCGCTCGTGCACCCCCAAACGGAGTCCTATTGGGGGAATGTCAATCCGATCGGACCGCGTGGCGTGTATGACGAGGCCAAACGGTACGCCGAGGCGATGACCATGGCCTATCATCGCTTTCACGGGATCGACACGCGCATCGTCCGCATTTTCAACACCTATGGCCCGCGGATGCGCCCACGGGATGGCCGCGTCGTATCCAACTTCATCGTCCAGGCGCTGACCGGCGAGCCGATCACGATTTACGGCAACGGCTCGCAGACCCGCAGCTTCTGTTACGTCGACGACGAGGTCGAGGGGATCTACCGCCTCTTCATGCGGGGCGACGCCGAGCCGACGAACATCGGCAATCCGGACGAGTACACGGTGAAACAACTCGCGGAGATCGTCGTCGAGTTGACGGGCACCAAGTCCCCGATCGTGTACCGCGACCTGCCTGAAGATGACCCCAAAGTTCGCCGCCCCGATATCACGCGCGCGTGCGGTCTCCTCGGCTGGACCCCAAAGGTCCCGGTCCGCGAAGGCGTCGCAAAGACCATCGAGTACTTCCGGGGACTCATCGGAGCAGGCCGCGTGGGACCGGCCTGAGTGAGCGGCTCGTCGCGTGAACTAATTGACCTGGCGCCTGATGCCCTGGAGCGGGCTCGCGAGCGCTTCGCCGTTCGCGATTATCACGGCGCGGTGCTGCTCCTTCAAGAGGTGATCGGAAGTGGTATTGGCTACGCCGACGCCTACAACCTGTTCGGGTTGTCCCTCGCGATGGTGGACCGTCCCAACGAGGCGCTGACCGCGTTCGACCAGGCGCTGGAGCGAAACCAGCTGTACGTCGAGGCGCACCTCAACCGCGCGGTGCTGCTCAACGGCCTGGGTCGGACCGAGGAAGCCGCGGCGTCGTTCGCGATCGCCGAGGCGCTCGGTCGCCCGGACGAGACCGGATTCCCGGTCGTGGTCGGCAATCGCCTCGCCAACGCGCACGCCGCGCTCGGGGACGAGTACCGGAATGCCGGAGCCCACGAAGAGGCTATCGCCCAATATCAGCGTGCGCTTCAGCTCCGGCCTGGGTATGTCGACATCGGGCTGTCCCTCGCCCGCACACAGCTCGAAGCACAACAGTACGAGGCGGCTGCCCGGGCACTCGACGCCGTGCTCGCGGTCCGGCCGACGCTCCTGGACGCCCTCTTGCTGCGCGGTCTGGCCTCCTATCTTCATGGAGAGCACGCCACGGCCGGTCGGGTCTGGGACCGGGCCGCGGAGGTACATCCCGGCGATCCGCGGGTAGAAACCTATCGATCGATGCTGGCCCGCCAGGGTCTCTAATCAGCCATATTACGGGTACATGCGGTTCTTGCGCAGATACTATGTCGTGACCGCCGCGTTCGGCTTGGCTGCCTGCGCGGGGCACTTGGACGTGGCCAAGTTCAAGGGCACGAACGAGGAGCTGTACTCTCGGTCGCTGAAGGCCTTCACGAAGCACAACTGGGACGATGCGGTCGCGGGGTTCGAAAAATTGACCCTGGAGCTGCCCGCGCACGACACCTTGTTGTCGCGCTCCCAGTACTATCTCGGCGAAGCCCACGAGCATCGCGCGGAGTACTTGCTGGCCGCCCAGAGTTATTCACGGTTGGCCGAGTCGTTCCCCGATGACTCGTTGGCCGACCGCGCGCTGTACAATGCCGGCCGCAGCTACCAGAAGATGTGGCATCGCCCCGCGCTCGATGCCTCGAACGGCGAGGCGGCGCTGACGTCCTACCAGCAGCTCCTGTCGCTGTATCCGGGCTCGGCCCTCGCCGCTGACGCGAACAATCAGATCGGCCGCCTCGACGAGTGGTTCGCGCAGAAGGATTACGCGAACGGCGTCCACTACTTCAAGCGCCACGCGTACGACTCGGCGATCATCTATCTCAAAGACGTGGTCAAGAATTATCCGACGACGGCGACCGCCCGCCGCGCCCAGCTCAAGCTCGTCGACGCCTATCGCGCGATCCGATATCGCGACGACGCGAACGACGTCTGCGCGCAGTTGCGGGCCGCCTTTCCGGGAGACCGCGAAGTCCGCGAACGGTGCGGCGTCGCCACCGCCAGCGTGCAGAGCGGCTCCAAGCCGTAACCGACGTAGAGGTGCGCCTCGGCATCTTCGGTGGCACCTTCGACCCGCCGCACATCGGTCATCTGCTCGTGGCAACGGATGCGTTCGAGGCCTTGTCCCTCACGCGACTCATGTTCGTTCCAACCGGTCGCCAGCCGTTGAAGGCGGATGTCGTCACCGCGCCGGCCGCCGCGCGGCTCGCCATGACACGCCGGCTCATCGGCGACGACGAGCGGTTCGGCGTCGACTCCATCGAAATCGACCGGGATGGGTTATCTTTCACCATCGACACGTTGAGGGCCTTCGCGGAGCGTGAGCCGGAGGCCGAGCGGTATTTCCTGCTGGGCGCCGATGCCTGGCGCTCGTTTCCGCGTTGGCGCTCCCCCGACGAGATCATGCGACTGGCGACCGTAGTGGTGCTGACGCGAGGCGGCGAGCCGATCGGCCCCGCCTCGTCCGGCCTGCGGGCGCCGCGCGTGTTGCCGACGCGTCGGATCGACGTCTCGTCGACCGAGATCCGCTCTCGCGTGCGCGCCGGGTTGTCGTTGCGCGGCTTCGTGCCCGAGGCGGTGCGGGACTACATCGAAGAGAACGGTTTGTACCTCGAGGACGGGTATGCTGAAACGGCTGATTAGCGGGGTCTTCGGAACCCGTCACGAACGCGAACGAAAGCGCATCCAACCGCTCGTTGATGCCATCAATGAGCACTATGAGCGGCTGCATGGCGTGTCAGACGAAGAGTTGCGCGGTCAGACCGCCAAGTTCCGCGCGATCCTGGCCGAACGCACGACGGATCTCGAATCCCGTGTCAACGATCTGAAGGCCCAAAAGCGCAGCGCCGCGGATCCCGCCGAGCGTGACCGGCTCGATATCGAGCTGATAGGAAACGATGGTCGCGGTGGCGCCGAAGGCGCCCTGCGTGAAGCGACCTCGGATGCGCTGTACGAGATGCTGCCGGAGGCGTTCGCGACGGTGCGCGAGGCCTCCCGTCGGCTCGTCGGCACGACGGTCCTGGTGACCGGCCACGACATCGAGTGGAACATGGTGCCGTACGATGTCCAGCTCATGGGCGGCATCGAGCTCCACCTGGGCAAGATCGCCGAGATGGCGACGGGCGAGGGCAAGACGCTGGTCGCCACGCTGCCACTGTACCTGAACGCGCTGGCCGGCAAAGGCGCGCATCTCGTGACGGTGAACACGTACCTGGCCCGGCGCGACTCCCAATGGATGGGTCACGTCTACACGTACCTGGGCCTGACGGTCGGGTGTCTCGATGACACCGAGCCGGGGACGCCGGAACGACGCGCGGCGTACCTCTGCGACATCACGTATGGCACGAACAACGAGTTCGGGTTCGACTATCTCCGCGACAACATGGTCGTGTCGCTGGAGCAACGCGTGCAACGCAGCCACACGTACGCGATTGTCGACGAAGTCGACTCGGTCCTGATCGACGAGGCCCGAACCCCGCTGATCATCTCGGGCCCGGTCGGCAACGAGAGCGACGCCCAGTACGCCGAGTACAACGCGGCGATCGGCCGCCTGGTGCGCAAGCAGACGGACCTCGCGAACCAGCTCGTCTCCGAGGGCGAACGCCAGTTGGAGGCGGGCGAGTCGAGCGACGGTGGCCTCCTCCTCTACAAGGCGCAGCTCGGGAGCCCGAAGAACAAGCGCCTGCTCAAGATGCTGCAAGAGCAGGGTGTGAAGGCGCTCGTGCAGAAGGCGGAGCTCGACGTGATCGCCGATCGCCGGCTCCCGCCGAACAAGCAGCAGTTTCGCGATCTCGAAGACGACCTGTTGTTCGTCCTCGACGAGCGGGGACATACGGTCCACCTGACCGATCGTGGCGTCGACTTCATGTCGCCCAACGACCACGATGCCTTCGTGCTCCCCGATATCTCGAGCGAGGTCCATCGCATCGAAAAGAACGAGTCGATGGCCCCGCAGGAGAAAATCGACGCCCGCCGGAAGATCGAGGGCGAGTACGCGGCCAAGAGCGAGAAGCTCAACATCGTCCACCAGTTGCTCCGCGCGCACGCGCTCTATGAGCGCGACGTGAACTACGTCGTGCAAGACGGCCAGGTGCTGATCGTCGACGAGTTCACGGGACGCACGATGCCGGGCCGCCGCTGGTCCGAAGGGCTGCACCAGGCGGTCGAGGCCAAAGAAGGCGTGCAGGTGAAGGGCGAGACCCAGACGATGGCGACGATCACCATCCAGAACTACTTCCGGATGTACGACAAGCTCGCCGGCATGACGGGTACCGCGGAGACGGAAGAGACCGAGTTCTTCGAGATTTACAAGTTGGACGTCTCGGTCATCCCGACGAACAAAAATGTCATTCGCGACGACCGCCACGATCTCGTCTACAAGACGCGCCGCGAGAAGTACAACGCCATTCTGGAAGAGACGCGCCGCCTGCACGACCTCGGCTACCCCGTCTTGGTCGGCACCGTCAACGTCGAGGTATCGGAAACCCTGTCGCGCATGTTCAAGCGCGCGGGACTGCCACACCAAGTCCTGAACGCCAAGTACCACCAGAAGGAGGCCGAGATCGTTGCCGGGGCCGGCCAGTCGGGCTCAGTGACGATCGCCACGAACATGGCCGGCCGCGGCACGGATATTAAGCTCGGTCCTGGAGTGACCGAGTCGAAGCCGTCCGTCGTCAAAGACGAAGACAACAAGCCGATCGACGTCGTCGAGTGCGGCGGGTTGCATATCATTGGCTCCGAGCGCCACGAGTCCCGTCGTATCGACCGGCAGTTGCGTGGTCGCGCGGGCCGTCAGGGAGATCCCGGCGCGTCGCAGTTCTTCCTGTCGCTCGAAGACGATCTGATGCGGTTGTTCGGCTCCGAGCGGATCGCGAAGCTGATGGACAGCATGGGTGCGCAAGAAGGCGAGATGCTGACGCACCCGCTGATCACCCGGTCGATCGAGCAGGCGCAAAAGCGGGTCGAGCTGCAGCACTTCCAATCCCGAAAGCGGTTGCTCGAGTACGACGACGTCATGAACCAGCAGCGCGAGGTCATCTACTCGCTGCGCACGTTCGCGCTCGAGGGCGGGGAAGAGCTCAAGGGCGAAGCCCAGCGCATGATCGAGAAAGCGGTCGGGCGGCGGGTCGAGATCGCGCTCGCCGAGTACGACTCGGATCCGGATATCGATCTGGGGCTCATCCGCCAAGAGCTGCTGATGCACTATCTCGTGACGGTGCCGGCGCTCGAGGCCGAGCTCCGCCCCGCGTCGATGTCCGACGCGGTTCGGGACGCAGTCGCGGCGGGGCATGAGGCGTTCTCGAACAAGATGACGAATCTCGCCGAGTTCGCCGATCAGCTGCTGTCGCTGGTCATGCTGCAGGTGCTCGACGAGAAGTGGAAGGATCACCTGTACGATCTCGACCAGCTCCGCGCGGGCATCACGTATCGATCCTGGGGGCAGAAGGACCCGTTGATCGAGTACAAGCAGGAAGCGTACAGCATGTTCGTCGATCTCATGGCGGACATCTACAACACGTTCACCGAGCGCTTCCTGCGGGCCCAGATCGTCTTCCAACCCCCGGCGCCGCCTCCCCAATCCCAGTCCCAAGCGAGTCAAACGCAAACCGGCCGCAAGCCGACCAAGCGTTACGACGCGCTAGGGATGTTGGAGGACGTCCCCGAAGGGGAGGCCGAAAAACCAGAACCAGAAGCCGTGGACACGGGCCCAGCCGAATCCCCACCGTCCGGCCGGACGAAGTCCAAGCCAGACCCAGCCGTAAGCGCCTCAAACGTGGGCCGAAACGACCCGTGCCCCTGCGGATCGGGCAAGAAATACAAAAAGTGCCACGGGGTCGCTGCCTAGCGATGAGGCCCGCAGGCGATGCCATCCGATCTTATGGCATGCCTGGCGAGTCCTCCTGTCCGACGTTAGCTATTAGACGGTTACCCAAGAGTGACAGGCCGCGCGAGCGGCTTTTCCAGTTCGGTGCCGAACGACTGACAACAGTCGAGCTCCTGGCCATCTTGGTAGGCAGCGGCGGCACCGGTCACTCAGCGCTCGATACTGGCCGCGCCATTATGGCAGAGACCGGCGGTTCCCTCCGGCGTTTGCGCTCCAGAACGCCGGCCGAACTGACTCATATCGCAGGCGTTGGACCTGCTAGAGCAACGATTCTGCACGCGGCGCTCGAGCTCGCGCGCCGCTGGTTGGAAGAGGGGTGCGAGGAGCGGCTGCGGGTGCGGTCGCCGATCGATATCGTGTTGAGGTTCGCGCCGCGCATGCGTGATCTGAGAGTGGAGGAGTTTCACGTGATCGTCCTGGATACGCAGCACGGACTGCAGCGGGATATCACGGTGACACGCGGTCTGCTCAGCTCGTCGCCCGTGCATACACGGGAGGTGTTCCAAGCGGCGATCGTCGAAGACGCAGCGGCGATCGTGTTGCTCCACAATCATCCCAGTGGCGATCCGACTCCGTCGCCGGAAGACCATGTTCTGACCCAGCGGCTCGCCACGGCAGGGCGTTTGCTCGACATTCCCGTGTATGATCACGTGATCGTCGGACGGGATCGCTATACGAGCTTTTTGGAGGAACAGTGGCTGTGACCGAGACCGCGCTGAGTGGGAATGAGCCCAATCTCGCCGCGATCATCCCGAACTGGACGACGACCGACGAGCGGCTCGATCGCGAGCTGCTCGCGCGCGCGTACCGGTACAGTGAGCGGGCGCACCTCGGTCAGAAGCGCTTTTCCGGCGAAGAGTACGTGTCCCACTGCGTCGAGGTCGCGAAGATCCTCGCCGACCTCCAGCTCGACTCGGTGACCGTCGCCAGCGGCTTGATCCACGACGTCGTCGAGGATACCGCGGTCTCCGTCGAGGATGTCGAGCGGGAGTTCGGGTCCGAGATCGCCGAGATCGTGGATGGCCTCACCAAGATCGGCACGCTGCCGCAGCACTCGACGCAAGAACGCCAAGTCGAGAATTATCGGAAGCTCTTACTCTCGATCGCCAAAGACGCCCGCGTCATCATTATCAAGTTGGCCGATCGGCTGCACAACATGCGGACGCTGGAGTTCTTGCGCCCGGAGAAACAGCGGCGCATCGCGCAAGAAACCCGCGATCTGTACGCCCCGCTCGCCCACCGCTTCGGTATGGCCAAGATGCGGTGGGAGCTGGAAGACCTCGCATTCAAATTCCTGGAGACCGACGACTACCGCGGGCTCGCCAAGCTCGTCGCCACCAAGCGTGGCGAACGCGAAGCGTTGATCGCCCAGATGCGCGAGCCGCTGGAGCGCGTCCTGCTCACGGCAGGGATGCAGAACGTCGAAGTCACTGGCCGCCCCAAGCATCTCTGGTCGATTCACAAGAAGATGCAGAAGCGCCAAAAGCCGTATGATGAGATCTACGATCTTTTGGCAATCCGGGTGTTGGTGAACTCGGTCCCAGACTGTTATCACGCCCTAGGCGTCATCCACGATGGTTGGACGCCGCTGCAAGAGCGGATCAAAGACTACATCGCCCAGCCCAAGTCCAACGGCTATCAGTCGCTGCACACGACGGTGTTCGGCCCGGGTCGCCAGCTGTTCGAGATCCAGATCCGCACGCGCGACATGCACCGGACCGCCGAGTTCGGAATCGCCGCCCACTGGCTCTACAAGAACGGGACGGTCGCCGCCGGCGATATCGAGCGCCATCTCAGTTGGTTCCGCCAAGTGCTGGAACTGCAACTCGACGCGAAAACTCCGGACGAATTCTTGGAGTTCCTCAAGCTCGACCTGTATCAAGATGAAATTTTCGTATTCACGCCCACGGGCGACGTCATTCAGCTGCCCAAAGGCGCGACCCCACTAGACTTCGCGTTCGCGGTGCACACGGAAGTTGGCCTGCACTGCCAGGGCGCCAAGATCAACGGGAAAATCGCCCCGCTGTCGCGCCAACTAAAAAATTCCGAGACAGTCGAGATTCTGACGGGCCCCGCCGCGCGCCCCAGTCGGGATTGGCTCGCGCATGTCCGCACGGGCCGCGCGCGCCACAAGATCCGCCAGTGGCTGCGCCACGAACAAGAAGAGACGTCGCAGAAAATCGGCCGCGAGATACTGGACCGCGAGATCAAACGCCGCCGGGTATCAAAGCCGAGCGACGATGACCTCGAGTTGGTCGCCAAAGAGCTCAGCCTCAACGATGTCGACCACTTGCTGGCGTCGATCGGCCAGGGCGACGTCCACGCCCTGCAGGCGCTCAAGATCTTACACCCGGACCTCGACCAGGCCGACGCTCCGGCCAAGCCGAGCGCCCTCGAGCGCTTGGTCGACCGCGTGCGCCGCGGGAGCAAGGGCGTTCGCATTCAGGGCGCAGACGGCCTCATGGTCCGGTACGCCCAATGTTGTCAGCCGGTGCCCGGGGACCCGGTGGTCGGCTACGTCACGCGCGGCCGTGGGGTCAGCATCCACCGCGCCGACTGCCCGAACTTGCTGTTCCTCGCCCACGAGCCGGAACGCCGGCTCGAAATCGACTGGCAAGAGCAGGAGGGCGAGCGCTTCACGGTTCGCCTGACACTGGAGGCCAACGACCGTCGCGGTCTCTACGCCGACATCGCCGCCGCCGTCAGCGCCACCGGCACCGACATCCGCAGCATGGAGCTCCAGACCCACGATGGCCGCGTCACCGGCTCGGCCCTCGTCGAGGTCGAGAATCTGTCGCACCTCGAGCGGATCATGAAGGCCGCCCGCCGCGTCAAAGGCGTCTCCGAAGTCGCCCGCCGCGATCGGATTACCACGGACGACTAACCTCCTCGTCGCTTCGCGACTCGTCGCCTAAGGTCAGGGTCGGATCGCTCGAGGGCGGATCGCTCAGGGCTGGATCGTTCCGGACTCCATCGCTCAGGCTCGATCGGCCGATGTTTGGCGAAGCGAAGCGAGCGGCGCGAAGCGCCATTCAGAACCGGATATATTTAGACCATGGCCGGCCCCAAGTTCGACCTGCAGGCGCCCTTCCGCCCGGCGGGTGACCAACCACGTGCGATCGCCGAGCTCTCGGCCGGCCTGCGCCGTGGCGACAGGTTCCAGACGCTGCTCGGCGTGACCGGCTCCGGCAAGACGATGACGATCGCCAACGTCATCCAGGATTTCGGCCGCCCAACGCTGGTGCTCTCGCATAACAAGACCCTCGCCGCCCAACTCTACGGCGAACTCAAGGGTTTCTTCCCGAAGAACGCCGTCGAGTACTTCATCTCGTACTACGACTACTACCAGCCGGAAGCCTATGTCCCGGCGTCGGACACATACATCGAGAAAGACGCCTCGATCAACGAAGACATTGACCGTCTCCGGCTCCGAGCCACATCGAGCCTAATGGAGCGCGACGACGTCGTGATCGTCTCGACCGTGTCCGCGATCTACGGCCTCGGCGACCCGCTGACGTACAAAGAGACGATGGTGACGGTGGAGCGCGGCCAGCAAATCCCCCGCGACGAAATCCTCCGCGCGCTCGTGCGTATCCAGTACGGCCGCAACGATGTCGCCTTCGAGCGCGGAACCTTCCGCGTGCGCGGTGACACCGTCGAGATTTTCCCGGCCTACGAAGAGCAGGGCGTCCGCGTCGAGATGTGGGGCGACCAGGTCGAGAAGATCTCGAAGATCGACCCCCTGACGGGCAACGTCATCACGCCGCTCGAACGCGCCGCGGTCTACCCCGCGAAGCATTTTATCACTTCGCGCCCGAGACTCGAACGCGCGGTTGGCTTGATCCGCTCCGAGCTGGCCGAGCGCCTGGAGCTCCTCCGTTCAAACGGCAAGCTGCTCGAAGCGCAACGCCTCGAAAGCCGCACGAACTTCGACATCGAGATGATGTTGGAGATCGGCACCTGCGCCGGAATCGAAAACTATTCCCGCCATCTCTCGGGTCGTTCCGCCGGCGAGCGCCCGGCGTGCTTGTTCGACTACTTCCCGGAAGATTTTTTGGTGGTCGTCGACGAGTCGCACGTGACGCTCCCTCAGGTCCGTGGGATGTACAATGGCGACCGCGCGCGAAAACTGACCTTGGTCGATTACGGATTCCGCTTGCCGAGCGCCCTCGACAATCGTCCATTGATCTTCGACGAATTCCTGTCGCTCACACCTCGCGCGATCATGGTCTCGGCCACTCCGGCTGAGCTCGAGCTCGAACTTTCTCAAGGCGTCGTGGTCGAGCAGATTATTCGCCCCACCGGACTGGTCGATCCAGAAATCGAGATACGTCCAGTCCGTGGCCAGGTGGATGATCTGCTCCACGAGATTCGCTCTCGCGAAGCGCGAAGCGAACGCGTCCTGGTGACGACCCTGACGAAGCGCATGGCCGAGGATCTTACGGATTATCTGCAGCAGATGGGCGTACGCGTGCGCTACATGCACTCGGACATCGATGCCATCGAACGCATGGAGATCGTGCGAGGCCTGCGGCTGGGCGATTTCGATGTCCTGGTCGGCATTAACCTGTTGCGCGAAGGCTTGGATATGCCGGAGGTATCCTTGGTCGCGATATTGGACGCTGACCAAGAGGGTTTTCTCCGCAGCGACCGCTCGCTGATCCAGACCGTGGGCCGCGCCGCGCGCCATATCTCGGGTCGCGCCATTCTGTACGCCGACCGCATGACGGGCTCAATGCAGCGCGCCATCGATGAGACCAGTCGTCGTCGCACGATCCAAGAGGCGCACAACATCGAGCACGGGATCACGCCGCGCTCGGTGAGCAAGAGCGTCGATCAGGTCCGCTTGATCACGCGCGTCGCCGATGCCCGTACCGAGCGCACGCCGGCCGTCGACCGGCTCGCCCCGCGCGCTCCCGAGGGCGATGTCGCGGCATTGATCGCCCGCTTGGAAAAAGAGATGAAGGAAGCCGCGGCCGCCCTCGACTTCGAGACCGCGGCGCGCCTGCGCGACGAGCTGTTCGATGTCCGCGCGGCTGGCTCAGGTCAGCCTGGCACGGACGGGCGTCGTCGTCGACCCGCTCGCCCGGCCGTAGAGCGGTAAGTGCACGTCGTCCCACCCCTCGCGGCCCGCGGCCGGATCGCGCTCACGCTGCCGGAGCTGGTCGCGTGGGGCGAGAGCTTCGGCCGCGCACTCACGCCGCCGCAGCTGGTCGCGATCTCTGGCGACCTCGGCGCCGGCAAGACGACGCTCATCCAAGCGATCTGCCGCGGCTACGGCGTGACCGAGCCCGTCACGAGCCCGACGTTTGCGCTCGTGCACGAATATCGCGCGCCGCGCTCGCCGGTTTTTCATATCGACCTCTATCGCCTCGAACGCCCGGCGGACCTCACCAGCATTGGCTGGGACGACATCGTGCGCGCCGAGGCCCTGATTCTGGTCGAGTGGCCCGAGCGCGCCGGCGATCGCTTGCCGTCGGCGCACGTCCCGATCGATCTGGAGCACCTGCCCGGCGAGCCGAACAAGCGGGTCCTGCTCGCAGGGTGACGGTTCTCGCCCTCGACGCGTCGACGGCCCGCGCCACGGTAGCCGTCATCCGGTCCCACCTAATCGCGGAAGTCGCCGAGGTCGGCGAAGTCGGCGAAGTCGGCGAAGTCGGCGAAGTCGTAGCCGAAGTGACGGTCGCCGAGCGCTCTGAGCACGTGGAGCCCCTGATGCCCGCAGTACTCGCCTTGCTCGAGTCGGTCTCGGTCCAGTTGTCCGATTTGTCAGCGATAGTCTGCGGCGCCGGACCAGGGGGCTTCACAGGCCTACGAACAGCGGCGTCGATCGCCAAAGGCCTAGCGATGGGGCTCGGGATCCCGTTGTACGCAGTCCCTTCGCTGCCGCTGATCGTAGCCGAACAATCCCGGCCGCCTGGCCGATACCTGGCGGTGCTAGACGCGGGCCGAGGCGATCGCTTCGCATCATTGATGAATTGGCCGAGCGCCGAAGGCGCCGGCTATATCCTCGCCCCAGCAGCCCAGGTCGCCGCCCTCGCCGCCGAGTCGCACTCGACGATCGTCGGCCCAGAAACCGGCGTTTGGCCCCACGCTCGCGGCGTTATCCACCTCGCCTGGGGCCCCCCAGTCGACCTGGCTTCCTGGGAGCCCGACTACGGCCGAAGCTCAGCCGCCGAAGACCGCCGCCGTGGGGCCACTCGATGATGGCCGTCCGCCCGGAGCGCCTCGCGATCACGCTCCGCCGCGCCACCGTGCCCGATCTCGACGAGATCGTCGCGATCGAACGCGCGTCATTCTCCGACCCGCCTTGGTCGCGCGACTCGTTCCTGGCGCTCGTCGACAGCCCGCGCGCCTACTTCACGGTTGCATGCGCGTCGCCAACCGAGCACGTGATCGGCTACGTCGTCGCCTGGTTCGTCGCCGACGAGGCCGAGATCGCGAACCTGGCGGTCGCACCGGACCGCCGCGGCCGCGGGGTCGGCTCGCGCTTGCTCGACGCGGCGCTCGTCGAGGCCCGCCTGGCCGGCGCGCGCGTCGTGCACCTCGAGGTGCGCGATTCGAACGCGGCGGCCCGCGCGCTCTACGGGTCGCGCGGGTTCTTAGCGGTCGGCCGTCGCCGCCGCTACTATCGAGATCCAGTCGAAGATGCGTTACTACTGCGCCGCGATATCGAAGCGTGATGATACGGATCGAGCGCGGGGTCTTAAATTGCCAGCAAACGGGGAGGTGCTATGGGCCGCAGCCTGAATAGAGTGCAGTTGATCGGAAATCTCGGAAAGGACCCGGAGGTGCGTTCGACATCGAACGGTGGCCGGGTCGCGAACTTCACGCTCGCGACGAGCCGCACCTGGAACTCCCAGGCCGGAGAGCGTCAGGAAAAGACGGAGTGGCACAACTGCGTCGCTTGGAACTCCAAGAACTACAATCTCGCCGACATCGTCGAGCGGTATTGCAAAAAGGGCAAGCAGGTCTACGTCGAGGGGGAGATCGAGTATCGCTCGTACGAAAAGGAGGGCCAGACGCGCTACATCACCGAGATCAAGGTCCGCGAGCTGATCCTGCTCGGCGGCCGCGGCGGCGACTCCGATGATGCTGGCGCACCACCACCGGCCCGTTCCTCCCGCGCACCCGCCGAGCGCGCCAAGACCAGCGCGAAGTCCGGCAGCGAGGACTTCGACGACTTCCCGGGCGCCCTCGAAGAGAGCGACGACGACTTGCCGTTCTAGCCCCCGGTAGGCCCGGGGATCGCTGCCCGGCTGCTTCGCAGCCTCACGCATCCCTGGGCCATTTGTTGTAAACGCGCACGGCTTCGCCGTGTGCTCGTTGCGCGATGGCGCTCCCAGCTCTCGTACCTCGCGCGGCTCGGTAGGCCCGGGGATTGCCGCTCGGCTGCTTCGCAGCCTCACGCATCCCTGGGCCATTTGTTGTAAACGCACGCGGCTTCGCCGCGTACTCTCGTGCCTCGCGCGGCGTAGAAGCCTAGCCATCGTGTTGCGGCGCCCCATTCGATAGCGGATGCGCGCGAACATCGGGATCTCACTGGAAGCGTCACGTTGTTTACTGCACGTTGCGTCACACGTGCTGCCGGAATATCATAGGCCAGCGCCGCCAGTCGTCGAAGCTGCGCCTGTCAGTAAGTCGGTTGCATCAGCGCTCGACACTCCGCTCTCCGCAGAGCGGTTAGCGGTTGGCGCGGGATCAGCGCCCCCAAAAAATCACCGCCGCAATCATTCAGCCATATGCGCTGATGTCAGCTCCAGCGTGAGCTGCTCCTGACATCGAGCTCTCGCATACCACTTGCAGGGCACTTTCGAGCGGGGACGTTTCGTATGGAAGTCCATTCTCGGTCGGATCTTGACGTCAAAGCTTCCCGTGACCGGCTCGCACGCTATCTCATGTTCACCGTAGGGCTATCCCTTTTGCCGCTATTCGGCGTGTGGTTGCTCAAAGCCTACGATGGAGCCGCACTTGGAGTCGATGACCTCGCCAAGGGCGGCGAGCCACTTGTCATCTCACTCGTGCTCACCGCCGAGGGCCTTAGCGGCCTTATCGCAAGCGACCGGCAACGAGTGGCTCGGAAATACGTCACTGCCCTTGGCGGATTCGTTGTTATCATGAGTGCGGCAGGCATTTACGCGCTGTCTCAAATACATCCGCCCGGTAGTCCTTCGTTCTTTCGTTGGTTTTCGCTCGTGAACCTACTTGCCGGTCTACTCAGCGCAGTGAGTTGCAAAATCCTGGAGTTTGAACAATGACGAACGTAGCGTTGGTGATTGCAACAGTCGCATCGTTACTGGGCGCTGCTCTCTCGGCGCTATCAGCGTATACCTATCTGATTGACGTGAGGCGCGGTAAGATCAACCGCCGCTAGGAACCGGCACATCCGCCCGCTAACGGATTTTTCTCGCGGACCTGTCGCGGCCGTACTGATGGAGCACGAGGCCCGTTACAGCACCGCTCGCGTCACGAGTGATCGTAAGCTGCGCATCCGTGCCGCGGACGAAAAAGTTGCTGCTGCTCTCCGGCCAGAGCCTCACAGGATCTCCACCTTCGGTCGATCGCACAAAGAGCGCCCCGTCGCGCATCGTAAGCTCGAGCTCCAGCCCGGGAACGAGCTGGTAGACGCCCACGTACGGCGACAGTGCCGACGCTGGCAGCTCGATGATGGTGTGTTGCCTGGGCGGGAGTGCTGACGGTGGCACCATGCCGAGCAGTCGCATGTAGTTCGAGATCTGACTGTAGTGCTCCGCCAGATCAGTGTCGAGCGCGAGCAATATCAGCGCTGGCAACTGAGCTGTCCCCACCCGCTCCATAGCGTTGTGGCAGAAATCGAGTGACGCCTTGAGGCGGCTGACGAGGGTATCCTTGGGCCAACGCGCCTTGTCGCTGTCCGCCAACGAGTCCTTGCTCGTCCTGGCGTGTTTCAGGTCGCTGAGCCGCTCGCACAAGCCATAGTTCGCGTCCTCGAGATGCTGCGCGATATACCCGATCGTTTGCTGCGGCGCTGTGGGTCGATAGCCGTACTGGGTCGCGGGGATGGAGTCGAACGCCGCGACGAGCCGGCTCCCGTAGACATCCGCGAACGTCTCGAATGCGAGCATGGTGCGATCGGGCGACGCGCGAGTGCTCGACGACTGGGCCGCGAGCACCGTGGGGAGCACAAGGGAGATGGTCATCAGGGTCTGCCGGTGCATTCGATATCCCTACCCCTCAGCGGTCGTCGCGTTCGTTACGTCGGACAACCCACGCCGCGAGCGCTAACGACAGGAATAGGATGAGCGCCGCGACGACACGGAGTAGTCGGGCGAACATGACGTCGTGGGACAAAAGGTCGGCGCGGCCGAGCAGGTAGTTCCAGTCGTGCATCGGTTCGTCCGACAAGCCGACCAACGGTAGCTCCTGCGCGCTCGCGTCGCCGACATACGTCGCCAGGTTGGTCAGACTGTACGCCTCCCACGTCCCCACGACCCCGACGCCGAACCAGTCGGCCTGCCGCGCCAACACCACGGCCGCCGCGAGCGGCGCGGCGAGCTGCGTGATGCTGCCGCCGGCCACCTCGAGCCACTCGCCGAACGGCGAGAAGAGAACGTGACCGAGCTCGTGAACGCCGAGCGTCAGCCCACCGAAGATGTGCCACGTCTCGCTGTCGGCCAGCGCGCGCGCTCCCGAATACGCCAGGTACACCAACAGCGCCGCCCGCAACAGCAGCACGGCCCGATTGCGCACATCGGCAGTTGGCATCACTCACTTGACGACCCATTGCGCGACTGAGAACGTTCTACATCGTGCGCAGCCTGTCTGACCCCATTGTCGCCAACCTCTACCGGCGCACGAGCGACGGTCGGACGTTGTTCTGTCCGTGGGGGAATTTCGGACGTGCCTATATCGTGCCTCCCGAACGCCAGGAGGAGTTGTCGTCGTTTGTCCGGCGTATCTACCTGGTGATGATCGGCACGACCCCAGTCGCAGCCATACTCCTCCACTGGTGGGCCATAATCTTGGCGCCGGTTGTCATCGGCATCTGGTTCTACAAGTACTGGTCGTTCTCTCGCACACTCGAAGTTGACCCGTCGGGACCACCGCCGTTCGATCGCCGGCAGGCCTTCATGAACGCCGCACGCGCGAGCGGGGCGGCGCGACTGTGGGTCTTCCTGTGTATCTCACTGGCGTTCACCGCCGGAGGCGTTTGGGTTCTCACCCTGGGTGACCGCGAGGGGATTGTCCTCGTAGCGTTGTTCGGTCTCGGTATCGTGGTGTTCGGGGTGCAGCTCATTCTGCTCGGCCGCAAACGCTAGTGGGTGGCCATTTCTATCGCGCGAGATGGTCGAGCCGGACTGCGAGTTCGCCCTTCGCTGGGCTACTCGTTCGACTAGGGGTCTCCATGATGCTGGACATCCGAGGCATGGCGCCATTGCTCCAAGTCTTCGACCTCCCAGTGTCGCTGGCTTTTTATCGCGACACGCTCGGCTTCGAGGTCGTCCAGTCGACGAGCGACTGGGCCTGGCTCAAACGCGGTGATGTCGAGCTCATGCTCAACACAGCGTACGAATCTGACGCGCGCCCGCCGGCCCCCGATCCAAGCCGCGTCGCCGCGCACAACGACACGGCGCTCTACTTCGGCTGCCCAGATGTCGCCGCGGCCCACGCGTATCTCCGTGGTCGCGGGGTCGCGACGCAGGAGCCGCGCGTCGCGCCATACGGCATGAAGCAGTTGTACCTGTCGGACCCCGACGGGTACAACGTGTGCTTTCAAGGGCGCGCGGATGGAGTGGCCGCGGGCTGAGCGAGCGGCGGCCCGACGGTGACAAAGTCCACCTGCGGGAGCTGGGTCTCGCCTTGCGTCACATACGTGCCGGACCCAGGGTTATCCCCATCGAGATACGCGACCACACGCGATCCGGTGACCGCTGGCCCGTACCACACATACCGCGTGTACGCTTTGACCAGCGTGTTCCAATCGAGCGAGATCTTCTTGATGAAGTTGAGCGCGTTGCCCACCCGGCAGGTGAGAAACGTCACCCGGTAGATGTTGTTCGCCCTCATCGCCGTGCCGATGCTGGTGTAGACCGCCCAGTGCGCGAGCCGCCGCGTCGCGCCCGCCGGATTCACGATCTGATCGGTCTGCTTCATAGACTTCCCCGTGGGGTCCCCCGGGAACACGAAGTCGTAGAACGGATCGACGTAAATCGGCGGATTCCATCCGTGGGCAAGCTCGAACGTATGCCCCGGCGCGAGCTCGATCGTGCCATCGGTCAGATTCAGGGCGCCACCGTGCCCGACCGCGAAGATCACCTCGCGATCGTTCGTCACGTTCCGGAGCCCGTTCACGATCGCGTTTCGCACCTGCTCGGCGCCGAGTGTGGGGGCGATCGCCGCGGACTTGCGATTCTGCGTGTCGGCCGCGACGAACTGGGCCGTCCATTTTGCGCTGTAGGCTATGCCGACTTTCGAGGGCGAGGGGTCGTAGAAGACGAGAGGCATAATAGAGAATAGTACGGCCCGGCCTCACCGCGTTATACTGAAGACGGCGTGCAGGCCGCCACCCGTCCGCGGACAGGACCGAGTCCACCTGAGCTTCAAAAAATCCAAGCGACGGTTCTCCACGAACCTCCTTTCGCCCGACGACCAGCGGACCCCGGGCAGCCCTCGAGGAGGTCCGTGATGCCCGACCGTCATTTCCCCATCCGCCCCAATCTTGAACAACTGAAGCACCAGGCGATGCTGCAGCACCCGCGGTTGCTGCACGAGAACGCCCGCGGCGTCCCCCAAAGCAACTGGGGCCCGCCAATGTCCTACGCGGCAAACCTCGGCCGCGATCGGATCATCGCCATGCTGCGCGAGCTCGGCGCCGATGACCTGAACTTCGCGTTCGATCGCGCGTGCCTGCAGGGCCGCATCGACACCGCCCGCCAACTCCACGCGATGGGCGCACGCCCCGATGCCAAATCACTCGACGGCCCATCCGAGACCCAATGCGGCTCTGGCTTCGCGTACTTGGTCGACCTCGGCTGCGACCCACACCTCTCGCACGTCGCGCTGCTCCTCCAGACCTACAGCCGCAACCCCCAAGGCAAGCACCAGTGCCTGGAGGTCGCCGCGACACACGGCATCGCACTGCCCGACACGCCGCCGATGGCGATCCACCGCGGCCGCCTCGATCTCTTGGAGCGCCATCTCGATCGCATCAACGACACGTTCTCCCACGAGGACATCTATCCACCGTCGCTCGGCTGCTCGCGCACAGCGCGCCGCGATCGATGCCGACGGCTTCGGCGGCCACACGCCACTCTTCGGCTGCGTCGTATCCCAGCCGTATCGGCTCGGGCGGCGCTCTTCGATGGCACGCCTACTGTTAGATCACGGCGCCGACCCCACCGTTCACGCCTCGCTTCGCAAATGCCTGCGCTTCGTGGAAGACGAGACGATGCGCGAGTATCGGAACGTGACGCCGTTAGAGTGGGGCGAGCAGTTCCACGATCAAGAGTGGGTGGACCGCGACGCGATGCGGCTCACCGCCTCATAAAGAACATCATGCCAAGCGCGAAGAGCATAGCCGCGCCGGCGAGCGCCAACGCGACGAGCACGCGCGGTCGCTGGTTCGTCTGGTACGCGCGGAGCGCGCGCTCGTCGAGGTATCGAGATGCCGGATCCGCGCCGGTCTTGACCACACCGGCGCGCTCCAGCCGCGCAAGCAGCGGTGATGCCTCGATCCCGATCGTGCGGAGGGGCAGTGCACGCTCGGCCGCCGTCGCATCCGCCTTGCGGAATGCGAACAACAGACCATCGAGCGCGCGAGCGGCCGAGGCCGCGGCGAAAGCTGCTACGCCTGCCATATCACGTATCTTGACACCATGCCCCTCGTCCGTCCAGCCACCGCGGCCGACGCCACCTCGATGTCCGTGTTGTTCGCCCAGTTCGAGCACCCCACACCAGCCGAGCCGATCCCCGCCCGGCTGGCCCGCCTGCTCTCACACGACGGCCAAGCGCTGGTCGCCTCCGATGACACTGGACTCCTCGGCATAGCGACCACACAAATCGTCTGGTCGCTGGTCGAAGACGCCCCTCGCGCGCTGCTGACCGCGCTCGTCGTCCGCGAAGATACCCGCGGCCGCGGCGTCGGCCGCGCGCTGGTCACCGCGGTCGAGCATTGGGCGCGCGAACGCGGCGCCGAACGCGTGGTCGTAACGACCGCCTTGCGTCGCGCCGGCGCTCACGCGTTCTACGAACGCCTCGGCTTCGAATTCACGGGGCGCCGATACGTGAAATCCATAATTCGATAGCGAAAATCCACGCTGTCGCGTTTCGTGCCGTTGACGTCGCATGTAACAGTCGCACCGCTCGTCTAACGCCACCTAACGCATGTGTGCCGGTCAAGTTTTCCGCGCTCGTAAGTGCGCGTGACGGCGTGCCGTGCGAGCCGTCATGAGTGTGCCGATCGCACGCGACGCGCGCGCCCCCCGCCACACAATCGCCCGAGAGCTCCATGATTGGGATGCCGAACCTCAAGAAGCGCGGCCTGGAAAACGGGTCGAATGGTCACGCGGCCCCCGCCGCACCATCCTACGACGTCGCGGCGCTGGAAGCGCTCGTGCAACGCGCCGAGGGCGCGGCGGCGGCGCTCCGCGCGCTCGACGAGCGAGCGGCGGCGGTGACGGCGCTCGAGGACCGCGTGACGAGACTCGCGGCACAGCTCGCGGGCGCGGACGCAGTCGGCAAGCAGCTCTCGACGATGCAAGAACAGGCCACCCGACTCAGCTCGGCCCAGGAACGCTCGCAGTCACAGCTCGCCTCGGCGAACGCCGATGTCGAGCGCGTGCGCGGCGCCTGCGGCACGTTGATCTCCAAGGTCGACGCCGCGCTCGAGCTCCGCGATCAACTCGACCGTCTCCTCGCGCTCCAGCCGCGACTCGATGCGCTCCGCGGCGAGGCGGACAACATGACAGGCGAGATGCGCGACCTGACGGACAACGTCGGACGCTTGCGCGCGCTGCACGAGGATGTGCTGCGCGCCCACAAGCACGCGACCTCGCGCTTGGACGGCGTAGACCAGCGCTATCAGGCGACCGGCAGCAAAATGGACCAGATCGAGCGCCGCGCGTCGGCCGCCGAACAGGCCCTGGAGTCGCTGCTCCGCATCGCCAGCGGGATTCCGAACGTGCAACACCAGCTCGGCGTCCTCAAGGCGATCGCCGAGCAAGTGGCGCAGAAGACCGCCGTGCTGGAGCAACAGCGCGACGTCGTCGACCGCGCCGCGAACCAGGTCTCGCACGTGGTCTCGCTCACCGGCCAGCTCGACGCGTCGCTGCGGAAGCAGGATGAGCAGACGCGCAGCCTGACCGCGCTCGACACGAAGCTCGCCGAGGTGCAGGCGACGCACGCCGCGGTCATCGCGCGCGCCGAGGAGATCGCCGCCAACCAACGCCAGCTCGATGAGACCGAGCGCGAGGCGACGCGCACACTCTCCGACCTCCGGGTCGAGATGCGGACCAGCGCCGAGCGGTTCGAGCTCGAGAATCGCACGCTCGACGCGGTCAGCGAGCGCATCGCCGAGCTGCGCGGCGGTGTCAAGGAATGCGAGACGCGCGTCTCCTCGCTCGATGCCGCGACCCGCGCGGTCGCGGACACCGAGGCCCGCGCCCGGCAGCTCGCGACGCAGATCGGTTCTCTCGGCGAAGACATCAATAAGATCGCGTTGACCGCCGAACGACTCCGCACAGTGCCCCAGGACGTGGCGCAAGTCGAACGGTCGCTGGCCGACATGTCGACCCGCATGGACCGCGTCGAGCAGGTCCGCCCGGTCGTCGAGGTGATCACCCGCGATATGGCGACCCTGAATGGCGCACACGAGTCGATCCGCGATGGGCTCGAGCAGGTGCGCGCCGCCTACGGCGAGATGACTAAGCTGCGCGAGCGGCAGACCGAGATCGATGGCTACCTCGCGGACGCCGACCAGCGGATGGTGATCCTCAAGGAGCACGTCGCCGAGTTGGAGCGCATGCGGCCCGCGGCCGAGGCGCTCGGCGCCCAGGTCGAGGCGTTGACGGCGTCGACGACCGCGGTCGAAAGCCGTCGAGAAGTGGTCGACGCGTTGCACCAGAAAGTCGGCGAGCTGGAGTCGTCGGTCGCGCAGCTCGATGAGCGCGGCGAAGGCGTCCGCCAGCGGATGGAGTCGGCCGAGGCGCGGTTCACCGACCTGTCGCGCCAGGCCTCCGAGGCCCAGCGCGTCGCGGCGACCATCGCGTCCGTCTCGGCCTCCGTCGAAGCGGCCGAGCGGCGCATGCGGGCCGTGAACGGCACGATGGAAACGCTCGAGTCGCGAGCCCAGATGCTCGACGGGCTGGGTGAGCGCATGCGACTCCTCGGTCAAGAGCTCGAGCAACGGCAAGGGGCTCTCGACAAAGCCGCCGAGCATCTCGCCAAGGCGTCAGCAGTCCGTCGCGAAGCCGCCGATGCGGCGCAGCGCCTCGAGGATCTCACGCGGGGCATCGCGACGCAGCTCGGCACGGCCAGCACGCAGGCCGCGTCGGCTGAGCAGATCGTGCAAGGTCTCGAAGGGCGCGTCGCCGCACTCGGCGATGTCGAGAAGCGCATGGCGCGGTTCGAGGAGTTGCTGGCCAAGTGGGAGGCAGCGCAGACCGAGGCCGCCCAGGCGCTCGAGCAGATCACGAGCCGCCAGGCGATGATCGACGCCGTGCAGGCGCAGATCAAGCACGCGTCCGAGATCGCCGAGCGGACCGCCGAGCATGTCCAGTCGATCGCGTCGTCGCGTCAGCAGATCGAGGAAGCGCGAGCGACCTTGGAGACCACGCGCGCCGAGTTGGTCACGGCCAACGGCACCATGAGGGACCTCGCCGACCGGCGGCGCCAGCTCGACGAGCTCGAAGCCCGTCTTGCCCGTGCCGACGCGCTGGGACAGTCCGTCCGCTCAACTCTCGAGGTCCTGGCGGGCCAGCGCGCGCTCGTCGACCAGGTCCTCGAGCGGTCGGGTACGCTCAGCTTCCAGATGAAGCAAGCCGAGGCCCTGGCCGAGACCCTCAGGACCGAGTGCGTCCTGGCGACTCAGCTCAAGGCCGCGGTCGACGAGCTTCGCCGGGAAGTGTGACCGGTAGTTTCGTCCACCCCGGTCTCGTCGTCTGGATACAGAATAGCCAGTCCCAGAGGAGAGGCGATGATGAGACTTGAGAAGCTCGCGGCCGCGGGCATCCTGCTGGCCGTTGCCGCGTGTGGCGGTGTGACGGTGAAACAACATGCGGTCGCAAACCGCATCGTCCCGGTGGATAGCACCCCGGCCCAAGCGGCGGCCCCTGCGCCGGCGCCTGCCGCGCCGTCGCCGACCATTCTGTCACGGCCGATCCTGGTCGGGAACGACCGCGGCGGTCGCCCGTGGGTCCGCAAGGGCGAGCACGATGCCGCGCCCTACATTGATCGCCCAGGTGGCCCCCGTGACGCCGGCTACATCATCGCGTCGAGCGAAGTCCCAGGCGTGCAGGTGATCGAAGCACGGTCGCCCTACGTCCTCGACGAGGTCTTGTACGTGAAAATGCCCAATGGCGTGACGCCGACGCCTGGCATGCACCTGGCAATCGAATCCCTCGGTCCCGAGTTCGAAGCCTACGGCCAGGTCCTGATCCCCACGGGCGAGGTCACCGTCATCGCCCCAGGCGGACCCGGTGAGGCCACGTCAGTTCGCCTCGAGCACCAATTCGCGGAAGTCGAGCCGAACCAGCTGGTCGTGCCGATGGAGGCGCCCAAGTATCCGCCCGTTGGCCAGCGCGCAGTCGCCGTCACGGACGGCGTAAAGGCGAAAGTCCTCTGGATCTCGGGTGACCCGGTCCAACCGTCACTCGGTTACTACGTCGTGCTCAATGCCTCCGAGCGCGATGGCGTGCACGTCGGCGACCAGTTCACGCTGCTGCGTCCGCGCATGCGCGATGAGCTCTCGGGTCTCTGGCTGCCCGAGCAGGACATTGCGACGACGCAGGTCGTGCGCGTCGGTGCGCACAGCTCGACCGCCGTCGTGATCGCGCAAACAATGCCGGCCATCGCGCCTGGCGCCGACGCGCGCCTCACCGCGAAAATGCCCTAAGTGCGGTAGTAGGGGGCGTCGGGCCTGGTTAGATTAGACCGGGTGATCGCGACCGCCCTCTACTGTGCCGTCCTGTGTTATGCGGGTGCCGCGGCCCTTGCCGCGACACCCGTCGCGCGTCCGATCGGCGCGCCCGTTCGCGCGGTACTGACGGTCCTCGCCGTGGGCGTCGTGCTGCACGCCGCGGCGATCGTCGGCGCGACTCGTGTATCGGGTCAGCTGCCCCTCGCGGGCCTCGGACCGGCGCTCTCGTTCGCGGCGCTCGCCCTCGCGACGGCGCTGCTCGTCGTCGAATACGCGACGCGCGAGGTCACGCTCACGCTCGTCGCCGCGCCCCTCGCCGCGCTCGCGACGGCGGCCGCGGCGATCCTTGGGGTCGGCGCCGGCACGTCCGCGCTCCCAACCGGCGTACGCGGCGCCTGGCTCGCCGCGCACATCGCCCTCTCATTCGCGGGCATCGCGGCATTCGGCACGGCCGCGGCCGCCGGCTCGATGTACTTGGTCGAGCGCCACCAGCTCCGGTCGCGCCGGTTCACGTCGGTCTTCCGCCTGTTCCCGCCGCTCGAAACGCTCGACCGCGTCAATCACGTCGGCGCCATCGCCGCCTGGCTCGGCCTCACGGCTGGCGTGGCGCTGGCCGTGTCGTACTCGGCCACCTATGGCGCCGATAATATTCCGCAGATCGTCTGGGGCGTCGGCGCCTGGATCGCCGCGACCGCGCTCGCGCTGGGCCGACTCATCGGCGGATGGCGCGCGCGTCGCGCGGCGGTGATCGCCAGTGTCGCGTTCGCGCTCATTCTCGCGTCGTACGTCGCGGCGCGAGCAATGGCGGCGAGGCCCGGCCAGTTCCTGTGAGCGCCTTTCCACTCGTGCTCGACGGGGAACGCATCCGCGCGCTGGTCGTCGGCGGCGGGCCCGTGGCGCATCGGAAGGCCGCGGCGTTCCTCGACAGTGGGGCCACGCTCCACATTGTGGCTCCCGTCCTGTGCTCCGCCATGCGCGACCTCGTGGGCCATGAACGCGTGAGCGTCAGCGAACGCGAATATGAACCAGCCGATATCGGCGACGCGACGCTCGTCGTCGCCGCGACCGACCGGCGTGAGGTCAACGCGAGGGTCGCCGCTGACGCGCATGCCAAGGCGCGACTCGTGAACGTCGCCGACGAACCGGCCGAGGGCGACTGGGTCAGCGTCGCCACGCACCGTGCGGGGCCACTGGTCATCGCCGTCTCCGTCGGCGGCGTCCCGACGGCCGCCACACGAATCCGTGACGCGATCGCCGAGCGGTTCGACCGCCGGTATGCTGGCGCGCTCACGGCGTTGATCGCGCTGCGCCGCCAAGTCCTCGATGCCGGCGGCACCGACGCTTGGCGCCAAGTCGACCGCGAGCTGGTCGGTCCTGACTTCTGCGAGCGCGTCGAGTGTCACTAATCGTCGTCGGCGTCAGCCACTGGACCGCGCCGATCGAGGTGCGCGAACGCTGCGCATTCAACTCGAGCGCCACGCTGCCCGCGCTCGAACAGTTGCGCGCGCACACGTCACTCCGCGAAGCAGTTCTCTTGTCGACGTGCAATCGCACGGAATTCTACGTTGTCGAGGGCGAGCAGGATGCCGTGCCGGCGATCTGGTCACTCCTTGGCGAAGAGGCAGCGAAGACGGGTTACGTACGGCGAGACCGCGAAGCGGTCCAGCATTTGATGCGCGTAACCGCCGGCCTCGACGCGATGATCCTCGGCGAAGCACAGATCCGAGGCCAGGTGCGCGACGCCTGGGAGGTGAGTCGCCCGCAATCCGGCCCGATGCTGAATCGCGCCTTCCAATCCGCCCTCGGCGTCGCCGGCCGCGTCCGCACGGAGACGGCGATCGGGAGAGGCGCGGCATCGGTGAGCTCGGCAGCCGTCCAACTGGCGAAGCAGATCTTTGGCACATTGGCCGGCCGGAGCGCCATGGTGCTCGGCGCCGGCGACATGGCGGAGTTGGCGCTGGAATGCTTGGTGAACGAAGGCATTCGGGCAGCGCTCGTCGCCAACCGTACGTACGAGCGCGCCGAATCGCTCGCGCGACGACACGGAGCGACGGCGATCCACTACGACGCCTGCTGGCAGCGGCTCGGCGGCGTGGATCTCCTGCTGTGCTCGACCGCGGCCCCGCATCCGGTGGTGTTGGAGGAGCACGTGAGGCCGGCGCTCGCGACTCGCGGCGGACGGCCCCTGTGCATTCTCGACATCGCGCTCCCCCGCGATGTCGACCCGGCCGTCGGCACGCTCGACAACGTCTTCCTCTACGATCTGGATGACCTCCGCGCCGTCGTCGCCGCGAATCTCGACCGCCGCCGCGAGCAGCTCCCGACGGCCGAGCAACTCATCGAGCGCGAGGTCGAGAAGTACTGGCAGTGGCTGGCCGGACTGGCCGCCGTGCCGGTGGTCACCGACGTCCGCGCGGCGATGGAGCGACTCCGCGAGGCCGAAGTGGCCGCGGCGCTCCGCCGCCTCGGCGACGTGAGCCCTGAGCAACGCGAAGCGATCGAATACTTATCCAAGGCCCTGATGAACAAATTCTTGCACGAGCCGTCGGTGCGTCTGCGCGCCGCGGCCGCCAATGGTCGCGGGCTCGGCATCGTCGATGCCGCGCGCTATCTCTTCGGCGTCGACGAGCACCAGTGACGCAGCGAGCACTCATCACGGGCGGCGCGGGATTCATTGGATCCCATGTCGCGGACGCCTTCGTTGCGGCCCAGTGGGATGTCACCGTCGCCGACAATCTGTCGAGCGGCCGCCGCGAGAATGTCCCGGACGCCGCGACGTTCGTCGACATCGATGTCACGAGCCCCGACGCGATCCGCCTGGTGCGCGACGGCCGGTTCGATGTGATCTGTCATCTGGCCGCGCAGATCGACGTGCGAAAAAGCGTCGCCGACCCCGTGCACGACGCGGCCATCAATGTGCTGGGCACGCTCAACATCGTGGAAGCGGTGCGGGCCTCGGGCGGCGCGGGCCGGACGCGCGTGATTTTCTCCTCGACCGGCGGCGCGTTGTACGGCGATTTCGTGTCGCCGCCCACGCTCGAGACGGCGCCGAAAGACCCGCAATCGCCCTACGGGATCGGGAAGCTATCGGCCGAGTACTACCTCGCATACTACGCTCGCCTGCACGCGCTCGACACGGTCGCGTTGCGCTACGCCAACGTCTACGGGCCGCGACAAGACCCGCACGGCGAGGCGGGCGTGGTGGCGATATTCTGCAGCCGCATCCTGGAGGGTCGACCACTGACGGTCTTTGGAGACGGACGACAGACGCGCGACTACGTGTTCGTGAAGGACGTCGCGCGGGCCAACCTGGCCGCGGCGACGCGGGACCTGCCGCCCGCCGGTGCGCTCGACGCGCGCGGGTTCAACATCGGGACCGGGGTCGAGACGAGCGTGCTCGATCTGGCGCGCGGGTTGAATCGCGCCGCGAAGGCGACGGCTCCCATCGAGCACGCGCCGGCGCGCACGGGTGAGCAGCAGCGATCGACGCTCGTGATCACCAAGGCTGCCGAGCAGTTGGGGTGGCGGCCGACGGTGTCGCTCGATGCCGGGCTGGCCGAGACGTTCCAGTTTTTCGCCCGGCAGCGGGCGGCCGAGGCCGTATGATTCTCGCCCAGATTGGTTCAGCGATCCCGACGTCGCCACTCGGGCTGATCATCGCATCGACGCTGGTCACAAAAATTATTCTGGGAATCCTCGTCGCTTTATCGCTGCTGAGCTGGACCATCATGTTCGCGAAGTGGCGCCAATTCGCGTCACTCGATAAGGTGAGCCGGGATTTCCTGACACGGTTCGAGCACGCCGAGCGTTTCGAGCAAGCGGCGGCTCTGGCATCCCGGTCGGTCTCGAATCCGTATACGCGGATTCTCGCCCGCGCCGCCCAATTCATCCAAGCGTCGAGCCGCTCCAGCGGCCAAGTCGCGACCCCGGGGGCTGGCGGCACAGCGGTCGCGGCTCCTCCCGCGCGCGCTACGGCGGTCACCGTCGCTCAAGTCGAGGCGATGCGCCTGTTGCTGGATGCCGAGACGAACGAGGAGCGTGATCGCGTGGCTCGGTTCATTCCATCGCTCGGCACCATTGGATCAGTCAGCCCGCTCATCGGGCTGCTCGGTACCGTCCTGGGCGTCATCGACGCGTTTATCGGTCTCGCGGCACATGGATCCGGCAACATTGGCGCGGTCGCGCCAGGTGTGGCTGAAGCACTCATTGCCACGGCCGCGGCCCTCAGCGTGGCCATCCCGGCGGTATTCGGATACAACGTCTATGCGAACCGCCTCAACCGGTTTGACAATCAGCTCGAGGCGTTTGGCTCGGAAGTCATCGCGCTCGCCGTTCGCGAAGGTCGTGTGTAGTGGCCAGTCGTCGTCGTGGTGGACGCCTCGCGATAAACGCGGAGATCAACGTCGTCAGTCTGATCGACGTGATGATGCTGCTCATGATCATTTTCATGATCACCGCCCCGATCATGCAGGGCGGCGTCGACGTGAACCTCCCCAAAGCCGAAGCCAAGCCGCTGGAGCCAAAGAGTGGCCTCGTCGTAACCGTTGACCACGCGGGCCAAATCACGGTTGACGAGACGAAGCTCTCGTATGCCGAGTTCCGGGCGAGCTTCAAGGCGCTGGCGGCGCAGCGCGGCAAGGAGGGTGTGTATCTCCGGGCCGATGCCGGCGTCCCATATGGCACAGTGGTCCAGGTGCTCGCGGTGATGCGCAACGCAGGGGTATCCGACATCGGCATGGTGGCCGAGCCGGAGGAGATCAAGCAGTGACGTCGCGCGAAGCTCCCATGGGGAGCTCGTTCGGTGCGGCGGCGCTGTTACATGTGGGGTTCGTTGCGGCGCTCGTATTCCTCGCGAACCGGTCGCCGTCGGTGATGCCACCCGTCTACCGGGTGAACATCCTCGCGGCACCACCCGGGCCGACGCGGGAGATCGGGATCGTGCCGTCAACGCCGGCCCCGCCGCCGCCACCGACGCCGGAGCCGGTCGCGCCGCCGCCCCTCACGCAGCCACCACCCGTGGTGCCGACGTTCACGCCAAAGACGCCCGATGCGGCGCCGAAGCCGAAGAGGGCGACGCCCACGACGGCACCGCCGCCCAAGCCGTCGGTGCAGCAGCCGATTGCGCAGGGCGGTCCCCAGGGAGGGACGGGTACCGACGTCGCCACCGTGCAACTCGATCAAGGAATAGACTTTCCATATCCGGCATACCTGAATAACATCGTGCGGCAGGTCGCGCTCAACTTCAAACCCGATGATCCGAACACGGCGTTGCGCGCGGTGGTGTTCTTTTTGATCCGTCGTGACGGGACGGTGGCCGGGGTGCAGTTCCGGACCCGGTCGGGCGATTATGCGTTTGATCTCGAGGCGCGTGGCGCTATCGAGAAAGCGGCCGGCGCGTTTGGCCCACTACCCGACGGGTTCCATGACGACGTGCTTCCGGTGTATTTCAGCTTCGATCCCCGCCTTCTTCACTGAGTGATGCGAATATTGGGAATTCGGACCGCGGCCGCGCTGGTGCTCCTGTCAGCCGCCGCCGGCACGACATACGCGCAGGACAGCACCAAGGGCGTCCACATTGGCTTGCAGTACTCGCCTGGCACCCGCCCGGGGGTCGTCGTCCTTCCGATGCTGGGCATCGGCGGGGACTCGGCCCAAGCGATCATCCAGCGCGATCTCGACTACGGTGATCGCCTCACGACGATCCAGAACGTCGGCAACGCCGGCGTGACCACGGCGAACGTGAACTACGGGCTGTTCGCGAAGCTCGGCGCCGCCGCGATCGTGCAGGGCTTTCTGGGCCCGACGGCGCTCCACGTGCTCGTGCACGATGTCCGCGGCCAGAAGATTCTCGTGACGCGCGATTTCGCGGTTCCCGCGACCGTCGGGACACCGGAGTGGCGGTTCGCCCTCCACGCCGCCTCCGACGAGATCGAGAAGTCGATCACGGGGATTCGCGGCATTGCCGCGACCCGCGTGCTCTTCGTGCGCGACGGCCAGATCTATGTTTGCGATGCCGACGGCTATGATGTGAAGGCGCTGAGCCCTAAAGAAGGCGCCATGTCACCCGCGTGGCATCCGTTGGGCCGTTACATCGCGTACAGCGTGTTCACGAAGGCGGGTACGGAGATCGTCATACAGGATCTGACGAATGGCGGGACACGCCATCTCGTTGGCACCCCAGGCGGACTCAACAGTGCGCCGGTGTTCACGCCCGACGGCAAATGGGTCGTCTATGCGCACGGTGACGAGGTCGGTACCGACCTGTTCGCGGCGAATCCGTTCTCGAATGATGCCGCGCGACGGATCACCGTGGGTCATGGCACGGACAATACGCAACCCACGTTCAGCCCCGACGGCCAACAAATCGCGTTCACCTCGGGTCGCTCCGGACACCCGGAGATATATATTACCGACTTCGATGGGACGAACGCGGAGTTATTGACGCCGTTCGAATTCGGAGGCGAGTTCTATCGTGAGGGCCCGGACTGGTCGCCCGATGGTCGGTCAGTCGCTTTCGGATCGTGGATCGGTGGAATATTCCAAGTCGAGACGATCAGTCTCCGCGACCGCAGCGTCAAGCAGCTCACGAGCGAAGGCCGCAACGAAGATCCATCATACGCGCCGGACAGTCGCCACTTGGTGTTCACATCGACGCGATCTGGTGTGCATGAATTATGGGTGCTGGATGTCGAGTCGGGCCGCGTGCGGCAACTCACGTTCGGCAGCGAGGCACGCCTCGCGGCCTGGTCGCGCGCGCTCGTCCCCTAGTGTTGGTTTCTGTGCTAATTCCTTTCTCTGGAGAGTAAAGCAATGACCCGCTTGTCACGCGTCGTTCCCTTGAGCTTGATGCTGATCGCGGCGGCGGTAGCGGCTGCCTGCGGCGGGAGTAAGCCGGCTCCTCAGGCCCCGGCGCCCGCGGCGGCTCCGACGTCCTCGGGCCCAAACACCGATAGCATCGATCAAGCGCGTCGGGATTCGATCGCGCGCGCGCAGCGGACCGCGGACAGTCTGCGCGCCGAGCAGGATCGGCTCGCCGCCGCCATCGCCGCGGCGCGCAATACGATCACGGCCATGATCTACTTCGATCTCGACAAGTCGGATCTGACGGATCAGGACAAGGCATCGCTCGATCAAAAGATCCCGATTCTCAATGCCAACGCCTCACTGCGCATTCGCGTCGCGGGGAACTGCGATGAGCGTGGCTCCGACGAGTACAACCTCGCCCTCGGCCAGCGCCGTGCCGCTTCCGCCAAGCGCTATCTCACCGATCACGGCGTCGACGGGTCGCGCATCGACGTGATCTCTTACGGCAAAGAGCGTCCCGTCGCCCAGGGCCACGACGAAGGCGCGTGGGCGCAGAATCGTAACGACCAGTTCGAGATCACCGGCGGCGGCGATAACCTCCGCACGTCAGGTCAGTGACCGGTAGGTCAATCGCTCGATGGTGCATGATCCCGGCCGTGATCCTCGCGGCCGGGGCGTGTTTCGCGACGCGCGAGGACGTCCGCTTGCTGCAAACGCAGTTGCAGCAATACCAAGCCCAGTCGGCTTTATCCGACTCGGTGCGCAAGGCGCAGCTCGATCGGGTCATCGAGCAATTGGGCCTCGTCGGCGACTCCCTGGGAGACCTCGGCACGCGCCTGACGAAGTTCCAGGGCGATGTCGAGGGCTCTGTCTATTCGATGGGTCAGCAGCTGATCCAGATCCAGGAGCTCACCGGCCAGAGCCAACGGCGCCTCCAAGAGCTACGAGCGGGACTGGAAGTGCAGCGCGGCACATTCTCGCAACCGCCCCAAGGGACGCCGGGCCAGCCAGTCGGGACCACGCCACCCGTGGCAAGTGGGGTGGATAGCGGCCGTACTGTTGTTGCGACAGTGCCGCCGGCGACCACCGCCGCGGCCTCGCCAGGCGGCGGGGCGGGAACGCCAGGCCCCAATGAGCTGTACCAGTTGGCACTGGATCAACTGCGCCGGGGTAGCACGGGTGCGGCGCGCTCGGCGCTGACCGATCTGCTCAAGCAGTACCCGAATGCGGACGTCGCGTCGGACGCGCAATTCTATGTGGCCGACTCGTACGATCGCGAGGGAAACACCGCCGCGGCGGATTCGGTGTACCAGTTGGTCGTCCAGCGCTATCCGTCGTCCGAGCGGGCGCCGACAGCGCTGTACAAGCACGGTCTGACGCTCGTCACCGCCGGCAAGGTGCAGGCGGCCCGGGCGGCGCTCCAGCAGGTGGTGTCCAAGTATCCGCGGTCGGACGAGGCGGTACTCGCCAAGGATCGGCTGCGAACCCTGAAGTAGGGTCTCTTCGAGCCGTGAAGAAATCGTCTAGCCCGCGCACGCCAAACGCCGAGATGCCGTTCCTCGATCACCTCGAGGAGCTCCGCTGGCGCATCATCTGGTCGCTGGCCGCGGTCATGATCACCGTTGCGCTCTCGTTCGGGGCGCTCACGCAGATCGATGTCATCAAGATCCTGTCTCGCCCGATCCTCCCGTATCTCCCGAAGGGTCAGAAGCTCGTCTACACGCACCCGACCGACTCGTTCATGATCTACGTGACGCTGTCGATCGTTCTGGGCGTGGTTGTCGCCTCGCCGGTCGTGGTCTACCAGGCATGGGCCTTTCTGTCGCCGGCGCTCCATAAGAACGAAAAGAAACTCGTGCTGCCGGTCGCGATCGGCGCGGCGGCGCTCTTTCTCTGCGGCGTGTCCCTGTCGTACTTCGGCGTGTTGCCACTCGCGCTCCAATGGCTGCTCAACTTCCAGTCGGCGTCGTTGCAGCCCATGATCAGCGTGCACGAGTACTTCGATTTCTTGTTCACGATGTCACTCGCGTTCGGCATCGCCTTCGAGCTGCCGATCGTCATTCTCGTGCTGACCGCGCTGGGGTTCGTGTCGCCCATGTTTCTCCGCAAGTATCGGCGGCACGCGATCGTGCTCTGCGTCTTCGTGGGCGCGTTCCTGACGCCCGGTGACCTCGTGTGGACGACGCTGGCCATGGCCGTCCCGCTCTATGTGCTGTATGAATTGAGCATTGTGCTGTCGGCGGTCGTCTACCGTCGCCAGCATAAGGGCGAAGACGACGTGCAACAAAAGCGCCTGATCACCGCGTGAGAGCCGCTCAGTGGCTCGTCGCGGCGGCTCTGCTCGCCGCGGTCGCGCCAGCGTGGGTAGCGGGTCAGCAACCGGGGCAGCAACCGCCACCGAATATCCCGCAGCAATATCCCAACAACCCGAACGCGCGCCGCGTGAATCGGGATTCGATCCGCGCGGACTCGGTGCGCAAGCTCTACGCCTCCGACAGCATCAAGCACACGGTGCATTGGGTCGAGGCCGACTCCATGACCAATCTGCTCCTCGACAAAGACGGCTACTCGCACACGCGCTACCAGGGCCGCCAGGCGCATCTCGATGCCGAGTCGCACGAGCTCCAGATCGAGGGCGAGCGGGGCATCAACGTCGGCCGGGCGGCCGTCGACCGCGACACGACCCTGATCATCGGCAACAACATCAAGTACAACGACAGCACGCAGCGCGTCTATGCCAAAGGCGATACGATCGTCCTCCACGACCCGACCTCGAACGAGAGCGACGTCTTTTCATTCAACTCGCTGACGTACGACGTCGGCACGCATACCGCGGTGGTCACGTCGGTGTCGACCGACTACACGCAAAGCGGCCAACGATGGTTCATCCAAGCCGAGAAAGCCGCCTACCAGGGCGATACGGTCAAGGGGCCCAAGGGAGGCCACAACATCTTCTACGGCCGCTACGGCGATATCACCACCTGCGACGACTCGTTCCCGCACTATCACATTCGAGGCGGTGAGCTCAAGTACGTATCGAAGCAGGTGCTGGTGATTCGCCCGGCGGTGCTCTACATCGCCGATGTCCCGATTCTCTGGCTGCCGTTCATGTTTCAAGATCTCCGGCGTGGCCGACGCAGCGGCATCCTGACGCCCAGGTTCGGCTTCACCGAGCTGTTGCGCAACAGTCCGACCTATCGCCGGCACGTCGAGAACGTTGGGTACTACTTCGTGATGGGCCAGTACGCGGATTTCACGACCTGGCTCGACTGGCGGAGCGGCGCTCGCGCCGACATCGGCGACCCGGGGTTCACCCAGTACAACGGAGAATTCCGGTATCGGTGGCTCGATCGCTTCCTGGACGGCGATCTCGCGGCGAACTATCGCACCCAGCAAGACGGTTCGACGAACACGGCGATCTACTGGAACCACCGGCAGGATTTCTCGCTCCACTCGCACCTGCAGCTCAACATCAACTACGTCACGAGCACGGTCGTCCAGCAGAACTCCTACCTCAATCCGTACGCGGCGCTCGCCAACATCAACTCCCAGCTCAACTACCAGCAGGACGTCGGTCCCGCGTCGATGAGTCTGGGCGGCACGCAAACCCAGTACCCGGGCCAAACGCGACTCGACCGGACCTTCCCGACGCTGAGCATCACGTCGAAGCCGGTGAGCGCCGGTACCTGGCTCACCTGGTCTCCATCGTTCTCGGCGACGAACGCGCAAAGCTACGGGCTCGACCAGCCCGGCGACTTCGCCTACACCTATGGCGTCACCCAGGAAGGCCAGCTCGACTCGACGCTCGCCAATCGCGACACGCGGAACTCCTCGGCGTCCTTCGACACGCCGCTCAAGATCTTCGGGTTCAACTGGCGCAACTCGTTCCGCGTCCGGGATCAGTACAACAACTACCCGGTGAACGATGTCATCTACGTGCCGACGGTGATCCACGGACGGGACACGACCGTCTCGACGACCCGCACCTATCGCACATCCTACGCGACCGCGCTCGACTGGGATACGGGCATCGATCTCCCGTCACTGCTCCAGGGCTCGTGGAACATTGTCCCCAGCGTCTCGGTCGTGAACGCCGATGGCCAGGCGCCGTTTCTCCAACGCACCGAGCTCTCCGGCGATTCCTGGGTGAGCCAGGGCAAGAACCTCGTATACGGCCTCTCGGTCTCGCCGACGTTCTTCGGCTTGTTCCCCGGCATCCTCGGCATCTCGCGCTTTCGACATTCGATCACGACGACGCTGACATTCGACTACGCGTCGGCGGCGCACACGAGCACCGCGTTCCTGCTCGCCAATGGTCAGAATCCGATCGGGTATCTCGGCAACCTGGCGCAAGAGTCGGCGACCCTTGGCCTCTCCACGAACATCGAGGCCAAGTTCCGCGACGGTCCGGATACGGCGCCCGACAACGGGACGAAGATCAAGCTCCTCTCCCTGAACTTCGATCCCATCACCTGGGACTTCGCGCGCGCGGCCGCCACGCACCACACGGGACTCACCAACACGAGCTTCGGCTACGACGTGCGCACCGACCTGATTCCCGGGCTCGATTTCCGCGAGTCGTACTCGCTCTTCCAAGGCAATCCCGAGAGCGACACGGCGGTGTTCAAGCCGTTTCTCACGTCGATCAGCGCCTCCGTCTCGTTCGGCGCCAACTCGCACATCCTGGATCCGTTCAAGAAGCTGCTCGGCATCAAAGTGGACCAGAAAAAAGCGGACTCGCTCGCGGGACGTGACCCGTTCTTTCAACAGCAGGCCCAAGCGGGACATGTCGCCGGGCAGGGTGCGCAATACTCCCAGTATTCGATCCCGACCATCGGCTCGAGCGGGTGGAACGTGTCCCTCACGTTCACGGAGAATCAACAGCGTCCGTTGGTGGGCGACACAGCGGGCGCGATCGCGTACAACCCGGCTCAGATATGCGCCCAGTTCCAGGCCACGAACCCGACGCTCTACGCCGTCTGCGTCTATCAGAAACAGCACTCGATCGCGAGCTCCGACACCTCGCTGATCAGCAGCGGATACAACTGCACCACGCAAGCATGCCCGCCGGTGGTCGTGCCGCCCCAAAGTTCACTCGCCGCCTCGCTCGCCTTCAGTCTGACCCCCCGCTGGTCGGCTCAATGGCAGACCACCTACGACTTCACGCGGCATAATTTCGCGAGCCAGGTGGTCACGCTCCAGCGCGACCTGCACGACTGGAAAGCCGTCTTCTCCTTCACCCAATCACCGACCGGCAGCTTCGGCTTTACGTTTTTCGTCGCGCTCAAGGCCGAGCCGGCCCTCAAGTTCAACTACGACCGGACCTCGTATCGCGCACCCCCAGGCAGCGGTTTCTAAGTGGCCGCACATCCGGATGGTTGCTGTCGTCGCCGACCGGGGCGAAGCGAAGCGAGCCGACGCGAAGCGTCAATCAGAACCGCTTTTTGTCCTTCCTGGGGGACAGCCCCGCGTCGGTTAACGCTCCCATCGATCTGCGCGTCATAGGGTTAGATACTATAGGCTCCTTGGCCCAAGGAGTGCTTATCTGTGGCGCAGTCTCCACTTCTGAGGATTCTCTCGATGACCCGCAAACGTCCGTGGCGCGCTGCCGGGGTTGCACTCGCTGCGCTCGTCGCCGCGTGCAATAACGACAACAGCAATGTCCTGAGCAACTATGTCCCTCCGGGCGCTCCGGTCGGCCTCGTGTATCAGCTGAACCCCGGCGAGCAGATCGGCTCCGACTCCATCATCGAGCCAGGCGTGCTGCTCAGTTGGCTGCCGCCGAATCCGGATTCAACCGTACAGGACTTCGCGGTCTTCGGCTCGGATAGCACCGACACGGCCGGATTTGTCCAACGCGCGGTGACGACCTCGATCACGTTCCACGACGCCGGCCTGCCACAGGCCCAGTACTTCGTGGAATCACAGGACGTCAATGGCGTCTCGAGCGCGCCATCGAACGTTGTCTTTATCAACCCGGCTGACACCGAGCCCGCTCCCTCGGGCCTTACTGGCACGCCCCTCGATTCCGCTGCGGAGCTCGCCTGGCCCAATAACTCCATCACGGGCGCGAACGGGAGTCACTTCGATTACTACCGCGTGTACTCGGACCCGGATAGCAACAACACCTGCATCAGCTCGACGACGGTGCTCGAAGGGACGACGGTATCGAACGGATTCGTGATCACGGGCATCGCGAACGGTGTTGCGCGCTCATACTTCGTCACCGCGGTGACGAAGAGCGGGCACGAAAGCGGATGCTCTCCGGCGACCGTCATTATCCCGAGCGGGTCCGACCCGTCGTTCTCGGTCGCCAAAATCCCTGGGAACTTCACGGTGATCGCGCACCATCCGATCGTGCTGCACCGGGCGCACACAGTCACCCGCCTGATCGCGCGCAAGTAGAGCGCCCTTGAATCGATGGGGGCCACGTCTGAGCTTTTTAGACGATGGCCCCCTCAGAACTCGTTGAAATCGACGGCCGATCCCTGACGGTCGAGGACGTTTTCTCCGTCGCGACCGCTGGCGCGAGCGTTCGCCTGGCCCCCCAGGCACGCACGAGAATGGAGAGAACGCGCTCGATCGTTGACGGGATAGTCGCCCGCCGCGAGGTCGTCTACGGCGTCACCACGGGCTTCGGCAAGCTGTCCGAAGTGGCGATCCCGATCGATCGGCTCGCCGATCTCCAAGTCAACTTGATCCGCAGTCACTCCGCCGGCGTCGGCCCGCTGCTCAGTGAGCGCGAAGTCCGCGCGATGATGCTCCTGCGCGCGAACGTCCTGGCCAGCGGATTCGCCGGTTGTCGCCCGGCGCTCGTCGAGCTGCTGATCGGAATGCTGAATGCGGGACTCACGCCGCCGATTCCAGAGCAGGGAAGCGTCGGCGCCTCGGGCGATCTCGCGCCGCTCTCGCATCTCGCGCTGTCACTGATCGGCGAGGGCACCCTCGCTCGCAATGGCGATTCGGGCCCAGCCGCGCGAATGCTCGCTGCGCACGGTCTCACGCCCGTCGTCCTCGGCCCGAAAGAGGGCATCTCCCTCGTCAACGGCACGCAAGCCCACACGTCGATCGCCGCGCTCTCACTCATCGACGCCCGCCGGCTCTGGTTCACCGCCCACATCGCGGGCGCCATGTCGCTCGAGGCCCTCCTGGGTACGCCGGTGGCTTTCGACGAGCGCATCCACCGCGCGCGCGGGCAGATCGGCCAGGCCGAGAGCGCCGCTCTACTCCGCTCGCTCCTGGCGGACAGCGAGATCCGCGAGTCGCATCGGCTGAATGACCCGCGGGTGCAAGACGCCTACGCGCTGCGTTGCATGCCCCAGGTGCACGGTCCGGTGCGCGACGCGCTCGACTTCGCCGCTGGAGTGATCGGCCGTGAGCTGAATGCGGCCACGGACAACCCGCTCGTGTTCGACGACGGCACGATGCTCTCGGGCGGAAATTTCCATGGCCAGTCGGTGGCGATGGTGCTCGACTATATCGCGATCGCGCTCACGAACCTGGCGACGATGTCCGAGCGCCGGATCGACCGTCTGGTCAATCCCGATCTCAATCAAGGGCTGCCCCCGTTCCTGTCTCCGGATCCCGGCGTGCACTCGGGCTACATGATGGTCCAGGTCACCGCGGCCGCGCTGGCGAGCGAATGCAAGGTGCTCTCCCACCCGGCGAGCGTGGACACGATTCCGACGGATGGGAGCAAAGAGGATGTCGTCCCGATGGCGATGGGTGCGGCCACAAAGCTCCGCCGCATCGTGCGCAACGTCCAGCACGTGCTCGCGATCGAGCTGCTCTGCGCGGCCCAGGGCATCGATTATCGCGCCCCGCTCGCGCCGGGCGTCGGGGTGCGCCGCGCCCACGCCAAGATCCGCGAGCTCGTCGACCCGCTCGTCGAAGATCGCGTGCCGAGTCCGGACATGACGGCGTTGGCCGACGCGATCGCCAACGGCCACTTCGACTTTTCTGACCATTATGACCACGCTAGCGTCTGAGCAAGTCGTCCGCGCACCGCGCGGAACGCAGCTCTCCTGCCGCGGTTGGCAGCAGGAAGCCGCGATGCGCATGCTGATGAACAACCTGGATCCCGATGTCGCCGAGCGACCCGAGGATCTCGTCGTCTACGGCGGCACGGGCAAAGCGGTGCGCAACTGGGCCGCCTTCGATCGCACGGTCGAGACCCTCCGCCGCCTCGGCGATGATGAAACGCTGTTGATGCAAAGCGGCAAACCAGTCGCGGTATTCCGCACCCATCCAGGCGCACCACGCGTATTGATCGCCAACTCGAATCTCGTCCCGCGATGGGCGAATTGGGATGAATTCCGTCGCTTGGAGGCGATGGGCCTCACGATGTACGGCCAGATGACGGCCGGCTCATGGATCTACATCGGCTCGCAGGGCATCGTGCAGGGCACCTATGAGACGTTCGGCGCCGTCGCCGCTCGCCACTTCGGCGGCACGCTCTCCGGGCGCTTCGTGCTCACCGGTGGCCTGGGCGGCATGGGCGGCGCCCAACCACTCGCGGCGACAATGCACGGCGCGGCGGTCCTCGCCATCGAAGTCGACCCGGCGCGCATCGATAAACGTATCGCGACCCGCTATTGCGACCGCCGCACGGCAGACCTCGACGAGGCGCTCCGCTGGATCGACGACGCGCGCCGCCGGGGTATCGCGCTCTCCGTCGGTCTTGTCGGCAACACCGCGACCGTCCTCCCTGAGCTCGTCCGCCGCGGGATCACGCCGGACGTCCTCACCGATCAGACATCCGCGCACGACATGCTCAACGGATATGTCCCGGCGGATATGTCGCTCGATGCCGCGATGGCCCTCCGCGCGTCGCAACCGGGCGAGTACGTTCGCCGCTCTACCGCCTCGGCGGCCGAACACGTCCGCGCCATGCTCGAGATGCAGCGGCGTGGTGCGATCTCGTTCGACTATGGCAACAATCTGCGCACGGTCGCGTTCGACGCCGGCGTGCGAGACGCGTTCAACATCCCGGGCTTCGTCCCCGAATATGTCCGGCCGCTATTCTGCGAAGGGAAGGGGCCATTCCGCTGGGTCGCCCTGTCTGGCGATCCGCGTGACATCTATCGCACCGATGCGTTGGCCCTCGAGTTATTCCCGAACGACGCGCATCTCCGCCGCTGGTTGACGCTCGCGCGCGAAAAAATCCAATTCCAGGGCTTGCCCGCGCGCATCTGTTGGTTGGGCCAGGGAGATCGCGCCAAGTTCGGCGTCGCCATGAATGATCTCGTCGCCCGCGGAGAAATCTCGGCGCCGATCGTCATCGGCCGCGATCATCTCGACACCGGCAGCGTGGCCTCGCCGTTCAGAGAAACCGAGAGCATGAAAGATGGCAGCGATGCCATCGCCGACTGGCCGATCCTGAACGCGTTGCTCAATGTCGCCAGCGGCGCATCCTGGGTCTCGTTCCACCACGGCGGTGGCGTCGGCATTGGCAATTCGCTGCACGCGGGCCAAGTCATCGTCGCCGACGGCACGCCGGCCATGGCCGAGCGCCTGCAGCGCGTGCTGACGAACGATCCGGGCATCGGCGTCGCGCGTCACGCCGATGCCGGCTACGAGATCGCGCAACAGACGGCCGTCGAGCAGCGAATCGATTTGCCGATGGCATAACGGCCGTGCTGTCGTCGAGGTTCGCGCCGTGGGACGTCCCGGTATTCCTGGCAAAGCACGCCTGGCTGACGGCGCGGAAGCGTCCGATCCTCGTCAACTTCGAGGTCACGCTTCGCTGTAACGCGCGCTGCGGGTTTTGCGATTACTGGAAAACGCCGTCGGAGAGCCGCCAGTCGGAGTCCCAGTCGTTCGCCGACGCGGCGCGGTTCTTCAATCCGCTCATGATCACGTTCACGGGTGGCGAACCGCTCCTCCGCCGCGATCTCGAAGACCTCGTCCGCGCTGTCACCGGTGCGATCCGCGTGAAATACACCACGATCCTTACACACGGTGGCCTGCTGACCGTCGACCGCGCGCGTTCCTTGTGGGACGCCGGGATCAACCAGTTCAACATCTCGTTGGATTTCTTGGACGGCCGCCACGATGCCGAACGTGGCATCCCGGGGCTCACCGAGAAAATCCTCTCGACCATCCCACGCCTTCGTGCCGCCGGCATCGACAGCATTCGCTTCAACACAGTGATCAGAAACGACAACCTCGATCAGCTCCTGCCGATCGTCCACCGCGCGGAGTCACTCGGCTGTGGAGTAAATTTCAGCACGTACACGTCGCTGAAAAACGCCAACGTCGGTCCCGTGCTGTCACCCAACACAACACTCGACGAGACTATCGCTCAGCTGCTCTCCTACAAACGTCGTCGTCGTGGTGTCATCACGAGCTCGGACTATTATCTGGCCCAAATCCCGCGCTACGTCCGTGGCGATTTGCGCGAGCCATGCCAGTCGGGTCTTCGCACGATCCACATCGACCCCACGGGCCGGGTCAAACGCTGCCCTGATTTTCCAACAGACGGCCACTGGACCGAATACGCGGGCTATCAGCCGATCGACTGCAATGCCTGCTTCTATGCCTGCCGCGGCGAAGCCCAAGCACCGGTCGGCCTCTCACGCGTGCTCGATGTACTAGCGTGAGCGAAGTCCTATTCCTCAACACGGCACAGGTAGTCACCTGCGCCGGCCCCGCGCGAGCGCGCCGCGGCGCCGAGATGAACGATCTGGGCCTCCTCAAAGGCGCTGCGGTCGCCGTCAGCGATGACCGGATAGCAGCCGTAGGCCCTCAACCGGAGCTGGAGCGCCGGTTTCCCGACGTCGCGCGAGTTGATTGTCAGGGCGGCGTCCTCCTCCCGGGCTGGGTCGACTCGCACACCCACGCGATCTTCGGCCGCCCGCGGGCGGACGAACAAGAGCTTCGCGCCGCGGGCGCGAGCTACATGGAGATCGCCGCCCGAGGCGGAGGCATTCACGCGTCGGTCCGTGACCTGCGCCAGCGGTCCGAGGATGAATTATTCGCGTTAGCCCTGGGCCGGCTCCGCCGCCTGGCCGCCTACGGCACGACGACGATCGAGGTGAAGTCGGGCTACGGCCTCACGGTGGAAGACGAGCTCAAAGAGCTCCGGGTGATCGCGCGCCTGGCCGAGGCGTTACCGGTACGGCTGGTCCCCACGTGGCTCGGCGCCCACGAAATCCCGCTCGAGTACCGCTCGACCCGTAACAAGTACGTGGACTTGCTCGTCAACGACATGCTCCCTCGTGTGGTCGCCGATCGCCTCGCGCGGTTCGCCGATGTCTTCTGCGAGCCAGGCGTATTCACGGTCGCCGAGAGCAGAACGATCCTGACCGCGGCCAAACACGCCGGCCTGGGCCTCAAGCTGCACGCTGACGAGCTCGAGCCCTCCGGCGGCGCCGAGCTCGCGGCGCAGATCGGGGCGACATCAGCGGACCATCTGGCGGCGATCTCGGATGCCGGGGTCGCGGCGCTGGCGGCATCGAACACCGTCGCCACGCTGCTGCCAGGCACGATGTTGTTTTTGGGACGTAGATCACAAGCGCCGGCACGAGCCCTGATCGAGGCGGGGGTGGCCGTCGCGTTGGCCACGGATTTCAACCCGGGGACATCACCAACGCCGAATCTGCCGTTGATTTTAACCCTCGCCGTGAGTCAACTGAGACTGACCGTCGCCGAAGCGATCATCGCCGGGACCGTAAACGGCGCGGCCGCCCTCGGCCTCGCTGACACCATCGGTCAGATCGCCCCGGGTTTCTCGGCCGACCTCGCCCTCTACGAGATCGATGACGTGCGCGAGCTGCCGTACTGGTACGGAGACCGCCGCTGCCGGGCGTCGTGGGTCAAGGGCAAAGCTTGTGACCAGTTTGACTTAACCGTACGTTAAGCAGTCTATCCTATAACCCATGTCGAACGCTCTCAAACTCAAGAAAAAAGCTGCCGAGTTCGAGCAGAAAAAGCAGTTCGACAAGGCGCTGCAGATTTACATCCAGATCCTCGACGAATCGGACGGCGAGGATGATGAGGCCGATGTCGCGCTCTACAACCGCGTCGGCGACCTGCTCATGCGGCAGGGCAGCGTAGGCGATGCCGTCAATTATTACGAGAAGGCCGTCGACCTCTACGCCGAAAGCGGTTTCTTCAACAACGCGATCGCGCTCTGCAACAAAATCCTTCGCCAATCCCCAGGCAGAAATTCGATCTACTACAAGCTGGGAAAGATCAGCGCGAAGAAGGGTTTTATATCGGACGCCAAGCAAAATTTCCTGGAATACGCGGACCGCATGCAAAAGGGCGGTCAGCTCGACGAGGCGTTCCGTGCGTTAAAGGAATTCGCCGACCTCTGCCCGGATCAGGATGACATTCGCCTGATGCTGGCGGAGCAGCTGTCGAAGAAGGATCGCAAGGGCGAAGCGATCGAGCAGCTCCAGCATCTCTACGAGAAGTTCGTCGCCGAAGGCCGCGGCGCCGAAGCCCGCGCGACCGTCGATCGCATGAAAGCGATTGACCCAGAGGTCGAGCCAAAGGAAGGCGGCGCCACGGCGCGCCAGAAGTCGAGCGATCTCGTATTCCTCGACCTGTCTGACTCCAAGGGCGGGGCCGCCGAGCCACCGCCCAAAGCAAAGGCGCCGCGCCCCGAGCAAGCGCGCAAGACCGTCAAGCTCGCGCAGCCCCCGGAGCCGGAGCCGGAACCGGACATCCTCGACGATCTTCCGCCGCTCGACCTCGAAGCCGAGGCGGAGCCGGAGCCGGAGCCCGAGGACGATCTGCTCCCGCTCCCGCCGCTCGACGAGACCGATCTCGAGCCACTCGAGCCGCTCGATGTTGGCGGTCAAGCCGAGGGGCTCGAGACGATGGAAGAGTTCTCGGCGCCCGAGCAGGTAGCGGACACGGGCCAGATCGCCGGGTTCGAGCAGACCGTGCTCGATCCCGAGATCGACGCGGCATTCCCGGCCGAAACATTGCCCGAGCTCGAGCCGCTCACCGGCAGCGAGTTCGCCGAGCTCGATCTCGGCCCGCCGGCCGATCCGTCGCCACGCCACAGCACGCACGATCTCGCGCTGCCGGGCCGACTGCCGTCGCTGGATATGCCGAGCGGCCGGAGCCCGCTGTCGCTGACCGGGGAGATGGAGCTCATCATCCCCGAGAGCGACCTGCCGCTTCCGAAGCCTCGGAAGAAATCGCCGAACGGTGCACCGCCGCCGCCGCCGCTCGAAGTCGACTTCACGCCGGAAGTCGATACAAGCGACTTGGATGGTCGCTCCGCGTCAGCCTCCTCGAAATTGTCGCTCACGAGTGGCGCCGACTCGCTCAGCTCCGAGCCGCCGGAGGAGGAAGCCGAGGCCGATGAGGTCGAGCTCCCGGCATGGATGTCGCCAGGAGAAGACGCACCGCCGTCGGACGAGTCGCCGGATCTGCCGCTGCTCGATGTCGGCCCCGATCCGGTCAGCCCCGAGCCCGCGCACCATCACTCGCACACGCCGCTGGCGCGCGAGGTGGACACGCTCCGGCAGCGCGCGGCAGCCGAGCCGACGAATTGGACGGTACGCCAGCGCCTCGCGGAAGCGCTGCTCGAGGACGGCGACCGCGAAGAAGGGCTCCAAGAGCTCGAGGTCGTGATGCTTGGCCTCGAGCGCTCGCACGACTTGGACAGCGCGCGCTCGGTTGCCGACGAGATTATTCGCCTCAACCCGAACTCGGTTCGGCATCACCAGAAGCGCGTCGAGTATGCGTTCCGAGCGAACGACAAGCCGCGCTTGGCCGAAGCCTATCTGGAATTGGCCGACTCGCTCTTCCGCGCCGGGCACGCCGACAAGGCCCGTGCGGTGTACCAACGCGTTCTCGAGCTCGCCCCCGATGATCCTCGCGCGCAAGCGGCGCTGAGCACCTTCGAGCCCCCGCCGCGGCAGCAGCCGACTCCGACGGCCGCCCGAGCGGTCCGTCGCGAGCCGACCACGAACGACGACTTCGTGAACCTGAGCGACTGGCTCGCCGAAGACCAAGCGCCGAAGTCGACCCGCATGGTGGTCGACGAAGAGGCGCCGACGGGCGACGAAGAAGCCGACTTCGCCGACATGCTGCGCAAGTTCAAGCAGGGTGTCTCCGACAATGTCGACGAAGAAGACCACGAGAGCCACTACGACTTGGGCGTCGCCTACAAAGAGATGGGCCTCGTCGATGAGGCCATCTCCGAGTTTCAAAAGGCGCTTCGGGCCCCCCAGGGCCGCGTACGCACCTACGAAGCCCTCGGCCAATGCTTCCTGGAGAAGCAACAATTCCAAGTCGCGGCGACGATTTTGGGCCGCGCGCTGAACGAGCCCGGCATCGGGGATGACCAGCTGGTCGGCGTACTGTATCTCCTCGGCTATTGCTCCGAAGCGCTTCGATCAACCGCTGATGCGCTTACTTTTTATCAGCGGGTGTTCGCGGTCGACATCCAGTTCCGCGATGTCGCCGATCGCCTCGCGCGACTCGAGAAGGTGGGACGGTGACGGGACGAGGGCTTCGGCCGAGCTTAAGTGACATCCAATCGCCGGTTCGCCAGGAGCTCCACGAGGTCGAGGTCGAGCTCCGCCGCATCGTCGATGACGACTCGCCGCTGATCGCCGCGGTGAGCGGGCACCTGATGGGGATGAAGGGCAAGCTGTTGCGCCCGACCCTCGTGCTCCTCGCGAACGCGATCGACGAGCATCCGGGCGCGTCGGCGACGACCCTGGCGGCGATCCTGGAGTTGATTCACGTCGCGACGCTCGTGCATGACGACGCAGTCGACCACTCCGTGCTCCGGCGCGGCATGCCTACGCTCAATTCGCTGCTCGGCCACCAGATCTCGGTGATCGCCGGCGATTTCTTGTACTTGCGGGCGCTCAAAGAGTTGGCGCGGCTCGGTAACGTGGAAGCATTGCGAATTATTACCGATGCGTCGGATGAGATGACGCGCGGTGAGCTGACGCAGCTCACGCGCGATGATGCCTTCGCGGTAACCGAAGACGACTACGAGCGCTGGATCGAAGCCAAGACGGCCTCGCTCTTCCGTGCCGCCTGCGAGCTCGGTGCGCTCGCCGGCGCGCCGGAGTATCGCGTCCAACTCGCCAGTTACGGTCTCAAACTGGGAATGGCGTTCCAGATAGCCGATGACCTGCTCGACTACACGGCCGAGGAGTCCGTGACCGGGAAACCGAGCGGTCTCGACCTGCGTGAACGCAAGATGACCTTGCCGTTGATTGCCGCCCTTCGCTCGATGACTCCCGCTTCGCGCGCTCGTGTCGAGTCGTTGTTCGCCAACGAGTCGCCGAGCGATACCGAGATCCACGACGTCATCGGTATCGTTGCCGATTCGGGCGGGTTGGACTACGCGCGCCGGCGTGGGGCGGAGTTCGCTGGACAAGCCGAAGCCGCACTGGGCGAGCTGCCAGACACACCGGTCCGTGCCGTGCTCGCCGACACGATCAGCTATGTGACGGAGCGCTCCCGCTAATGCCCCCGCGCACGACAGGCGGCTCGTCCCGCCACCGGCCCGCGTTCCACGCGATCGTCCTCGCCTGCGGATTCGTGGTCGGCGGGTTCCTCACCCAATTCGCCCGCAAGTTCCTGCCAGCCGGGGCCGTCAAGGAACTGCTGACCACCGGGGTCACCCCCTCCATCGGCCCCCTCGGCCTGGATCTCGTGATCCTCAAGCTCAGCCTCGGGCCGATCGCGCTCGATGTTTCTCTGCTGAGCCTGATCGGCGTCCTGATCGCCTATCTGATCGCTCGAAGCCTTTTTTAAGTCGCTGTCGATTTCGGGACGCGTCGTTCGTCGCCTGGGTGTACGATCTTCAACCCATGGAGATGGTCCGATGCGATTTATGGTCCTGGTAAAAGCCAGCGCAGAAAGTGAGGCAGGCGTTCTCCCATCCCGGGAGCTCCTCACCGAGATGCATAAGTTCAACCAAGAGTTAGTCAAGGCGGGCGTTATGCTGGCTGGCGAGGGACTCCACGCCAGCTCAAAGGGCGCCCGCGTCACGTTCCCGGCGGTCCACAAGGTGACCGTCGTCGACGGCCCATTCGCCGAAGCAAAGGAGCTGGTCGCCGGCTACTGGCTCTGGCAGGTCAAGTCCAAAGAAGAGGTGATCGAGTGGCTGAAGCGCTCCCCATTCGGTCCGGGCGCCGAGATCGAAATTCGCCAAGTATTCGAGACCGCCGACTTCGGCGACAACGTCAGCCCTGAAATGGCGGCGGCCGACGCCCGCCTTCGGTCCGGCAGATGAAGTACATGGCCCTCTTTCGCCCGACGGAAGAACCCGTCGGCGAGCCGTCAGAGGAAGAGATGGCGGCACTGGGCAAGCTGCTCGGCGAGCTCACGCAGGAAGGCGTGCTCGTCGCCATGGATGGGCTGGCGTCGAGCGCGACGGGCGCGCTCCTTCGCCAGACGAACGGCACGATCACGGTCACCGATGGTCCGTTCGCCGAAACGAAGGAGTTGGTCGCCGGCTACGCGATCTTGAACGCGAAGTCGAAAGCGCACATGATCGAGCTCACGAAGCGCATCGCGAAAGCCTTGGGCGGGGATGGCGTGCTGGAGATCCGCCAGCTGCATGAAGGATAGCGTTCACCGCGCGATCGAAGCGGTCTGGCGGATCGAATCCGCCAGACTGATTGCCGGTCTCGCGCGGATGGTGCGCGATATCGGTCTCGCCGAGGACCTGGCGCAGGATGCGTTGCTCGCCGCGCTCGAGAAGTGGCCGGAGTCGGGCGTCCCGGACAATCCGGGCGCCTGGCTCATGGCCACGGCGAAACGCCGCGCGATCGACAATCTGCGCCGCAACGCGCTCCTCGATCGGAAGCACGTCGAGGTGGCGCACGATCTCGAATCGCGGCAGGAAGCCGAATCCGCCGCCATCGATGCCACGATCGATGATGACGTTGGAGATGACATGCTCCGCCTGATCTTCACGTCGTGCCATCCCGTGTTATCCCCTGAGGCCCGCGTTGCCCTTACGCTGCGTCTCCTCGGCGGGCTCACGACTGACGAAATCGCCCGCGCATTCCTGGTCCCGGAACCGACGATCGCCCAACGCATCGTCCGGGCCAAGCGCACGTTGCGCGAAGCGCGCGTGCCATTCGAGATGCCACGTCCGGCCGACCGCCCTGCGCGCTTGTCGTCTGTGCTGGAAGTGATCTACTTGATCTTCAACGAGGGCTACTCGGCGACCGCCGGCGAAGACTGGGTGCGTCCTGGTCTATGCGAGGATGCGCTGCGCCTCGGCCGCATTCTGGCCGCTCTCATGCCGGACGAATCCGAGGTCCACGGTCTCGTCGCCCTGATGGCGATCCAGGCATCCCGTCTCTCGGCCCGTGTCGGCCCGACGGGCGACCCGATCCTCCTGCTCGATCAAGACCGGGGCCGCTGGGATCACGTCTTGATCAACAACGGCCTGGCCGCGCTCGAGCGCGCCGAGAGACTCGCCGACACCCTCGGCCCCTACACGCTGCAAGCCGCGATCGCCGCGTGTCATGCGCGAGCGCACACGGCGGACGAAACCGACTGGCAGCGGATCGCCGCACTGTATGATGCGCTGGCATCGCTCGCCCCGTCGCCGGTCGTAGAGCTCAATCGCGCGGTCGCCGTGGGGATGGCCTTTGGCCCGGCCGCGGGCCTCGAGCTCGTCGATGCGCTCTTGGGCGAGCCATCGCTCGCGCATTATCACCTCTTGCCGAGCGTGCGCGGCGATTTGCTCGCCAAGCTGGGACGGGCGGCCGAAGCGCGTGTCGAGTTTCAGCGAGCCGCGTCGCTCACGCGCAATGCCCGTGAGCGCGCGCTGCTGCTCCATCGGGCCGCTACGTAGACGTCTGCGTTCGGTTCGCCGCCTCGATCGCTTTCCGATTGTCGACGATGCGCGCCGCATCGCGCAGATTCGTCAGGTAGATCTGAATCGCCTGGTCGCGCTGCTGCTGCATGAGCGATTGCCGCTGCGCGACTTTCTGCGCCTCCCACGCGGCGCGATTCGACTCGGTCCGTTTGTCGACGCGAATCACGTACATCGCGTCATCGGTCCCGATCGGCTGGCTGACGACGTTGAGCGGCAAGGAGAACGCGGCGCCAATGACTTCGTTGAAGCGCCCGACATCCGGAACGAACGCCGTGCGATTGAATGAGGGGCTGTGAATTACCGAGAGCCCTTCCACCTTGGCCTCGGCGTCAAGGGAGCTCTTCGCCGCGGCATCCGCGAATATCTGCGCTTTCGTTCGCAGGAGCTCGATCACGCCTCGCTTGGCGAGGATCGCGCGAATCTGCGGCCGGACCGCTGCCTCGGCGCCCCGCGAGTTCGGATCGACTCCGGGCGTGAGCGAGTCGAGCCGCGCGAGATAGTACGCATCATCGGCGTCGAACAACTCGCTGGACTCGCCAACTTGCGCGCCCGAGAACGCCCACGTGCCGACGCTCGGCACCTGGCGTCCGTTCCAGTTGAGCGGCTCGTCCTCATTCACGTGCAATTTCACCACCGGGAGCCCAAACGTCTTCGCCGCTTTGTCGAATTGCCCGCTCAGCTCCGCATGGCCAACGATCTTGTCGAGCGAATCGGCAATATGGTTGGTTCTCGCCGCGGCGGAGTCACTCTGCTGAATGCGCAGCAGGATATGCCGGACAGTGATGGAATCGCCCTTCTTGGAATCCACCCGAATCAGGTGAAAGCCGTACGGCGACAAGACGGGTTGTGACAGCTCGCCCGGCTTGAGGGCGAATGCCGCGCTGTCGAACTGCGGGACAAACCGTCCCCGAGTCACGGTGCCGAGGAGACCACCTTGCGTGGCGGATGCCGAGTCCTGCGACTCGCGCTTGGCGACATCGTCGAACTTGGCCCCTTTCTCGATTTGGTCGCGCAGGGCGAGGAGATGGGCACGGGTCGCGGCGGTGTCGGCCGACGTGATCGTGCGCGGCAGGATGAGTATCGAGACCGACGCGCGCCCTTTCCTCCCCAACTGCTTCTTATGGGCGACGAAGTATTCGTGTATCGCCTCATCGGTCACATGGACCGTGGAGTCGGCCACCTCGTCCGGATGCCAGGACACATAGGAGATCTGCGCCGAGTCGTGCCCGTCCCGCCACAGGTTCCACATCTGGGCGTCTGTGACGTAGACCGAGGACGCGACCTGCTCGAACAGCTTCTCTTTGGGGATCTGGTCGCGATACATCGCTTCCAGCTGGAGGAGCAGGCCTGACTGCTTGGCCATCGGGCTCGAGAGGTACCGCTGGTACTTCTCGGGATCGAACCGGCCGTCGGTCTGGAGCTCCGGAGCCTGGAGGAACGCCGGGGGCGGGTTCGTCTGGGCCGCTTCCCGAATCTCCTCGTCGGAGACGCCGATGCCGCGCTTCTGGTATTCCTGCTCGAGCAGGATATCCGAGACCATCTCGTCGTAGGTCTGCTGTTCGAGCTCCTTTTGCTCGTCGAGCGTCAAGGCGCGGCCGGCGCGCTGCTGGGCTTCCTGATAGCGCCGCTGGGTCGCGTTCGACCACTGGACATATGTGATATCCTGGCCGTTGACCGAAAAGACCGTTGACGAGGCTGTGTTCTTGGTCCGGCCCGCGAGGCCGGACGTTTGATACAAAAGAAATCCGCCGACAAAGGTCGCCGCCGCGAAATACCAAATGTATTTCGCGTTCGCCCGCATCTGTGAGAGCATGGGTCAAAACCTAGAAGTCGCGATCGGCTAAAATCAAGAGAGCGTGTCACTTCTGATTGACTTCGCTCGTCAGCAAGGTATATCTTCCCCGTCCTTACCGAGAGCCAAGATGGCCATATCCGCCCGGATAGAGGAACTGGAAAGGAAGTTCAACGAGAACCCCCGGCGATACTTCGCGCCGCTCGCCAATGAGTACCGGAAGGCTGGCGACCTGACGCAGGCCATCTCGATCTGTCGCACGTACGTGCCTCAGCAGCCGGCTCATATGAGCGGCCATATCGTGTTTGGGCAGGCGTTGTTCGAAGCTGGGGAGTTCGAGGAAGCGCGTGGTGTTTTCGAGTCGGCCTTGCAGCTCGACCCGGAGAACCTCATTGCGCTCCGTCACTTGGGTGACATTGCCCGTGAGCGCGGTGATTTGACCGCGGCGCGGACGTGGTACCGCCGCGTGCTCGACGCCGATCCGCGTAATCCTGAGGTCGTCTCACTTTTGAGCTCGATCGATGGCTTGCCGGACGCGCAGGCGAATCGCCAGTCGAGTCCGGTCGAGGCGCTCTCGGGTTGGCAGGACATCAATCCTGAGCGGACACTCGAGCTGCCGCCGACGTTGGCGACGCCGACGCCGCCGACCCCGCCCGCTGTTCCGGAAACGATAACCAGCGCACCGACCCCGGTTCTCACGCCGCGCATAGAACGGCCATCAGCTCCAATCGACGGGTTCTTCAGCGCCGAGAGCGACCTCGAAGAGATGAAGGCCGCTCCGCCGCCGAGTGCTGAAGAGGGCGGAATGGGCTCCGGCTTCGAGTCGATGGAGTTTCAAGCGCCGACACGCCCGGATCGCCCGTCGCCTCCGCCCATCGAGTCGTTGCCGGAGTCGGACACGCCGCAGGCGTTCGTCACGGAGACGATGGCGGAGCTGTATCTCCAGCAGGGGTTTCGCGACGAAGCGCTTGGCGTCTATCGCCAGCTGCTGTCCCAGAACCCCGGCGATGACAATCTCCGCGAGCGCGTCGCGCAGCTCGAGAGCGGATCGCGCTCGAGCATGAGCGTCGCCGCGGTCTCTGATTCGGTCATCGATGCGGCGCGCGAGCGCCAGGGTGCGCCGGCGATGCGCTCGGTGCGCGCGTTCTTCGGTGGCTTGGCGGCCCGCCGCGTCGTGATGCACGCGTCCGGCCACACGACGGGCGAGCACGCCGTCGCCGAGCAGGCCGTCGCCGAGGAAGTGCACTCTGAGCACGAGGCTCCCGAGCACGCGACCGTCGAGCACACAACGGCCGAGCATGAGACGGTCGAGCACACGACGACCGAGTACGTCCCGCCGGCTGCCGAGCCCGAGTTGCCGTCCCACGTCGAGCCGGAATCTCACGCCGAGCCTGATCCGCCGCCATCGCACGAACCGCCGGCCGATCCCGAGCCCGAGCACGAGATGCCGCGCGCCGAGCATCACGATGTCGCGGGCTATAGCGACGAGGCATTTTCGGACGACGCGTTCGGTGCGAACGCGTTTACGGGCGGCTACGCGCCCCGCGCCAGCGGCGGGATCCTCGCGAAAGAAGACTTCGGCAGCGAAGGTCTCGTCTCTCGCGTGACCGAAGAGGTCGATGTCTTCGGCCTGCCCCTGCGTACCGAGCAATCGGAGCCGGAACCGCCTCGCGCCGAGGTCTCACCCGAGCCCGAGCCCGAGCCGACACCGGTCGCCGCGCCCGCCGCGCCGCGCAATTCGGGTCAGACCGATGCGTCGGTGAACGGGTTGTTCAGTGGCTCGACGGTCGCCCCAACGGACGATGCCGCGGCGTCAACGCTCGCCGGAGCATTCGGCGGCGCCCAGCCCGAGGCCCCTCCGACCGCGCAGGAGCGCGCGGTTCGCCCGGCGAAGAACGAGCTCTCCCTCGACACGGTCTTCCGCGAAAGCTCGTCGAGCGACGGCGGTCCGACACGCCGCGAATCGAGCGCGTTCTCGTTCGACCAGTTCTTCGGAAACGACACGAACACCGACAACGTGTCGCCGATCGAGGGCGCTGCCGAAAACACGGATGAAAGCGCGGGCGTCGAGACCGAACAATTCAGCAGTTGGCTGTCGGGACTCAAGAAAAAGTGAGAATCGCGGTTCTCAACGGCCCCAGCCTGAATCTCCTCGGCACGCGAGAACCGGCGATCTACGGGACGACGACGCTGGCGGACATCGAACGTCGATTGACCAGCGTCGGTCGCGAGCTCGCGGTCGACATCGATTTCGCGCAACACAACGGGGAAGGCGACCTGATCGACGCGATTCACCGCATGCGCGGAACGACCGCGGGTGCGTTGGTCAACGCGGGCGCGTACAGCCACACGAGTCTCGCGATCCGCGACGCGTTTACCGCGGTGTCGGTCCCGTTTGTCGAGATCCATCTGACGAACATCTTTTCTCGCGAACCGGAGCGCCGCACCTCGATGTTGGCTCCCGCGGCGCGCGGCGTACTGTGCGGCTTCGGCGCCTATGGCTACGAGCTCGCGCTCCGTGGCCTGGTGTCGCTCTTGAATACTCAGCATGCGTGATCGTCGGCCGGACCGCATTGCCGCGCTGACGGACGTCATCGCGAATTCGCAGCTCGATGGTCTGTTGCTGTCGAGCCCAGCCAATATTCGGTACCTGACGGGCTTCTCAGGCTCCTCCGCGCTCGTCTTCGTGACGGCCCGCCGCGAAGTGCTGTTCATCACGGACTTCAGGTACAAAACCCAAGTCGCCGACGAAGTGGGCGACCTCGCGCGCGTGATGATCGAGCCCCAGAGCCTGTGGACGGGCCTGTGGCAAGCGTTGCCGAATTACGGCTACGTCGAAGTCGCGGGCTTCGAGTCGGCTCACGTACTCCATCGCGATTTCCAACGCCTCCTCGACGCTGGCGCCCGCTGGCAATGGCGCCCGATGATGGACCTCGTCGAGTCGTTGCGCGAGCGCAAGGATCCCGACGAAGTCGCGCGCATATCCGATGCCGCATCCATTGCCACGCGCGCGCTCGCTCGCACGTTGCCTGGGGTGCATGTCGGCATGACGGAGCTGGAAGTCGCCGGCGTGCTCGAACAGGCGCTGCGCGACGAGGGGTCAGAATCGTTTCCATTCCCCTCCATTGTCGCGTCAGGCGCGAGATCGGCGCTGCCCCACGCCCGCTCGTCGGTCAAGGCGATCGAAAAGGGAGATTTCTTACTAATAGATTTCGGTGCCGAAACCGGCGGATATTGCGCGGACGTCACCAGAACGATGATCGTCGGCTCGGCGACCGAGGAGCAGCACGAGTTGTATGAAATAGTCCGATGCGCCAACGCAACGGCGACCGCGCAGGTGCGGGCCGGGCTCAAGGGAAAGGATGCCGACGCGCTGGCGCGCGACTACATTGAGCGGCGCGGCTACGGTGATGCGTTCGGCCACAGCCTGGGACACGGGTTGGGGCTGGAGGTACACGAGGCGCCGCGTTTGGCGCGGACGGCGGACCAGGTGTTGGCCGTCGGCGCGGTGGTAACTATCGAGCCGGGGATTTACCGGCCGGGCTGGGGTGGTGTACGGATCGAAGACGACGTGCACCTCGGCCCGGATGGACCGGCCGTCCTGACGCACTTCACGCGCGAATTGCTCGAGGTGGCGTGATCGTCCAATGATCGATCTCCGCTATGTCAAAAAGCTGATCGAGCTGCTCGACGGATCGAGTGTCGATTCGATCGAAATATCGTCAGATAAGGGGATGAAGATCCGGCTGTCGAAGTCGCCTTCGCAGCGCGGTGCGGTCCAAGTCGCGGCCCCGGTCTCGGTGCCCGTACTGGCCGCTCCCGCTCCGGCTCGACTGACGCCGGTGGAGGGGGTGGCTACGCAGCCCGTCGAATCGGACGGGAAGCCGGAGCCGCCGAGACTCAAGTTATTGGAGATCAAGTCGCCGATGGTCGGAACGTTCTACGCGTCGCCGGAGCCGGGTGCGAAAGCGTATGTCACCGAAGGCCAGCGCATCGCGCGGGGCCAGATGGTCTGCATCATCGAAGCGATGAAGATCATGAACGAGATCGAGTCGGAGTTCGCGGGCATGGTCAAGGAGGTCTTGGTCCAGGACGCGCACCCCGTAGAGTACGGACAGGTGCTTTTCCGGATCGACCCCAATGGCTAGTCCTGCCGCCGCGACCACCGCGCCGGCGGCCGACGCCGCGCCGGCCGCATTCAATTTCAAGGCG
>DATMLM010000048.1:0-38521 GCA_035570055.1 Gemmatimonadaceae bacterium
TCTACAAATCGTCATCGGATGCCGTCTCGGCGGTCAACGCCGCGTACGCCCAGATGCCGTACACGTACCTGTACTACTTCTATATCGGTGACATCTCCGGCGACGACCTCATGGCCGATCCCTCGTTCGGCTCGGACGGACACCAACTCGCCGACTACACGTTCGACAAGACGCTGTGGACGCTCGACAACCAGTGGAGCAACGCGTACATCACGATCAACCGGGCCAACATCGTGATCCAGTTGGTGCCGGGGATCCAGATGGACCCGACGCTCCGGGCGCGCGTCATTGGCGAGGCCAAGTTCATTCGCGCGCTGTCGTACTTCATGCTCGTGAACATGTTCGGCGATGTCCCGCTGGTCACGACGCAAATCACGAACGCCAAGAACGCCCAGCTCCCGCGGACGGCGAAGGCGCAGGTCTACGCGCTCATTGAGAGCGACCTCCAGGCGGCCGCGACGTCGCTGCCCGCGAGCTATTCGGGCGCCGATGTCGGCCGCGCAACGTCCGGCGCCGCGCTGTCGCTGCTGGCCAAGGTCTACCTGTACCTGGGCGATTGGAACAATGCCGCGAAGTACGCCGGCCAAGTGATCAACTCGGGCGCGTACTCGCTCAACAAGGTCTACAACGACAATTTCTCGATCTCCAAACAGAACTCGAATCCGGAGAACATCTTTTCGGTGAATTTCGGTTCGCCGGAAACCGTGACCGGAGTGGTCGGCAGTATCGCCGTGCTGTTCGGTCTGCCGAGTGGGTTCCCCGGGGGCGATGCGTACGGTCTGGAGTTCGTGCTGCCGTCGCTCGTCAACTCCTTCTCCGCCACGGATCAGCGCGGGAATGGCGCGAGCTTCATGATCTCGCCCTACACCATCCGGCACGGCCCCGACTCGGGCACGGTCGTCACGTTCATCTCGCCGCCGGCCCCGGCGCTGCACAAGCCGCTCGACGAGTCGGACGCGCAGAACATGGAGCACCGCTCCTGGGAACAGCAGCCGAACTATCAGCCCGTTCTGCGCTACGCCGATGTGCTCTTGATGTACGCGGAAGCGGTGGCCAACGGTGGGGCGGGGACGGCCGGAAGCGCGGCATCGGCCCTCGACCAGGTGCGTCTCCGCGGCGACCCGAGTGCATCGTCGAGCGCCGGGAGCGCCGACTTCATGGACACGCTCCGCGTCGAGCGGCGGAAGGAGTTCATCTACGAAGGGCAGCGGTGGTTCGATCTCTCGCGCTGGGGCATTCTCGACCAGTCCCTGCGGGCGAAACAGGCCGAGATCCTCACGATCTACCCCAACGAGTTCAAGGCCGTGCACGGCGTGACGTCGAATTTCTATCCCATTCCGCAAGTGGAGATCAACAGCGATCCAGCTCTGACGCAAAACGCCGGATGGCAGTAAAGCTGGTCCTGTTGGCGCTGGCCTTCTCGCAGCCGCCGGTGGAGCGGCTCCTGCAGCGCATGACAATAGAGGAGAAAGTCGGGCAGATGACGCAGCTGACGATCGAAGCCGTCTCCGGTGTTCGTGGGACGGCTTCGGTCGAGCAGCAGCTCGACTCCGCGAAGCTCGACGACGCGATTCTCGGCCATCACGTGGGCTCGTTGCTCAACGTGTGGGACGTCGCGCTTCCTCCACAGAAATGGCAAGCAGTCATCGGGGCCGTGCAACGCACGGCCTCCCGTACGCGTCTCAAGATCCCGATCCTCTACGGGATCGACGCGGTGCACGGGCATCATTATATGGTCGGCGCGACGGTCTTCCCGCAGAACATCGCGATGGCCGCGACGTGGGATACGGCGCTCGTGCGGCAAGAGCACGAGATCACCGGGTACGAGACACGGGCGAGTGGGATCTTTTGGAACTTTGCGCCGGTGCTCGACGTGGGGCGCCAGCCTCTGTGGTCTCGATTCTTCGAGACCTTTGGCGAAGATCCGTATCTCGTCTCTCTATTGGGGGTGACAGCGATAAGGGCGGAGCAAAAATATGTCGCGGCGACCGGGAAGCACTTTCTCGGCTACAGCGATCCGCTGACGGGAAAGGATCGGACATCCGCCTGGATCCCCGACCGCCAGCTGCGAGAATATTTCGTACCGCCGTTCGCAGCGGCCATCGGGGCTGGATTACAAACCGTCATGATCAACTCCGGGGACATCAATGGAGTCCCCGTCCATGCGAGTCACGAGATCCTGACGGATCTTCTGAGGCGCGACTTGGGGTTCACCGGAGTGGCGGTGAGCGATTGGGCGGACATCATCCGCCTCAACACGGCCCACCATGTCGCGCCGACGCGGAAGGACGCGGTGCGCATGGCGGTCATGGCGGGCATCGACATGAGTATGGTCCCGGACAATCTGTCGTTCTACGACGACTTGCTCGCGCTCGTGAAAGAGGGCTCGATCCCCGTCTCCCGGATCGATGAGTCGGTGCGCCGCATCTTGAAACTCAAATATGCGCTCGGCCTGTTCAAGAACGCCGGGCCGGATAGCGCGATGCTCGCGCAGGTTGGCTCGGCGCAATCGCTCGCCGTCAGTCGCCAGGCGGCCGAGGAAGCCGTGACGTTGCTCAAGAATCAGGGCGGCATTCTCCCGCTGTCGAAATCATCGCGCGTGCTCGTGACGGGCCCTGGCGCGACGTCGTTGGTCGATCAGTATGGATCGTGGACGTTCACGTGGCAGGGGACGGACACGGCGATGTATCCCAAGAATGTGGCGACTCTGCTGGACGCGATTCGGAAGCGGGCGCCGAATGCCACGTACGTCGCCGGGTCGGCAGCGGTCGATGCGGCGCGCAATGCGGACGTTGCCATTGTGTGTCTGGCCGAGCCGCCGGCGGTCGAGAAGCCGGGCGACATCGACGACCTGACGATGCCCGACGACCAGCTGCAGCTCGCGAGGGCGATCGAGGCGACGGGCACGCCGGTGGTGCTGGCAATTTTTCATCAGCGGCCGCGGATTATTCGGGCGATCGTCGATAGCGCCCGCGCGATTGTCACCGGGTACCAGACCGGGCCATTCGGCGGGGAGGCACTGGCCGGCGTGCTGTTCGGCGACGTCAACCCGAGCGGCAGGCTCCCGTTCACGTGGCCCCGAGCGACCGGCGCTCTCGCGCACTACGATCACGCGTTCTCGGAGGAGGCTCTTCCGGCGGGCTACAATCCCGAATGGGACTTCGGGTATGGTCTCTCGTATACAACGTTCGCGTACAGTGACCTGACGGTTACGGCCGGGGATACGATTCGCGTGTCCGTCACGGTCACGAATACCGGCCAGCGGGCCGGCGTCGATGTCGTGGAGTTGTACTCGCGAGAGCTCTACGCGTCCATCGCGCCGCCCGTCAAGAAACTCCGTGCATTTCGGCGTGTGTCGTTGGGCGCCGGAGAGAAGCAGACCCTGACCTTCGTATTTCCCAAGTCTCGGCTCGCGTTCATTGGCCGCGACAACAAGCCCCGAGTCGAGCCGGGCCCATTTGACGCGCTGGTCGGTTCGCTCAGCGCGCGCTTCATGGTGCGATAATGCGATTACTGGTGGTCTCGTTGGCGCTCGCGGCGTGCGGATCGAGCGGACCTGGACCGGCGACGGCGCCGACCACCGGTCCATCGACGGCCGTGCAAACGTGGCTCACGACCGGTGATCAGACCAAGCTCTTGAGTCATGAGCCGAACAATGCGCTTGCCTCGGGGCAGCCGTCGAGCTCCTTGCCGGTGATCAACGTCGATGAGACGACCAAGTATCAGCAGATGATCGGATTCGGCGCGGCGTTCACCGATGCGGCGACGTATAACATCTACGAGAAGCTCTCGGCGAGCCAGCGCGAGTCGCTGTTGCAGGAGTTGTTCTCCCGCAACAACGGCGGTCTGGGGTTGAGTTTCATGCGCATCCCCATGGGGGCGTCCGATTTTTCGTTGGTCGATTACAGTTACGACGACGGGTCAGCCGATACGACGCTGGCGCATTTCTCGATCGCGCCCGACCTCGTGTACAAGCTGCCCGTGATTCAGCGGGCCGTGGCCATCAATCCGCAGCTCGTGCTCATGGCCAACCCGTGGAGCCCGCCCGGGTGGATGAAGACGTCGGGGAGCATGATCGGCGGAACGCTCAAGCCCGAGGCGTATAGCGCATTCGCGGGGTACTTCGTCAAGTTCATCCAGGCCTATGCGGCGGCCGGCGTGACGATCAATGCGATATCGCTGCAGAATGAGCCGCAGTACGAGCCGCCGGACTATCCGGGGATGTTGTTGGATCCGGTGACGCGGGCCGAGTTGGATGGCCAGTACGTGGGGCCATTGTTTGCGCGGCTCGGGGTCAAGACGATGATCTGGGATTGGGATCACAACTGGGATCTGCCCCAGGAGCCCGAGACCGTCTTCGCCGATACGCTCGCGTCGAAGTATGTGCAAGGGGTTGCATGGCATTGCTACAAGGGCAACGTGTCGGCGCAATCCACGGTGCACCAGGCGTACCCGGCCAAAGATACGTATTTCACCGAATGCTCAGGCGGCGATTGGGCGCCGGACTTCGGCTCGAACATCACGTACTTCGTCGGCACGCTGATCATTGGCACGACGCAAAACTGGGCGCGAAGCGTGGCGCTGTGGAACCTCGCGCTCGACGAGCACGATGGGCCCCACACCGGCGGGTGCACGAATTGCCGTGGCGTCGTGACGATCAATTCGACCACGGCCGCGGTGACGCGGAATGTGGAGTACTATGCGCTCGCCCACGCGAGCCGGTTCGTCCGGCCAGGGGCGCATCGCATCGCGTCCTCGTCCGGTGTGGGTGGACTGTCGAACGTCGCGTTTCAGAACAGCGACGACCAGTCGATCGTCGCCCTCGTCTTGAATGGGAACCCTCAAGCGACCACGTTTTCTCTGCAGTGGGGCCAGAAGAGCTTGCAGTACACGCTGCCGAGTAACTCCGTTGTCACTTTCATCTGGAAGTAACCATGGACGTTCGACTTCCGATCGGTGGGTTGCTCGCCATTGTGGGATTCTTGATCACTGGGTTCGGACTCGCCACCAGCGCTGACAGCCAACTCTACGCCAAGTCGCTCGGTGTGAATGTGAATGAATGGTGGGGCACGTTCATGCTCCTCTTTGGTTTGGCACTGCTCTGGCTGGCAAGACGAAAGTGAGACGCAACACGGACATCCCTGTTATCGGGTAGACGCGCAGTCGCAGCGTCGGCCGAGCATTCATCGGCGACCCGTATACTAGGAGTGTTCGATGGGAAATCAGTACCGGTTAGCTGCAGTGGCCATGAGTGTGGCCGCTGCTCTCGTAAGCGTGGCATGTAGTGACAGCCCGAACTCCGCGGCGACGGCGCCGCGCGAGGCAGCACTGACCAAGGCGGCCGCCGTTACCGCTGGCCTGCCCAAGATCGGTCACGTGTTCATCGTGATTCTCGAGAACGAGGATGTGCTGGCGACGTACGGCCCGAACTCGCCCGCGACGTATCTGATCGACACGCTGGCCCCGATGGGTACCTTCCTGAGCCAGTATTACGCCGTTGGTCACGCCAGCCTCGACAACTACACGGCGGCCGTCAGCGGCCAGGCCCCGGACAGCTCCACCTCGGCGGACTGCTCAATCAACACGAATTTCGTCCCCCGCGGTGCCAATGGCGGCTGGAACACCACGACCGGTCAGATTGCCGGCGAAGGCTGCGTCTATCCGAAGGGTGTGTGGACGATCGGCAACCAGCTGACGGCCGCGCACATGACGTGGAAGGCGTACATGGAAGACATGGGCAACGATCCGTCGCGTGAGTCGAGCGTTTGCGGTCACGTGCCGATCGGTGCCGTCGATATCACGGACAACGAAGAGCCGGAAGATCTGTACGCCGCGCGGCACAACCCGTTCGTGTGGTTCCACTCGATCATCGATGGCGCGGAGTGCAACAACGTCGTCTCGCTCAACCCGCTCCAGCAGGATCTGCAGTCGGTTGCGACGACGGCCAACTATACGTGGATCTCGCCGAACGTCTGCCACGACGGACACGATGCGCCTTGCATCACGGGAGAGCCCGGCGGTCTGGTCTCCGCGAACCTGTGGCTCAAGAGCTGGATCCCGCTCATCCTGAACTCGCCGGCGTACAAGCAGGACGGTCTCCTGATCATCATCTCGGACGAGGCCGAAGGAACGAACGGCTCAGTCGCGTGCTGCGGCGAGCAGCCTGGCCCGAACGAGGCGCTCCCCGGTGGCGACGGCCCCGGTGGTGGCGACGTCGGCGCGGTGATGATCTCGAAGTTCATCACCCCCGGTGGCTTCGACGACACGCAGTACAACCACTACTCGCTGCTGGCGAGCGTCTTCAACATCTTCCAGCTGCAGAAGTTTGGTCAGCATCAGCTCGGCTATGCCGCCGCGGCTGGCCTGCCGGTGTTCGGCGCGGATGTCTTCACGAATCCAACCGGTGCCGCTATGGCGCAGCGCGTCAAGCTCGGCCCGTCGGTCAGCTCGGCCGCCTTGCTGCAGAAGCACGGCTTGATCCAATAGTAGCGTGGGATTCCATGGCCCCGATAGTTTAGGGGCCATGGAATACCAGCACGTACTGCGCGGTGTGGAGGCCGGCGTCCTGACGGTCACCATGAACCGCCCCGAGGTGCTGAACAGCTGCAACCGCCGGATGCAGGGCGAGTTGCGCGACGCCTTCGAGAGCGCCGGGACCGATGACTCGGTTCGCGCGGTCCTGCTGACTGGGGCGGGACGTGCGTTTTGTGCGGGTCAGGATCTCGCCGAGGCGGCACCACCTGCGGGGACGACCCCACCAGATTTCGGCGAGATCGTCCGTGGCTACAACGCGCTCATTCTCGCGGTGCGCCGCCTTGAAAAACCCGTGGTCGCGGCCGTGAACGGTGTGGCAGCCGGCGCGGGAGCGAATCTCGCGTTGGCGTGCGATATCGTCATCGCCGCTGATAACGCCTCATTCATTCAGGCGTTTGTCAAAATCGGCTTGGTGCCGGATACCGGCGGCACGTTCTTCCTGCCGCGCCTGGTGGGCCTGGCGCGCGCGGCCAGTATGGCCATGCTGGGCGGAAAGGTTCAGGCAGCGCAGGCGAAAGAGTGGGGCATGATCCACGACGTGGCTCCTGCGGCCGCGCTCATGGAGACGACGAGCGGTCTCGCGCGCGAGCTCGCCACGCAGCCGACGCGGGCCCTCGGGTTCATGAAGCGTGCGCTCAACGAGTCGATGACGAACAGCCTCGAGGAGCAGCTCAAGCTCGAGGCCGAGCTGCAGCGGCTTGCGGCGAGGACCGCGGATTATAAAGAAGGCGTGAAAGCCTTCCAGGAGAAGCGCGCCCCTACGTTCAGCGGGCGATAGCGACGCATGAAGATCGTTGGCGTACTCGGCGCCGGCGCCATGGGGACGGGGATCGCGCAGGTCGCGCTGATGCACGGTCATCCCGTCATCCTCGTCGATAACGACCATGGCGCGTTGGAGCGGGCCAAGACCAACATGCGGCACGCCATCCAGCGCGAGGTCGAGAAGGGACGTGTCGGCCCAGAAGCGACCGCCTACACGCTCGAGACGACGGACCGCCTCGACGCGCTCGGACCATCGGGGCTCGTCATCGAAGCCATTGTCGAGCGGATTGCGGCGAAGCACGACGCCTTTCGTGCGCTGAGCGGCATCGTCGCGGATGACTGCGTGCTGGCCACGAATACCTCGTCGCTGTCGATTGCGGCGATCGCATCGGCTGCCACGCACCCTGAGCGCGTCCTCGGCGTCCACTTCTTCAATCCCGCGCCTATCCTGCCACTCGTCGAGATTGTGCCGTGGTTGGGCACAGCGCCGGGCGTGACTCGCGAGACGCAAGCGCTCGTCGATTCGTGGAAGAAAACAACCGTGGTCGCCAGCGACACACCCGGTTTTATCGTCAATCGGGTCGCGCGGCCATTCTATGGCGAGGCGCTGAGAGTCGCGGACGAGGGTATCGCCGATTTTTCGACCATCGATGCGGCCATGCGTGAGCTCGGTGGGTTTCGTATGGGGCCCTTCGAGCTGATGGATTTTATCGGGCTCGATATCAACCTGGCGGTCACCCGTTCCATCTTCGAGGCCCTTGGCTTCGATCCCCGGTACCGGCCCTCGCTGACGCAGCAGCGCCTCGTAGACGCCGGGATGCTCGGCCGCAAAACGAAGCAGGGATTCTTCGACTACCGCGGCGCCACCCGGGAGCCGGAGCCGCTCATTGATCGCGAGGTCGGGGAGCGTGTCTTCGACCGCATTCTGTCGATGCTGATCAACGAGGCGATCGACGCGGTCCACTGGCGCGTCGCCAGCCCGGCCGACATCGATCTGGCCGTGACAAAGGGAGTAAATTACCCCAAGGGCCTTTTGGCCTGGGGCGACGAGCGCGGCCTCGACCACGTGCTCGAGGCGCTGGTGGCCCTCCAGACGGAATACGGCGAGGATCGGTACCGGCCGAGCGTGTTGCTCAAGCGCATGGTGCGGAACGGAGGACGGTTTACAACGTGAGTCAGCAAGCGTTCATCATAGATGGCGTTCGGACGCCGATCGGATCGTTCGGCGGTGCGCTCAGCGAGGTGCGGCCGGACGACATGGCCGCGCTCGTCATTCAGCGGCTGTTGGAGCGGCATCCGAATCTCGACCGCGCGCGGATCGCCGATGTCGTGCTCGGCTGCGCGAACCAAGCGGGCGAGGACAATCGCAACATTGCCCGGATGGCGGCGCTCCTGGCCGGCCTTCCCGTTTCGGTTCCGGGCGAGACGGTCAATCGCCTGTGTGCATCCGGGATGAGCGCCGTGATCAATGCCGCCCGGGCCGTCCAACTCGGGGACGGGGATGTCTACATCGCTGGCGGCGTCGAGAGCATGACGCGGGCGCCGTATGTCTTGTCCAAGAGCGGCAAGGCATTCGCGCGGGATGCGCAGCTCTTCGATACCAGCATCGGGTGGCGCTTCGTCAATCCCCGCATGCGGGAGCAATATGGCGTCGACGCCATGGGCGAGACGGCCGAGAACGTGGCTACGGAGCACGGGATTGCGAGAGAAGACCAGGACCGATTTGCGTGCGTGACGCAGGGGAAGGCCGCGACCGCGCGCTCGCGTGGGCGATTTGGCGTCGAGATCACCGCGGTCGGGGACATGCAGCAGGATGAGTTCCTGCGGCCCGATACGACGATCGAGAAGCTCGCGAAGCTGAGACCGGCGTTTCGCACGGGTGGGTCCGTCACTGCCGGCAACTCATCGGGCATCAACGATGGGGCGGCCGCGTTGCTGATCGCCTCTGAAAAATCCGGCCTGACACCCATCGCCCGTATCGTGACATCGGCGGTCGCTGGGGTAGAGCCGCGGACTATGGGTATGGGTCCCGTGCCCGCGACGCGACAGGCGTTGGCAAAGGCTGGATTGGCGCTCGAGGATCTGAGTGTCATCGAGATCAACGAGGCGTTCGCGGCCCAATCGATCGCCTGTCTTCGTACCCTCGGGCTGGGTGACAATGATCCGAGGGTCAACCCGAACGGCGGTGCGATCGCGTTGGGCCATCCGCTTGGGATGTCCGGCGCCCGATTGATACTGACCGCGGCGCGGGAGCTCGAGGCGACTGGCGGGCGATACGCGTTGGCCACGATGTGCGTCGGTGTCGGCCAAGGAATGGCGACGATCATCGAGCGCGTGTAGCGGCGTGTATTTCGAGTTCGATGGGTATCGGCCGGTGGTGCACGAATCGGCGTTCGTGCATGACAGCGCGACGATTATCGGCAATGTCATCATCGGGCGCGATGTGTACATCGGTCCGAGTGCGGCGATCCGCGGAGACTGGGGTGGGATCGTCATCGAGGATGGGTGCAACGTCCAGGAGACGTGTGTCATCCACTCGTTTCCTGGTGTCACCGTCCTCTTGGAGGCCGGCGCGCATATCGGGCACGGGGCCGTCATTCATGGGGCGCACATCGGGCGCAACGTATTGGTCGGCATGAATGCCGTGGTGATGGACCGCGCGTCGGTGGGCGCTGGCAGCATCGTCGGGGCATTGACGTTTATACCGGCAGATATGCGGGTCGACGAACGCAAGGTGATCGTGGGCAACCCCGCGCGAGTCGTCAAGGACGTGAGTGACGACATGCTCGCGTGGAAGACCGAAGGCACCAAACTGTATCAGCAATTGCCGGCGCGGCTGCATGCGACGCTCGTTCAGTGCGAGCCGCTGCGGACGGTGCCCGACGATCGACGGCCGCAGACGGCGGTGTACGAGACATGGCACGAGCGGAGACACGAGTAACTATGCGACTCGAAAATTATGTGCAGGGTGAATGGGTCCAGTGCGCCGGGCCGGCGACTGATCTGTTCAATGCGGTCACTGGGGAGAAGTTCGCCGAGGCGAGCACGAGCGGGATCGACATGCGCGGCGTGCTCGCGTATGCGCGGAGCGTCGGCGGGCCGAAGTTACGCGCGCTGACGTTTCATGACCGGGCGCGGATGCTCAAGGCGCTGGGTCAGTATCTCACCGAGCGCAAAGAGGCGTTCTACGAGGTATCGAAGGCGACCGGTGCGACGAAAACCGACTCGTGGATCGATATCGATGGCGGGTTCGGGACGTTATTCGCGTATGGCAGCCGTGGGCGTCGCGATTTTCCCGACGAGACCTTCTATGTCGACGGGGCCACGGAGATCATCTCCAAGGGTGGCACGTTTGTCGGGCGGCACATCTGTGTACCCATGGAAGGCGCGGCGATCGAGATCAATGCGTTCAATTTTCCCGTCTGGGGGATGCTCGAGAAATTCTCGACCGCGTTTCTCGCCGGCGTGCCTTCGATCGTCAAGCCCGCCACGGTGACGTCATTTCTGACTGAGGCCGTGGCCCATGCGATGGTCGAGTCAGGGATACTGCCCGCCGGTGCATTCCAGCTGCTGTGCGGGAGCGCTGGTGACTTGCTCGATCATGTCACGTGCCAGGATTCTGTCGCGTTCACCGGATCCGCGTCGACCGGGCGTGCGCTCAAGACCGGCAAGGCGATGGTCGAAAATTCGGTTCGGTTCAATCAAGAAGCCGACTCGTTGAATTTCTCGATGCTCGGTCTCGATTCCCGACCTGGGACCGACGAATTCGATCTCTTTATCAAAGAGGTCGTACGCGAGATGACGGTCAAAGCGGGCCAGAAGTGCACGGCGATCCGTCGCAGCATTGTGCCCGAGTCGATGGTCGAAGACGTCATCAAGGCGCTGACGCAGCGGCTGAGCGGCGTGACGATTGGCGACCCGTCGTGCGAAGGCGTGCGCATGGGCCCACTGGCAGGACGCACGCAGGTGCGGGAGGTTGGCGAGAGCGTGGCCAAGCTCCGGCAGGCCGCCGAGGTGGTCCATGGCGGCTTTGAGAGCATGAAGGTCGTTGGAGCGAGCGCCGAGCGTGGAGCGTTCTTCCCGACACTCCTGCTCTATGATGATCGGCCGTTCGACAAGACCGCGCCGCACGATGTCGAGGCCTTTGGCCCCGTCAACACGGTCATGCCGTACAAGAACGTCGACGAGGCGGTGGAGCTGGCGAAGCTGGGGCGTGGGTCGCTGGTTGGATCGCTGTTTACGGCTGATCCTGGGATCGCGCGGACCGTGACGCTGGGGACTGCGGCCTATCATGGGCGGCTCATGATCGTGGATCGCACGAGTGCCAAGGAGTCCACCGGGCATGGCTCGCCGCTACCGCATCTCATCCATGGCGGTCCTGGCCGGGCCGGCGGTGGAGAGGAAATGGGTGGGGTCCGGGGTGTCCTTCACTACATGCAAAGAACGGCCATTCAGGGCTCGCCGAGCGTGTTGACCGCGGTGACGCATGAGTGGACGCCAAAGGCGCAGGAGATCTCCGATCGGGTGCATCCGTTCCGGAAGCACTTCGAGGAGCTCGAGATCGGCGAGACGCTGCACACGCACCGGCGCACGGTTACCGAGAGCGATATCGTGAATTTTGCCGGGATCAGCGGGGACTTCTTTTACGCGCACATGGACGACATCGCGGCCAAGGACTCGATTTTCGAGAAACGGGTCGCCCATGGATACTTCGTGCTCTCGGCGGCGGCGGGGCTCTTTGTGGACCCGGCACCGGGGCCTGTGCTGGCGAATTACGGGCTCGAGAATCTGCGATTCGTGAAGCCGGTGTACGTCGGGGACACCATACAGGTGAGGCTTACGTGCAAGCAGAAGACGGCCAAAGAGGACAAAGAGGGACAAATCCCGCAGGGGGTTGTCCACTGGGATGTCGAGGTGACGAACCAGAACGCCGAGCCGGTGGCCGTCTACACGATCCTGACGCTGGTGCGTAAATTACAGGATGCAGGAAACTGAGTTCGACGCCCGGATAGCGGCCGGCGAGACGATCGAGCCAAAAGATTGGATGCCGGAGCGGTATCGGAAGCAGCTCATCCGAATGATGTCGCAGCACGCGCATTCGGAGATCGTGGGTATGCTTCCGGAGGGGAACTGGATCACCCGTGCCCCGACCCTCCGCCGCAAAATGGGGTTGCTGGCGAAGGTCCAGGACGAGGCTGGACACGGCCTTTATATCTACTGCGGCACCGAAACCCTGGGTATCGATCGCAGTGAATTGATCGATCAGCTACTCAGCGGCAAAGCCAAGTACTCCAGCATCTTTAATTACCCGACGCTCACTTGGGCGGATATCGGGGCCATTGGTTGGTTTGTTGACGGGGCGGCTATCGTCAATCAGACCATGCTGGCGAAGGCGTCGTATGGGCCGTATGCCCGAGCGATGATTCGGATTTGCAAGGAAGAGAATTTTCATAAGCGCCAGGGCTATGAGATCATGGCGACGTTGGCCGCCGGCACGCCGGAACAGCACCGAATGGCGCAGGATGCGGTCGACCGGTGGTGGTGGCCGTCGCTCATGATGTTCGGGCCGTCGGACAAGGATTCGCCGAACTCGGCCGAGCTCACGAAGTGGGGCGTGAAGCGCAAGGGCAACGACGAGCTGCGCCAGCGGTTCGTGAACCTGAGCGTCGGACAGGCCAAGGCCATCGAGCTCACATTGCCAGATCCGGCGCTCAAATACAACGAGACGACCGGCGACTGGGACTTCGGACCCATCGATTGGGACGAGTTCCACCGGGTCGTTCGTGGCGACGGTCCGTGCAATCGCGAGCGGCTCGAGGCCCGGAACGCCGCGCATCGGGACGGCGAGTGGGTCAGGCAGGCGGCTGAGGCGTATGCCGCCAAGCACGCGAATTGATGAGCGGCAACGGGGAGTGGCCGCTGTGGGAGGTGTTCGTTCAGCCGCCGGGCGGCGCGCCGTTCGAGCACGCCGGCAGCGTGCATGCGGTCGACGCGGAAAGCGCGCTGCAGAACGCCCGTGATGTGTACGCGCGGCGAGGCGAGGCGGTGAACATCTGGGTCGTCCCGACTGTGGCTATCACGGCATCCACGCCCGAGGATCAAGGGCCGTTCTTCGAGCCCGGGAACGACAAGCCGTATCGGCATCCCCAGTTCTACACGTCGCCGCGCGGCGTGCGCGTGTAGTGGAAGCCCTTCGTACATATTGCGTGCGGCTGGCCGACGACCGGTTGGTGCTCGGCCATCGGCTATCGGAATGGTGTGGTCATGCGCCCATTCTCGAAGAAGACATCGCGCTGGCGAACATCGCGCTCGATCTCATCGGACAGGCGAACTTGTTCTATGGGCTCGCCGGCGACCCCGACCAGCTCGCGTATCTGCGCGATGCCATCGATTATCAGAACGCGTTGATCGTGGAATTACCCAAAGGGGATTTTGCGTTCACGATCATTCGGCAATTCCTGTTCAGCGCAGCCGCGTTGTATCAGATGGAAGCGCTCTCACGCAGCACCAATGCGGACCTTGGCGGCATCGCGGCAAAGGCAACAAAAGAAACTCGCTATCACGTGCGTCACGCCGGCGACTGGGTCCTCAAGCTGGGCGACGGCACCGACGAAAGCCATCGGCGCGCGCAGGACGCGCTCAACGCGTTGTGGCGCTATACCGGCGAGCTCTTTCTCATGGACGCGGTTGACGAGACACTCATTGCCGAGCGCGTGGTGCCGAGGCTCGACCCGGCGCCGTGGCGTGAGACGGTCACGGACGTCATTCATCGGGCCACGTTGACGGTGCCCGATGACGGCTACATGCAGCGCGGCGGTCGTCAGGGTCGGCATACCGAAGCCCTAGGACACCTGCTGTCCGAGATGCAGATCCTGCAGCGATCGCACCCGGGAGCGAAATGGTAGTCTGGGACGTCCTGGAGACGGTCATGGATCCCGAGGTTCCGGCGCTCAGCGTCGTCGACCTCGGGATCGTCCGCGACGTGGAGGTCGATGCCGACGGTGCCGTCACGGTCTCGATTACGCCGACGTACTCCGGGTGTCCTGCCATGCAGGCGATCCACGACGACATCATCGCCGCGCTTCGCGCTGGCGGATGGCCGAACGTCCACGTTCGCACCGTCTACGCGCCCGCGTGGTCCACCGATTGGGTCAAGCCCGAAGCACGCCAGAAGCTGGCGGCGTACGGCATCGCGCCCCCGGAGCTCGTGCCGCTCACGCGTCCCGTGGTGTGTCCGTTCTGCGGGTCCCGCGAGACGGCGATGCGGAGCGAGTTCGGGCCGACCGCGTGCAAGGCGCTCATGTATTGTCGCGCATGCGAGCAACCTTTCGAGCTGTTCAAAGCGATATGACCGTAACGGCGGAGACGCTGATCGGGACCCAGTGGCGGCGGATCGCCTATCAGACCCTCGTGTCGCGGGCCCTCGACGATGTCGAGGAGGCGACGAACAAGAACAAGGCGACCGTTCCGCGCGAGCACCTCGTGCTGTATCAGTTCTCGGCGCGCGGGCACGAGATGGCACAAGTGATCCTCGGGTCCCTACTGGATCACGCGCACGACGGGGCCGGCGCGTACTATCGCTCGCGACCCTTCTTGCTCTCCCTCGGCCTCTCGATCGAAGACGCGCTGGCGAGCCCACTCGGTCGCGTGGGCGGGTTCTCCGGCGGGCGCGACATCGGCGTCGTGTGCAATCTCCCGCGACGCGACGCACCCATCGTGCTGCCGATGTCGGGCGATGTGGGAAGCCAGTACACGCCGACGGCAGGGTGGGCCCAGGCGATTCGCTATCATCGCGACGTCCTCGGCAATGCGAGCTATGATGGCTCGATTGCCGTCGCCCTCGGCGGCGAGGCGTCCGTTGCGACGAATGGGTTCTGGTCGGCCCTCACGATGGCGACGACGCTCAAGCTTCCCATGCTGTTTTATGTCGAGGACAATGGGCTCGGCATCTCGGTGCGTGGGGAGATGCAGACGCCCGGCGGGAATATCGCCGACAACCTGGCGTCGTTTGCGAATCTGCTCGTGCGCGATGGCGATGGCACGGATCCGCTTGCCGCGGCTCGCCTCCTGGCCGAGGTGGTTCGCCACGTTCGCGGCGGCCACGGGCCCGCCCTGATCCGGCTGACGGTCCCGCGGCTGTCCAGCCACTCGGGACCAGACAATCAGCTCGGGTATCGGACCGAGACCGAGATCGCCGCGGATTGGACTCGCGATCCTCTCCCGCGCCTGCGTTCCATGTTCTCGCCGGAGGAGTGGGCCGGCATTGAGCGCGAGGTCCAGGCTGACGTCAACGACGCGCTCGCGCGCGCCCGCAAACGAGCAGCACCGGATGCGTCGACGGTCCGACAGTACGTGTACGCCGAGACGACTGGTGGGGACACGGTAGGCGGGTTGAGCGACGACGAGATTGCGGCGCTCGGGGGATCGTCCGAGAAGCACGAAGAGGGGTCGCCCGTGCGCTTCGCCGAGGCAGTCCGGCGGACGCTGGCGCATGAGCTGGAAGTGAACCCGAAGGTGTTGGTGTTTGGCGAGGACGTTGGCGTAAAGGGCGGGGTGCACCTCGTCACGGAAGGGCTGCAAAAGCGGTTCGGCGCCGCTCGGGTATTCGACACGAGCCTGTCCGAAGAGGGCATCATCGGCCGATCCGTCGGCATGGCCATCTCCGGCCTCATGCCGGTGGCCGAGATTCAGTTTCGCAAGTACGCGGATCCCGCGACCGAGCAACTGAACAACACCGGGACCATGCGGTGGAGAACCAATAACCAATTCGCCGCGCCCATTGTCGTGAGAATGCCGGGAGGATTCGGCAAGGACGTCGGCGACCCGTGGCACTCGCTGTCGAGCGAGGTCACGTGGGCGCATGCCATCGGCTGGCAGGTGCTCGTGCCGTCGAATGCCGCCGACGCGGTCGGACTCCTGCGGGCCGCGATGCGGTCCAAGAACCCCAGCATCTTCTTCGAGCACCGGTCGTTGCTCATGACGAGCGACGGGAGTGCTCGCTATCCCGGCGATGACTATGTGATCCCGCTCGGCCGCGCCACGAAATTGCGCGAGGGGAGCGATATCACCGTCGTCACGTGGGGCGCGATGGTGCATCGCTGCGTGCCGGCGGCCGAGCGATTCGCCGGTCGCGTCGATCTGCTCGACTTGAGGACGGTCGCGCCGTGGGATAAGCAGGCGGTGCTCGAGAGCGTAACCAAGACCGGCCGATGTCTCATCGTCCACGAAGACACGATCACCGCCGGGTTCGGCGCCGAGATCGCCGCGGTCGTGGCGAAGGACGCTTTCTGGTGGCTCGATGCGCCAGTCGAGCGCATGGCCGTCGAGGACGTCCCGATGCCGTATCACGAGAATCTGCTCGGCGCGGTCTTGCCCGATGCGGACCGGATCGCGGGCGCCATCGAGCGCCTGCTGGCCGAGTAGATGGACTCCGGGCACGTCGAGGTCGAGACGGCGAACGGGATTGCCACGGTTCGGTTCGGGCATCTGAAAGGGAACTCGCTCCCCGGGGCGTTGCTCCAGAATATTGCGGACACGATTGACGCGGTCGCCGCTGACGCGGCGTCCCGCGTTCTGGTGCTTCGATCGAACGAGCCCGGGCCGTTTTGTGCGGGGGCGTCGTTTGACGAGCTGCGGGCCATTCGGGATGCGGAGACCGGGAGAGAGTTCTTCATGGGCTTTGCGCGAGTCATCCTCGCGATGCGGCGCTGCCCGAAGCTGATCGTCGCGCGGGTGCATGGCAAAGCGGTCGGGGGAGGCGTCGGCATTGCGGCCGCGGCCGATTATGCGATCGCGACCTTGGCGGCGAGCGTGAAGCTGAGCGAGTTGGCCGTCGGCATCGGGCCATTCGTGGTCGGGCCGGCGATCGAAAGAAAAATCGGCACCGGCGCGTTTCAGGCGCTGGCTATCGACGCGACGGGATGGAGAGATGCCGACTGGGCCGAGCGGCACGGGTTGTTCGCGCAAGTCGTATCAGACGGCGCCGCGCTCGACGAGGCGGTGGCCGCGTTGGCGGGGCAGCTCGCACGGTCGAACCCGGACGCCATGGCGACGCTCAAGCAGGTCTTCTGGGAGGGCACGGACGATTGGCCCGTGCGGCTCGAGGAGCGCGCGGCCATGAGCGGTAGGCTCGTGCTCTCGACGTTCACCCGCAACGCGATTGCCGCGTTCGCCGCGAGATAATATGACCCCTTCGCGTGTGTCACACATGGCCGACGGGATGACGCCGTCGACCATCCTCAAGATGGCGGCCGAGGTGCGCGCGCTGCTCGCCGAGGGGCGGCAGGTGTGCAATCTCACCGTGGGCGATTTCGATCCGACGTATTTCCCGATCCCGTCGGGATTGCGAGAAGGCATCGAGACGGCGCTCAAATACGGGCAGACCGTCTACCCGCCGCCGATGGGTGTGCCCTCGCTGCGCGAGGCGATCCAGATCTATAGTCGCATTGGGCTCGGGCTCGATTATCCGATCGAGGGCGTGCTGGTGACGGCCGGGGCGCGGCCGGCGATTTATGGGGCGTTTCGGACGCTGGTTGATCCGGGAGAAGGCGTCATCTATTCGTTGCCGTGTTGGCAGTATGGCAACTACTGCCAACTCGTCGGCGCGCGACCCATGCCGATCGTGTGTGACGCCTCCACGCGGTTTCTTCCGACGCGAGCCATGATCGAGCCGCTCGTCAAGCAGGCGCGGCTCCTCGTGCTCAACTCGCCGAACAATCCGACGGGGACCATGATTGACCCCGACGTGCTGGCGAGTATCGCGGACTTGGTCGTAGAAGAGAATGCCCGCCGGGGTGACCGCGAGCGGCCCTTGTATCTGCTCTATGATCAGGTCTACTGGACGTTGACCTATGGCGACACGCCGCACGCGACGCCGGTTGCCCTGCGGCCCGCCGTAGCTCCCTATGCGCTCTCGGTCGACGCCATCTCGAAGGCCTTCGCGGCCACCGGACTACGTGTCGGCTGGGTCCTCGGGCCCAATGACATCATCCGGGCCATGGGTGACTTTCTCGCCGACGTCGGCACGTGGGCTCCACGGCCCGAGCAGGTCGCGACCGCGATGTTCCTCGCGGCGACGGACGCGGTGGCGACCTACAGTCGGGCCATCAAAGGGGAGCTCAAGCTCAGGCTCGATGCCCTTCACGACGGGCTGCGGTCGCTCGGCATCGAAGTGTCGCGGCCCGCTGGGGCCATCTATCTCAGCGCGCGGTTTGCGATACCCGGGCGGACGAACGAGGAGATCCGCGCGGCGCTGCTGCGCGAGGCGGACTTCGCGGCCGTTCCGTTCCAGGGGTTCGGCATCAAGGAGAACACCGGATGGTTCCGGCTTTCCGTCGGCGCCGTTGCCATCCCGATGATCGAAGCCGTGCTGCCCAAGGTTGCCGCGGCCATGGAGCGGCTACGGCGTGAGCCGGTTGGGGCCGCGGTGTAGGAACGTGGCCTCGCGGATGCTCGGGAGGTCGAGCATCAGCATCACCAACCGCGCCAGGCCCAGACCGAATCCGCCGTGCGGCGGACAGCCGTATTTGAAGAAGTCGAGATAATACGACACGGACTCGCCGAGGCCCGCCTCTTTCGCCTGGCGAGTCAGGACATCATAGCGGTGCTCCCGTTGGGCGCCGGTTGTGATTTCGATGCCCTTCCACAACAGGTCGAAGCTCCGCGTGAGGGTGCCCTCGCGCATGTGATAGAACGGGCGCAGGGACGATGGGTACTCGGTGAGAAACAAGAACCCGTCGCCGCAGAGCAGGCGTTCGCCCTCCGGGTCAATGTCGCCGGCACGGGTCGCCGGCGCGACGGTATGACCCATCGAGCGGAGACGCTCGTGTGCGGCTGCGAGCGTGAGGCGAGGGAAGGGGAGCGAGGGCACTGGAACGCCGAGGCCATGCGATTGGTTCACGGCGATGGTGACATGACGCAACAGGCCCTCCTCGAATCGCATCACGTCTTCATGCGAGTCGATCCACGACATCTCGATGTCGACGCTGGTGAACTCGGTCGCGTGGCGAGGGGTCATCGATGGCTCGGCGCGGAACACGGGGCCGATCTCGAAGACGCGATCGAATCCGGCCGCCATCGCCATCTGCTTGTAAAACTGTGGTGATTGCGCGAGATACGCGCGGCCGAGGTCGAAGTACGGCATGCTGAATGTTTCGGAGCCGGATTCGCTGGCGCTGTGCATCAGCTTTGGCGAGTGGAGCTCCAAGAAACCGTGCTCGGCCCAGTACTCGCGCATCGCGCGCTCGATGGTCGTCTGGACCTCGAATACGAATCGGTTCTCGGGCCGACGCAGCGCCAGGAAGCGCCAATCGGCTTGGTGCTCAGGGGGCAGCTCGCTCGCGCTCGGGCCGACGACATCGATCGCGGTTGCGTTCAGCTCTATCCCGCCGAGTTTCACGGTCGGATTGAGTGCGGGCAGGCCGGTCACCGTGAGTGCCGATCCCGGGGTTACCTCGGTGGCGAGCGCGGCACATGCGTCCGCGCGGGGGACGGTGACTTGGACGGCGCCGGTGTGATCTTCCACGATCAAGAAGACCATGGATTTCAGTACGCGCTTCGTCGTCACGAAGCCCGCGATTCGGACTGGGCTACCGGCGTGGGCGGGCAGGCTGGCGATCAGTGTGCGAGTCATGGGAGAGAGGGCGAAAAAACAAAGCGGCCCGTGGGATACCAACCCACGGGCCGCTGGGGTGCTGACGGCGATCTCCGTCAGTATCCCTAGCAGTCCATTGTGCGCGAATCGTCTCGCGAAATGACCATATGACCTAGTATAGTATTCTCCACGCATGCCGCAATCCAGCGTAGCGATCGCTGTACTCATTGGAGGCGCCATCGGGAGTCTCGCCAGACTCCTCCTCGGCGCGGCGATTCAACAGCGGTTCGGGTTGGGGTTTCCCGTGGGGACGCTGGTGATCAACGTCACCGGGTCCATGCTCCTGGGCTTTCTCATGCGATTCGCGCTCGATACGACTGCCGTCACTCCGGTGATGCGGGCGTTGCTCACCACCGGGTTTTGTGGTGGGTATACGACGTTTTCGACGTTCAGCTACGAGACCGTCGATCTCATGCGGGAAGGATTTTATGCCAGGGCGGGCGTCTACGTGGTGTCGAGCGTCACCCTCGGGCTCGTTGGTACGTTCGCGGGGTTTACTGTGGCGCACAGTATCCTGGCGCTCGCGCGCGGGCGTTGATATACATGGAGGATGCAAGACGACGCGCGTGTCGACACGACTCGGAGTCCGTTCTACGAATGGCTTGATCATGCAGCCATTCGGGAGCTGCTGCATCAGGCGGTCGCGCTGCCGGTCGGGGAGCGGCTCATCCTGCTCAAGGGGCTCATCCCGAGCCTCGTCGACGACCTCGGGGAGATCGCCGTCGAACAATTTCTAACCGAGCTCGGGACCAAGGCGCACCGCTATCGGGAAGCGATGACGCATCCCGGCGTCGGCGGCGCGGGCCGGGAGACGCGCGGTGAGACCATCGGTGGGCCGACGCCTGACGGCGAAGTCCATGTCGATGTCGCACGCGATCCGCGCCGGCCCGGAGGCCGGGCGCTCGAGCGCAAAGCCGAGGCGGAGTTATGGGCCGCGCGAGAGCGCGAGGCCTGACAGTATGTCTCGGACGTCGTCGGCCGTGGTGCGGGGATTCATGATCGTCGCGCGGAGGACCCGGCGACCGTCGAGCATCGTCGTCGTGATCCATCCGTGCCCCGAGCGATTGTAGCGTTCGCGCAGCTCGCGATTGTGGTCGTCCGTGCCCTCGTGGCGGAAGCACAGAATATTCGACGACGGCTCGTGAATCGCCTCGAACTCCGGGTGACGGCAGACGGCATCGTAGAGAGCGCGCGTCGTCTCGCAGAGGTGGTCGTAGAGCGCACCGAGGCCGGAGGTGCCGTAGCGCTGGAGCGCGACCCAGAGTTTGAAGACGTCGGCGCGGCGCGAACACAGGAGGCTGCGCGTGCCGAGGTCCACGAGCTCGTCGTCCTCGCTCCCGTGAAATAGGTACGGGGCCTGCTGGGCGAAGGCGCGATCGAGATCGCTGGCGTCGCGCACGAGGACCGTGCCGGCTTGGAGCGGGAGCAGCATCATCTTGTGTGGGTCGATCGCGATCGAGTTGGCTCGTGCTATCCCCTGCAGTCGATGGCGATGTTGCGTCGACACGAGCGCCGACCCGCCGTGAGCGGCGTCGACGTGGAGCCAGATCCCGCGCTCGGCGGCAAGGTCGCCGATCGCCTCCAGATCATCGAACGAGCCGGTCGGTGTGGAACCGGCCGTGGCGACGATTGCCAGGACGGTCGGCTCCGCGTCCAGCGTCGCTCGGAGCGCCGAGACATCCATCGAGTGCCCGCGCGACGGGACCTTGCGCACATTGGCCATGCCGAGCCCCAGGATCCCGGCCGAGCGAGTCACGGCGTAGTGCGAGTGCTCGCCGCAGATCAGGATCGGCGCGTCCCCCGAGAGGCCGGTGGTCCAGGCGTCGGGTCGGACGCGGGCGCGGGCGGCGAGCAAAGCTGTGAGGGTGGCCTCGGTGCCGCCGGTCGTCAGGGTCCCGCCGCTCCCGGGGCCAAAGCCGGCCAGGCTACAGAGCCAGCGGATGACCTGGTGCTCGAGCACCGTGGCTACTGGGGACATCTCCCAGACCGCGACCGACTGGTTGAGCGCGGCGGTGAGGGATTCCGTCCAGATCGCCGCCGGAAGGGGCGCCGAGACTTGGTGGCCGGCGTACCGGGGGTGATACAGGTGATTGCAGTCCGGGATGACCTGGTCGCGGAGCCGCGCGATGATCTCGGCGACGGGGCGTCCCGCGGTTGGCAACGGCTCGGCAAACCGGTGCGCCAGCTCGGCGCGCGTGGCGGCAGTCGATACGCGCGTATTCCGATCGCGTGCGGCGGCGAGGTAGTCGGTGGCGAGCGTCAGAAAGGCTTGCGCGACCTCGGGGGCGCAGTCCTGCTCGAGCGTCGTGATAATGTCGGCGGGCATGACACAAGCTAGCTCGGCGTAGCCGACATTCGAGTTGGCCGAGGTCGGGCGCTGACGCTCATTCGGCGCAGCCGAGCCACGCGCAATCGATCGAGTTGGTGGAGTCCGATGTCGGTGTCTCTGCAGTATGAGCCTGAGCTGGCCGCCGAAGGGACAGTCATCGCATAGCGAGTACGAGCGGGATTGCGAGGACGTGCGTGAGCAGTATCACCAGGCGTGTAAAGACCTGGACGACCTGCACGCGCTCGTCGGAGCGCTCGTGGTCGACCGGGAGCGCCTCGACTGGTGGTTTGAACAGGTGACCCAGGCCCTGGTCGACGGGCGCGTGCCTCGGGTGTATCGCACCAGGGACGCGCTCGACGCGGCGCGCCGGCGCCGCTAGTGGTGGGTCCGCCCGCCTAGCGTTACGGGCGAGGAATGCGTAGCATAGCAAAACCCCCATCTCATACGGAGACTCTCCCCGTGAGCGTTACGCGTCACGTCGCCATGCTCGCTCTCGCGGTCACGCCGAGCTTAGGCGTCGCGCAGGAGACACCGTCAGACACCCTGCTCACAGTCGGTCATTTCTTCGACCTGGAGCAGGTCAACGACCCGCAGATCTCGCCCGATGGCTCACAGATCGTGTACTCGCGGCGTTGGGTCAACAAGCTCGAGGATAAGTACGAGACCACACTGTACATCATGAAGTCGGATGGCACGCGCAACCGCGTATTCGCGAAGGGATCGAGCCCACAGTGGTCGCCCGACGGGACGCGGATCGCGTATCTCGCCGACGGCGAGCCCAAGGGGTCGCAGATCTACGTGCGCTATGTCGATGGCGACCCGGGGCCGACGCAGGTCACGCATCTGACCGAAATGCCGGCCGACATCCATTGGTCGCCGGACGGGAAGTCGATCGGGTTCACGATGTTCGTCGCGAAACCCGTCGTCTGGGCGATCGACATGCCGAAAGCGCCCGACTCGGCCCATTGGACGAGAGCGCCGCGCATCGTCGAGACGCTGCATTTCCGCGAGGACCGGCGGGGATTCCAGGACCCGGGATTCCGGCACCTGTTCGTCGCGAGCGTCGACGGCGGTCCCGCGCGGCAGATCACGCACGGTGATTGGAATGTCGGCTCGCGGTTCGATGGCCTATCAGGTCCCGTGGGGTGGGATTGGACCCCGGAGGGGAAGTCCATCATCCTCGACGGGTGGGATGCGCCGGACGGCGACTACCAATATCGGGCGTCGAATCTCTACGCTGTCGATCCGAATACCGGTGCGACCCACGTACTCACGGCTGACAAGGGGAGCTGGCATTCACCGGTCGTGTCGCCGGACGGCAAGCACATCGCGTATGCCGGGTATGCCTCCACCGAGAAGACGTATCACACGAGCGGTCTGTATGTGATGGACATTGACGGCAAGAATGCGCGACAGCTGAGCGAGTCGCTCGATCGCGATGCCGGCGATATCCATTGGGCCAGCGACAATACCGGTATCTACTTCGCGGCCGAGGATCATGGCGCGCGGAACGTATTTTTCGCGCCGCTCGCCGGGGCCGTCCGTCCGATCACGTCCGGGCCGATCCTGGTGGGACTCGGCTCGATCTCGAAGACCGGCGTTGCCGCGCTCACCCGGTCAACCATGCAGCGGCCCGCCGACGTCGCGCGGCTCGATCTCAAGGTGCCGAAGAGCGAGATCGTCCAGCTCACGCACGTGAATGACGCCGCGCTGGCCCGCATTCACTTGGGATCGCTCGAGGAGATCAACTACACCTCCAGCGGTGGCGCCAAGATTCAGGGGTGGGTCGTCAAGCCGCCCAACTTTGATCCATCCAAGAAATATCCATTGATCATGGAGATTCACGGCGGCCCGCACGGGATGTACAACGTCGCCTTCAATTACATGTTCCAGAATTTCGCGGCCAATGACTTTGTCGTGATCTACGTGAACCCCCGCGGGAGCACGGGTTACGGGTCGGCGTTTGGCGCGGCCATCAGCAAGGCGTATCCGGGCGTCGATTACGATGATCTGATGGCGGGAATCGACACGGTGGTCGCGAGAGGGTACGTCGATACCAAGCGCATGTACGTTGGCGGATGCAGCGGCGGTGGCGTGCTGTCGAGTTGGGTCATTGGCCACACGACCCGATTTGCCGCAGCCGCTGTTCGCTGTCCGGTGATCGACTGGATCAGTATGACCGGTGAGACGGATATCCCGTTTTTCACGGTGAACTGGTTCGACAAGCCGTTTTGGGAAGATCCGGAGCCGTGGCTCAAGGAGTCACCGCTCATGTACGTCGGTCACGTGACGACGCCGACGTTGATCATGACCGGCGAGCTCGATCGCCGGACGCCGATGCCGCAGAGCGAGGAGTACTACGTCGCGCTCAAGATGCGGCACATCCCGACAACCTTGCTGCGGTTCGAGGGCGAGTTCCACGGCACGGGCGGCCAAAAGCCGACCAACTTCATTCGCACGCAGCTCTACATGATGAGTTGGTACAAGCGATACAGCACGCCAAGCACGGCGGCGTCTACAGCTTCGTCGCCATAACGACGGCCAGGGCGCCCAGGGCGGCCAAGATCAGGAGCGGTTTGCCGGCGGTGCGCATCCATTGTTCGTAGCGCACCCCGGCAGCCGCGAGGATCGCGATGAGGGCGCCGTTGGTCGGCGTCACGAGCTCGCAGAGGCCGCCGCCGTATTGATACGCGAGCACGGCGACGTCACGTGAGAAGTGAAGGAGATCGGCGAGCGGAGCGAATACGGGGAGCGTGAGAACCGCTTGGCCACTCACGCTCGGCACCGGGACGTGTATCGCGGCTTGCACGAGCATCATTCCGACTCCGGCGAGACCCACCGGTAGGCCAGCCAACGGAGTGGCCAGGCCGTGCACGACCGTGTCGATGATCGCGCCCTGTTCCATCGCGACCGAGATCGCGCGGGCGAATCCGATGAGCAGCGCAGCGTAGGCCATTGCGGCGAATCCGTCGATGAACCCGGTCGCCGTTCCCTCGAGACCGAGGCCTCCGACCAAGCCGCACGCGATTCCCATGATGAAGAAAAGCGCTGCCTCTTGCGGGAAATCCCACTTGAGGACGGCGATTCCGTACCCGAATATCGCGAACGCGATCACGATGATCGCCAACACGCCAACGTCGCGGCCTCGGAGTGTCGCATGGTCCTCGGGGGCGACAGCGGTTGGGAGCGTGCGCGTACGCTGCGCGTAACGCATCGTCGCGGCGATCCAAATCACGAGAGCGAGTGCGAGGAAAATGCTCCGATAGCCGGCGCCCGAGAGCAACGGGACGTGCGCGACTTTCTGGGCGATCAATACCTGAAACGGATCCAGGGGGCTGAACGCCGCCGCGACTGCCGCGGAGCCGATGCTCATCGAGACGGCGGTCGTGGGAGTAAAGCCGAGGCGGTTGGTGAGCACGAGCAACGGAGGGATGAGGGCGATGATCTCCTCTTGCATGTGCTCGAATGCGCCACCGGCGGCGAAGGCGAGGCTGACGACGGGGATCGCCCAAATCCCTCGATCGCCGAGTCGCTCGACCAGCCAGTGGATGCCCGCGCGGAGAGCGCCCGTCTTGTCGATGACCGCGAATGCCGCGCCGACCAGGAACACGAAGGCGATGACGTCCGCGGCGCGGATGATCCCGTTCGGGATCGCGACGAACGCCTCGAATGGTCCGAGCGGTTGCGGCGGGACATGATGATATGACCCGGCGACGACGACGCTTCGTCCGGTCGCCGGGTCATCGGCGCGATCATAGAGGCCGGCCGGCAGGATATAGCTGAGGGCGGCCGCCAACAGTGTACAGAGGACGAGGAGCGTCAAGGCGCTCGGCAGTCGAAATGGGCGCATGCCGGCGGAAGATGCAGCCGAACCGTAAATTGTCACGTATGGAGCGGCGGGATTTCTTGAACGGGGTGGCGGTCAGTATCGCCGGCCTATGGGCTGGGGCGTGCGATTGGGCGGCAGGCGGGGCGATCCCGGTGGAAGCCCAAAACGCGCCCGGGTACTACCCGCCGCTACTCACCGGCATGCGCGGGAGCCATGAGGGCTCGTACGCGACCGCGCATTCCATCCGCGATGGGACATTCTGGAAGACCGCCGGGGCGCCCATCGCCACCGGGGAATCGTATGATCTCGTGGTCGTGGGCGCCGGTATCGGCGGGCTGGCAGCGGCGCACTACTATCGCGCGCGCGCCGGGAACGCGGCGCGGATCCTTATTCTCGACAATCACGACGATTTCGGTGGGCACGCCAAGCGAAACGAGTTTCGCGTGGGCGGACGGATGCTCCTCGCGAATGGCGGCACGCAAAGCATCGAGTCACCGTTCCCGTACAGCGCGCAATCCAAAGCCCTGTTGACTACGCTCGGCATCGAGCCCGCGGCGCTCGAGGCCAAGTGCGATAACCGGCATCGATACGACGGGCTGGAAGGCGCCGCGTTCTTCGACAAGGAGACGTTCGGGGTCGATCGGCTCGTCGTTGGCCTGCCGGGTCGCGGCGGGGACGGCGAGGCGGCGGTCAATGCGCCGACGTGGGCGGCCTTTGCGGCGAAGACTCCATTGTCAACGGTGGCGCAGCGTGATCTCGTGCGCCTGTGGGGATCGACCGCGGATCATATGCCTGGTGTGGCGTCGGCCGAGAAGAAAGAGCGGCTGACGCATATGAGCTATCGGGATTTTCTCGTGAAAGTGTTAGGGATGCACGAGGAGATCGTGAAGTTCATGCAGAAAGCCACGCATGGCCTCTATGGCATTGGCATCGATGCCGTGCCTGCGCTGGATTGTTGGGCGATCGGATTTCCCGGGTTCGGCGAGTTGAAGCTGGATCCAACCGGTCCCGGCGGTCGATTGAGCTACACGGCACGTGGGTCGTTCACGGACGAGTACTCATTTCATTTTCCTGACGGCAACGCCTCGATTGCCCGCGCATTGGTGCGCGCGTTGATTCCGTCGGCAATACCCGGGAAGACGGCCGAGGATCTCGTCACCGCCCCCGTGGATTACTCGCGCCTGGACTCGGGACCCGTCCGTTTGCGGTTGAGTAGCACGGCGCTTCGTGTGCGCCATGTGTCACCCGGCGAAGCCGAGGTGACGTATGGAGTGGGTGGCAAAGCGTATACGGTTCGCGCGAAATCGGTCGTCATGGCGTGCTGGAACATGATGATCCCGTACTTGGTCGATGAGTTGCCGGAGGCACAGAAGACGGCATTGCATTATGGGGTGAAAGTGCCGCTCGTGTATACGCAGGTCGCGTTACGCAACTGGACGGCGTTTCACACGCTCGGCATGCATCGCGTGACGACCCCGGGGATGTATCACTCGTCGATGGCGTTGTCAGAGCCGATCGACATCGGCGCCTATGCGACAGCGCATACACCGGACGAGCCCATCGTCCTGCACATGTTGCGGACGCCCTGCGCGCCGGGATTGTCGGCGCGGGATCAGCAACGCGCAGGGCATGCGGAGTTGCTGGCGACGCCGTTCGCGACGTTCGAGCAGAAGATCCGGGATCAACTGGGACGCGTGCTCGGAGGCGGGGGATTCGAGCCCGACCGCGACATCACCGCGATCACGGTCAATCGCTGGCCACACGGGTACGCGTATGAGTACAACCCGCTGTGGGACCCGGACTGGCCACCGGGTCAATCGCCGTGCGAGATCGGCCGCCAACGCCACGGCCGGATCGCGATCGCCAACTCCGATGCCGCAGCGGCCGCGTACACGGACGTGGCGATCGATCAGGGGTATCGGGCGGTCGACGAGCTACTGGGAGCCGGGTGATCGCTGGACGTACAGGAATCTGAGCAGCTTGTCGTGCTCGATGGTGCGCTCGCCGCCGGTTGGCGCATCGGTGTCGACGGTCTCGAAGAGCGTGATGAGGGGCGCGACTTCGCGGAACGTCGTGGTGATGCCGAACTCCCCGATCGGCGGATTGGCGCGTTCCGGGTGGGAGAGATGGAAGGCGGCCCGACGCACGACGAACCGGCTCGCGTCGAGGTAGATCGAGCCCTCGATATCCGGCTCGCGCAACCGTTTCGCGGCGCGAAAATCGATCTCGATCATGCGCGTGCTATCGATCCACGGCGCGCCGCCGTAGTCGAAGCAATGATTGGCCTGGAACGATGAGTCGCCGAGGTCGGCAAACGTGATCAGGCGTGCCATCTGTCGGCGCTCGCCGTGGTCGTCATCGAAGTACACGACGTTGCCAGGTCGATAGGCGTCGCGGCGGTCGTCGAACACGGTCGTGTCGTGTTGGATGACCCGGTCGGGCGCGCCTGGCTTCCGTATGATGCGCAATCGCTCGAGCGCGTACTTCAAGGGATACTGATCGCTCAACAGGCGCACGCGATCGATGTTGGCTCGCAGCTGGCGAAACACTTCCTCCACATCGGGGTCGCCAAAGTGCTGCGGCAGTCCGGTCCCGATACAATCCTTGGATCGATGGGCTTGGACCATGATGCGCGCGAGTCGGATCGCGACGCGGTGCAATGCGATTGTGATCGATTGCTCTTCGCCGGCGTTGACCGTGACGATCGTATCGGCGGGCGCGAATCCGATCTCTCGCGCTTGCAGGGTGTATTGTCCCGGCGCGAGCTGTCGGATCGTCAGGTGCCCGCTCTCGTCGGTAAATCGCGTGATGCCGATGGGCTGGATCGCGATCGTGCCATAGGGGAGCGCCTGGCCGTCGTCGCGCGATGTCACGAGCATCGACAGGACGCCGGTCGAATCTGGCTGCGCCGGGAGCGTCGCCAGGACCCAGAAGAGTACATGGGTCAGCATCTCACTACATCATAGCATCCGACGAGCAATCAGGCACTGGGCGAGTGCCGGATATGGCTGACCCACCAGGTATCCAGCAAGCCCCGCCAGGACCCGTTCAGGCGTGAACTCAGGATAGCCGTGCAGTTCCTTCGGGTTGCCCTGCACGAGCTCGAGCTTGGCGTCGGCCAGTAAGCGGCGAATATCGACGTTCGTGCCGTACTGGTGATGCTCGACATCCGAAAATGGCGACAAGTCGAGAAAGAGGTCGATGGTCAAAATGACGATGCCATCGGGTCGAATAATGCGCGCGGCGTGCGCAGCAAACTCGGCCAGATCCGCCGGCGCGAAATGCTCGATGGTCGACACGGCGAGCAAGACATCGGCGACACCGTCGGCGAGTCCGGCGGCCGCGAGCGTCTTTGGAATCAGCTCGACGGGTGCGCCGAACGTACGCGACAGCGCGCGATGGCGATCCGCGTTGACCTCCCAGCCAACGCCGCGAGCCTCGAGACCGGGGTCGACGTTGATCACGCGATGCCCCTCGCGCGCAAGCACCCATTGAAGGCCAGCGAGCGAGCCCCCGAGCTCGACGATCGTGAGCGGCCGCCCGCGCGAAACCCGGTGGGCGTTGATGGCCGAATAGGCCCACGGGTACTCGTAGACTCGCGTCCCATTGTTCGCTTGGAACGCGAACGGTCCGCGGTATCGATCGCCGAGATAGCGCGAGAGTCGATTGCGCCGGCCGAACGGTGCGCGGTGGCGACGATTCCAGGCGTAGAACTCGGCTGGCAGCTCACGGGGCGCGATCATGAAACAGAATCTACGGCCGGCCGTACAATAATTTCATATGCGAAACGTCTTCATGGGTCCCAACGGGGTCCGGGCCGGTTGGCGCGCGCTGGTCTTCGTCGCGCTCGTTGTGGCGATGGTTGTGCTGGGGGGCCGGCTGATCGGTCCTTATCTCGTGGCCCAAACGGCGCTCGGCCGGGCCACGGGTCCGCGATTCACGATCGTCGCCGAGCTCGCGACACTTTGCCTCCCAGTCATCATCGCGACGTGGATCATGGGGCGCATCGAAAGGCGCTCCGGCTTGTCGTACGGGTTGGTCGACCGGCAGGGCATCGGCCACTTCGTGTGGGGTACGTTCTGGGGGTTTATCTCGCTGTCTGGTCTCGTCGGCGTACTCGTTCTCACTGGCCACCTGGCGTTCGACAGCGTCGCGCTCACCGGTGGGATGGCGATTCGGTTCGCACTCGAGTGGGCTGTCGCGTTTCTCATCGTCGGCCTCACCGAGGAGATGGCGATCCGTGGGTATCTCCAGCAGGTGCTGACTCGCGGTATCGGCTTCTGGCCGGCCGCCATCGTGCTGTCGGTTGCCTTCGGGGCGATGCACATTGGCAATACCGGCGAGGCGATCTTCGGCGTTGTCATCGCCGGACTGGCCGGGCTCGTGTTCTGCTACAGCCTGTGGCGCAGCGGATCCCTGTGGTGGGCGATCGGCAATCACATGAGCTGGGACTGGGCCCAGTCGTACTTCTATGGCGTGCCGGATAGCGGCTCGATGGTCTCGCGACACTTGCTGGTGTCGCATCCTTCGGGCGCCTCATGGCTGAGCGGAGGCAGCGTCGGGCCGGAGGGCAGCATCTTCGCGCTGGCGGCGCTCCTCGCGGACGTCCTCATCATTCGACTGACGCTACGACCCCGCCCAGACGGCTATCCCGGTGGGCTGCCGGGGGACGGGGAAAGACGCGACGAGCGTACGAGTGGTCAAGTCGATGGCGTCGACGGCGCCAGGGTCGGAGCCGACTGATTCGCATGAGATGAACGCGTAGTGGCCATCCGGCGAGAAGGCGATTCCGTGCGGGACCTTCTTGCTGGTCGGCACTCTCGCCAGCTCGGCCAAGCTGTGCGCGTCGAATATGCTCACGCTCTGCGCCTTCTTGTTGGTCACGATGACGATCTTGCCGTCGGGCGACGGCTCGACGTTGTACGCGCCGGCGCCGGTCGGCACCGACCGCACCAGCGCCAACGAGTGCGCATCGCGCACTTGCAGCGTATTGCCGTGATTGCAGGCGACGTAGACCACCGAGTCGGTCGGGGCGACGCTGACATACGTCGTCAGGCAATCGGGGTTCTGCCCGGGCATGGTGCTCGACGCGGCGCCCGGCGGCGCATCGGCCATGGCCATGGTCATGGTCATGGGATGCCCGCTGCCGACGTTGACGCGAGACGTGATCGCGAACGTCGACGCGTCGATCGCCACCAGCTCATCGGACATCATGCACGCGATGTACGCCGTGCGGCCGCCGTGGCTCACGCGCGAGCCGTGCGGCATATCGCAGGTCGGCACCTCGGTGAGCGATGTCATGTCGGGCGTGTAGATCACGGAGACCGTATTGAGATGCCCGCGGTCGCCGTGGAAGTCGGAGTTGGGCACAAATGCCCAGTCGCCGTCGGGTGACAGGCCGACCGTCGTGGGGAACATCCCGACCGGCGCGCGGCCGACGAGAGAGTCGGTGCCCGTGGTGAATTTCCAGATCGAGCCGAATGGCTGGCCGTGGGCGATCGAGACGTACCAGTAGTGGCCGTCGGGCGATACGGCGACGTTGTGCGGCCCCGCCACGTCCGCCGGGCTCAGGCCAACCGGGATCTCCTTGAGCTTCCGCCAGCCCTCGGGTCCCACTTCGATGCGCGTGACGATGTCGCCCGACTCGCTCGCTACATAGATCGTGTACGGCTTGGATGACGTCGGAGCGCTATTGACCGCAAGCGCCAGCAGTACCGCGGCAGCCCTCATTGGATTGCGGGAGCCTGCGGCTTGGGCTCGACCTTCACGATCCAGAGGCCGGAGAAGATGTCATTGGCGATCACATTGCCGTTGAGATAGAACGCGCCCCACGTCATCGCGGCATTGGGCACGAATCCTTGCGCGTCGCCCGTGTACACGTGCGCGATCTCGCGGTCCTGGGCGAGGAGGTCGCCTTTGAGCTCGCCCGAGACGTCGAGCACGCGGAGCCCACCCTGGTAGTCGCCCAGATACAATGTGTCACCGGCGACCCAGACGTTGTGCACGCCCCCGTCCGGTGGCTCGTAGTATCCGACCTCGCGCGGGTGCTCGATGTCGCTCACGTCGATCACGTGCAGTCGGCCGTTGGCCTTGCCAAGGCTCGAGCCGGGCAGGCCGATGCCGATCGGCTTGAACGAGAAGACCTCGTCGCCGAGGAAGACGTAATGGCCATTCCGCTGGCGCCACGCCGTGTGCGTGCCGCGGATGTACCCGGGGCCGCCCTCGGCCTCGACGCTCCGGTACAGATCGTTCAGATCGTAGGTGTACTGGCTCACGAACTGCGGGTTGGTCGGCGATCCGCCCTTCATCCCGTTGCCGACATCGAGAATCACGAGGCCATCGTTCCAGTAGGACAGATACGCAAGGCCGTCGACGATGTCGATGTCGTGCAGAATGCGGCCGGCGCCGCGCTTCGTCTCCCAGCGCGCGACCTCTTTGGGGTGCATGGGGTCGTTCAAGTCGATCACGCGCATCGAGCCGGTCGCGTCGTCCGTCAGAAAGACGAACGTGCCGAACTTCTGCTGCTGATAGATGTAGGTCGAGTGCACACCGCCGGTGACCGTCTCGGTGTACTCCGCGATCTGCTTCGGGTGGGCCGGGTCGGCGAAGGAGAGGATCACGATCCCGTTGCGGCGGCTCGATGCGCCTTCGCGGGTCATCACGCCATACATGCCGTCGGGCGTCGTCATGACATCGTTCACGACCCGGGCGTCGACGATCACCGAGTCGGTGATCCGCGGGTGCGACGGGTCGCTGATGTCGAGCGCGTAGAGACGATCGGCGATCGTGGCGAGGTAGGCGTTCTTGCCGTTCGGGTGGGGCCAGAACTCGGATACGGCGAACTTCGCGATCGGCTGGCGGCCGACGAGTGTCGTCGCGCGCCGGATATTGCGATGCTGGACGACCACGCCGGTCTCACCGCTCGCGCCTCCCACGGCGGCACTCACGACATAATTGCCCGCCTCATACGGGACGAAGCTGCCATCCGGGTCGATCACGCCTTGGCCCGGCGCCACCGTCCACTCGGGGGTGACGCCTTCTATTTCATGACCCGTCGCATCCTTCGCGACGGCATGAAAGTGCACGACATCGCCAGTGCGAATTGGGCCGGTCACGCCCGTGATCTCAACCGAGCGTACGGTGTTGGGGCGCACCGTGAGATCGAGGATCGTGTGAGCCGTGCCGCTCCTGGCCGTGACCGTTGCGCTCCCGGCGGCGATGGCCTGAATGCGGCCGTCAGACGTCACGCGAACGATGTGCGGGTCGCTCGACGTCCAGGTGACATCGCCGGGCCGACGGTCGTTGAGCGCGGTGTACGCCGCGGCGTGAAGGGCCAGGCGTTGCCCGACCATCAGCCGGTGTACCACGGGAGTCACCTCGATACGCGCGGCCGCCTGTGGCGTGAACTCGGCCACGACCTCGGTCGGCTTGCCGGGACGAGCCCCGGGGACGATGGCGATCATCTCGACGACAAAGCGCGCGGGCGCGCCGGCGCGGAGCATGCCGGTCGAGTCGATCTTGCCTTCGAAGCGCGTGCCGCCGAACCAGCGCACGGATGCGTTCGGGACCGGATGGCCGTCGGCATCGAGTGGCGTGGCTTTGAGGCGAAGCGAGTCGCCGACGGTGACGGTCGGGTTCGCAGGTGTGACCGCGATCGAGGCGACGGGGCTCGCTGGGAGGCCCACGTGAGCGGAGTCGGCCACCTGCAGGAGCGCGACGGTGAGGAGTGCGAGCATGGCCCCCACGATAACGGCCTTGAGCGTTACGCGCGAGAGTGGTCTTCGGCTTGCAGAGGGACACTCGTATGGCAGACGCAACCTTTGAGGAGCTCATCGGCACGCTGAACGATCTCATCGAGACGTGCCGGGACGGGATCAACGGCTTCAGGACCGCCGCCGATGGCGTGAGCAGTCCGATCGCCAAAGAGGTGTTTTTGTCGCGCGTGCATCTCATCGAGAAAGGCCTCGGAGATCTCGACGCGGCCGTCCAGCGGCTCGGCGGGGATCCGATCGAGCACGGGCATCCGGCGGCGTCGATGCACCGGGCGTGGATCAACATCAAGTCGGCCGCCACGATGCGGGACGACCGGGCGATCATCAACGAGGTCGTGCGCGGTGAGGAGGTCGCGATCCAGCACTATCGCGAAGCGCTGGAAAAGCCGCTACCCGCGGATATCCGAGCGATGGTCGAGATGCAAGAGCGCGGCACGGAGTTGAATCTCGAGCGCGCGCGGGCGTTGGCTCGCATCCGGGACACGGGGTAGATTTCGGGTGCAATGCAACTGTCATATCACACCGTCTACGATGTCAGCGCGACATCGTACTCGCCCTGGCGGCTCGGACTTGCCTTTCTCTTCTGCGCGATAGCGCTCATCTGGTGGCGGAGGAGCCTGCGCGCAAAGGGCGCCGTGCGGCATTGGATCCAGCGCACGATAATCCTCATCGTGGCCGCCGGCGGTGTCATCGCGGCGACGTACGAGCCGGCATCACGCGGGCAGCTGCGCGAGGTGCTCGATAAAGGGTCGTATCAGACCGTAGAGGGTGTGATCAGCGACTACACCCTCGCTGATCCGGCGCACAAAACGCCGGAGCATTTTACGGTGCAGTCGGCTGACGCCGCGCACTACACGTTCATCATGCGGTCCAATGGCCCTGGGTTTCACGAGACCCAGGCGACGGGCTCGCCGCTGAAGTCTGGCGAGTGCGTGCGCCTAGCCGTCGTCGGCGGTGCCATCGGCCGCGTCGAGATCGCTGATCACTGTTAGGCTCGACTGCTCGCGACGTTGAGTACTATCAACGTTGAGTGCACCGTCGGGCACGCGCTGGGGCGCTGCGCGCATACCGGCTGTATACCGGCTGGCTAACCTCCGCTCTCCCACATGCGGAGAGCTACATGCGCAAGACGCTTCTGGCTACGCTGCTCGCGGTCGCCGCGATGGCGGCGTGCACCAGTGCGACCGCCCCGGCGGCGGCGCACGATTGTGTCAACGGGACGTGGACCGGCTCCGGCGAGACGTGCTAGCGTGACGCCGTCATAGCTCGCACCTGCAGCGCGACGGCGGCGACGTCGTCCGGCACCGTCGTGCGCGCGGGCGCCGGTGCGTCGTGCACCGGACGCCCGCCTTCCGCGCGCCGGGCCATCTCGCGGATCTCGGCCAGGTCGTGCCGATCGGCGATCTCTCCCGCGATGAGCAGGAGCGCGCCGGCCCGCGAATGATTGCCGCGGCGCTGCTCACACTCGGCCGCGTGCAGATGAAACGACGCCGTGAGCACCGGCGGCAGCGTGGTGGCCTCGAGGATCATCACCCAGCGATCAAAATCTTCCCACTGACCGCGCAGTCCGTGCAGCTCCATGAGGTTGATGGCCCCGGTCCACTTGGCATCGAACGCGACCCCGTTCTCGAACACGAACCGGAACGCATCGTACGCGGTCTCGTACAACCCCACGTGCATCGCGCAGACGCCGAGGTCGCCCAAGAGGCGCATGAGCCGCGCGGGATCGGATTGCGTCGCGAGCGCCTCGCCGAAGAGCACGAGCGCCCCGTCGTAGTTGCCCTCGCGCGCCGAGAGCGTGGCGAGATCGTGCAGGGCGAGCGCGAGGGGCTCGGGGAGCGATTTTCGGCGCGCCGTTTTGATGGTCTGTTCCAACACGTCGCGCGCCAGCACGAACTCGCGCTTCCAGATGAACGCGTTCGCCGCCGCGACGTCGATCTTGAGCGCCCCGTTGATGTCGCCGATCTCGGCCGCGATGACCCGACCGATCTCGTACGCGCGCAGCGCGTCGTCGACGTACCCGCGCTGGCGGGCCACGTAGCCGATGCGATCGAGGCAGTAGGGGAGGATCGCCAACGTGCCCTCGGTCCGCGCGGCCTCGATGGCCAGCGAGTAGACATCGCTGGCGACGTAGAATTCGCCGTCGTCCTCGAGCACCGCGCCGTAGGCGGCGAGCTTCTCGGCCACCGGCTGGTCCTTCGGGATCGTGTCGAGGATCGCCTGCAGGGCGCGACGGGTCGGGCTGTCCGGCAGGCGCCGGACGGACGAGCGTACGGCGGCAACCTCGATGGCGGTCGGCTCGGCGACCGGGCGGTCGAGCCGGCGGTCGACCAGGCGCAGGGTGACGAGTCCGGCCGAGAGGGCTTCCCACTCCCACGGCGTCTCGGGGTCTACGGCGGCGAGGCGCTCGAAGAAGGGGCGATGTCGCATACCGACAGTGTACAATAAAACGACTGTTCCGCGAGGTGCGATGATACCTCCTACTTTAATGGTGCTATGCGCGGCGTCGAACGGTGGATACGGGACAAGCTGCACCGTGGTGTTGCCCACTTGTTGCCGGGGCCCGCGGCGCCGGCGCGCGTGCCGGATTGGGACGCGCGGCCATATCGCGTGTTGGTGCTCCGCTATGACGTCATAGGCGATCTCGTTCTGAGCACGGGCATGCTGCGTCAAATCGCATCAGCGCACCCGCGCATGGAGATCGATGTGTTGGCCCGGACGTGGGTTGTGCCCGTGCTCGACGGCCTGCCATATGTGCGGCGCGTCATTCCGTTTGATTGCTCGGCGACCAACCGGTATCCGTCGCTGGCGCTGCTTTCGCGTGTGAGGCGGGAGCGGTATGACGTGGTTGTGGACGGAATGTCCATTCGGCATTCGAGCCCGACATCGTCGCTCATGTTCATGGTCGCGGCTCGGTCGCCGTACCGCGTCGGGCTTTCGAGCGCGAGCAATGCCTTTCTCTACAACATCCCCGTCGCACCGGACCGGTCGCGGCATCATGCCGAGCAGTCGGCCGTTCTGGCGCAGCCGTTTGGGCTCGCGCTCGATGGGACCGATTGGCGGTCGGAGCTCGTCATCACGCCGGCCGAGCGGAGTGCGGCCGAGGCGTACTGGTCATCGCTTGGACGGGGGCGCGGGCTTCGCGTGTTCGTCAACATCTCGGTCACCGATCCGAGGAACGACTGGCCGGATGACCGGTTCGTAGAAGTACTGCGCCAGTTGGTCTCTCGTCGCAGCGATGTCGTTGTTCTCGTCAGTGGTATCGCGAGCCAGGCCGATCGCATTGTGCGTGTTGCGCGCGCAGCGGGCGCGCATTCAGCGACGCAGTCGCTCCGCGAGGTCATCGCGCGAGTGGCGACCGCGGATCTCGTGCTGACGCCGGACACCGGGATCGTGCACGTCGCGGCGGCCTTCGGCCGACCGATCGTCGGACTCTATCGTGTCGACACGCGGATGTGGGCGCCCTATCACGTGCCGTCGCGCGCCCTTCACTCCGATTCGCTCGTGCACGCAATTCCCGTCGATCGCGTCGCCGCGGCCATCGATGATCTATTGGAGGAGCAATACCCGACCGTTAGGGCGTAGTCCCGAGCGCAAGGCGTATCGCTTCGTCCACGCGCTGTGGATTGCCTTCGTCCCAGCCGAGGAGGATGCGAGTGACGCGGCCTTGTCGGTCGATGACGAGCGTCTCGGGAATCGCGTAGACGTGATACGCTTTCGCGACCGGGTCGAGATCCTCACCCGGATTGTCGGTGACGGCGATCGGGCACGTGAGCTTGTGCTCGACCGTGAAATAGTCGTGGAGCTTGGTGAGCTCGACGGAAGGAGTGAGGTCGGAGTCAGCGCGGAACCGGCCCATGAGGCTCGTCGCCAGCACGACGCGCAGCTCGGAGCCGTATTTCTTCTGGAGGTCGACCAGCGCGGGGTAGGAGCGCGTGCAGGCCGCGCACCACCAGGCCGTGAGCTCGACAACCGTCACCGGACCGCCGCTCGATGGGTCGACGGTCGTGGTGCCCGCGGGCTCGTTGAACCAGTGCGGCGCGGTGATCCGAGGTGGGGGTTGGCCGACCATCTGGTACCGCGCGATTTCGTCGGCTAGGCCATCGGTGACGCCTGGAACGCCGGGGAGTCCCGCCGGGGCGTGGATCAGGAGCTCGAGTGCTGTCGGTGTGTTGCCGTGGCCGGCGACGACCTCGGCGAGGTTGCGATATGCGTAGATCAACGGGTGCGAGAGGCGTACGCGGTCGGCCGAGTCGAGGTGCGTTGCGAGCTCGATCACGGCGTTCGCGTGGAATGCGATGCCGTCGTCGTAGTCGACGTCGCGGAAGAGTTGGCCGAGCAAGGCGTGGGCTTCGACGCGTGCGGCTACGCTGGCCCCCGGCAGTGAGTCGAGTCTTGCTCGGGCTCGCTCGGCGGCCTGCAAGTGCTCCATTGTGAGCGGCGGCTCGAGGTCGTGTCGCACGGCGTCGAGCAGGGATGCTTCTTTCGTCTGCGCGTCGCTCGCTTCGCTCGCGAACGCGCACAGCGCGATCACGGCCAGCAGTCGCGTCAGTGCCATTGCGAGTCCCTATATACTTGGTGGCCCTGAAATAGCGTTAGTAACACTTTGGTTCGGTGAATATCCCGCGGCGCGATCGTAAGGA